>DASRFK010000139.1:0-7376 GCA_035651635.1 Verrucomicrobiia bacterium | reverse complement strand
GTCGGTCACCAGCCAGATGCCCGGCATGCTCGTGTCGAAATAATCGACCGGGCGGGCGACCGCGCCGTGCCGCGGCATTGTGCGCTTGAGCAGGTCGAGCCGCTCGGGCGGCAAGCCAGGAAGCCAATCACTGTTCAAGTTGAATTGGCCGCTGATGGCGACCCAGGAGGTAATGAGTTGAGCCTGGTTCAATGGAATACTTGCGCGAACGTAACAGGGATCCGGATCGTTCCACCAGAATCGGCCGTGCATGAAATAGAGCCGCGTGCCACGTACCGGGCCGGTGATAATCGACCCGCTGGCGTTTTCAGAAATCTCCTGGTGGTAATCGCGCCAGCCCTGGCCGTTATCCGGCCCGATGCGCATCGAATCCACCAGCCCAATCGATCCCGCCAGCGACCGCATATTTTGGCTTAGGTTACACCCGGAAAAGAACACCTCGGGCCCGGCCGCCTGGCGCAACAGTTTAAGTCCGCCGCGGAGTGCCTCAACATTGGTTTTCTTTGGGTCGAAAAAGGGCGCGTTTTCGCCCATATGATCTTCGTGAAAGCCATCGTTGACGTAGATTTGTTCGGTCGCCGTTCCGGTCCACAGCCCGTCCATTTTGAAATAATTCACGCCCCACGAATGAATGGTCTTCACAAGTTCGGCGAGGTAGTTCGTGACGGCCGGATGCGTTAGATCCAGACAAGTGTTTCCCCAGGCGGTTTCGAACATCGATCCGTCCCGGCGTTTTACAAACCAATCCTGCTTATCCTTGAACTCCGGGTCCTGCCAATCGCTCGCGAACGGAAGAAACCACAGCCCGGTGATCAGGCCCAGGCTTTTGAGCTTGTCGGCCACGGGCTTGATCCCGTGCGGATAAGGACCGTCCGGTTTAACCCGGTAGAACCTGCGCGCCGGTCCGTTCCGTTCCGTGCCATCCTGCCATTTGTCGTCGATTTGAATGAAGGAAAAGCCGAACGGTTTTAGCTCCCGCACGGCGGTCTCCGCAAGTTGGACAATCGATTGTTCATCGGCCGCGCCGCCGTGAGGCTTGGAATACCAGGTGCAATAGCCATTGATTTGTGGATGGAGCCGGATGTGGTACTGCCGCGCAACCGCCTCGGCATACAGTTCTTGGCCGATCCGGGCATCGTCGAAAACCCCGACCGCCAGCGTTTCGAGTTGAACTGATCTGCCGCTGGGCACCAGCAAATGGCCATAGTCAATCCGCGCTCTAAAATGGACCTGATCCGCCTCCATGGACGAGAAGAGCACACCGCTCGCGCGATCTTGTGTGAGCCAGCCGGCAACCACGCCGCGCCGTGTTTCTGGCTGTGCCAAGGTCAGAAACAGATAACTGCCGGGGTTTTTATCCGGAGCGGTCAAGCCCGCGGTGCCAAGCGTGCGCAGTTCATTTGCGGGCCGGCCAAGGTCGAGCCCAAATTCAACCGGAACCATCTGATTCAAATCCGTTTCTTTGCCGATCGGCCCGCGCACTTCAGTTTTGATGAGCAGGAAGGGAAGCTTCGGATAAAGTTCCAACTCAGACACCGAGCCGTCAGAATATGTGACGCGGATCTGGCGGCCTTGGCCGAACACACCGTCGGCCGCCGTCCGCACCTGCGCGTGCGGAGCAGTCGGTTTGCCCACATCCGTGCCGAAGGCAAAGTCCCTGGTTTGCCTGCCATCTACGGAAGCAGCCCCGACCAGCCGTCCATCAAAAAGCGCCGCTTTTCCAAGTGCTCGTTCGGCCAGGGTGAATCTGCCCCGGGACGTATCGTAGGTGACGTTCAGGGCCGAGTTTTGAATCGAAAGCATTTCAGCGTGGCTGGTCCCGGCGAGCAGGTGGCCGCCCAAAACCAGCGCCGCGAGCTTTTCAAGGATTCTGCCCGACCGGTGCCACCGCGTGGGGCGGCCTTTCAGTGACCTGGTTCTACAGGAAGTCTTAATATGCCTTAGCTCGTTGAGTTGTAGATGTTCCTCCACGCTATTGGATTGAACGGGGTGGATGCAACCGACAAGATGGGGGCGCGTCTGAGTCGGTTTTGTCTGACTGACAGCTTCGATGTGTAAGTGGTGACCTCCAGCAAAAATGGAACGCTGCATTGATGCGGCAGTCGGCGCGGGCGCCGTTGCCCGCAGCAAACCACCTCTGCTGACGATGAGAACTCCTTCAGCGCCAGTTTCAGTTCGGAGATCTCTGCGGACTGGGAAGTCCGCGCGCCGGCGCTGTCACTGGAACACCGCATTTATGCGGCAGGCCGAACTCAGTTGGAACGATCTGCCACCATGAAGCGGCCGCCAGACACTCGCAACAATTCGAATCTCGCTTTGCGATTTCCTTCCGAGTCAAAGCTCACATCGCCACTCACTCCAGGCCAGCAGAAACCCGACGGCAGGCGGTGAGGCGGGTTTTGGAATGCATCCTGTCTCGCGAGGTGAATGAGAACCATGGCTGCATCGTAGCTGATGGCTGCAATGACGTCTGGGTCACGGCCCCAATGCTCGTGGTAGGCGGCCTCAAAGGACTTGAGCCGAACCATCTCTTCACGCCCGCGGGCCAGCGCTGGAATTGTGAAGCCCTCGGCGGCGCTGCCGGCGCGGGTGAAGAATCCGGCCGTTTGTAATCGGCCCGGCCCCGTGAGCGGCCCGACGTACCCGCTGCCTCGAAGCTTTCTGGCAGCATCTGCGGCAGATTGAGGAGCAAGCCATAGGAAGATTCCTTCCGGGCGACTCGCTAATGCGCGAGCGATGATCGCGTCGGCATTGGTTTGCGACCCAAGCTCCAAAACAGGATCCAAAATGCAGTCGCACGCCAAGGCCGCTTTTCTCAGATCACCTCCGATTTCTCTTCCTGCCCGCTGGTCCGGAACGAGCGCTACCCACCGCCGGCCTCTGCTTTCGTTCGTGGGGAATACCCCTTTGAACAGAGCAGTGGCCTCGTCCTGCGTTCGCGGTACCATCCGCAACAACCAGGGCACCCCCGTATACCCCACCGAACTATCAGCACACAAGGTCATGACCGGCACGGCTGTTCGTCCGGAGACTTGCAAAACCAGGTGGGAGGCCGCGCCATCCGGTGGCGCGATCAGCCCGGCTGCTCCATCCTCAGCGACTAATCGCGCCGCCTCCACGGCATCTGCTCCCCACTGTCCCACACGCCCTCGGATGCTCACGCGCACAGGGCCATTACTGCTTTGGTTGGCGTGCTCCTCGGCGAGCAAAATGCCTTCGCGAACGCTCTGCAACTGCGGTTCTTCCGGCGGCAGCAACACACCAATCTTCAAGGCATCGCTTCCCGAGGCTGTCACCTTGAGCGGAAATCCGGCCAACACCAAAAGCAGGGCGACCGCGGCAAACACTTGGCGACCGCGACACACCTTTGCGCAGCGCAAACTTTCGAGTCTGCTGTATCGCCGACTTTCCAGTCGGCAGGCGTGGAATTGGTATCGCCGTGAGGAAACCCACAAGTCCAACCAAGGGGGCGCCTCCGCAGAATAGAAATTCTGCGATACAGCAGGCTGGAAAGCCTGCGCTACGTAAAAGGCTGATCGCAACATTTTGGCCGGCAGATTTTCCCAAACTATTTCAGACTGGCCGCTTGGGCCGGAACTGGATCGAATTGCCAACGCCCCTGTTTGCACTGTGCTGCTACCACTGGGGCGATGTTGTCCCAACGTCCGTCAAATCGCATGTGGCCGGTAACTCCGTTGTACTCGTCGAGTCCGGCGAGTTGGTCATGAACCCGGTACTTGTTGGGCCCGGCCTTGTTGATCGCGTCAATCATGAGGCGCCCGGCATCATAGCCGTACCCGGCATAAATATCGGGGTCCAGGCCATAGTGCGTTTGAAAGCGCTTTTGAAAGCTGGTCCAGGCAGCATCCTTCTTTTCGGGATCAAAGAAATACGTGGCGGTCGCTCCCTCCGCTGCGGGACCGGCCAGCTTGATGAACTCGGGATCGACCAGACGATCGAAACCGAAAAAGGCAGCTTTGACTCCCGCGGCGCGTAGCTGCACCGCCGCCAGGGCGGTTTCGGCCGGGTTCCCCCAAAAAATCACGGCCTCGGGCTCGGCCTGCTTAATCACCGCCACCTGAGTATCGAAGTTCCGGTCCCCATCTTTGAAGTTGATTTCCTGCAGCACAGGAAAGCCGAGCCGGCGCACTGCGTCGACAAAAGGCCTCACACCCATGCGGCCTGGTCGGCTGTTGGTCCTTAAAACAACGATCTTCTTCAACCCGTTCTCCTTCACGACCAGCGAAGCCAGGCGATAGCCTTGCTGGCGATTGTCAGGAAAGATTCGCATCAGCCAGGGAATTTGCGTTTCGGTCAGCGTTGGATCCGGGTCGGAGCAATTCACCATAAAAGTTTCAATCTTCAACGCGACGCGCAAGGCGACATGGGTGGCATCTCCATCAATAGTGCCGATGAATCCAAGCACGTCTTTGTCGGCAAATTCGACCGCAATATTCGCCGCGCTGCCCCACTGCGGCGAATCCGCCTTTTCAATCACTTCGAACGGGAGTTGGCCAGCGCGAGCGGCATTAGCCTCGTCGAACGCCAGCATCACGCCTTTGCGGCTCATTTCACCGCGGCGGGCTTCCGGTCCATATGGAGGGGGGCTGAGCAATCCAACTTTGAGTGAGGTTAAATTGGTCGGAACGGCGTAATCACGTCCCGGGCCCCGGAAAGGCAGGCGCGTGAGCCAGTAGCGGTAGTACGGCTCGATATTGCGGTACGGCAGCATGTCGGCCGGGGCGTTTCCGTAGTAAGGATATTCGCCGGGTTGAGTTTGAAGCACCGAGGGTGTGCCCGGCTTGAGGACCGGTTCAGTCGTTGCGTTGGGGTTTTTGTCTGGTTTGTCTTCGTAACCGCACCAGCCTTGCTGGGCAGACGATAGAATTGCGGCGCAAGCCAGGACCACTATCCAGCTCTCCATGAACCGCGCGGAGTCCGAAGGTTTTGAAGTGCGCCGCTTTGCAGCTCCCCATGAACTGGACGGAATCCGAAGGTTTTGGAGTGCGCCGCTTTGCGGCGCTTTTGGCGGCGAAGCAGGATTAAACGATTGAGATCTTTGGAGGGTCACCCCTCGTTTGGTTCCAAGAGCGGCGCAAAGCGCCGCACTCCAAAATGCTGGCGCGCAGGTTTGCGCCTGACCGCGTCCACGGGCCAAATGGATGAGTGAACGCAAATGGAAGCTCTCTCCAATGGGTTCCTTATTCATATGCCTCCCTATTGCCTAACCATTATGGCCATGGCCTCGATTTCCACCAGCAGGTCACTGCGGCAGATTCGCGCCTGGATACCCGTGCTGGCCGGATACGGGTCCAGTCCCAGTGCGCGGTAGAACTCGTTCCGAATCGCGTTGAACTCGGCGTAGTCGCGCTCGATATCCCGGAGATAACAAGTGGTTCGGACCACGTCTTCCCAGCAAGCACCCTCGCTCTCCAGCAGAGCGGAAAGGTTGTGGTATGTGCGCCAAAGTTGTCCGCGAAAATCACCCGGGTATAAAGTTTCGCCCTGTGGCCCCACGCTAGCGGTGCCGCTGATCAGCAGATGGGTAATGCCGCCCGGCAGCTCCACCCGCAACCCGCGCGTGAACGCGCTGCCGTACTCGCGCGCTTCGTTGAGTACTTTTGGCGCCGTGACGGCCGTTTTGGTCACGGGCATACGTCCCTTGGGCATTCGCTTAATCAGTCCCGAGGGCGCCGGTTCGCAGGCGGGCAGTCCGAGTGCCCGCCGTTCAATTTTCTCGCCGTCCGTGTATTGAGCGGGCGCGGGTTCCAAGTTCATGCTTTGGCTAGGAGATGTTTTCATGGGGGTGCTTTCTGGTTAGTTCTTGGCTGAGGCGGTGAGCGGTTTTGAGGGCGCGGGAAAAAAGCCGTGGCCGAGGCCATCTGAGGTGGCGAACCAGGCTTCATGGTCATCGACCCAGATCCCGAGGACGAAATCATTCGGCAGGCGCGTCGCCATCGTGCGGCTCTGTACCGGCTGACCGGCTTGGTAGATCTCCACCAGACCTTTTTCTTTTTCATCGGAGCGGTAATTCACCCAGGTATCACCGTCGGTTACCGAAACACCTCGATCCGTCCCGACCCAGGCGATGCGCCCGCGAGCGTAGATAAAATTGACGAAGTTGGAGAGGAGCGGGGACTTTTTTTCCTGCCAGGTGCGCCAATGCAACCCGTCATACCTGGACATGCCGAAATAGGTTCCCTGCCAGAGGATGCCATCGGACCAGGCGACCCACGCAGTCACGTCGTTAATTGGGCCGTCATTCGGGACGAGGTCGAAATGAAAGTCGCGATCCGGGTCGCGGTGTTCCTTGAAGATGGCCTTGGAGAGCTCGTACTCGAGAATGCCGCCACCCCAGACGCCGACGAAGACCCGATCTTTTGCGGCGGCGATCGAATACACCCAGGGCTCGTGCATCACCGTATTGTTGTGGTCGTAAATGCTCCAGGCTCCCGTCTTGAGGTTCAAGGCCCCAAGCCCGGCGGCGGTCGCAACCCAAAGGGTATCCCCCAGAATCTCGACGCCGTAGATGACGTTATTGGGCAAACCGCAACTGGTTTGGGTGAAAGTGGTGATCCGACCGGCGCTATACCGGTTCAGCCCGCGCATGGTCCCAATCCAAATATCCCCACTGCGCGGATCCTCAACCATGCAGACGATCATCGAGTGGCTCAACCCATCTTCAACCCCGATTTTGCGGAACGTGCCATTTTCACGCACCATCAGGCCTTTCCAGGTGCCAACCCACAACTTCCCATCGCTGGCCGGCAGCACACAATGGACCTTGTGGGTGGGAAACCCGTCCTTCATCCCGAAGCTTTCGAATCGTTCGAGCAACGGAAAGGGTAACTCTTTGGTCGGAACGGCGGCGTACGCATTGGAGAAAGCAGCCAGTAACACTATGGCATATAACGTTGTGTAGATTGACTTCTTCATGTTTTGACCTTCAGAGTGTTTTCAGGAAATTGACCAAATCGTTCAGTTGGATTTTGTTCATGTAGCTCGTGACGCCGTGACTGTCGTTGGTGCTGTACAGCGTCCAAATTTCTTCCAGTGTTTGGGCCCGGCCGTCGTGCAAATAGGGCGCGGTATCGGCCACTCCCAGTAAATGAGGCGTATCGAAGGCTTCAATGGTGTCGTACTGGCCCTTTGTGCCTACATTAAACGGAAGCCGAACCGTATACAGCGGCGGCGCGTGGCAAGTGACGCAACGATTCCTCACCGGGATCGCCTTGCCATCAGGCATGGCCGTTGCGAAAAAAATCGCGCGGCCTCGCTCCTCTGAAGGAGTGAGTTTGCCGTCAGCGCCCTTAGCAATTCGCGGCGGAGGCAAGGAGCGGATGAAGGTCGTCAGATCGTGAAGTTCCTTGGGCGGA
>DASRFK010000138.1:0-52145 GCA_035651635.1 Verrucomicrobiia bacterium | reverse complement strand
CGGGGACTTCGGGGGTAAATGATTTCGCTCATGACGAAGATCATTGGCACACCTCATTACCCTGTCAATTCTCCGGTCACTCGCCTCACTCGCCACTCGCCACTCGCCACTCGCCACTATAAAGTCCAGGGCATGTCCATCGCGGATATCAGAAGAGAATATAACCTGGCCGGTTTGCGGCGACGCGATCTCGACGGGGACGCGATCGTCCAATTCCGCCGCTGGTTCGATCAGGCAACCGGTGCCCGGGCGAGCGGACGGATCCGCAGCTTCCTCATTCGGCTATACAAAACGATTTTCATGATTCGCGGCGTGGAACAGCTGGATCTGAACGCCATGACCTTGGCAACCGCCGATCGCCAGGGCCGGCCCTCCGCACGCATTGTCCTGCTCAAAGGCCTGGACCAGCGTGGATTTATTTTCTTTACCAACTATAACAGCCGCAAAGGGCATGAATTGAAAGAAAACCCCGAGGCGGCGCTGGTCTTTTACTGGCCCGAACAGGAGCGCCAGGTGTGTGTCGCCGGCCGGGTGAACAAGGTGCCACAGGCAGAGTCCGAAGCATACTTCCGCACGCGGCCGCGGGGCAGCCGGATTGCTGCCTGGGCTTCCGATCAGAGCGAAGTGATGAAGGATCGCGTGGCATTGGAGGCAAGGTGGAAGCAATTCGAGGACCGCTATCCGGGCGAGGATATTCCGTGCCCGCCGTATTGGGGTGGGTACGTGCTGGACCCGATGCGCCTCGAGTTTTGGCAGGGTCGCCCCAATCGTCTGCACGACCGCTTCCGGTACAGCCGTAAACCGGACCGGACCTGGCTGATCGAGCGGCTTTCGCCGTGAGCCGAGCGCAGATGGGGAGAATCTCGCCGCAGATTCAGGGCGACCGCAGATGGATTGAGGCTCTCTCTTTCCATGAACCAAACGGCAAAAGCCAGTCCTTCTCCCCCAGGAGAGGGTGGAGCTTTCGCAGCGCAGTTTGGGTTCATGGTCGCAATACATCTGCATGCGCAAAAGAAGGCTTTCCTTGAACCTCCCGCAGATTCGGGGCGACCGCAGATGGGAAACCCGAAATCTGGGGCTTTCCAATGAACTGCGCATTGAAAGGCCTCCTCTCGCCGGCTCTTCCTACCATGGTGGGGCGGAACCCTAGTTTCCGCTTGCATTCCATTCTATCGGGCGGATGTTAGGTAAGGAGATCGCAAATGAAAACGAAGTGGGCAGTACTGGCCGTATATCAGGATGCTGCGGCACGCGAAGCAGCAGTCAAGTTTTGCGATGGATTGGTCCAAAGATTCTGGCCGGAGACCAGCTTCGATTTGGACTGGCATGATTGGCAGACGCTCGGGGACAACGAGCCGGCACAACAAGCGCGCCAGAAAGTCCAGGATGCGAATATTATTATCATCGCGTCCTCGTCCGGCGGGACGATTGAGCCTTTTGTGAGGAGATGGCTCGAGCTGGCGCTGAGTCAGCGCAGTGATCGGGAGGGCATTCTGGTCGGTTTATCGGCGGAAACCGACGGGCCGTTGCGGGCTGAAGCGGCAGCGACTCAGCAGTATCTGCGTAAACTGGCTCATCAAAGCGGACTCGATTACTTGACCAGCGTTCCGCCAAGTCTGTGCTACAGCGTTCCGGAGACAATCGAAGCGTGCAACCTGCGGGCCACTCAGGTGACCAGCGTGCTGGATAAGATCCTACACCGAGCGACTGTTCCGCCTTCTATGCTTTAGAGTGTGTCTTAAAACCTGGGCTTGGGCGTCGGCACCTTAGTTTGGAGTCCCGCCTTTAGTTTGGAGTCCCGCCTTTAGGCGGCCCGCCGCCAAAACCGCCTAAAGGCGGGACTCCAAACCGGATTCTAAAACTGGCTCTTAGGCCCTGACGGTTACTTGCCTTCCTGCTCGACGGCCGCGTCTTCTTGTTGTTCGCTGATGACCGGAGCAATGGCCTGCAGTTTGTCACCCGGCTGTAAATCGATCAATTTCACTCCCTGAGTGTTGCGTCCCGCCTCCCGGATGCCTTTAACAAAGATTCGGACCATTTGGCCGCCGGTGGTAATCAGCATAATTTCATCGGCTTCGCGAACGCTCAGAGCCCCGACTATGCCACCGGTCCGCTCGTTTGTCTGCATGGTGATGATCCCCTTGCCACCCCGGCTCTGAAGACGATAGACGGGTTCGACGGTCCCGTCTTCGTTCACCATGTCGAAAGGGGTGCGCTTGCCGATACCGTTTTCGCCTGCGACCAGCAGGGTCGCGTCGCGCACGACGACCGCCAGGGCGACCACGGCATCGTTCGGTTCGAGGCTGATACCGCGCACACCGGCCGCAGGGCGGCCCATCGAGCGAACATCTTCTTCCGAAAATCGGATGCTCATTCCCTCGCGGGTGATCAGGACGACCTGGTCCTGCCCGGAGGTGAGCTTCACATCCATCAGAGTGTCGCCAGGTTCAATATTGATCGCGATGAGGCCGCCTTTGCGGACATTGGCAAATTCCGCAATCGAGGTCTTTTTGACGGTGCCCTGGCGGGTTGCAAAGAACAGAAAGCCTTCCTGTTGCCAGGTGGTGTCCTCCTTGTTCGGCCCGGTGCGGGAAACGATCCGAATTAAAGCGGTGATGGTCTCCCCCTGTTTAAGCTCCAGAATATTGGCGATGCTGCGGCCCTTTGAGGCGCGGCCCATGTCCGGGATCTCGTGCACCCGTTCGACATAAGCCCGGCCCTGGTTGGTAAAGAACATCAGGTAATCATGCGTGCTGGCCGTAAAGAGATGCTCGATGAAATCCTGGTCCTGCTCGGTGGCGCCTTCACGCGTGGCCATGCCAATGACTCCTTTGCCGCCGCGGCGCTGCGACCGATAAGAGCTGACGTTGGTCCGTTTGATCAGGCCGGTGTGCGTGAGGGTAATAATAACGCCCTCGTTCGCGATCAAATCTTCGATGGCGATTTCTCCTTCGTCCGGCACCAGTTCCGTCATTCGGGGGGTGGCATACTTTTCTTTAATGGCGAGGAGTTCGCCTTTTATGATCGCCAGCACGCGCGATTCCTTGGCCAGGATATCCAGCAGATCTTTAATCTTTTCCAGCAGTTCACGGTACTCAGCTCGGACCTTGTCAATCTCCAGGCCGGTCAATTGGTACAAACGCAACTCGAGAATCGCATTCGCCTGCGCCTCGCTGAACGAGTAGCGCCCGTTCGTCAAGCGGGCTTCATTGCGGATTAAAATGCCCAGGTGCTCGATTTGGGCGCGGGTAAAGTCGAACGCCAGCAGCTTGATCCGGGCTTCCTCGCGCGTGGCCGAACTGCGGATGATCCGGATGAATTCGTCCAGGTTGGACAATGCAATCAGGTAGCCTTCGAGTGCCTCTGCGCGTTCCTCGGCTTTGCGCAACTCGAACCTGGTCCGGCGAATAATGACTTCGCGCCGATGTTCGATGTAGCAATTGATCAGTTCCTTGAGCCCGAGCGTCTTGGGCCGGCCGTGATCGATCGCCAGGGCATTGACGGCAAAGCTCGATTCGAGTGCCGTGTGCTTGTAAAGATTGTTGATGACCACCTTGGCGATGGCGTCACGTTTGATCTCGATCACCACCCGCGTGTTTTCATCCGATTCATCCCGCACCGCGGTGATATCCGTGATGATCTTTTCATTCACCAGTTCGGCGATCCGCTCGACCAGCACGGCCCGGTTTACGTTATAGGGGATCTCCGTGATGATGATCTGCTCGCGCCCGCCTTTGAGTTCTTCCAGGCCGACCTTCCCGCGCACCTTCAGACTCCCGCGCCCGCTACTGAAATAGTTCCGCACGCCTTCCAGACCGCACACCATGCAACCGGTGGGGAAATCCGGGCCTTTGACGAACTTCATTAACTCTTTGAGGGAGATCTGAGGGTTGTCGATCTGAGCGCCGATGCCGTCGATGATTTCACCCAGGTTATGAGGTGGGATGTTCGTCGCCATGCCGACGGCAATGCCGGTGCCGCCATTGACCAAAAGGTTGGGGAAAGCCGCCGGAAAGACCGTGGGCTCGGTCAGGCGCTCGTCGTAGTTCGCGACAAAGTCGACTGTGTCCTTGTCCATGTCCTGCATCAGCGTGCCGCCCAGGGGCGACAGGCGCGCTTCGGTATACCGCATGGCCGCGGGCGGATCTCCTTCGACCGAGCCAAAGTTTCCTTGTGAGTCAACCAGGCGTTCGCGCATCGCCCAGGGCTGCGCCATGTGGACGAGGGTAGGATAGATCACCGCTTCGCCGTGCGGATGGTAATTACCGGAGGTATCGCCGCAAATTTTCGCACATTTCATGTGCTTCTTCGGCGCGTAAAGCCCCAGCTCATGCATCGCGTAAAGAATCCGCCGCTGGGAAGGCTTGAGCCCGTCGCGCACATCGGGTAACGCGCGCGAGATGATCACCGACATCGAATAATCAAGAAACGAGTTCTTGATCTCGTCGGCGACGTTGATCTTGGCGATCTTTTCGTTCGGAGCAAATAACGGAGTGCCGCTTGACTGCGGCTCATTTGGTTCTTCGGTGTCGGGCATATAGAAAACTCAGACTTGGTGCCGGAGGTGGCCCAGGTGGCGCCGCCCGGACTCACTGTGGCTGCCGCTGCAGGTTAGATGTCCAGGTTACGGACGTTCAGAGCGTTGTCTTCGATGAACTGGCGCCGCGGCTCGACTTCCTCTCCCATGAGCTTGGTAAACATTTCCTCCGCTTCGACGGCATCGGTCAAATCGACGCGCAGGAGTTTGCGGCGGGACGGGTTCATGGTGGTTTCAAACAGTTCTTTGGGATTCATTTCACCCAGCCCTTTGAACCGCTTCACTGAAAGCCCGCGGCGGCCAACTTCTTTTACGGCGGACAAAATTTCCGGAATTGAAAACAACGGGCGCACTTGCTGTTTGTCACCTTCGCCTTCGATGATTTCGAAGAGCGGCTTATCCTGGGCTGAGTAATGCTCCATTTTGAACCCTTTTTGCGCTAATTTCTCGATCAGATCCTTAATCGCGTGGCGTTCATACAGTTCTTCGTGCCGCCCACGACGAGTCGACCCATTCTTGCTGCGTTCCACAATCGCCGTGTCGCTTTCTTCATCGCCGGAAAGGCCGAGATCCAGGTCGGGATTCTCTTCCGCGAACCGCGCCAAATCTTCGTTGTCGTGAAAGTAATGCACGCTCTCTTCGTTGCCCTGGCGCACCTTGACCAGGTGCTGCGGCCATTCATTCGAGGCAGGATCCCGATGCTCGAGGTAGACCGCGAAGTCTCCGCCTTTGCGCCGCAGACCATTGGCATACTTGTCGAGCGCCTCCAGCAATTCGAGAATCTCGCTCAGATGCTTTTCCGAGAGTTCTTTCTCGTCGGCCACATTGCGTAACGCTACTTCTTCGGTGCCCAATTGGATTAGGATCCGGTTCAATTGAGCATCATCGTCGACGTACTCGACACGTTTCTTGCGGGCAATTTGGTAAAGCGGAGGCTGGGCGATGTAAACAAAACCGCGTTTCACCAGTTCCGGCATTTGCCGATAAAAGAACGTCAGCAGCAACGTGCGGATGTGTGAGCCGTCCACGTCGGCATCGGTCATGATAATAATCTTGTGGTAGCGGAGCTTCTCCAGGTTGAACGCCCCTTCGCTGTCGCCATCACCGATGCCGGTGCCGACGGCAGTAATCATCGTTCGAATTTCGTTGTTTTGAAGCACCTTATCCAGGCGGGCTTTCTCGACGTTGATCAACTTGCCGCGAATCGGCAGGATGGCTTGGAATTTGCGGTCGCGTCCTTGCTTGGCGGAACCACCTGCGGAGTCACCCTCGACGATATACAGCTCGGTGTTGGCCGGGTCTCGATCGGAACAATCGGCCAGCTTGCCTGGCAGGCCGCCGCCGGTCAGCGCTCCCTTTCGAACGGTTTCGCGAGCTTTGCGAGCCGCCTCACGCGCGCGCGCGGCGAGCAATCCCTTCTCAATCACTTTCTTGGCCACCGGTGGGTGGGCATCGAAATGGGTCATCAAACCGTCATACACCACCGAAGAAACCACACCGTCAATTTCGGTATTGACCAGCTTGACCTTGGTTTGTGACTCGAAGCGCGGGTTGGGCAATTTAACGCTCAACACACAGACCAGGCCCTCGCGCACGTCGTCGCCCGAAATGGCCGGATCCTTTTCTTTGAGCAGATTATTTTGTTTGGCGTACTGATTGATCGCGCGCGTCAGCGCCGAACGGAAACCGGTCAAATGCGTGCCGCCATCCGGATTGGGAATCGAGTTGGCAAAACAAAGAATTTGGTCGTTGTAGCTGTCGGTGTACTGCATGACGCAGTCCACGAACACCTCGTCCTTTTGGCGGCTGATCACGATGGGCTTCGGGTGCAGCACCTGCTTGTTCCGCCCGAGCTGCTTCACAAACTCTTCTATGCCTTCCTTGTAATAAAAGCGCTCGGATTTTTCGCTCCGGTCGTCGGTCAGGACAATCTCAATTCCCGGGTTCAGGAAGGCCAGCTCGCGCAAACGATTGGCCAGGATCTCGAACTTAAACTCCGTCGTGATGGTGAAAATAGTCGCATCGGGCTTGAACGTGATGAGCGTGCCGGTGCCCTTGGATTTGCCGATGACCTGCAGTTTCTCGGTAGTCACCCCACGCGCAAATTGCATGGCATAGACCTTGCCATCGCGTGAAACCTCGACTTTAAACCAGTCGGACAAGGCATTAACGCACTTGGCGCCCACGCCGTGCAGACCGCCTGAATACTTATACGCGCCCTGGCCAAACTTCCCGCCGGCGTGCAAATTCGTCAACACCAGCTCAACGGCCGGCATATTCCACTTGGGATGCATGTCGACCGGAATGCCCCGGCCGTTGTCACGAATCGACACCGAACCGTCCACATGGATCGTGACCTCAATCTTGCTGCAGTAGCCGGCCAGATGCTCATCGATGGAATTGTCCAGTACCTCAAACACACAATGATGCAACCCACGCTCGTCCGGGTCACCGATATACATGCCCGGCCGTTTGCGCACGGCTTCCAACCCTTCCAATTTATCAATTTTAGATGCGTCGTATTTCTCCAGCGCATCTGGGGCTGGTTTAGAGTTTTCTTCGGCTTCGAGCACGTTTTCCTCAGGCATAAAACAAATACGGATCGGCATTTTACCGCCCGTTTTCCGTCGAAAAATAATAGAAAAAATCCGCTCCCGACACAATCTCTTATTTGAGGCTGAGCAAGGGCAAAAACCACAATTTGTAGTGGTTTGGAGACCTGCAGCCCCCATTGTGTTGGGGCTCAAATCGGTCGCCGAATGCGCCCGTCAAAATAGCTTTTGGTGGGCCAAAACGCAAATTGCTGGCAAACCACTTTCGGGCAGGGGATGCACCCGCCGCCATCCGCGCACGCATAGCCGTTAGCGTGCCGTCGAAGTGCGATTTGAAAGCCGAATCAATCCCGCAGATTCAGGGCGACCACAGATGGGGATAAGTTCGGACGCGCTGTTGGGGCGGCTGCGCTCACCGTTTTTTGGCTTGCACAAGCCAAGCCTGTGGCGGAGCTTCCTCGCATATTGTTTACCAGCTAACACGCGTTCTTCCGGTAAGGTTTCCGGGCCCGTCCCTGTGGTCGATGGTCAACTGAACTGGCCATGTCGCCGCCCAACTGCGCATGACTAGCGCTCAACTTTCAACAGCGTTCTTCTTGCAGATGTTTGTGATCCTCCTGGCTTGCCGGGTGGTGGGGGCGCTGGCGCGGCGACTCGGCCAACCACAGGTAGTTGGCGAAATGATCGCGGGGGTGTTTTTGGGTCCTTCCCTGCTCGGGCTGCTCGCACCTGGCCTCCAGCAAACGTTATTTCCTAAAGAGTCGCTCAAAGTGCTCTATGTCGGGGCCCAACTCGGAGTCGGCTTGTACATGTTTCTGGTGGGGGTCGAGTTCGACGTTGCGACGTTCCGGAGCCGGGCCCGCAGTGCGGCTACGGTTTCATTTGCCGGAATGGCCGCGCCATTTGTGCTCGGCGCGGTTTTGGCGATCGGGCTGGTGAAGGTCCCGGGTTTGTTCTCTGAACGTGCCACTTTGTTTGAGGCGATGCTGTTTTTGGGGGCGGCGATGTCGATCACCGCCTTTCCAATGCTGGCCCGAATCATTTATGAAAGAGGATTGACGGGCACGTCGTTGGGGACGCTAGCGCTGGCGGCTGGGGCGATCGGTGACGCGGGCGCGTGGTGCGTGCTGGCCATTGTGCTGGCCAGTTTTGGGGCCGGCCCGATGGTCGCGGTCAAGGCTATTGGTGGGGGGACCCTCTACGCGCTGCTGGTCCTTACGATCGGTCGCAAATTGCTCACTTGGTTCAGCAACGCGACCCAACGCGCCGGCCAAATCACTAACTCGATCTTAGCCCTGACCCTGATGTTTTTCATGGTTGCCGTGTGGATAACCGACGGCATCGGCATTCACGCGGTGTTTGGCGGGTTTCTGCTCGGCATTGCGATGCCACGAGGGTTCTTTGCGCGCGAGCTCCAAAAACAATTGGAACCATTCGCGGTGGTGTTTCTATTGCCGATGTTCTTCACTTTCTCAGGTCTCAACACTCGTCTGGATATGGTCAACAGCGCGCAACTTCTGCTGATCGCCGCGGCAGTGATCGCCGCGGCTTGCCTCGGCAAAGGGGGAGCATGCTGGGCGGCCGCCCGAGTCAATGGCGAGGACAACCGGACGGCGCTCGCCGTAGGCACGCTGATGAACTCGCGCGGATTGATGGAGTTGATCATAATCAACATCGGTCTGCAGAAGGGGGTCATCCAGCCGGCCCTGTTCTCGATCATGGTGCTCATGGCCATCGTCACCACGCTGATGACTTCTCCGGTCTTTGAGTGGGTCTATGGCCGCCATGCCCGCAAAAGCGGCGCCCTCGACACCGCTCCGGCGGAAGTGTTGCCTTGAGATTTCAAAGGCCGGCGAGCGGATTTCGAATCCGCAGAGATCCACATGCCGAATCTGAGGCGAAGGGAACCGGTCGGGTGTCAGTTGTGTTCGGACATTGCTGGGGGCAAGAATGCCCGCGCGCCGGCGCGCGGACCTGCGGTCCGCAGAGATCCGCGAACCGGGTTAGGCGGAGGAAAGGGTCTGGAGTCAGCCGATGTTCGGAAATTGCTGCCGGCAGAATGACCGCGCGCCGATTTGGCCGAATTGTGTCGGTTTTGACTTTCCCAGCCGCTCTCGGTACTGTTTGGCAATGGAAGCGCTGCATGCCCCATGGCGAATCGAGTACATCCTCGCTCCCAAACCCGTGCAGTCGGACAGCCTCTTTTCCCGGATTGCACAGTCTAGCGACGACGAGGCGAACTACGTCATTGCCCGGGGGCGAACCTGTTTTGCCCTGCTGAACACCTATCCCTATACCGGAGGTCACCTGATGATCGTTCCCTACAAACAGGTGCAGGATTTCAACGGCCTGACGGACGAAGAACTGGCCGAGCTGCTGAAGCTGACGCGCAGTTGCCAGAACGCCTTGAGCCGCGTGATGAACCCGCACGGTTTTAACGTTGGGGTGAACCTGGGCAAAGTTGCCGGGGCCGGCATCCTCGAACATCTGCACATCCATGTGGTTCCCCGCTGGGAAGGGGACACGAACTTTATGCCGGTGCTGGCGGGGACCAGTGTCGTACCGCAGGCTTTGAAAGACCTGGCGGCCCAACTCCGGGCGGTCTTGTTGGAAGAACAGCTCAAAAACTGAATGCCGGTCGAAACGCTCCACTTCGAAAACGCGCGCCTGGCGCAGCAGCTTTACAACAATGACCCCCGCAATCTGCAGGCCATCGAAGAGCAGTTGGGCGTTAAGGCGACCTCGCGCGAAGGTTGGATCAAGCTCGAAGGCGAAGCCGATTCGCTGGACCGCGCCAAACACTTGTTTTTGATCCTGGAGAATTCAGTCCAGGCCGGCACCCCGGTGCGCAACCGCGAATTCTCCCATGCGCTGAATATTGTCAAACAGGAAGGGGTCTCGATGCTCAAGAACATCATGAGCGATCGGATCCAGACCTCGGAGAAAAAGCCCAGTGTCACCGCCAAAACAGTGGGACAGAAGAAGTACCTGGATGCCATCCGAACCCACGATGTGACGTTCGGGGTTGGGCCGGCCGGGACCGGCAAAACCTATTTGGCCGTGGCCATGGCTTTGTCCGCCCTGCGCGAAGGCCACGTCTCCCGAATTATCCTGACCCGTCCCGCGGTGGAAGCCGGAGAAGCTTTGGGCTTTTTGCCTGGGGATCTTTACGAGAAGATCATGCCCTACTTGCGCCCCCTGCACGACGCGTTGCACGACATGCTCCCCGCGGAAGAGGTGCAAAAACAAACCGAGCGTGGGGTAATCGAAATTGCGCCGCTGGCTTACATGCGCGGCCGCACGCTCAATCACGCGTTCATTATCCTGGACGAAGCGCAAAACTCGACGACCGAACAGATGTTCATGTTCCTGACACGGCTGGGCATCAGCTCGAAGGCGGTGGTCACCGGCGACGAAACGCAAGTGGATTTACCGACGCACAAGCATTCGGGATTAATTGAGGCGCACCGTGTCCTGAAGCATACCGAGGGCATTGCCATTGTTGAATTCACGCGGCGGGACGTGGTCCGCCACCAGTTAGTGCAACGCATCATCGCCGCTTACGAAGAACATCGTGGCAAATCGCGCCCCGAGCGTGAATAGGACTGTCTCGGTCCAGATCCGCCGCGGCACTCGGCCGCTCGACGCTCGCCTGTTGCGACGAGTCTTCTGCTTTCTCCTGACTGATCTTTTGCAGCTGGAGTCGTTTGACCTGTTGGTTTCAGTCGTGTCCGCTCCCGAGATGGCCGAGCTAAATGAGAAGTTTTTACAGCACCAGGGTCCGACCGATGTCCTCGCCTTTGACTATGGCGACCGCAAAGACAAGCATGTGCTCCTGGGTGAAATCGTTGTGTGCAAGGACGAAGCGGTTCGCCAAGCACGACGTTTCCGCACTTGCTGGCAAAGCGAACTGGTCCGGTATCTCGCTCATGGCACGCTGCACCTTCTTGGCTATGACGATCACGGCCAGAGCCAACGGCTTAAAATGAAGCAACAGGAGAACCGTCTGCTGCGGCAGCTCACGAAAACATTCGATTTGGCCAACCTCGGATGACTTGATTTGGATTTCTCATCGGCAGTCGCCCTGAATCTGCGGGAACGTTCATCGGATATGGGCACTTGAGCAAGACGGGAGCTGGACATAAAGTAGAGCCGTGAAACCGAGACTATTTGCGCGGTGGCAAGCCAACTTCTGGGCGGGGTTGGCCATTGTTCTGCCTGCGGTGGTCTCGATTGCGGCGTTAATGTGGCTTTTTGGCACGGTAGCCACAATCACCGACACGCTCTTGATTTTTCTGCCCCGGCGCTGGACTCACCACGACCAGGGCAACGGCGCACTGTATTGGTACTGGAGTTTGATCGCGCTGACCTTGGCGCTTGTCTTTATCGGTTTGGTGGGGTTGTTGGCCAGGAACTACTTTGGCAAGCGCATTATCCAATGGGTCGATTCGGCTTTATTGCGGATCCCCTTGCTCAACAAGATTTACAGCGCGACCAAGCAGGTCAACGACGCATTCTCTTCGAGCAACAAAACGGCCTTTCGCACGGTGGTGCTGGTCGAGTTCCCCAAGGCCGGAGCTTACTCGATTGGTTTTATCACCAGCGAGCCGGACTCTGAGGTGCAATCCAAGTTCGACGGCAAAGTGGTTTGTGTTTTTGTTCCGGCCACGCCCAACCCGACTTCCGGGTTTCTGCTGATGGTGCCGGAGGATAAGGTTATCAAGCTTGAGATGTCGGTCGCCGACGGCATTAAGTACATTATCAGCCTGGGCTCGATCCTTCCGGAGTCCAGCCGTCTGGCACCGGCGACCGCGTTCAAGACACGCGGAGCCGGCTTAGAGCCGGTGGGGCATGGTTGAAACCGCCAGGGGCGTGGTGCTGCGGACCCGGCCGCTCACTGAAACGAGCCTGATCGTCCACTGGCTCACACCCAATCTTGGGCGGCTGGCGACGGTTGCCAAAGGTGCGCGGCGGCCTAAGTCTCCATTCGTGGGCAAACTGGATATCTTCTATTTGGCGGATTTCAGCTTTAGCCGCAGCCGCCGTTCGGAGTTGCATGTCCTGCGCGAAATCACCTTGCGCGACACTCACAGCTTTCTGAGGCGGGACCTCGGGTATCTGCAGCAGGCTGCCTACTGTGTCCGGTTGATTGAACAAACCACCGAAACTGAAACGCCGCTGCCGGGATTGCACGAGCTGCTGATCGGCCTTCTGCAAGCGCTGCCGGACCAGGCTTGTCAGCAGCGCACCGTTCTGGCGTTTGAACTCAAATTGCTGAATGAACTGGGCCTGCAGCCTGACTTGACCCAAACCGGCTTGCGCACGGAGACACAAACCCTGGCGCGCGAACTTGCCCGGGGCGAATGGCGCAACCTTTCACAGTTACCCGTGGAGCACGGTTCCGAAAATGATCTGACGCACTACTTGCGCCGTTTTCTCCTGCATCATCTCGGACGCATCCCCAAAGGACGCGAGCATGCCATTGGAACGGGAGTGCCCGGCAAGGGAGATTGACAATCCCAGAGCGGGGTTGACAATCAGTTCAGGGACAAGAGCATTTTCTTTTGAGCAAGAGCATCTATGAAAACAGAACCAAAGATGATTCTAACCACAGTGGGTTTGGCGCTCGCACTGGCAATGACGTCAGCCCCCGCGCAAGGTGCCATGAGCGGCGGCGCAAAGGTCATCCGGCTTCAAGGCGCCGCGCGATCCAGCACCGGAAACTTCGTTTGGCAACCGATCAAGGTCGGGGATGTTCTCAGCCCCGGCACCCTGGTTCAGACCAGTGCCGATCCGGGCGCATACATTGATTTAGTTTTGGGCGACAAAAGCGCAGCAACGCTGCCGCCGCCGCCGACGGTTTACCGCCCGAGCATTCCCAACTCGTTAACGTCGATGACACCTTTCCAGCCTACTTCAGAACAGAATACAGTGCGCCTCTGGGCGGATGGGATCCTGGGCATCGACACATTGAACTTTTTGCAGACCGGCGCGGGCCTGGTCATCGAAACCCAATTGGACCTCAAGCGCGGTCGCATCACGGCCAATGTAAAGAAGCTCTCGGCCGCATCGAAATACGAAGTCAAGTTCCCCAATGGCGTAGCGGGCGTGCGCGGCACCGTTTTCGACCTGCAGGCTGCAGGCATGATTAAGCTATATGTCGGATCAATGGTGGTTGCCTCGGTCGATCCGGCCACGCAAAAAGTTACGACTCAGACGCTGTCGGCTGGGCAGTCCTATGATGTTGCCAGCAACCTCATTTCTCCTTTATCAGCGGAGTCCATGGGCGAATTGGAGGAGCTTCCGTTGGAGCTGGTGGGGACCCAGGCCGTTCCAATTCCTACAATTCTGGCTTCCGACCGAACCGCGATCGGCATGTCGCCCGTCGGAGCGAACCCGGCCAGCTTGCCACTGCCGATTCCAGGGCCGGGGAACCAAAGAAACGTTCCGCCTCCTGGCGATGGCGGTGTGGTAACCACATCCTCCTCCTACCCGCCTCCCATTACTGGACGGTAGTTTGGAGGCTAATGAGCGGCCAGTTCTCCCGCCGGTTCCGATTCGGGATCGGTCCACTTGCCGTGCTCTTTGATGAGGTCAACCAGGCGGTCGACCGCTTCGACTTCGGGAATATTAAATTTAATCGGCGTCTTGCCGACGTAAAGATTGATCTTGTTGGGCGCGCCGCCCACGTAACCGAAATCCGCGTCGGCCATTTCGCCCGGGCCATTCACAATGCAACCCATGATGGCAATCTTTACGCCTTTGAGATGTTCGGTTCTTTTCTTGATGCGTGCGGTCACCGTTTGGAGATTAAACAGTGTACGGCCGCAGGAAGGGCACGCCACGTAATCCGTCTTGAAAGTGCGGCAACCGGCCGCCTGGAGGATGTTGAAGGCGAGCCGCAGCGATTGACCAGCGCCGGCTTCACCTCGGATCAGGATGGCGTCGCCAATGCCATCGGCCAGAAGCGCGCCAATGACAACCGAGGCCCGTAATAAAGCGATCTTCGGTTCAAGCGGGGTGGCCTCGAATTTCAGACAATCTTTAAGCAAAATCGGATTGTTACGGCCCAGCCGTTTGAGCCTGGCGGCCAGCAAGCGGAACGCGGCGATCGGCGGCAAGGTCACATCGTCCTTAACCGTTACCATCTGGGTCTCGCAATTAATTTCAAAATCGCGCGTCGGATCGAGTTCAAGAAGATTCAGGTCCTCATAAATAGCCTCCGGCTTTACGTCCGCCTTGAGGCTGATTTTAGGGGCGACTTTGTCGTAAACCGCCCGCGTTACCACCACGCGAACCGTCTGTGCGCCGCCGCATTTGATGCTGTCGGGTAGTTCGATTTCCGGTGTTTCCCGCCGCGAATAAGCAAATGGATCAAACGGCCAGGAGGAACTCCCTTTCTCGACACCGATTTTCTTGGCAGCGTCTTCGGAAAGCGTGAGCGCCGGGATCTGCGCCAGCAAATCGTGACAGACTTCAATTTCTCGAGGTGAATCTTCCGTAAGCGAAACACGAATCGTATCCCCCAGCCCATCGCACAAGAGCGAGCCAATGCCGATGGCGCTTTTGATCCGGGCATCCTCGCCGTCCCCTGCTTCGGTGACTCCCAGGTGAACTGGGTAATTCCAATCGGGCCCTTCCTGATCCAGGCGAGCCACGAGCAGCCGGTAACATTCGATCATTACCTTGGGGTTGCTCGATTTCATCGAGAACTTGAAATTATGGAAGCCGTTCTTGCGGGCGATGCGGGCGAACTCCAGCGCGCTCTCGACCATGCCCAGCGGCGAGTCGCCAAACCGGTTCATGATCCGGTCACTCAGCGACCCATGATTGGTCCCGATGCGCATGGCGCGCCCGAGTTCTTTGCACAGCTTGACCAAGGGGGTGAAGCGCTCCTCAATGCGCGCTAACTCGGCGGCGTACTGCTCCTCGGTATATTCCTTGATGGCAAATTTCTTGGAATCCGCGTAATTGCCCGGGTTAATTCGCACGACCTCAACCCATTTGGCCGCTTCCATGGCGGCTTCGGGTTTAAAGTGAATATCCGCTACAATCGGCACCAGACAGCCTCGGGCGCGCAGTTCCTCGACAATGTTCTTGAGATTAGCGGCGTCTTTAACCGTCGGCGCGGTGATGCGCACAATCTGACAGCCGACGACAACCAGCTCCAGGGTCTGGCGAATGCATTCCGCCGTGTCCATCGTATCGCAGGTGAGCATCGACTGCACCGCGACCGGGTGGTCCCCGCCGATAATTAAGCCTCCACGGGCCGGATCACCAATGAGGATTTCCCGGGTGCGGCGGCGTTGGAAAACCAGCGGCGACTCGCAATAACGCATGTTCAGTTTTTGTCGGGCGATTTGGGAGCGAACTTAACTTCCACTGGTTTATCCCGATTTCGCTTCCAGGGCAAATCCTGAACGTCGTAAAAGGCGATATAGAGCATAAAGCCGATGAGCAGCACGGCACAACTGGTTTGAATGGCGTTAATGACCCGAGCGCTGATTGGCTTGCGCCGCACGCCCTCGATCAGGGCCAGGAGGATGTGGCCGCCGTCGAGCACCGGGATGGGCAGCATGTTGAGCACCGCGAGATTCACGTTCATCAACACGCTAAACCAGATGGCCAGGCGCCAGCCCTGCTCCGCATTGAACAGCCGGGCATAGACGTCCATAATTTTCACAGCTCCGCCAAGGTGCTGCGGCTTGATGTCTGTATGTCGGGACAGCAATGCGCCAAAGGTCTCGACCATGGCCGTCACACTGGCGTCGACCTGCTCGATTGGGCCCGGATGGGCCAACGTGGTCTTGCCGTTCGCATCCCACGAAAGAATCCCGATGCGCGGTTTTTCGCTGGGCGGACTGATTGGGCGTTCCGGGGTGACGCTGACTTGGAATTTCTTGCCCTCGCGCTCGACGTCCAAATTGAGGCTGGTATTGGGATGCTGTTCGATATACTCGCCCAGTTCGCCGGCATAATGCAGCGGGGTGCCGTTGACATCGATAATCTGATCGCCCTTTCTTAGCCCGGCTTGAGCCGCAGGGCTGTTGGGCACAATCTGCGCAATAATTGAGGACTCCGCCGGAGCGATTTTAATCTGGCGCAGGCTTTTGCGCTGCCAGAATTTGGTTTCGTCTTTGACTGGAGCCGGGTTGAACACCAGGATTTGGCCGCCGCGGTCCACCTTGATGGGAATGGTTTCTCCGATACTGCGGACCACACGCCACATAACGCTGTCACCCATGCCCATGAACTTGCTCACCGGTTGGCCATCCACTTCCAAAATCCGGTCTCCTGGCTTTAACCCGACCTTGTCTGCAGGCCCGTCCTTTTCCACATACCCAATGGTCGTGGTCATCTCAGCTTCGCTGACCGGGCGGCCCACGATCCAAACTACGAAGGCGAATCCCAGGGCGAGGAGAAAACTGAAGAGCGGCCCGGCAAACGCCACGATTATTTTGTCCATGGCCGAAATCGAAGGCAACGCCTGGCTGGCGCTGTCGGCTTTGCCTTCAATGGTCTCCATGGTTGCCATCTGCGGCAAGGACACATAGCCGCCGGCGGGAATCGTCCCCAGGGCGTATTCAACCCCGTTAATTTTGGTCTTCCAGATTGGCTTGCCGAACCAGATGGCAAACCGGTCGATCTTAAGTCCGCGCCATCTGGCGGCGAGGAAATGCCCCAACTCATGAACAAAAATCAACAGGTTGAAGAGGAGCAAAACCTCAACCGCAATGAAAAGGACCTTCAGGATCTTCAAAATCGGCATAAATCAGCGGAACACCCAATAACCTTGGGTGCAAGGAAATATAGCAGCGATTGTACCAGTGGCAATTCCGGATCGAACCCGGAAATCGGCACGAGAGAATTCATAAATGACTCTGGATCAGCAAATAGCCTCAGCTCTCGCCCAGGCATCTGCTTCCAAAATCTGCTCTAGGCGCGGGTGGGCAACTGTTCGGTGCGACTTCAGGGTCCGGGCCACGACTTCCGATATTTGGCAAAAGCTGATGCGCCGATTTACGAAGGCTTCGACTGCGACTTCGTTGGCGGCGTTCAAGACGGCCGGCAATGTCCCGCCGGTCTCTCCCGCCCAACGGGCCAATTCCAACGCCGGAAATCGGTCCGGGTCCGGTTGCTCAAAGGTAAGACTGCCGAGTTTGGCCAGATTGGTCTGCACACGCTCGCTGGGGATGCGATCCGGATAGGTCAATGCGTATTGGATCGGCAGGCACATGTCCGGGGTCGAGAGTTGGGCCAGCATCGAACCATCCACAAATTCCACCATCGAGTGCACGACGCTTTGGGGGTGAACCACCACTCCCACGCGTCTCATTTCGATATCAAATAACCATCGCGCTTCGATCATTTCGAGGCCCTTGTTGAAAAGGGTTGCCGAGTCGATGGTGATTTTCCGGCCCATGACCCAGGACGGATGTTTCAGCGCGCGCTCGACGGTGATTTGCGCGAAGTCTTCTTTCGGTGTCTGGCGGAAAGGTCCGCCGGAGGCGGTCAGCCACAGTTTTCTGACGGAGCTCGATGGTTTGCCGTCCAGGCATTGAAAAATCGCCGAGTGCTCGCTATCGACGGCTAAGACCCGAACGCCGTGCCGGCGCGCCTCGTTCATGACGATCTCGCCTGCCATTACCAAAATCTCTTTGGAAGCGATGGCAATATCTTTGCCGGCCCGGATTGCGGCCAACGCGGGCTGCAATCCGGCGGTGCCAACAATGGCGATCAGCACGATGTCAGCCGCGGGCAGTGTGGCGAGCTTGATTAGGCCCTCGTTGCCGCAAAGGACCTCAACGGAAGTGCCGAGCTTGTCGCGCAAGGCTTTGGCCTTGAGGGGATCGGCAATGGAAATGGCTTGAGGCTGGTGCTTGCGAGTTTGTTCAAGCAACAAATCCGTGTTATTACCCGCCGCCAGTCCCAGCACCCGAATCCGGTCGGGCAAGTCTTCCGCCACCTTCATCGTGTTGGTGCCGATCGAGCCGGTGCTGCCAAGTAAAACGAGCCGTTTCATTTACGATTGACGATTTACGATTGGCGATTTGCGGAGATTCGTAACTCGTAAGTTATGGAGTTCTGGCATGGTAATCCCTGGTTCTGAGCTTCATTTCTCGCGGCGTCATAGCGTTGCGTTCCAGTTTAGATTGAGGATTGGCAAATGAGCCCGCGGCCAATCGCAAATTCCTCAATCGCGAATCGTAAATTCATCGGCTGAGCACGTGGCGCAGGTAAAGATACATAATGGGGGCATTAAACAATAAGCTGTCCAGCAGATCGAGAATACCTCCAATGCCAGGAAAGAAATGGCCGGAATCTTTAATGCCGGCTTCGCGTTTAAAGATGGACTCAATCAGGTCGCCCACGACTGCAGCCAACCCGAGCAACAGGCCGAGAATGATCGCGTGAGTCCAGGTCATGCCATACATTCGGTCCCCGAAGAACTGGACAAATAACAGGCTGACCAGCACCGAAAAAACCAAGGCGCCGCCGAAGCCTTCCCAGGTTTTGCCAGGGCTGATGCGGGGGATCATTTTGTGCCGGCCGATCACCGAGCCGACCAGATAGGCGCCGGTATCGCTGAACTTTGTAATCACGACAAAATAGAGCAGGTAAAAATGACCTTCAACGCCGGGAAAGAAATTGATCTTTTGGATGAAGTTCAGCAGCCAGGGCACGTACATGAGCCCGAACAACGTGGTGGAGATCGCCAGCAGGCCGGAAGTGTTGCTCCGGGAAAAAAACTGCCGCAAGCAGAGCCCAAGGACAAACAGGATGAGAAAACTGGTCTCAAAATCATTGACGCGCGCGGGGGAACCGCTGCGCCCCAGAACACCGGTCAAATTAAGAAACGTGCCCACCATGAGCAGCACGCCGCCAAATATTCCCCAGCCTTTGAAACAAACCAGGTCGCGCTTTTCCACGATCCCATAGAATTCCGCCAGCCCCGCGACGGCGAGAAAGACGATGATCACCAAGAATACCGAATCGGAAATAAAACGGTTTTTGGAGAAGAGCGCGGTCAAAAGAATCGTCCAGAGAATAACGAAACTGAGCAAACGCCGGGCGAAAGTGCGCAGCTTGGAAGGCGGGGCGGGTTGGGCGGACGGCTCCATTGAGCGAGATGGCGTCAGACGCCTCCGAAACGGCGATGCCGCCGGTTATACTCTTCGAGCGCCTCGTAAAACTGCGGCTTGCGAAAATCCGGCCAGAGCGTGCGAGTTACCACCAGCTCGGTGTAGGAAATCTGCCATAAGAGGAAATTACTGACGCGCATTTCGCCGCTGGTGCGGATCAATACGTCGGGGTCGGGCAGATTGCGCGTATAAAGATGCTGTGCAAACACCTGCTCGGTGATATCGGGGGGATCCATCTCGCCCGCTTTGACCTTCTGCGCGATGCTGCGCACGGCCTCGACAATCTCGGTTCGGCCGCCATAGCTCAACGCCATAATGAGGGTCAGGCCATTGTTTTTTGATAGAATCGACTGGGTCTTGCTCAGATGCTCCTGGACGGCTTCAGGCAACCGGTAAACCTGGCCGATGACTTCGAGCCGAACATTGTTTTTATTGAGCTCGGAAGTTTCGGTCTTGAGGTAGTGGATGAGGTACTTCATCAACGCATCCACCTCCTCCTTGGGACGATTCCAGTTCTCGACTGAAAAGGCGTACAGAGTGAGGTACTTAATGCCAAGCTCGCCCGCGGTGCGAATAATCACCCGGGCGGATTCGGCGCCGGCACGGTGGCCTTCGATGCGCGGCAGATGGCGTTGTTTGGCCCAACGGCCATTCCCATCCATAATAATGGCAACATGTCGCGGCAGAGAAGCCTTTGCTTCCGGGCTCAAATGGATTGAGGGCGTGCTCACTAAACCAGGTCAGGAGCTTACAAACTGCACCAGACAGATCAAAATGAAATCCACCCTGCCGATTTCTTGCGAAAACAGAACATTGTCAGCCGAATGGCCCGCCGCTAGCCTATCCGGGCGCGATGACTTCCGCCCAACAACGTGCGGTGCTTGCCGGGGCGAACTGCGAAATAGCTTTCGATAATTTAACGCGTCAGCTTTACGCCACCGACGCTTCGTTGTACCAGATCGAACCCATCGCCGTGGCTTTTCCGCGCAATGCGCGCCAGGCTAGTGCGCTGGTCCAAACAGCGCTGCACGCTGGCGTGTCAGTGATCCCGCGTGGAGCTGGAACCGGCCTCGTGGGGGGCGCGATCGGCGATGGATTAGTCATCGATTTCTCCCGCTATAATCGCGACATCACCGAGCTCGACCTTGAACGCCAAACCGTCCGCGTCGGGGCGGGGGTAATCTTGGATCAATTGAACCGGTGCTTGCGTCCGCATGGCTATGGCTTCGGGCCGGACGTGGCCACCAGTTCGCGCGCGACCCTCGGCGGGATGATTGCCAATAACTCCAGCGGGTCTCACGCCCCGGCTTATGGGACCACCGCCGACCATGTGCGCGAGCTGGAAATCGTCACTTCGGCAGGGCAGTTGGTGATGGTCGGACGGGGACACGACACCCTGCGGACGGAGCGCGACCTCGTGCGGAACCTGCTCTACTTTCACGCCGCGACCATCGAAGAACGACTTCCGCGCATCTTGTGCAAGCGCCGCCCGGGTTACGCCTTGGATCGTTGTGTTCGCGAGCCCAATAATCTCAATCATCTCTTGTGCGGGAGCGAGGGCACTCTGGCGGCAATTGTGTCGGCCGAGGTGGGAATTGTCCGGCTACCCAACCATAAGGGAGTCGCTCTCATTTTTTTCGACTCTGTGGCCGAAGCCATGCAGGCCACCGTCGAGTTGTTGGATCTCCAACCCGCCGCCATCGAACACATCGATCGAGTGCTCTTGGACCAGACGCGCGGGCAGCGTGAGTTCCAGGCCGCCCGCGATTTGTTAGAGCTTCAAAACAGACCGACCGCAGCGCTCCTGATCGTAGAATTTATCGAATACGTCGACGATAGCCTGGCATCGGTGGCACGCCGGCAATTGGGTTCTCGCACAAAAATACTGAAGTCGGTTGCGGAAGCGGACCTGGTCTGGGGCCTGCGCAAAGCGGGACTGTCGCTGCTCACGGGAAGAAAAGGCGCCGCCAAACCCGTCACTGGCATCGAGGACGCCGCGGTGAGTCCGGCCAAACTGCCCGAGTATGTGGCCGCGCTGCAATCGCTGATTTCCAAGCAGGGTCTGGAAGCTTCCTATTATGGCCACGCTGCCTCCGGCTTGTTACACGTTCGGCCGGTGTTGGATCTGCATTCGAGCGAGGACGTGCGGAAATTTCGCGAATTGGCCAACGAGGTCTCGGCCTTGGTCTGCCAGTTCAAAGGCTCACTGGCGGCCGAGCATGGAGTGGGGATCGCCCGGACTCAATACATGCGCGAGCAGTTGGGCGAGGCCTTGCTTGGCGTGATGCGCGAGATTAAGGAAGCCTTCGACCCGCACCACCTCTTTAATCCGGGCAAAATCATCCCGGACGGCCGGTACTCCATTGACTCGAATTTGCGCTATTCTGCTGGCGAAGGCCCGAAACTCCCGTTTGAGCCGATGCTGGCCTTCGCGTCAAAGGATGAATCGTTCGTCGGCAATCTCGAACAATGCAATGGCTGCGGCGGTTGCCGCAAGGAAACGCCGACGATGTGCCCAACGTTTCTGGTCACACATGAGGAATTGCTCAGCACGCGCGGCCGAGCCAACGCCGTGCGAGCGGCCCTGGAGGGACGCGGCTTGGAAAACCGTGACCCTTTGGCCTCGGTGGAGCTCGCGGCCGCCCTGGGCAGTTGCCTCTCCTGTAAGGCGTGCACCACGGAGTGCCCGTCCAACGTCAACCTGGCCTTGCTCAAGGCAGAGTTGCTCCACGCGCGCATCCGCCGCGAAGGCCTTTCTCGGCGCCAACGCGTGATTTCGTCCGTCGACCTAATCGGGGCAATTGGCTGCGCCGTGCCAACTTTGTCGAACGTTGCGCTGGGCTCGTTCTTGATCCGGACGATGCTCGCCAAAGGCTTAGGCCTGGCCTGGCAAAGGCCTTTGCCGCGTTACGCCAGGCAGCGATTCGACCGCTGGTTCGCTCGACATGAACGCAGCCAATCACCCACACGTGGACGGTTGGTGCTCTGGGACGACACCTTCGTGCGCTACCACGAGCCGCACATTGGTGTCGCCGCAACAAAGGTGCTCGAAGCGGCTGGGTTCCAGGTCGTCTTGCCCACTGGCCGAAAGTGCTGCGGCCGTCCGGCGTTTAGCCAGGGTCATTTGGACCGAGCCAAGCACCTGGCCAGACGGAATGTCGAGCTGCTGAATCTCGATATGGACCAGGCGCCCATCGTGTTTCTGGAGCCGTCATGCTACTCAATGTTCGTCGAGGATTACCGGGAGTTGCGTGTGCCTGGATGGGAGAGGATCGCGCGTCGATGCGTCCTCTTTGAAAAATTCGTCGAAGACTTGCTCACGCGCGATTCCTGCGCCCTGCGGTTCCGAGTCCGTTCCGGAAAAGTCGTCATCCACGCGCATTGCCACGTGAAGTCGCTAATGAATCCGGTTTTTCTGCGCCGGCTTGCCTTACACTTGCCCGGCCGGGAAGTGACCTTGCTCGAGAGCGGCTGCTGCGGGATGGCCGGCGCATTTGGCGCATTGCAGGAGCAGTATGAGCTCTCGCTCAAGGTGGCCGAACCTCTATTACAGACCATCCAGGCTTTACCTCACGGAACCGCAATCGTTGCTTCCGGCACAAGCTGCCGCCATCAAATCGAGCATTTGGCTCCCGTCCGCGCGCGGCATATGGCCGAGGTTTTGGCGGCCGCGCTCGACCCCGAAGCGGATTAAGCCATTTGCAGTTTGGGAAAGAAGCGTCTCGCCGCCGCGCAGGTTGCGGCGCTCAGTTCGTCCAGCGAGCATTGTTTGACCTGCGCGGCCACCTCCGAAATCTCCTTAACGTAAGCCGGTTCGCAGCGTTTTCCACGGTAGGGCACCGGTGCCAGGAAGGGCGAATCGGTTTCCAACATGAACTGATCGAGCGGTGTGGCGGCCATCGTTTCGCGAATGTTGGCTCCATTTTTAAACGTCAGAATGCCGGTAAAACTCACTAGCGAACCCAGTGCCAGCACTCGCCTCATTGATGCGGCGTCATTAGAGAAACAATGAAACACGCCACGAACCCTCGTCGCAAAGGGCTCCAGCATTGCCAGGACATCCTCAAAGGAATCGCGTTGATGGATCACACAGTTCAGACCCAGCTCCGCCGCCACTTCCAAATGCTGCCTGAACACTTGCGCTTGCTTGGCCTTATATGCGGTGTCATCAGCCGGCGAGCCTCCCTCCTTCTTGCTGGGCAAACGATAATAATCCAGGCCCGTTTCACCCAGAGCGACTACTTTCGGATGCCCGGCCAGTTCCCGCAGCGCAGGACGGACATCTTCCGGCGCCTCCGCCGCGTCGCTTGGGTGACACCCGACCACCGCGAACACATTAACAAAGCGCTCAGCAATCTTCAGGACTCGCCGGCTGCTCTCCAGGCTCGTGGCGATGCTGATGATTCGCGCGATTCCGGCCGCTTCGGCCCGCGAGATCACTTCCGGCAATTCATTTGCGAAATCGGGATAATCCAAATGGGCATGGGTGTCGTAAAACTCTGCCATAGCGTCACTGTGACGCTGAACCCACGAGGACGCAACGCCCGGATGCGCAGGCGTCCTCGAAATGGATCTGACCAAAGAGAGTGTGGGGTGTAAGCAGGTGGCCGCCGGCGCGCGGGCATTCCGGCCCGCAGCAATTCCCGAAAACGGCTGACAGCCTACCATTTTCTTGCCGCAGTAAAATTCCTGTGTCTCTGCGTGCAGAAATGCCCGCGCGCCGGCTGGGGCAACGTAGAATGGTGTTGATTTTGATTGTCAACGCCGCTATTGGTCTCGCGGTTCGGTAAATACTTTAACCCTGTCAATTCCTGTAAAACTTATGGCCGAAAACTGCTTCCACCCCAGCATCGAAGGCGCGCAACATGGCGCAAAAAGCCTGGCTCAATTCCTCGAGTACGCCAAGAAATCCGGCGCGTCCGGCGCGCAACCTTCCAATTACATGCTCACGACCGACAAAGGCCTGATGAGTGCCAAGGAGGTTAAAGGCATCTTCTCGAAGGCGAAAATGACTCTCGACGGCGTTTCGGCGCACTGCCCGATTTGGGTGCAAACGACCGCCTGGACCCAAAGCCCGACGATTCGGCCTTTCATTCCGGCCGATGTGGCGAAGAAATCGGTCGCCGAAATTGAGAACTGGGCTGAAGATTATGTGCTGCGTTTGCTGGACTTGTGCGCTGAGTTAGGCGTGAAAATCGTCCCGATGTTCTGGGGCGTGGCGTTCGGCTGGGAAATGGCCACCGGTTATCCGTGGGGATTTTGGAAGGGTGGCGATTATGATCTCCTTAAGGAAGGCCAGGATCGGTTTGTGAAGAAAACCGCCAAGATCCGAGCGCATGCCAACAAACTGGGCGTTTATCTTTGCCACGAAATCCATCCCGGCACCGGCGCCATGTGCGCGGACGATTTCAACATGCTGGTCGATATTTGTGACGGCGATAAATGCTTGGGCGTCAACGCCGACCCGTCGCATTGCTGGGAAGGCGAGAGCTGGGAGACGCGTTTTCTCAAAGTGGCCCCACGGATCTATGCCTGCCACGTCAAAAACTTCGTGATTCGTCCAGGCCTTCCGCTGCGGATGATGGAGCCCGGCTGGCAGAAACGCGCCATGCAGTTCGTGGACATCCCTTCAGGTGATCTCAACATGGTCCGGTACGCGGAATTGCTGATTCACACCGGCTATCCGCAACGCTATCGCCAGGTCATGGGCGCCAAAACCGCCCCGTTAGTCGTTGAAGCCGAAAGCGCTTACCGGGACCTCGACGCCACCAGCGCCAATGGTATCCAATACGTGCGGGATCACCTTTGTTTCCCCTTGGCCGCCGGGTCCTTCGAAGAGGGCATGGGCGCCTAAGCGCGAGTCACGTCGGGGAGCGCCGGCGCCACGCCGGCCACGCCCTTATTTGCTCGCCAGCGCCTTGGAGTGCGGTGCATGGGTTTGGGGTCCCGCGTTCAGGCAGTATCGGTTGGACGAATTTTATCCGTGCTTTTCTCAGGGTGGCGAGTTTCGCGCCGCCCTGGGCTGCAAGGGCAAAATCCCTTTGGGATTTGTCAGCTTCTTCCTGGAATCATACGATCAAGGCATGTCCGGGAATGAGACAGGCAACGGCTGGTTCGCGCATGTTATCTGAGGAAATCACAATTCTAAGGCAGGCACGCCCTTTGCTATTATCACTTCTGTAGGTTCCTTGCCTACGTCCTCCTGAGTGGGGCGGTGCCGGCATCACCAGGTGCCGCCCTCTCTTTTGATTGGGTTGGGGGTGGCCCGGGAGCAATCCCGGGCCACTCTTTTTTTCCGGGTTCGACCCGCAGCCTGCGGCCCGCTCGATTATGCAGTAATGCTCGGCCCCGCATTCCACAGACAGTTTACCCTGCGCCAAGAGGGCCAAGATACCCTGTCGACATAACCGATGACCTGAGGTAAGTTCACGACCGTGTTCACCATTCCAACCGGGAATGGATTGCTCGCGCGCCGGAGCAAACGCCGACGGGGGTGCAGGGGGAAATCGACGAGGGTTGTCCAGACTGGTGGCGAGTGAGTTTAAGCAACCGCCAAAATTCGAAAGATACAGCTTATGTCTGGCGAAAACTCTTCCGGTTCGGGCGATCAATCCAATTTACGCAGCGCCTTTGATGAGTGGTGCATAAAGCTCGGTGTCTCCCCGGACAGCTTTAAGCAGGGTGAGGGCGGATTATTGGCCAGCATCGGTCCTGGCAATTGGGGCCGAGGACCCGGTCAGGATTATCGCGGGCCGGGCGGCGCCAACGAACCCGGCCCTAATAACCCGGTAAAAGTCCCCTTTGATGGAGATACCGACACCGGGCCTGACACCGAGCCACAGAACCGTATCAAGATTGACCCGGATGCCGATCCGGAAGCTCCCACCGACCCGGCTCCAACCTTGCGAAGTCCCGAGGTCAAGCCCCAGCTTCCCCCCGAGACCCTCCCTTCCAAACCGCCTTCAGTCCCTCCGAAAACGCCGCCTTCCAATCCGAATCCGGCGCCTACCGATGGCAGCCCCCCGACGCTCAGGAGTCCAGGCGTCAAGCCGGCAAGTCCGGAGGTTGGTCCCGGGGCCTTGGGAACCGCCGGCGTCGTAATCGGCGGAGACGTCGTTATTGCGGGAGCAATTGTGGTGGCAGGGGTGCTCGAGATAGTCGGCGCCATCTACCAAATCGTGATGGGTTGGCGGACTGCCGACCTGGCGCAGAGCTACACCCCGAGCGTCGAGGCCGCCAAGGCTGGTTTCAAGACTGGCATGACCGGCGGCTCAGCTCCGAGCGATCCTTTCGGCAAACTGGGTTATGAACCAGGATCGAGGAACTTCGAGGCGCTTTTCATAAAAGCCAAGCACGACAATCCCCAGGCCACTAACGAGGCAATCAAAGCTGCGATCTCTGCCCGGGCTGATGAAGCGCTGAGCAAGGTCGCCGGTGCTATTGACAAGGCCGTTCGGAGCGGGATGTGGGGCGGGTACCTGGCGGCTCACCCGACAGTGCTCTCGGGCGAAAATGCCCGGTGGGCATACGTCGCTTGCTTCGGTGATGAACCCGATTCCAAGAATCCCGATGCCGAGTGGAAAAAGTACCTGGTTGCACATCCTTATCTAAATTGGACGTCGCCCAAATGAGATCGGGCGGTGAACGGAATTGAACGGCGAGCACGTATCAACTACCGTTCCAATCTCACCAGCCTTTGGCCAAGCCGAACCCGCGCACGAAGCCGATGCATTGACCAACCTCGGGCGAAGAGTTCTCCCAGTGGTACTCGTACTCGATGGAAATGTTTCCGGTGAAACCCTGGTCTTTGAGTTCCTGCAGGATTGCCGGAATATCCGAAACGCCTTGACCATAGGGCACATCATGCGCGTTGAGCCCCATTTCGTTTAAGTCCTTCAGATGGCTGCTGATAATCCGGCCCTTAAGAATCTTCAGGCAATCGACTGGTTTGAGATTTGAACGAACCCAATGGCCGGTGTCGGCGCAGGAACCAACGCGCGGGTCACGATCTTTGACCACCGAGAGGATGTAATTGGGATCCCACATCTTGTAGTTGGGATCGTTCGGCCGCTTTGGATGATCGTGGAAGCCGACCATGATATCGAATTCCTTCACCATTTTCTCAATCGTGTCGATCGCATCCACGGATTCTGTCGTGATCGCGCGCAATTCCATGGTTTTCGCCCACTTGAAGAGTTTGCGGGCCTCATCCTCGTCCTTCGGAATGCCCACCACGCCATAATTGACGGCCCGGAGATGGTACTTGGCCAACTGCTCTTTGACCTTTTGGATCGTTTCGTCCGAAGCGTTATGGTCCCAACTCACGTTGGGTTCTTCTTTGCTCAGTTTTTGGCCAGGGAAGAATTCGATCACTTTGCCGCCGGCGGCGGCCGTTTTTTCGATGGCTTCAAACACGGTGAATCGGTTGAACGTGTAGGCCTGGCAGCCGATGAAAAAGCCGCCGGTCTTATACTCGTCGGGTATTTTATTCTCCGCCTGAGCAGCCGTGCTGCAGGCGAGTGTGATTGCCATCAAACAGGAAATACTCGAGAGAACAGGTTTGAGAGTCATAGTCTTATTCGGTTTTTGAGCACGGGCCGATGCCTGTGTGAATCCTCTTCAAGTCTGGCAACGGCTCGACTGCTTTGCAACCCGCGAATGCCCCCGCCACAGGTTTGACCGATTTGACCGCGAGTTTCGCGGATTTCGGGAATGGACTCACGCTTATCCGCGTTATCTGCGTCATTCGCGGTCAATTAGCAGTCCTTGTGAGGCAAGTACCAGCCGGTGTCGCGCTGCGATTTGGCCAAATAATCGGCCCAGAAAGGATTTCTGACACTTTTTCGAAACGAAATCGCCGAATCGGTGTCTGTATCTGCGTGAGGGTTAGAGTGGACGGCGCACCCGGTCTGTCGGGTGCGCCAGCTTTTTTAACTGGCGGAGAGAGGGGGATTCGAACCCCCGGTGAGGTATAAGCCCACTCACGCTTTCCAGGCGTGTGCATTAAACCGCTCTGCCATCTCTCCAGCCGGCTGACTCAATCTAAAGAACTACCCCGACTTCCGCAATAAATCTCCCGACGCGCCGACGCGCGAGCGTGGAGTCACGAGTTCCTCAGGAGATGGCGAACACTCTGTTCTCGGTCTAAAACGGTCCTTCACTTTTGGTCAATCGTGCCAAAGAGCCTAAAAAGACCAACCGGAATGCTTCGTTGAGACCTACCAACGCCAGCGACTTGCTCGTGCGGGTGCTCGGCCTATTCTTCCACGACCCCATGGGGCCAGATTACCGATGAGCCGCTTGGGACGACAGCGACCCCCCGTCCAATGCCCCTAACGTGTGCGCGTTCAAACGCCCGGTGGGGTTATGGACTCTGCCCGGGCAGTTTTTGGCGAGCGCGAGGGGAGTTGGAAAAGACCGGTTGGGTCCAAGCCACTTGGCCGTCAGAGTTGGTGATTCTTGCCCGCACGTAGAGCTCTTTGCCCGTGAATTCATATAGAGGGTTCAGTGTCTCATCATGCTTGAGGACTTCGCCGCTCTTGCCGATAAAGTCAGTGCGGTAGAGTTGGGGATTGGCCCCCGCTATCGACCAGCCAAGATCACGCGTCCGGTCGCTCAGCCCAATGCGGATCATTGAAGGGCTGGTCTCATAGGATTCGAGGACTACCCCCGTGGTGGCGTAAAAGTCTCCCCGGTTCATGGCTTCCAGCAGAGCGCGAACCGACAATTCGCGAGCACGCACCATAATCCATGCCTTGCCCGGATTTGAAACTAGTGAACCGCTCTCTCGGCTGGAAATGAAATCATAGAAATGATGTGAATCATCCACGGCGGTGGCGTACATCACTCTGCCAGCCGAGAGCACCTCATCCCAGATTTGTTCGGTCGAAGGCCTGCCGCCCCCGCCCAGGTTGTTCATTCCCGGTTCGGTGTTCCACACCTCGAAAAATCGTGGGCCAGAGATGTTATCCGAGGCAAGCAAATCGGCCGCGGTTAGGGCATAGGTAAGGTTGGGATGTGCGGCGATGGGTAGCCCACCCGCCTGGCGGATGACCTTTGCCTCGCTGTCGAGGACTGTTGGGACGGTATCGCCTTGCGGCGCCTCCACGGGACCGTTTATGCCGATTCCAATTGTATCAACAATTTTATTTCCGGGCTGGATCGGGCCTTTGCTAGGTTCGCTCCCCGCTACCACGAGGAAGCGGCCAGGAGCATCGAAGAGCGCTTTGAGCCCCTCCGGTGGCGTGTAGTAGTTGAGGTCCGTGATCGACACGAAGTTATAGTTGTGCTCGCGATACCAACGCACGACAACGTCGGGCGCCGTAGTGGGCAATTGGGGCACACCCCAGTTGGCGTGGGCATGCACGACACCTTTATACCAGGTGGCAGCCAACGAACCGTCCGCAGCGACCGATCTCATCGCAACAAAGTCTGGGGGGCTCGCGCCGACAAGTGCCAGAGTTAACCACGCCGTTGCAACGCATGAAAAACCAGGCGCATGAGCGAGCATAGGCATAAAGGAGAGCTAGCACCATGGCACGAGAACGACAAGTCACAACGTCTGGTCGTTCGCAGCAATCCTGGTACAATTTACGAGCTCAAAGGATGGCGAACGACAGAACCTCAAAAAATATGGAGCGGCGCCACATACGCCATGCGTATATTCTGCCGATGCCCCCAGCCATCCTGCACGAGAAGCGGTTGCTGGCTGGCGAGCTAGCCGGGCCAGACTCAAAATCTTATTGAAGCGATTGCGCTGAGGAGCAAAATGTTCATTCAGCCCAATTACAGTTGATGCGATTGTGCACTGAAAGTTTTGCCTAAAACCAACGTAATACTGTTAAAAGAATGAAAATACCTGGCTTTTCGAAAATGGTTTCCCTCAAGGGATCGGTTCCGATAAACAACCACCCGCTCATCGGACCGGCTGACGCCACGCAACGCATTGACGTAACAATTAAATTACGGCGGAAAACGGAGAAGGGTCTACCGAGCCACGCCCAGTTTATTGCCGGAAAACGGGCCCGGGGTATAACGCGACAGATTCTTGCCGAACGCTATGGTGCCGCGCGTAAGGACGCTGACCTCGTCCAGGCGTGGGCGCGTCAGTTTGGGTTATCCGTAAGTCGCGTTGAGCTTGGGATTCGTCGAATGAACCTTGTCGGGACTGTGGCGGCAATGAGTCGCGCCTTTGGCGTAAAACTCTCGATGTTTAAACATACGCGCACGGGGGTCGAATTTCGATGCCCCGAGGCCGATATTCGAATCCCGCAGGCTTTAAGCGGCATCATTACCGGTGTCTTCGGTCTGAACAATATGCCTGTCGTCGTGCGCCGCCCGGTCCGGGTTCCGGCACCACAGGCGCAAGCGCAGAAAGACCCAAAACAGACTTTTCCCGGCTCCTTTTATCCGAACGAAGTGTCAAAACTGTACAATTTCCCCCCGACTCAAGGTGCAGGTCAAAGGGTCGCGATCTTCGAATTCGGGGGTGGTTTTAGCCAGGCAGTTCTCAACGACTATTTCGCCAAAAATATAGGCCTCCAGACACCGCCAACCGTCAACGGCATTTCCGTCCTGGGCACCCCAATCCAAGTTGACCAGGATGTGACCGGGGAGGTTTATCTCGATATCGAAATCATCGGCGCGATGGCTCCCAAGGCCGTCATCGACGTGTTTTTCGCTCCCTGGACAGGCCAAGGGTATCTTGGCGCGGTCGAACAAGCCATTCATAACGACGATTACGCCGCCATCTCCATCAGCTACGGCCTGGATGAAGATTTGAGGGGATCGGCCGCAAACCCTGGCTGGCCATCGCTACACCAACACCTTGAGGAAGCGTTTCGGGACGCCGCCGCGGTCGGAATACCGGTCTTCGTTTCGACTGGAGACCAGGGTTCCTCCAGCATCCGGGGCGAAATTCAAATCGACGGGCGGCAAGTTGAAGTTACAGGATTTTCCAAGACAACCCATGAAGGTTATCCTTCCACGAGTCCGTACGCGACAGCAGTCGGCGGCACGATGCTATATGCCGAGGGTGGCAGTATCAGCAGAGAAATAGTGTGGAACGAATTGGGCCCGCTTCAACAAGGCCAGCAAGGCAGCTTTTACTTTGGTGGAGCGACCGGTGGGGGCGTTAGCGATCGGTTTCCGGTTCCAAGTTACCAGAGCAAGGCGGGTGTGACGTTCAAATCAGTAAACAAGCCAGCGGTTTCAGGCCGAGCCGTGCCCGACGTAGCGGGTAATGCCGGATCCTTTACCGGCTACCTGGTCAGCCAACCTCCTGATTCCCCCTTTCCTATCGCTCCGGTCGGTGGAACCAGCGCTTCTGCCCCGATGTGGGCCGCCCTTATGGCATGTATCCGCGAAACGCTCGACAGCAAATTCAATCAAAAGATTCCGGTATTCTTCCTTAACGATTTTCTTTACGCGGTTGGAAAGTCAGCTGCTTTTCGCGACATCGTGGGAGGCCGCGTCTTTACCTTGGACCAGCGCGGGCAATTGGCTCCGGGTGAATTCATTCCAATCGGGAACAACCGCAGCACCCAGGCGGATGGGTATTACGCAGCGGAAGGTTTCGATCTGTGCACCGGCTGGGGGAGCCCAAACGGCGTCGACCTGCTAAACGCGCTGCAACAATGGCTGAAGGGCTAAAAGCACATTTGGGTTTGGAGGGATGCCATGGTTCTGCGACCACGCCGGGGTCGATCGATAGCTCGACAGGGACCCAGGCGTCGCGCGGCGCTGTGTGACGGCAACCTCGCTTTCCCGGGTTGGTGAGAATGGATGTGCCCTGCCGTGGGCGCGCTAAAGCGACGGGGTTAATGAAAGCGGGGGATTGTGTGGATATGTTTTCCTTCGGGTGCCAAATGCAGAATTGGGTCCAGGTTGGGGGCTCGGCGAGCTCGACCCCCGGCTGCTTTCTGTGAACCCCTCCGGGTGCAGCATGTTCCCATAGCTACGTCTGGCTGCCCTTAAAGAGTTCCTGGACCACAATTTGAAATTCAGGCAGAAGCTTTTCCGACAGGATTTCGCCGCCGGCGAGGATTCCTTTCAACACCATGCCATACGGGCTGGCGTGGTAGACTTCGACGTTATCATAGCGCGGATCGATCATCCACAAGCGGGGCAGGCGGATCTCTTCGTAAATCTGCTTTTTGACCACGGTGTCGGGCGCGTGATCTTCGGAGTTCACAATTTCGGCCGCCAGCCACAATTTGCTCGTGGGCACGGTCATGAGCGCCAGGTCAGGGCGGACAATGGTGTCGGGCGCGACGCGGATTGCCGAGCGCGCGGCCAGCAAACAAGTGCTGGTCAGGTTGGCGACGCTGGCGTAGACGCAACGATGGAGCCGGGCGCAGATTTGTTCGTGGCGCGTTCCCGGTGAGACGCGCACCATGGGCGCGCCTTGCAAGAGTTCCTCATAGGGCGAACTCATAGCTGAGTAGCCAGGAGCTTATGTAGAAATCGCCCGGTGTGCGAGTGTTTGTTGCGCGCGACCTGTTCGGGCGTGCCCTCGGCCACGATGCGTCCGCCTTCATCGCCGCCTTCAGGCCCGAGGTCGATGACCCAGTCCGCTTCGGCGATGAGATCCAGGTTGTGCTCGATAACAATCACCGAATGGCCCGCATCGACCAGTCGTTGCAGAACCCCGACCAGGCGCTGCACGTCGGCCATGTGCAGCCCGATGGTGGGCTCTTCCAGCACAAACAAATTTCGCTTGGGCCGCGGATCGAACAGGTCAGGTTCTCTGAGCCCGCTGAGGAGGTGGGTGACGAGTTTGACGCGCTGCGCCTCGCCGCCGCTCAAGGTTGGACTGGTCTGGCCGAGCTTGAGATAGCCCAATCCGGTGTCGCTGAGCGCCTGGAGTTGCCGCTTGATGCGGGGCACACTGGCAAAGAATGCCAGCGCTTCCTCGACGGACATCTCGAGGACTTGCGCGATGTTCTTGCCACCGAATTCAATATCCAACGTTTCGCGGTTAAACCGGCAGCCGTCGCACACTTCGCATTTTACAAAGGCGGGCGGCAGGAAATTCATTTCCAGTTTGATGTTGCCGGCCCCTTCGCACTCGGGGCATCGGCCTTGCGCGCTGTTAAAGGAGAATCGCCCCGGACCGTAGCCGCGCAAACGCGCTTCGGGAATCTGGGAAAAGAGCTGGCGGATCTCATCAAAGAACCCGACGTAGGTTGCGGGGATCGACCGCGGGGTTCGTCCGATGGGGGATTGGTCCACCTCATAAACGGCCTGGATAGCGTCGGTGCCGGTGAGGCGCGGCAAATCGTTGACGCCTCGCTTTGAAGTTCGAGCGGCTGAACGCTTGCGACTGCTCACCGCGGCCGTCACCGCAGGCAACAGGCATTCACGGATTAAGGTGCTTTTGCCCGAACCGCTGACCCCGGTAACCAGGACCAGGCGGCCCAGTGGAAAGCGCACCGTGAGGTTTTTCAGATTGTTTTTATCGGCATGGCTCAAGGCCAGCCAGGAGCCAGAGGCACCCGAGCTCGGCGATGCCGCTGCGCCGCTGCTCTTGTTCGCCCCCAGGCGGAGTGGGTGTACCGGACGACGAATACCGCGGGCCGGGAAGGTCTTCTTCGCGCGCAGACTTTTACCCGTAACCGACTCGGGATGGCGCATCAATTCGGCGAGGGTGCCGGCGGCGACAACTTCGCCGCCATGAATGCCCGCGCCCGGTCCGAGGTCGATCACGTAGTCCGCGCGCCGCATCGTCTCTTCGTCATGCTCAACCACCAGCACCGAGTTGCCGCGGTCTTTGAGCTGTTCGAGAGCCGCCAGGAGCTGCTCGTTATCACGCGCGTGCAGGCCGATCGTGGGCTCGTCCAGGATGTAGAGGACCCCACTGAGATTCGAGCCGAGCTGGGCGGCCAGCCGGATCCGCTGGCTTTCGCCACCCGACAACGTCGGAACCCCGCGCGAAAGTTGCAAATACCCGAGCCCCACTTCGCACAGGAATTTTAGCCGTTCCCTGATTTCCGGCAGAATGTCTCGCGCAATAAGCTCGGCGCGGCCTTTGAGGCGCAGGCTGCGAAAGAGCTGGCTCGCGGTTTCGACCGATAGATCCGAAAGGGCATCGATGGTCGGTGGGTGTTTGGAATCGAACCCTGCGGAAACGACGCCCGGCAGGTCCAGGCGCACTGCGCGGGCCATTGGATTGAGGCGCGTGCCCTGACATTCGGGGCACAACTCGCGTTTGCCTTCCTGCCATTCGAACCAGGATTCCTCGACGGCCTCGGCCCGCGCGCCGCGATCCACGTCGGGCAAATAAAACAATTCGCCAAAGCCGCGGCATTTCGGGCACCAACCTTGCGGCGAGTTGTAACTGAAGTTTTTTGGATCCAACGGGGCAAAGGAACGCCCGCAGCTTGGGCAGGACCGCTCGGTGGAATGAACCGAAAGCTGTCCACGTCCATCGAGGGCATAGAGCATCCCGTGCCCTAGCTTGAGGGTTTCATCGATGAGTTGCTGTGCTGGTTCTGCGGTTCGCTGGCCTGGGTGTCTCGCCTTGAGCGCGCCGCTTTTTCCCAAAAGTTGGCCGGTGACGATCTCTACGTCGTGTTCGCGGAACCGATCGAGTCGGAAAGGGCCGGCAGAATCATAAATCTTTCCATCCGCGCGCACCTGGGTGTAGCCGTGGTTGGCAGCCCATTCGGCTACGTCGGTGTGGAAGCCTTTCCGATTTTTCACCACCTGGGCAAGTAAGCTTAACTCGCCGCGCGTCCGAAGTTCCTGGGCCAGGCGCCGCGCCACTTCATCGCGGGTTTGGCTTTCAACGGGGACCTGGCAATCGGGGCAATAGGTCGTTCCGAGCCTCGCAAAGAGCAGCCGCACGAAATGGTACAGCTCGGTTACGGTGGCCACGGTGCTTTTGCCGCCCCCCCGGCTGGTTCGTTGTTCGATGCTGACGGTGGGTGGGATGCCGGTGATCAAATCGACGTCCGGGCGGGTGAGTTGCTCGACGAACTGGCGCGCATAGACGTTCATCGAATCGAGAAAACGCCGCTGTCCTTCCGCGAACAACAGATCAAAAGCCAGGGTGCTCTTGCCCGAGCCGCTAACGCCGGTGATGACGACAAAGCAGTCCCGCGGGATCTCCAACGAGAGGTTCTTCAGGTTATGCTCCCGTGCGCCATGGATGGCGATTGAGTCACCGGCTGAGACCGTTTGGTTACTTCCGTCGAACATGTGTTTTTGTTTTAAGCTGGCGGCGGCTTTCCATGAACCGAACGGAGAAAGCCCGCCCTCACCCCGGCCCTCTCCCCCGGGAGAGGGAGAACGGCGTGCGCTATTTGGTTCAAAGTCCCAATGCATGCGCGAACGCGGTTGGAGGCTATAAACATTTATTTCGGCTGGGTGGCGCCTGCGGGCGTACGCGAGGCTCGCGCTTTGCCGACCAATGCGTTTTGCAAGGCCTGCCCCGTGTGGCTTTGAGCGCATTGGCTGACCTGTTCGGGCGTGCCCTGCGCGACGATTTGACCACCGAGATCTCCGGCTTCCGGGCCCAGATCAATCACCCAATCGGCCGATTTAATCACGTCCAGGTTATGCTCGATGACAATCAAGGAGTGGCCGGCGTGGACCAGGCGTTGGAAGACCTTCAACAGCACCCGAACGTCGTCAAAGTGCAACCCGGTGGTTGGCTCATCAAACAGGAAAAGCATCCGGCTGTTCGAACTGGGTCCAGGGCAAACCGCGGCGGTGCCGCCCGAGGACTCAAGGCTTTCAGCCACCAGGGAGTCGGACAGGTGTTTGACCAGCTTCAGCCGCTGGCTTTCGCCGCCCGAAAGTGTGTTGATCGGTTGGCCGAGTTTTAGATAGCCCAGTCCGGTTTCCTGCAGCAATTGGAGACTTTTGGCCGCGCGTTGAGCCGGGCGGGACTCGGGAAAATCTTCTAAAAAAGAGATTGCCTCGTCGACGGTGGCCTCGAGCAAGTCGGCGATGGAAAGGGCTTTGCCAGGGGAAGCGCCGCTGAGCTTGATTTCGAGGATATGCGGCCGGTACCGGCGCCCGTCACAATCCGGGCAGCGAATGTACACGTCGCTGAGAAATTGCATCTCAATTTTTTCGAAACCGGCGCCGCGACAACGTTCACATTGGCCCTGGCTCGAATTGAAACTGAAGGCGCTGGCGTTCAGGCCGCGGCGTTTGGCCAAATCGGATTGGGCGTACAGCTCGCGAATATCCTCAAAGGCGCCGATGTACACCGCCGGGTTGGAACGCGGCGTTTTGCCCAGAATCGATTGGTCCACCAGCACTACCTGGTCGAGGTGTTCCGCTCCGGATAAAGAGCCACAATGTGGATTGGAAGCTTCTGTGTCGTCCTCGCCGTTAGTTTCGTCGGGGGCTTCCTGGCCGAGGCGATCCGACGCTTTGGCGGTGGGCAGGGTGGAGCTGAGTTTGTCGGCCAGCGCGGGCAGGAGCACTTCGCGCACGAGCGTCGTCTTACCCGAACCGCTGACACCGGTAACACAGACAAATCGCCTCAGCGGAATGCGAACTGAAAGGTCCTTCAGGTTATGGAGGGTTACGCCCGTGAGTAGAAGCGTCGGGCTTTCGTTTGACCCGATTCGATAGGGCAGGGCTGCTTCGTTAAGAGCGACTGCCATTTCCCGGCCGGTATCCAAAGCTAGCAGTTTGCGATTGAAGCGTTCACGCTGTGCGGTTCGAATGGTCAGTGGCGAACAAGTTGAACCCATCCCGGGGTTATTAGGTCGCACCTCAGTACTCTGCGGCTCGGAACGCTGCTTCTCGTGGTCCATCGATCGCCTGGTTGGGATGGGGATGCTTTTAGCGCCGCCGAGATACTGACCGGTGATCGATTCAGGGCAGGTTAGAATTTCCGAGTATTTGCCTTGGAAAACCACTTGCCCGCCCGTGGCGCCATGCCCCGGGCCCAAATCGACAATCTGGTCGGCGGCACGCATCACGCTGGCTTCATGTTCGACGACCAGAACGGTGTTGCCTGCGTCCCGCAGTTGCTCGAGGACGCGGATAAGCCGCTCGGTATCGCGCGGATGCAGTCCGACACTCGGTTCGTCCAGGACGAACAGGGTGTTCACCAGGCGCGTCCCTAAACAGGTCGTCAGGCTGACTCGCTCGGTTTCACCTCCCGACAATGAGCGGGTTGGGCGGTCCAGGGTGAGATATCCCAGGCCAACCTCATTGAGATAACCGAGTCGCGAACGAACTTCGGTGAGGGCCAAGCGCAATGGGTCATTTGCGGCGGATGGACGTTGCGCCTCAAGTTGCTCGACCAGACCGAGAGCCTGGCGGATGGGAAGTTGATAAAAATCCGCCAACGTGAACGAGCGGCGGCCTTCACCACTTGCGGTCGGCTCAGAATGCCCATTGGTTTTCGCGGGAGGCGTGACTCGGTAGAGCAGAGCGTCGGGTTGCAAGCGCATCCCACCACAAGCGGGGCAGGGGGTATATGCGCGGTACCGCGATAAGAGCACCCGCACGTGCATTTTGTATGCTTTTGATTCAAGCCAGCGAAAATAACCTTTAATCCCGTACCAGGCTCGCGGCCATTGGTGTTCCTCGTCTTTGCCGTAATCAGGCTCACCGTCGATGACGAAGTCCTGCCATTTCTTCGTTAGCTTCTCGAAAGGAACGTTGGTCGGCACCCCGAAATGGCGGCACATCCTCATCAGATCGGTCTGACATTCGGCACTTTGACCGCTCTGCCAGGGTTTGACGACTCCCTCAGCCAAGGTTTTTGAGCGGTCCGGCAGCGCGAGGTTGTAGTCGATGCTGATGATTCGCCCGAAGCCACGGCAGGCTGGACAAGCGCCGACCGGATGATTGAAGCTGAACAGGGCAGGGGAGGGTTCGCGGTATTCGAGGTCGCACTGGGCGCAGTGGAGCTTGTTCGAGAACCTTCTGCCCGATTGAATGATCATACTCTCCTTTCCGAGAGTATGCAGCGTCAATTTGCCCTTTCCGAAATGATACGCCTGCTCGCAAGCCTCTATAAATCGCACCCGCGCGGAAGGGCTGAGCTTTAAACGGTCCTGCACGACTGTAATACAACCCCGAGGAGAGCCGGCTTTGCCCGATGTGCCGTTGGATTGCATCTGCGCCAGCGCCTCGGCAATCCGAAAAATTTTCCCCGTTATTACTACGCGCTGGTATCCCTGTTTGGCGACCAGCGCCAGCGAGTCCTCCAAAGACAACTTTTCACTCAACGGAATGTCAAAAGTGATCAAAACTTCCCCGGCCGCCTTTTCGTCTTCCGCAACTCCGCATTTCGTCCAGATCTGTTGTGGCGAATCCTTGCGGACCGGTTTGCCGCATTGCCGACAGTGGAGTTGTGCCACGTGAGGCCAGAGCAGCTTCATGTAATCGCAAATCTCGGTCATCGTGCCAACGGTTGAACGGGTAGTCCGGACCGAGTTCCGCTGCTCGATGGCGATCGCCGGCGGGATTCCCTCGATGCTATCCACCTGCGGCTTGTCCATCCGATCCAGGAATTGGCGCGCGTATGGTGAAAAGGTTTCGATATAACGCCGTTGGCCTTCGGCGAAAAGGGTGTCGAAGGCAAGCGAGCTTTTGCCCGAGCCGCTCAAGCCAGTTACGACGATCAACTGGTTGAGCGGCAGGTCTAAATCGAAATTCTTAAGGTTGTTGTGGCGGACGCCCCGGAGGCGAATGGCCGACCGCGCGGACGACTTCGACATTGCACGCGCAAGTTAGGGGCGGATGGCGTTGCTGGCAAGTGGCCGACGCGGGATGAGTCACACAAAGTTGAAACCACGGATGAACACCGATGACACGGATTCAAGAGTGGTTATCAGGTGGTCAAGGTTTTCAGGTTATCAAGTCGCCCAGTCGGTGGTTATTCAGGTGCAACCGGGATTTATCCTTTGCGAAAGACCACTATGCGATTGGTATTGGTTCCCTTGGCCATGTTATCCACGCCCCAGCAATTGGCCGTTTTGGTGAATTTTTGGTCGTTGATGACCAGCAGCAACGGCTCGAGACCGGCTTCAATGCCGCACGGCAAAACTGTTTCTTCCAATTTCGTTTGGCCACCGTGAACTTCGCCGACTTCGAAGGCGATATGCCCGCCCTTTTTGAGCACTCGTCGCATTTCGCGAAAGACCTCGAGCATGACGGCCTGCCAGTCGGAGAGCTTGTGGGGGACGGTGAGTTGGACCGACTGTGAGTCGATTCCCAGAAACCAACAGCGCAACCAATTATCAGTGGCGTATTGCACTACGTTCAGGAACGGAGGCGAGGTGACGACCAGCGCTATAGAGTTGGACGGGATCTGCGGAGTGGCGGCCGCCGGGCCTGTGAGCAGCAGTGCCTGGTCCGATACCGCCGCCAAAGCTGCGCGGGCAGGATCGTCGACGTCGCCGAGAAGTTGTTTTGACTTCTTGAGAATCAGTTTGACCACATCCCGCTCCGGCGGACTTTGTTTACGTTTTTCGTTAATTCTGCGCTGCGACTTTGCCGAAACAGCCTGGTTAGGCGGCAGGGTATATACCGAAAAGAATCCATTGGAATGGCCGGTCAAACGGTTCAGCGAAACCACCGCCAACCACTCGTCGATTGGATCAAACTCCCCTTTGGCGCGTGCGCGAAGGAAGTGCCTTTTAAGAGAAGAAATGGCCTGCAAAGTTTTCGGGTGGTAAAAGGCCAGCAAGTCCTCCGGCATATCTTCGGGATCCGTTAAGGAAATGGACCGAAGCCGGGCTTCCACGTCGCTAAGCCGCGGGGGCCGCAAGCGGGGCCGGGTCATAATAATGCTCAATGGATTGACATCGTTTCCGACGGGAATTCGGCCTAAAAGAGCCGATTCGACTGGTGTCGTCCCACGTCCCATGAAAGGGTCGTAAACCCGGTCGCCGGGGTGCGTCAGGCGTTCGATGAAGAATCGGGGCAACTGGGGCTTGAAACAGGCGCGATAGGAGACCTCGTGAAGCGAACTGGCCTGCCGCTGTCTGGCGGTCCAGAACTCATTGACGAACGTGGGGACCGACGCCGGGGTGCCGTCTGTTTGAATAAAGCTTGTTTTAAACGTACGCGTGGCCTGGCCGAACTCTCTAAATTGTTCCAGATCCTCAGCTAAGGGCGCCGGGCGAGCCGGTTTTGGGGCGGCCGGAGCGTAACCCAGCGGCAGATCGAGGGTTTCCGAATGACGCGCCTGGGATGCGATTGGAGAAAGCATGTTGTGATTGAAGAGGAATCAAGCCACAGCGACAAGGCGGCAACTTCGAATTCGCCAAAAAATACTGAGATTAGGCGCTTGCAAAGGGTGTTTTGTACGACTAGGCTCAGCGCTCATTTTTGTGTAATTCTTGAGCGCGGTTTGGATCCGACGTCGAACAGCCGCAAACAGACAAAACGTTATTTATGGCAGTCAAAATTCGTATGAAGCGGGTAGGGGCCAAGAACGCCCCGGTGTTCCGGATCGTGGTGGCGGACGGCCGCAGTCCGCGGGACGGGAAATTCATCGAGCAACTGGGCACGTACCAACCGCTGAAAAAGGGTGAGAATTTCAAGATGGACCTTGAACGGGCCAAGTACTGGCTGAGTAAAGGCGCCCAGCCCAGCGACACCGTGGCCAGTTTTATCAAAAAGGCTTTGAAAGCCGCACCGGCGCCGGCGCCAGCGGCGGCATAATAACGGAAGGGGCTTATGCAGGCCTTTCTCGAATACGTCGTCAAAGGGCTGGTTCAACATCCCGACACCGTGACCATAACGCCGGTGGAGCGGGAGGGCACGACGGTTTACGAGTTGCGTTTGCACCCGCAAGATGTGGGCAAGATTATCGGCCGGCAAGGCATGACCATCAATGCCATTCGGTCATTGTTGTTGGCGGGCAGTGCTAAAAAGGGCTTGCGCTGCACGCTGGAAATCGTGGAAGAGCCCCCGGGGCGTTAGCCGAGACGCAGCCTCGCGGCAGGTACGCTGGTCAACGCCGCAAGGAGACGACGCCGGCAAGGACTTTGTCGGACGAGCCATGAAAATTGACGTGCTCACGTTGTTTCCGGCGATGTTTGCCGGGCCGCTGGATGAAAGCATCATCGCGCGGGCCCGGCGGTCCGGGTTGCTTCAGTTGAGCGTCCATAATTTGCGCGATTATGCGCATGATCGCCATAAAACGGTCGATGATCGGCCGTTTGGCGGCGGGCCGGGGATGTTGCTCAAGCCCGAGCCGATCTTTGAAGCAGTAGAGAAACTGGCCGGCGAGAATACGCGGATCATTTTGATGTCCCCGTCCGGGCGCTTGTTTAATCAGGCGATCGCGCAGCAACTGGCCCAATTGGATGAGTTGCTGCTCGTCACGGGGCATTACGAGGGTTTTGATGAGCGGATCCGCGAGCAGTTGGCCGACGACGAACTGTCCATTGGCGATTACGTGCTGACAAACGGCGCGTTGCCGGCGATGGTAGTGATTGACGCGGTGACCCGGTTGTTGCCAGGCGCCCTGGGCGACGATGAGAGCGCTCATGAAGAATCATTCAGTCACGGGCTGCTGGAATACCCGCAGTACACGCGGCCGGCGGAGTTCTGCGGAATGAAAGTTCCGGAAGTGCTGCTCTCCGGCAACCATGCCCAAATTGCCAAATGGCGGGCGGAGCAGTCCCGGGCGCGCACCGAAGAGCGGCGGCCGGATTTATTGTAAGATTTATGAACCAGGCATTACTTGATAAAATTGAATCGGAACAGTTTCGCAAGGAAGCCGCGAATTTCGCGGTCGGCGATTCCGTTCGTGTCCACACCAAGGTCGTTGAGGGCGACAAAGAGCGGATCCAGATTTTCTCTGGCGTGGTGATTGGGCGCCGCGGCCACGGCCTCAACGAGATGTTCACCGTGCGCAGGATCAGCTATGGGGAAGGTGTCGAGCGCGTTTTCCCGCTGCATTCACCGCGCGTCGAGAAGGTTGAAGTCGAACGTAAAGGCCGGACGCGCCGGGCCAAGTTGACCTATCTTCGCAAGCGCCTTGGCAAGGGTGCCACCCTGGTAAAAGAAAGGGAAACCCGCGTAACGGGCGCGGCTGGTCAGCCTGCTGCGGCTGCGGCGGCCACCGCTCCTGCCGAACCGGTCGCGACGCCTGCCGGCAGCACCGCATAAGAAGCCCTGCTCGCCTGAGTGGGAATCACGCGCCAGCGTTTGGAGTGCGGCGCTTTGCGCCGCTTCTTGGAAGTGATCGATCGGCCCACCTCCCGTGTACCGTTCGAACCTCGTTCGGTGCCAAAGCGCCGCGCAGCGGCGCACTCCAAAACCTTCGGTTTACCGGCGTTTCAGCCGAGCCGGCGCGTCAACCAAGCTCATCACGTCTTCCTGTCGCGTTCCCAGGTCTCGCGCTTTGACAACAAGTTCGCCGGTCTCCCTTCGTTCCAGGCGGACAACGAACGAAGCGCCCAGTTCCTGAGCGCGCTTGAACTGTTTATCCGGTTTAGCCGGAGTCAGTGAGTAATCGATCGCGAGCCCGGCTCCGCGCAATGTCTGAATGAGCTTCAACGAATCCGCTCGAAGCGATTCGTCCTCAATCACACAAACACCGTCGATTCCGCTCTCGAATCGCGGCAGTTTTTGTCTTTCCTTCAACAGTTCCAGCAGCACGACGTCGCCCATGCCAAAGCCCAGGGCCGGCAGGTTGACTTTACCCCCGCTCAGCAGTGCTATGAGATTGTCGTAACGACCTCCTCCGGCGATGGCACGGAATTCGCCTTTGCGATCGAAGGCTTCGAACACAGGTCCGGTATAGTATGCCAGGCCACGAATGACACCGTAATCGATCTTGAGGTACGCCTCGAGACCACGAGCTGACAAATTATCCAGGATGGACTGCAGCTCGACTGTGGGCTTGCCCGCCTCAATAAAAGCCCGCACCTGCGCCAATGAGAGTCCAAGATCGGCAAGTTTCTGTTCCGTCACCGCCGGTTCTTCGCGTTCGAGCTTGTCGACCGCCTGGTAGAACTCGTACTCGCGGGCGGGCTCGCCTTTGTGCTGGAGGAAAAACTCCTGCCATGCGCTGCGGCTGCTCAGCCGGATTACAAAATCAGATTCCGTCAAACCGAAGGAACGCAGAGTGTCGATCAACAGCGCAATTAACTCCGCGTCGGCTGCGGGATCTTTTTCCCCGATAATATCCGCGTTCAGCTGAAAATGTTCGCGCAAGCGGCCTTTTTGCTGGCGTTCGTACCGAAACAATTGCGGCAAGGCGAACCACTTGATGGGCTTTTTATAATTGCGCTCATGAGCCGCCACCATCCGCGCCAGTGTTGGCGTCATTTCCGGCCGAAGCGAGATCTCTCGTTTGCCCTTGTCGGAGAAGTTGTAAAGTTGTCCGATAATCTCAGAGCCGCTTTTAAGGGTGAACAGCTCCAAAGCTTCGAGGGGCGGCCCGTCGTACTCGCGAAAGCCGTAGGAACGAGCCGTCGCGCGCCAGTGCTCGAAGATGTACTGCCGGGCATCAGCGCTCCACAGGTCCGGCTGTGGCAGCGGTTCGGGATAGAAATCACGGAAACCGGGCAAACGTTCCATAAATCAAGACAAAGGGTAGGAAGCAGTGGGCCTTGGCAAAAGCAAAAAGGCCTCACGCCGCGCTGCGGCGCGTGGAAGTGAAGGAACCGTCAGCCGAATTCAGGCGGCTGGTTGGGATGGCTGCGCAGGAGAGGATCGTGGCGGAATCTTGATCACTTCGCCGCGCATCTCTTTGCCAGGTTTGAATTTAACCACCGAGCGTTCCGGAATGGGGACATCGGTGGCTGGTGCATTAGGATTTCGGCCAATGCGTGCCTTGCGAACTTTAACTTCGAAAACGCCGAAATTTCGCAGCTCAACTTTTTCGCCTTTGGCCAAGGCCTCGGCGATGTAGTCGAGCGTCTTCTGAACCACTGTAAGGACCTGCTGCTGAATCAGTCCTGTTTCTTCACTGATCCGAATCACCAAGTCTCGTTTTGTCAGAGTCATAGGTAATGGAGTTAGGGTTACATCCGTCAACAAACGTCTATAAACCTCTTCCTGTCAAGGGTCAAGCCCCAATTAGAACAGCTGAACCGTAACTACCTTCTCCCAACCCCTACTCCTTGGCTGGCTCGTCTTCGTCCTCATCCACCTCGAATACGCCGTCAAACTCTTTTCCGCTCTTTTCCAGGATTTTTCGGATCTCCGGTGAAACCCAGTGAGCCGGTCGCTTGGGTTTAGGCTTGGTCTTCAAACGGTAATGCGCTGTCGAGTCGGACTCAACGATCCCTTTGTCCACCAGGCGCGATAAAACGGGCGTAGCCCACTCCGGCTCCTGCCGGTACCTGCGCTTGCCCCCGGCCCTTTTGGAGATTTCACCAAACGAGACGAATTGGCCGGGGAAACCCTTAAGGTACAAGCAAATATCGCGCTCGTCGGCGTCCATTGGCCAGCAGCATGGAATTTGGAAATCCCCAAGTCCAACCAAATTCAACGTCGACTCATGAGCCGTAATCCATCTGGCTAAGTTTCATTGCCAAGAGCAGGAACCCAATCAGGCCAAAATAACATCCGGCCATAATCAGCCGTCGACCCGGAGCCACTTCAAAGTACCGTTGTTCTTCAGGTGTTTTGCTTCGAAACAATGACCAGAGCCTGGGCAGCGACATTATCAGGATCAATCCGAGCAAAAAATTCGGATGCAGGATCATCATTCCGAGTACGATCGCGGCTCCCGCAAGCCACAGCCACGGTGACAGCGCCGTCACAATCCGGCCGCCATCCAGAAACCCAATCGGAGCAAGATTGAACAAATTGAGGAAAAACCCCGTATACGCGAGGCCGCGCAAGAGCGGGTTGCCCGTCAGCACATATACCCACGCGCAGGCGAGGGCTCCCAAGGTGCCCAACAAGGGACCACCAATCCCCACCCAGGCTTCCATCCAAGCATCTTTTGGTGCTTCCTTAAGCGCGATGAATGCCCCCATGAAGGGGATAAAAACCGGTGCCCCAACTTTCAATCCGAACTTCTTCGCCACCAACAAGTGTCCGCATTCATGCACGAAAATCAGCAGCACGAATCCAACGGCAAATCTCCATCCCCAGTTTAGGGCATAAGCCCCGACCGACAGGATCATCGTGCCGCCCGTCTTCAGGAGTACGGGCAGGAATTTGATCAGCGGCAAGACCAGGAATTTCAGTTTCGCCGCGAATTTAGCGATGACCACTGCGGCCACGCCCAACGGCGCGAACAATTTCTTGAGCCTTTGGCCCAAAGTTGGATCGGAACCAGGTGGCTCCGAATAGTGGGGTTCCCACGAAGGCTGGGTCGGTGGCTGGCCCGGTGACGCGTTACTGCCGTCGTTCATTGGGCTCAATGTGGGGTCTAGACCCGATCTTCGCAACTCGGGACGTGCGGCGCGGCTTTGGTGACATGCCCTATGATTATGCTCCTTCGGGATTTTCGTTGCATAACTCATTCCCTGGGGGCTGAATAGGACTATGGCTGACCTCCGGTATCTTCAGTTCCGCAGCTGGCTGGCGCGGGGTCTATTCCTGGCTGGGGTCATCCTGTGTCAGAGTTTGGCCCATGCGGAGACCAGGCTGGATTTTTGGCACTCCTATTCACCGCCCACCGGGATCGTTCATTACTCCTTCCAGCTCGCGAGCTACAAACGCGGTGTGTTTTTTGGTTCCTGCGGCCCAAGCACCCGCTCACTCAAATGGGAATACGATATCGACCTTGAAGGCATCGGGCCGGTTTACACCAAGGAGCAAATCAAGATTACTTCGGACGCAAAACCGATTGAGATCGTCTCCGGCACCATCAGCATCGAGGCAAAGCAGAGTGAGGCTAATCTAAGATTGCGCGTGCGCTCTGCCGGCGGCGATTCGGAATTTGTCGGGAACGGCACGCATCGGATTAAAAAGCTCAAATGAATCGCGGCTATGGGACTGAAACTTGCGATCCTCGGAGGACAACCTTTCCGCACCAAACCCTTTTCGCCGTGGCCGCAATACACGCGGGCGGATATCGACCGCGTCCTAAAGGTAATTGAAAGCCGGCATTGGGGAGGCTTTCCCGTGCCGAGCAAACACGCCGGAGAATTCGCCCAACGCTTTGCTGAACTGCACGGCGCAAAGTACGGGTTGTGCCTCGTCAATGGAACGGTTGCGTTGTTGGCGGCGATTCAGGCGCTTGGGTTCCAATTCGGTGACGAAATCATTGTGCCGGCGTACACCTGGGACGGCACCGCCATCGCCGTCCTGCAGGCCGGGTGCGTTCCCGTATTTGCAGACGTAGACCCCGATACTTATTGTCTGGACCCAAAGGCTGTCCGCGCCGCCATTACGCCACGCACCCGCGGCCTGCTGCCCGTGCACCTTGCGTTGCGATTTGCGGATATGCCCGCGCTCCTGGCCATCGCGCGCGAATACAATCTCATCGTGGTGGAGGATTGCGCGCATGCGCACGGCGGCCGTTATCAAGGCAAGGGAGCCGGCGCCGCCGGTGATGCCGGGTGCTTCAGTTTTCAGGAGAGCAAGTTGATGACCGCGGGCGAAGGCGGGATCGTTTTGACCAACCGGCTGGACTGCTTTGAAGCGCTGCAATCCATCATCAACTGTGGCCGGCCCAGCCCGACCGACCAATTCGGGCGCAAGGTACTGGGCGCCAATTACCGAATGACTGAGCTGCAGGCAGCTTTGCTGCTGGGCCAGTTGGATGCCTGGCCCGAACTCTGCGCGCGGCGCACCAGAAATGCGGCGCTGCTCTCCAAAGCCCTGGCTGCCTTGCCTCACGTGCGGGCTTTGCCTCCTCAAGCGGGATTGGAACGGGAAACGAATTACCAGTTTGTTTTTCAGTACCGGCCGACTGGCGCCGCTCCCAGCCGCGATTTGTTTGTCGCGGCACTGGAGGCGGAAGGAGTTCCTTGCGACGGCCGCTTTTACGAGCCGGTTTACCGCAGCGACCTGTTCTATGTGACACCGGAGAATTGCCCCCAACTGGTCATTGGCCGGGAACATCCCGTTGATTACTCTGCGTGTCGATGTCCGGTTTCCGAGCGCGCGGCTTACGAAGAATCGGTTTGGCTGCCACACTTCCTCTTAATCGGCGACGACTCGCACGCGGAGGATGTCGCGTTGGCGATCGAGAAGGTCCTCTCAAATCTGGGTGAGTTGGCCAAGGCGGATCCGCAACTGGCCGGACTCAAGGCGTGCAGTCGCGCCCTGCGCGCAAAAATGGAACGCGTCAAAAACTATTAGCCATGGCAAAGGATTAGAAGACCGGACTATCGAGCTGAGGGCATTGAAGGAAGTCAGGTTCAGTTTCACTTACTTTTGGCTTCTCACGCGGTTTAGTTACTACTAATCTTAGACAGCAGCGGAATGACAAACTCAGAACGTTCCACCCATGAAAACCAATCATCTCAATGTTCCCAGCACCCGTCGATCGTTTCTCAAACAGCTTAGCGCCGCCGGATTAGGCGCCTGGTCCCTTTCTTGTATCCGCCCGGGCAGCGCTTTTGGCTCGGCGGCGAACCAAAGGCTCAACATCGCCTTGCTCGGCTGCGGCGGCCGAATGAACCAGCTCTTGCCGTCGATCCTGGATGCCGGGGAAAACGTGGTCGCGCTCTGTGACGTGAATGGCGTCCAGTTTGACCGGCTGAAGAAAGAGCACGCCGCCAAGTACGGCCCGGCAGGTGAGCTTCTCCTAAAAGCCAAGGTGTACGAAGATTACCGCCAATTGCTGGCCAGGGAGAAATCTGTTGACGCTGTGGTAATCGCGGCGGGGCAGCGCTGGCATGTGCCGATGAGCAAAGCAGCCCTGCAGGCTGGCAAACACGTGTTTTGTGAAAAACCTTTGGCCCATAGCGCCGCGGAGGCGCGGGAGATTCGTGAGCTTGCGCGGCGCACGAAATTGGTGACGCAGGTCGGCACGCAGGGCGGGTCCAGCGCTACGTTCCGGCGGAGCATGGAAGTGATTCAAGCCGGCGTACTTGGTCAGATTCGTGAAGTGCACTGCTGGATCAATCGCACTTTTCCGCCCAGCGCCGAGATCGCCACCGAGGCCGATCCCGTCCCGGAAGGACTCAATTGGGATTTCTGGTGCGGCCCGTCCCCGGTCCTGCCCTTCAAGAAATATTACCTGGGTGGTTGCCTCGCTTGGGGACGCTGGTTGGCCTTTGGAGACGGACACCTGGCCGATATGGGGGCACATGCGATCAATCTGCCCTATCGCGCACTGCAGCTCGGGCCGCCGCAACGCGTTTCCGTGACCACGGCCGAACCTCTCAAGGACAGTTATCCTTCCGCAACGGATTTTCGCTGGGAATTCCCAGCCCGCGGCCAATTCGCCCCGGTGACGGTCTGGTGGCATGACGGAGTCAAGGCCGGTCCGCCGGAGGAGCTCGGGAAAGAATTGATTTCAACGTTCGAAAAAGTGCCGACCAATGGCGTTCTGTTTGCGGGCGAAAAAGGGCTGCTTTGCTCCGACGCATGGGGTGTCCGAGGCATGGTAAGACTGAAAGGGGAGAGCGAAGCTCGCGGAGTGTTGGAGCACGCGGCATGCAAACCGGTGGCGGCGTCGCTGCCGCGAGAACCGAAGAACCATATGCAGGAGTGGCTCGATGCCTGCAAGGGTGGATCGGACACCTTCCAGGGATTCGTCTCCAGCACTGATATCGCCGAGGTGGCGATGGTCGGGATGGTGGCCCTGCGTTACGGCAAACCGATTGAATGGGACAGTCGCAACCTGAAGGCAAGAGGCGAACCCGCGGCTCACCGGCTCATCCATCTGGCTCAGCGCAAAAAATGGCTGGTCTGAACCTTTAAGAATGGGGACTCGTGAAACTTGTCCCTCGGCCCGCGGAACTCTTTAGGGCACAAAGACGCGATAAAATCGTTGAATTTCCGAGCCCAGTGAGTCGGTGAATTGAAACTGCCCGGGAGCGATTTCCGTCACCGCTCCGAGGTCGGTCCATCCATTCATCGGCAGTGTCAAATCGCTCGAGGTCAGGGCATGGAAAGTCGCGCCCCTGGCATTGCCGAAAGAGAATTGGATCGACTCGCTGCCGGGAACTCGAGCGCCTGCCACCGTGACCGGCTCGAGCTGTGCCAGCCTGACCTTAACGACCTGATTTGGCCGGCTGTCTTGCCCGAAATAGGCATATCCTCGAACAGGATCAAAAACGGCGGATCGCAAAAAAACCTCGCCGTACGGCAGAATGCCGTCGGCATTGGTGGTTGTGTTGTTGGCGGTGATGCCGTTGGGCGGCGGCACCTGCGGCCCTCCGGGAAACGGCAAAAAGCCGACCTCGATGGGGACATTTGTGCCATTGAGGCTTAACTGGTAAACCCCGCCCGGATAGCTGTTGTCATTGGCGAAGTACACGAAACCGTTTGCTGGATCGAGAACCGACGCCGCCAATCGCCCTTCGCCCGGTAGCAAGTTAACACTGCCTACGAGCGTCGGCGGCACGTCGCCCTCTTCAAGCCTCACCTTGTAAACCTTGCTCAGGATATTGGTATCGCTGTTGTAACTGCCGTAATAGGCAAAACCGTGCACCGGATCAATCGACGCGCCATCGATGAACTCGCCAATCGTGCCGAGGTCGGCCGCCCCGATTCGCACGGGCGGATTCGTCCCGGCAGTCATCTTGATTTTCAACACCTTGGGAGAAACCGACGCACCCGGGACCGTGACGAAATAGGCATAGCCTTTTTTGGCGTCACTCAGTGTGCCAAGCAGGAAATTGGTTTCGCCTGGCTGAAGCGTTACCGAACCCAATTCGGTGAAGGTAGACAGCGCTACTTTGGCGACCCTGGCTGGATTGCCTGCCGCAGTGCACAGAACGTAGGCATAGTGATTGGCCGGATTTGAATCCGAATCGTCCAGCGCGAGGCAGGAAGCATTTCCGGCCGAGAGGCTCAGTGATCCGGCGCCGGTCACCGCGTTTGTGCCCACGCCGAGATCGTAGCGAACCAATGTGGTTTTTGGGAAATATCCGTAGTGCGTCGCGACGTCGATCGCGCCTTGCGTAAATTGGCCTGTATAAATCGCGGGGCCGACCTGCACCGGCAAATCCCCAGTGACATCGAGTTTGAACAGGTAAGACCCAACGAAATAGGCGTAACCATTGACCGGGTCGATCACGGCCGCATACATGCCTTTATCATCCGGCAATGAGTGGCGCGGCCCCAGCGTTGTATGTCCCATGCGTTGCATCTCGGCCGCATTTAGACTCAAGGCTCTCACCAGCAGGATTAGCGTCCCCAGTTTCGTGCATGTGCCCGTCATATTCGCAGGCGTGAGCATGCAATTCCCGCGCCATCTGGGCCCAATTCCAAACAGGGCGTAGTTGGTTCCGGTCGAGCTGGTTAGGTCGGGTGCCTATGCCCTGCGCTCAGGGATGATCTGATCCGGTAACCGCCGGAACGAGCGAGAAGTCACGCAGGCTGTGGACATCGCCGCCAGACATCGTCAGCGCGGCTTCTAATTGGCAGGCACCGCAATTTGCCGGCAGCGGAATTGTGGCCTTCAGTGTTGTGCGACCAAAAGCGGGGATGTTGCCTTTGAGCTTTTGCTCCACCACAGTTCTGTCGCCGCTCAAGAGTCTAAGCCGCAGCTTGCCGTTCCAGTCATGACTTTCGTCGTTCAAGAGAACCAGCGTAAACTCATGAGGTTTGCCCGCTTCATAGGTTTCCGACCAGTCGTCGATCATCACGCTTACAGGGGAGAAGGCGTCGCGCACATATTTCAAAAATTCCGGTTCCCATTCGAGTTTAGCCACGTTCAACCAGTGGTCGCTGGTCTGGCCGTTGGAGCGAGAATAACCCAGTGTGGTGAAATGCATCACTGCCGCCGCTTGCCGGTGGCTGCGCCAGAACTCGGTCTCGGCCGCCAGGTACCGTGCGTACAGGTGGCGCCGCTGCGCGGTCGTTGAGTTGGTCCCCAGCAAATTCTGGTACAAATTCTGGGTCAGAGTGGTCGGCGTGCCGTCGCGATTGAGCCAAAGCCAGCCGTATTCGTTAATGACGGCTGGAGAATCGCCCGGGTTGCGCAGGGCATTCCCCTGCGGTACGGGATCTTCGCTGGCCAGGTTCGCCAGCTTGTACTTCGGATTCTGAAAATGGTATGGGTGTGATTCGAACACGTCACCCGCAACGCGCGGCGCGCCATAGCTGTTGTCCCAGGGCCGATGAGAAAGGTCGAGTCCGCGCACCTTTTGGACGGCGATGCCCGTTTCCGGAGAAGACGTTTCGTTGCTCGCATCCCAAATTACTACCGAGGGATGATTCCACCGGTCGCGCATCCATTCGGTGTACTCAAGCATCAACTCTCCGCTCCTGAGTCCTTCAGGCCATTTGGACCATCCAGGCCCGCCATACCAGATCGGGAATTCGTCCTGAATCAGAATGCCTTCTTCGTCGGCAATCCGATACCAGGCTTCGGGCGGAAAGCCGATGCAGTAGCGCAAGCAGTTCCAATGCATTTGCTTTATGCGCCGGTGCAGCAGCCGCACCCAATTAGTATCCCAAGGCAAAGTGCCACATTCAGTGTCCTCAAAAAACCGGTACAAGGTGATGTTGCTTCCCCGCATGAAATACGGCTTGCCATTCAAAACCGCGCGCTTGGTCGTGGGATCAAATTGAAAACTACGCATCCCAAAGCGCGTTTCCAACCGGTCCGCGGCGGTGCTCACTTCGAGCGAGTAAAGGAAGGGATCCTCGGGCGACCATGCATGGAAACCTGGAAGCGCAATCAGAACCACGGAAGTTTGGTCCGCTCCTTTGGCAAGGGAAATCTCGCCACTCTCCTGTTGGGAAATGATTTTCCCGGACTTGGCTTCGCGGACGGTGAAACCGAGCCTGGTGGAAATTGGTTCGCCAGCGTTACCGAGGCGTGTTTGGACTCGCACGGCGCGATTGGGCAATTCCGGAGCAACCTGGACTGCGATAAGGTGCGGCGTGCCG
>DASRFK010000137.1:0-42683 GCA_035651635.1 Verrucomicrobiia bacterium | reverse complement strand
TACTCCACGCAAGCTGTTGATGCCTGCATCGGCGCGCAAGTCCTCGCTCAACAGGTCCGGGTCCTCTAAAACCGCTTCCACCCGTTCCACACACGCCAAAATCTCGATCAGGCGCGCGTAATGGTACAGGAACGAGGAAGTGACGGCGCGCCGGCCAATTTTTTTGAAGTTTTTGAGTTCGGCATTGGCTTTGGAGGTGCCCATCTGTTCAGCTATGTTCAACCGCGCCAGGGGGCCGACCCGATACATGCCGTCCGGAAAACCCAGCGGCAAATAATAGGGGGATTTCAAGTACGACGATTTTTGAACCGATTCGCCAATAAACTCAAAATACTTCTGGGGATCGAGTTGATCGGCAATGATGCTGCCGCTGCTATCGACAAAGCGAAGCTTTCCGCCATGATGCTCCCATGTCCCCTCGGGGTCGACCAATCCCATGAAAAGCGAAGGGAAATTGCCGAAAATCTGAACTTCAGCTTTGTGCGACTCCAGAACCTGTTTCATCAGCCCGAGCGCAGTCGTAATCGTCTGGTAAGCCTCCGGGAGCCAGGAACGGATCCGGGTCCGTCGCTCTTCGGTCAAGGCCGAACGCACACCTCCCGGCACGGCCCAGGCCGGATGGATTTTTTTGCCACCAAGTAATTCGATAATCTCCTGGCCAAACTGGCGCAGTCGAATGCCGGCCCGAGCCAACTCTGTCTTGGACGCAATCAGGCCGAAAACGTTGCGCTGCGCCGGCGGCGTGTCCCAACCCAAGAGCAAGTCGGGCGCGCTGAGATGGAAAAAACTTAAGGCATGGCTCTGGATGAACTGGCCAAGGTTCATCAAGCGCCTGAGCTTCTCGGCCGGCGGCGGGATACTTACCGCCATTATAGCATCCCCGGCTTTGGCCGCCGCCAGGAGGTGGCTGACGGGGCAAATACCGCAGATGCGCGGAGTGATGCCGGTCATTTCCGAGAACGGCCGTCCTTCGCAGAATTTTTCGAAGCCCCGGAACTCGACGACGTGAAACTCGGCGTCCAAAACGTTGCCTTCATCGTCGAGGAAGATGCTGATTTTTGCGTGGCCCTCGATGCGGGACACCGGGTCGATGAGGATGCGTTTTGCCATAGCGCGAAATAGTTTAGCCGAATTTCAGCTGCCGACCTTTCAGGACTGGCGCCGCCCCGCTCAGGACCTGTTCCAGGAACTCTTTAATGCGCGCAGCCGGCGGCGGGCACCCGGGCAGGAAATAGTCGATGTAAACGGCCTCGTGCGCCGGCGCAACGCGGGCCAGGAGAGCCGGCACGATTCCCGGAGCCTGCGGGAGGGTGGCGGACTGAGCCCCTTCGGCATACACGCGCTGGAGGACACTTTCGCTGCTCGTCAGGCCAAGTTGATTGCGGATCGCCGGGACATTGCCAGTTACGGCGCAATCCCCGAAGGCCACCAGCGTGGTGGTTCGCGCCCGGACGGTGTGAAGCATCTCGAGGTTGTCCTCATTGCAGACCGCGCCTTCAACGAGGCAAAGGTCAACCTTTTCCGGATAATCCTTGATGTCCAGGATCGGGCTGTAAACGAGGTCCACCCGGCCAGCCAGATCGATTAAAAACTCGTCCAAATCAAGGAAGGACATATGACATCCGGAACAGCCGCCCAACCAGACCGTGGCTAATCTCAAGCGATCCATTGTTTTTTCTCCCGTGCGGTTACGATGAACTCGAGTTTGTCCCGATCCCGCTGCATTTCCGAAGTGGTTGAACCTTTGTAAAACAGGGCACCCGTCGGGCAGGACATGACACATTTGCCGCATTTGGTGCAGGTATCAGAGGTGCCCCAGGCCTGGTTGAGATCGGTGATGATGCGGGATTTGGCGCCACGGCCCGAGACGTTTTTGGTCCCAGCCCCCTCGATATGCCAGCAAACGCGCACACAACGTGTGCAGAGCAGGCAGCGATTATGATCCATCCCAAACAGGGCATGTGAATTGTCCACCTCCCACGGGGGAAAGCAGTATTCATAGCGGACATGGTCCACACCCAGTGAGTAGGCCAGGGTCTGGAGCTCGCAGTGTTCGTTGGCTACGCACACCGCGCACACGTGATTGCGTTCGGCCAGGAGCAATTCGAGGGTGATTCGGCGGTATTGCGCCAATCGCTCGCTGTCGGTTTGGATTTCCATGCCCTCACTGATTTTGGTGGTGCAAGCCGGCAGCAATTTGGGGATGCCCGCCACTTCCACCAGGCATAGCCGGCAGGCCCCCACGTCGTACACTCCCTCCAAATGGCAAAGGGTCGGAATGGAAATGCCGGCCTCCGTGGCCGCTTCGAGAATCGTCGCGCTCTCATCGGCGCTGATTTGCTTGCCGTTAATGGTCAGAGTTTTTGCAGCCATACCGCTCCTTATTTGCCGACCGCCGGATGGAGCGGCGCGGATTCCATCGTTACCGAACTCGGTCGTGTTCCGTGGCCGTTGGAAGAAGGACCGAAGATGTCGGGCTTGAGCAAATCGAGGTATTCCTGGCGGAAAAACCGCAGGGTGCTCAGCACGGGATTGGGCGCAGTCTGGCCCAACCCGCACAGGCTGGTGTTTTTGACCATGTAACAAAGCTCCTCGAGCTTGCGCAGGTCGCGCATCGTGCCTTGGCCGGCCAGTATTTTGCAAAGAAACCGGTGCATCTGGACCGTGCCGGTGCGGCACGGCGCGCACTTGCCGCAAGATTCGTCCATGCAGAATTCCATGAAGAAACGGGCGACATCGACCATTCGCGTGGTCTCGTCCATCACGATCATCCCGCCTGAGCCCATGATCGAACCCAGCTTGATGAGCGAATCGTAATCGACCGGCGTATCGAGCGCTTCGGCGGGAATGCATCCGCCCGAAGGCCCGCCCGTTTGGACAGCTTTGATCTTGCCTCCCTCCGGCGCCCCGCCACCCATCTTTTCGACGATGGCTCGCAAGGAAGTGCCCATCGGCACTTCGATCAGGCCGGTATTGGTGATCTTGCCGGCCAAGGCGAACACTTTGGTGCCCTTGCTCTTTTCGGTGCCAATCGAGGCAAACCAATCGGCCCCCTTTCTCACAATGGTCGGAATATTGGCGAAAGTTTCGACGTTATTGATCAGCGTGGGCGAATTGTACAAGCCGCTCTCGGCCGGAAATGGAGGTCGCGGTCGGGGCGTGCCACGCTTGCCTTCGACCGAGGCCATGAGGGCGGTCTCTTCTCCGCAAACAAACGCTCCGGCGCCAATCCGCAAGTCAACGTTGAAGTTGAACGGCGACTCGAAAATGCCGCTGCCGAGCAAGCCAATCTGTTTGGCTTGCTTGATGGCGGTCTGGAGGCGGGCGATGGCCAGAGGATACTCGGCGCGAACATAAATGAATCCCTGGTTGGCCCCCACGGCATAGGCGGCGATGGCCATGCCTTCCAACACACTGTGAGGGTCGCTCTCGAGCACGCTGCGATCCATAAAAGCGCCCGGATCGCCTTCATCGGCATTGCAAATGACGTACTTTTGCTGGCTCTGCGTTTTGGCTACCGTGGCCCATTTAAGGCCGGTTGGATAACCGGCGCCGCCGCGGCCTCTCAATCCGCTCTTGATGACGACATCGATCAGATCTCTCTGCGTCAGTTCACGCAGCACATCATGCAGCGCCTGGTAACCCTCCGCTGCTATATAACTCTCGATTCGTTCCGGATCGATATGGCCGCAGTTTGCCAGGACAATCGGGAGTTGCGCCGTGAAGAATGGATGCTGTGGATCGCTTTGCTCAAGCCGCGTCTGGCCGCCTTTGATGGTAGCGACCACCGAGGCGGCGTCATCCGGCGTCACCTTTTGATACAGCGGCCCCGCCGTCCTGGTTTCCAACATCACGGTCGCGCCGCCGCCAAGAGCATCTACCTGGACCAGTGGTCCTTGGCAGCACAGTTTCATGCAACCGACGCCCCGCACCTCGACTTCACTCTCCAACCCCGCTTCTTTGACCGCTTTATCGAGGGCTTCTTTCACTCCCTTGGAGTTCGAGGACATGCAGCCCGCCGCCAGACAACAGCGAATCGTATAGCGCTTGCGCCCCGCGCGCTCCCGTTCCGTGATCTCGAGCAGATCGTCATTGACCATTTTGGAGCCATCCTTTCACGTGAGCGATTGCCAATTCCGGCGTTTGCCTGGGCGTGACGGTGCCATCGTAGACGACGGCCGGGGCAATGCCGCACGCCCCGATGCAACGCGCCGTCAGCAGCGAAAGCTCGTTATCAGCGGTCGTTTCCCCTGGCTGGATCTTCGACGCTTCCTGAACGGCCGCGAGCACGCGGTCCGCGCCTTTGACATAGCAAGCGGTGCCGAGGCAAACGACACAAGTATGCCGTCCTTTGGGCTTGAGCGTGAAGAAATGATAAAAGGTGGCGACACCATAAACGCGGCTGGCTGGAAGCTTCAATTTGCACGCAATGAACAGCAGCAGGTCATCTTCGAGGAAGCCGAAGAGTTCCTGCGCCTTGTGCAGGACTTCAATGAGTGCATCCTGCTTGAACTGGTACTTCTTCATGTGCGCTTCAAGGATCTTGAAGCGCTTGTCGCCACTGGCGTGTTCCAGAATTTTCGGGAGCCGGTCGTGCTTCGTGTTGAAAAGCGTCGCAATCATATCTTCCGAATGAGCCCGGGCTGAACCCAAGCCGTGAGCTGTTTCATCCCCACTGACACTACCAATACGCGCCGGCAAGACTCCGCCGTATTTGCTATTTAGTTATCTTTTTTTGACGTCATGTACAATTAGATATAATTAGACATTGAGCCGTGATCGAAAATCCGAAGATTTTGGAGTGCGCCGCTGCGCGGCGCTTTTGGGGCCGAAGGTGGGGCACCCTGCCTTGGGTTCCAAAGCGGCACACAGCGCCGCACTGCAAGATGCTACCGACCAGTCGTTCCTACTGCCTGCGCACTCAGACGCGAACCCTACGACGATTTGGGCCAATGCGGTCTAAAAGTAAATAAGAGGCGATTCGGCCAGCCAGCCTGCAGGTAATCCAGAGTAAAGGGGATGGGTGGCCCGTCGTCCCGAGGCAACGTCAAGCCGAGCCGGAGGGGGTATTTGGATTCATCCTTGGGCAACGCGCGCACCGTTTGCAGAAAAATGTTGCCCCAGTCTCCAACTTGCGTCCAACGATCGACCGTCTGCGGGGTGAGGTACAGGGCGCTGATGGGTTTAAACAAATCGTTAATGGCAAAGAACTCGAACCGGGCATCCAGGCTCAGTGAGACGCATTGATATCCTCCGTACCAGGCGACGGCCCAGGGAATATCGCTCATGATGAGTTCGTCCTCCTTCGTCCAGCCGACTGAATCCTGGATGCTGGGTGGATAGTAAGGTGGATAAGCCAGCGGACTGGTTTTGGGCGGCAGAATCGCCAGGATCAGGGGCAAGGAACCAACGGTGGCAAAGAGAACAATCACCGCCGAGCGGAGTTGGAACAGGGGCAATTCAACCGTGTCGAGAACGATAAAAAACAGACTCACGCCGTACATGACGATTAAGGGCGCAACCAGGACCAGCAGGTTTTCAGAATTGATGTCGGGAGAATCTTCCGAGAGTTTTGTGCGGCCTAGCGCTTGGATCACGGTCAGCATCAAGAGGGTTGCCAGCAGGAACAGGCGCAACCGCCCCAGGGCCGGGCTGCGAAAACGCACCATCAGGCCCACCAAAAAGAAACCGGTTATCCAGGTGCCACCGAGCCGGGGCAAATCGGATTGAACGATAGTCCGGGCGTTGCCAACCAATTTTTTCCAGAATACCCGCGAGGCCATGGTGAGGAATGGGAACGGATTGTTGCGGGGCCGCAAAATTTCGGGATTAAGCGAGCGTTGCAACTGATCTTCCGGCGAAACGAAGGAGTTTTCGATAATGCTAAAGGTGGCGGTGCCAAAGGGCATCCCACTGAGCGAGTAGTTGCGCGCGATCCAGGGGCTGACTACGGCCATGAAGCTCAGCAAACCGCAGGTTGCGGCCAGGATCCGCCTTTTGCCGCTGTTAAGCACGACGAAGCCCAGCACCGGCACGATGAGCCAACAGAATGAATAACGCGTCAGCCCGCCGAGCCCGACCAGAACCCCGGCGAGCGCTGACAGCAGGAGAATCCCGGCTCGTGGCCATTTTGGCTGGCGCCCTTCCTGTTCGAGCCAGACCAGGCTCCAAACTAACGCCATAAAGATTAGCATGAGCAGGATTGTCGAAAGACCGGAAACGCTGAAGCGCCAGAGCAGCTCGGTTCCAAGCAGGAGTACCGCCGTGACCCAGGCCACCTGAGCGTCGAACAGCCGCTTGGCCAGAAAAAACGAGCAAATCACCAGCAGCACCAGCAACAACTGGTTGAAGACCGCAATGAGCACTTCCGGTTGGTACCGTGAGAATCGCTTGGCCACGGTCCAGGGCAGTCCGTACCTGAACGGCAGCGTCTTCATCAGCCCGCCCAGCAGCAGCGGGTAGGCGGGCGGATTGGCCAGGTCGGGATGATCGCCTTTAAGCCGGCCTGGATCGCTCAAGGGTGGGGCTGGGGAGGCGGCCTCCTTTTGCAGGCGCGCCTGGTGTTGCAGCAAATAAATGCTGAGTGGGCGAACGTACAAAGTGCTGTAACCTCGGCCCTGCGCCAGATTGCGGCCTACTTGCGCCGCGTCCATGGCCTCCTGGGTGGAAAAGTTGCGATACGCGCGCAAATCGTACAAGGAAATGAGCAACAGCACGCCCAGTGCGCAGACGATCCAACGCATAAGCCGGTTGAATGACTTCATCCCGGCGCCTACTTCCAGATGGTGAATCAGATCCTGTAACGTGACCATAGCAGCTCAACCGCCATCGACTTTATACTCGCGCAGCTTGCGATGAAGGTTGCGCCGGCTCATGCCAAGTTTTTTTGCCGCCTGGGTCCGATTGCCTTCGGTTTCCTTAAGAGCCAGCAAAATCAGCTCTTTCTCGGCCTCCTGCACGGTCAGATCATTGCGGGCCAGGATCTGCCGCGCCGTCGCTTCCGTCACGGGCGCGTTGCGCACCCAGGGGGGCAAATCGCGCGGACTGACTTTGTCGCCTCGGCTCAGGACCACCGCATGCTCGATGGCGGTGCGCAGCTCACGCACATTTCCAGGCCAGCGATACCGCAGCAACAAGTCCATTGCCTCGGGCGTAAACCGAGCGACTTCCTTGTGGTTGGCTTCGGAAAATTCTTTGAGGAATGCCTGCGCCAGCAGAGGAATGTCTTCCGGCCGTTCCCGCAGAGGCGGCAGCCAGATCTCGACGACCCGCAAACGAAAGAATAGGTCCTCGCGGAAGGAGTTCGCTTTGACCATCTCTTCCAGGTTTTTATTCGTCGCCGCGATGACACGGACATCGGCCGAGAGGGTCCGGTTTGAGCCGACCCGTTCGAAGGTGCGCTCGCCGAGGAAGCGCAAAAGTTTTACCTGGATCGACGCGTCGATCTCGCCGATTTCATCCAGGAAGAGCGTCCCGCCTTGAGCCTGTTCGAAGCGGCCGATTCGCCGTTCGTGCGCGCCCGTGAAGGCGCCTTTTTCGTGGCCGAACAGTTCGCTTTCCAACAACGTGGGGGTCAAGGCCGCGCAGTGCACGGTGACCAGCGGCTGGCGGGCGCGCGGGCTGAGCTGGTGAATGACTTTGGCGATTAATTCCTTGCCGGTCCCGCTCTCGCCCTGGAGCAGCACCGTCGCCGCGGATGAGGCGACCTGTTTAACGTCTTCGAGCACGTCGCGCATGGCGGCCGAGCGGCCGATGACGTTTTCGACGCGAAAATTGGAATCGAGTTGCTGATGTAGCGACGCGTTTTCGCTCTCGAGCTTTTGCTGCCGCAAAGCCTTGGCGATCCGCATTTCCAACTCGTCGATTTGCAGGCGCCCTTTGGCGATGTAATCATCGGCACCCCGTTTCATGGCCTCGACGGCGATTTCCTCGGAGCCATAGGCCGTCATCAGGATGCAGATGGGTGGCTTGGACAGGGACTTGGCTCGCGCGATCAGCTTCATGCCGTCCTCGGAGGGCAGGCGAAAATCAGTCAGCAGGACATCGAAATGCTCTTTTTCGAGCAACTCCATCGCCGCCCTGGCGTCCTCGGCGAGGTACACATCATAATGATCTTCGAGCGCAGCGCGCAGTCCTTCGCGCTGTGTTTTTTCGTCATCAACGATTAACAGTGTCGGAGTCATTCCCGGGAGGCAACCGGTTGCTGCCGCTCCCGGGTTGCATGTTCCAGCATGGAAACTAAACAGGCCGCGCCGGTTAAACAACTCGCAAATCCATCGGGCAGGTCTCACGCGTTGTGCTTGGCTGCGCCGCGTTTCGCGCCTTACAGCGGCGAGTGTCTTTTGTGCTCAGCCGTGCTATAATCTTCAACCAGGTGTCAATCATGGTATGGTTTTGATGCTGAAACTATTGCTCGCCGTGGCTTTTGGCCTGGTAATCCTCGCGTTGCTTTGACGCCGTTTCGCTATTTAGCCGATCCTTTGTTCCTGTTGACCTGCTGGCTGTACGCGCTGAACAGGTGGGTCATAAAACCCCGGGTCCATTGGCCATTTTTTCACAACCATTTTAATGATCTGTTGCTGATCCCGTGCGCACTGCCTCCTTTGCTGCTGCTGCAACGCTGGCTGCGCTTGCGCGCCCACGACGATCCACCCACTGCCTCCGAGATCGCCCTGCACCTAGCCGTCTGGTCCGTCTTATTCGAATTCATCGGGCCTTACATCATGCCCTGGACCACTGGCGATCCTTGGGACGTCGTGGCTTATGTAGCGGGTGGGGCGGTCGCCGGCCTGTGGTGGCACCGACGCGCCGTCAAAACTGCCCTAAGTTACCGTGAGCTTTGACGGCCTTGCCCCACATTATCGTTGGCTCGAGTTGGTTTTGGCTGGCGACAAGCTGCAGCGTTGTCGCACCGCATTCCTGTCCCGAGAGTTGAGAGCAGTAAACGTGCTGATCCTGGGCGAAGGCAACGGCCGTTTTCTCGCGGAATGTTTGAGAAACCTGCGGCCGGGGAAGATTGTATGCGTCGATGCCAGCGCGCGTATGCTGCAACTTGCCCAGCACCGGGTGTCCGGCGAATCAACCACGACCGTGATTGAATTTGTTCAGGCCGATGCTTTGGCCTGGCAGCCGCCCGCTGGTATTTTCGATCTCATCGTCACGCACTTCTTCCTCGACTGTTTTCGGCCGCAGGATTTGCGGGAATTGTTACCAAAGCTGGCGCAGGCGGCCGCGCCAAGCGCCCATTGGCTGATGGCCGATTTTCAGATTCCGTCGACCGGCTGGCGCCGATGGCGCGCGAGTCTGATTCACCGGTTGATGTATCTGTTTTTCAGGATAGTCACCCGATTGCCGGCCCGGTGTCTGACTGTGCCGGACCCGTTCCTGGCCGAGCAGGGCTTCGTGTTGCGGCAAAGGCGCGTCAGTGATTGGGGACTGCTGCGGACTGACTGGTGGCAAAGAGGTGAGGTTTAGCGAATGGCTCTCAGCCTGGTTTGTCGCGTCGGACCACGATGAACCAGTGACTCGTTTGGTCGCGGTCCCCCCCAATCAGAGTCATATTTTCGCCGAGCGGTTCGATGGTCTGATCGATCAGGCGCCCCTTATGGAACGTGGAAACTTTTCTCTTGCCCGGGTGACTTAGGTCGATTTCGACATCGCGCCCGTTGTTCAGCCGGACCCGAGCACTCTTGCTGGGCAGCACTTCGACCTTTTCCTGGTTGATTTCCCAATAGTTCCGGCACCGAAACACGCATTGGAACCGCTCAGCTAATTTCGGCCCGACTCGCCGGCTGCCCGGCTCCGGCGGCTGCTCCTGGTCGCTGCACCGGATCAACTGGACGTAATAGACCAGGGCCTTCTCTCCTGCAGCTGCAGCTGTCGAAAGCCATACTCCCGCGGCTGCAAGAATGGCCAGAGTGTACTTCATATGTTCGGGTCTCGAGTTCTGTATTAGAGACGAAGGCGGCGCGCGTTTTATTTAATCCATTGCGCTTCGATGTTCATGCTCGGAGTCCCGGCTTTTAGCCGGATATTTTATGGCATGCCGGAATTTTCCTTAACACCGCGGCTTTCCCCCGGTGCAGTATCCGCTTTCGGCCGCGCCGAGGGCTCAGAACCCAATTCTTTCCGCCCACAACCCCGAAAAAGCTGCAGCACTGACCCCTCGCCCCGGCGTCACTAACCGAGTACGCCCCATAAATTTCGACTCGCTCCGCTGGTTCGGCCCGACTAGGTTGCGCTGACACACTCAATTATCAAAAGGTATGAACTTATCGCGTCGCACTTTTCTGGACCGGACGGCGCTGGGGCTTCTCAGTGGGACCGCTTGCGGCCTGGCCGGCGTATCTCAAAGTGCCGAGCTTGGACCCGGCGACAAACCTCTGATCGTCTCGACCTGGCCTTTTGGCAAACCGGCCAACGACGCGGCCCTCGCGGTCCTGGCTCGGGGTGGGTCGCTCCTGGACGCGGTGGAGCAGGGAATCTGGGTAGTTGAATCCGACCCGAACAACCACTCGGTTGGACTGGCGGGCAAGCCCAATGCGGCCGGCGTTGTCCAACTGGATGCCTGCATTATGTCAGGCCCGGGCCATCGCGGAGGCAGCGTGGCGGCGCTCGAAGGAATTCGCCATCCCATTTCAGCCGCGCGGCGAGTGATGGAAAAAACGCCTCACGTGATGCTGGTCGGAGAGGGCGCGCGCCTGTTTGCGCTCCACGAAGGACTGGAAGCGGTTCCGCTGGACTCGCACCGCTATGACCAATGGCAGCAGAAGAACGGAGCTCCGGCAAGTTCATCGGGAACAAAAAAGGAAAACCACGATACGATTGCGCTGCTGGCGTTGAGCTCCGACGGCACGATCGCCGGCGGTTGTTCTACTAGTGGTCTGGCCGACAAATTGCCAGGTCGCGTGGGGGATTCGCCTATTTTAGGAAGTGGTTTGTACGTCGATAATGACGTCGGAGCCGCCGGGGCAACAGGCGTTGGAGAGAATGTAATGCGTTATTGCGCTTCTTTTTTGGTGGTCGAGTACATGCGGCAGGGATTGCATCCTCAGGCCGCCTGCGAACAGACCATCCAGCGCATCGCCCGACAGGATCCGAAGGGCCTTGATTTGAGCATCAACTTCGTTGCTTTGGACAAACAAGGCCGGTTCGGAGCCGCCGGAACTGATAACGGGTTTAAGTTTTCAGTGGCAACGAGCGCCAACAGCCAGGTACTCCAGCCTTCGATCGTTACTCGGCTCGATAAGAGCACGACACGATAGACGCCAGAAACGGCGCGCTTAAGGGAGAGGCGCGCACGTTTTGGAGTGCGGCGCTGCGCGTCGCTTGATCCGACGGCCGCAAACAGTGAGTCCGCAATCGTTCCAACTCCCTCGCCGCGAAAAAGCGCCGCAAAGCGGCGCACTCCAAAACCGGCGGATTCTCAGCACGTACAGGGAAATGGCTTGCGAAAGCAGGGACATCCGATACAAAGCAATTCGACTTCTGCTTTGTAGTTGTTGCATATTGTTGACTTATGGTAGCGGGCGCGGAAAAGTCGGGGCGATTGCGTCGTGACCCAAGGAGGGCACGGGCCGGTTGAGTTCTGCAAGAATCATGCCTTCAAAATGGACTCGCGCGAAGCATTGGTGGCTCTGAATTTGATTGAAAATGTCGGCCCGGTTCGTGTCCGACAACTACTGGAAGTTTTTGGCGATGCCGTGTCCATCTTGGGTGCCTCGCGGCACCAATTACTACGAGCCAAAGGCATTGGAGAGGAGACCGCCGCCGCAATTGCAGGTTGGGAAAAGAGCGTGGACCTCGCGGCGGAGTTGAAGCGCATCGAAGAATTTGGATGCCAGATCATCACCCAAAACGACGAGAATTATCCGGAATTATTGCGTGAGATTTACGATCCGCCGATCGTCCTGTACGTAAAAGGCGCTCTCCTGCCCAAAGACAAGAACGCGGTCGCGATGGTCGGGTCGCGGATGACCACGCATTACGGAATTGAAGTGGCCCGCAAACTGGCCTATCAACTCGCTTACCTCGGCGTAACCGTGGTGAGCGGAGGCGCCCGAGGAATCGATTCGGCGGCGCACCAGGGCGCCCTCAGCGCCAACGGCCGTACCGTGGCTGTGCTGGGTACCGGGATCAATTTGGTCACTCCGCCAGAGAATGCGAAGTTATTCGAGCAAATCACCGCCAGCGGCGCGTTGATAACCCAGTTCCCTTTTAATCGGCCGGGCGACAAGCAATCGTTCCCCATCCGCAACCGGATCGTCGCGGGGATGACGCTCGGCACAGTAGTGGTTGAGGCCAATCTGACGAGTGGCGCGCTAATAACCGCCAACTTCGCCAACGAATACGGCCGGCAGGTCTTCGCTGTCCCCGGTCGGATAGATTCGCCTCGCAGTAAAGGCTGTCACGACCTCATCAAGAAAGGCGCCAAGCTCTGCGAAGGCGCCGAAGACATCCTGAGCGAATTCGAGTACCTGTTCCCACCGAGTAATAAGCCCGCCTCGCCCGCCGAAACCGGCACGCTGCCGGCCTTGGAACTCTCGGAGAATGAACAGAGGGTCTACGACACCTTAAGCGAGGAACAACTCAGCATCGACGAAGTTATTCGCAAAAGTGGTCTGCCAGCCTCCGCCACCTCCGTCGCTCTGCTGAGCCTGGAAATGAAGCGCATCATCCGGCAACTGCCGGGCAAAATGTTCGCGAAAAACCAGTAGCCTGCATTAGAAGTCTTAACGGTCGCGGCCATCAACCTCGCGCCGCCAGTTCATCTTCAGTCGCCCCGTGGTCAATGATTGATTTACCCAAAAGGATAGAATTAAGTAATGTTAATGAATGGAGTGCTACGCTTAGGACTTTGATCGAAATTATCATTTCAAGTCGCGAGCTTGCAGGTCGTGGTTTCCGTTCGCTGCCGAGCTGATTGCGACATACCCATCAGTTCATGAAACCTGGCAAGATAATTGTGGTGCGGGTCCTTAGGGACGATCCTCCTCCGATTAGCATCAGCAGCTAGCGTTTTAACTATCGTCGCAGCCAAGGCCGCAACCCCCACGATCGAGGTGCTGATAAGCTTCACCAACGGCGTCTTTAGCGCCCCACGCAGCCCGCGAGAAACGCTGACGCTGGGGCCTGACAACTACCTGTATGGAGCCACCTACGTCGGTGGAGACGGTGGCTTTGGCGCCGCCTTCAAGCTAAGCCCCCAGGGACAAATGACCATCCTGGGCAGCCTCGATGGAACCCATACGGGCGGGGCCCCCTACGGAGGACTCACGCGGGGCACGAACGGGCTCTACTACGGAACAGCCAACTTTGCCGGGCCTGGAAGCAGCGGCACACTCTTCCAAGTGGACTCAAACGGCGGGCTGAGTGTGCTTTACGCATTCAGCCGCGAAAATGCGAGCGGCAACGTCTTAACTAACCAAGACGGGGCATGGCCGTACGGTAGCTTGAGCCCCGGGCCCGATGGCTATCTCTACGGCACCGCATCCGGGGGCGGAAAATTCGGCGGAGGAACCGTCTACAAAATTAGCTACCGAGGAGACTTCACGACGTTGTACCACTTCGCGGGGTACGGACCGATCGGCGGCACGAACACAAAGGGCTTCGAGCCCCAGGGGGGGCTTGGCCGTAGGTGCCGATGGCAACCTTACGGGACTACCTTTCTAGGGGGAACCAACGGGGATGGCACCGTGTTCCGAATTACACCCTCGGGAGAGCTAACCACTCTGGTGAACTTCAGCGGGCCCGACCGGAACGAGCCTAGCGACAGCTTACTAGCCATGCCCGATGGCTGGCTCTACGGCACGACTCTTAATGGAGGTATCTACGGGAACGAGGGAACAGTCTACCGAGTCAACACCAACGGTCCGTTTCAGCAACTGCACAGCTTCGACTTCGGTGAAGGGGCAGCACCCTGGGCCGGCCTGACCGCCGGACCGAACGGATGGTTCTATGGGACTACAACTGCCGGTAATGGCCTAGTCTACGCGTGGGGAACCATCTTTGCCATCTGCACCAACGGCCAGATGCAGATCCTGGCCAACTTCGCCAAGACCAACGGCTGGGACCCCATGGCCGGCGTGACCATCGGGCCTGACGGCAACCTCTACGGCACAGCCTGGGCAGGAGGGCCAGCCGGGGACAACGGAGCAGGTGTGATCTACCGCCTGCGCATAAAGGCCGACCCACCGACTCTAACCCAAATCGTACGAACACAAGCGGGCAACATTTCCATCCAAGGAAGCACGAGCGCGGCCAATCGGCTGGTACTTCAAGCTATTACTAACCTGAACGCAAGCGCCAACCCCAGAAATTGGAGCGAGGTGGACGGCATCACTTCTACCAGTGGATCGGTCGAATTCAGCGACACCAATACCGCCGCCCCAGTCAAGTTCTACCGGCTGGCCATCCTGTGAACAAAAGGAGCAAAAAGTTGCTATCCGCGGTGGGAATACTCTGCTTGACCTCGACGCTAGGCACACTTTGCTTTCTTTGTGCGGTCGGTAACGAAAGCACGCCAACCAGACCAGACAGCGTAGCTATTTCGTTTCTGAGCTACAGCAATGACGCGCATGGGCAGAAATGGGCGCTGATAGTGCTGACAAACCAGAACCGGTGGAACGTCTCGTGGGGCCACGTGGAAATCGAACTGAATAATCCGCGAGCGAAGCACCCGACGCCCAATTGGAACCTGCCACCAGAGATTAAAAAGCGGTACGCCGGAAATCCAGACTCGAACTACGAAGCAGCCCGCGTCATCGGAGAAACAACAATCAAGCCGGGTGCATCGGAACTGGTAGCACTGCAAATCGCTGACCCTGATGCAAGATGGAACGCGGAATGGATATTCCAGCGAGAAAACTGGCTGGACCGGCTTTACGAAAAAACACCTAACTCCATCCTGCGGCTGTTCAACTGGTCGCACGATTTCGAGGCGTTCAGGATCAGCAGCCAATGGGTGGAACCGTGAACGAAAACTCGCAGTGAAACGACGTTATCGGATCGCCTCCGAACGGCACCTGAGCTCAGGAAGATATCGACAACCGCTGACACTCTGAATTTCATCTGCCTGTGGCCTATTAACCCGCACCTATCCTGCCCCCCCGCGGAAACACGAGTCGAACGGAGTAATATAATTTTCCTGCGACCGACAGGGGCAAACGCGTCGAGACCGCCCTAACGGGAACGGACACGGTAGAAACGGCTTGCGTAATTTGTCCATTGGGGATCATTGAAATAAAACGATCCTGTTGTGAGGCGGTTGGTGACCACCGGCTGCCAAAAGTTGGCAGCCAGGTCAGTCGAAACTTCGACCAAAACATCAGTATTTGTTGCCCAGGAAACGATAAATCCGAACCCGTTAGTCTGCGGCCCAAACGGCCTCTCTTGGTCGAGAATAAGCGGTCCGCGAAGGAACCACTGCTCGGTCGGGCGCTGATCAAATGAGGAACTCCAGCCGGTTGTCCCTGGAAGGTAGTAAAGGGTCGAGCCCATGTACGCGAATCCAGGAGAAATATCAACCCCCGGCGTATTATCAACGGAGGGCATATCGCCTTCAAAAAAAGCGCTCTTGACGGCGCAATTGTCGAAAGCTAAAGGCCCAATGAAATTAATGCTCGCAGGTATGGTAACACTGGTAAGGTCGCTGCAATTAAAGAAAGCAAACTTGCCAATGCTCCTGACCCCTTTGCCGATTACTAAGTTGGTTAAGCTTCCGCAGGCCGCGAAACAAAAATCCGGGATTATGGAAACACCATTGCCTATGATAAGAGTGGTCACACCGGTGCAATCATAAAATGCTCCTCCGCCGAGGCTGCTAACGCTGTCCGGAATTACGAGACTGCTTAGATTAGTGCACACCTCGAAGGCATGGCTGCCAATGGCCTGCAATGTATTGGGAAAAGTAACATCGGTCAGGCTGTGGCAGCTGTCAAAAGTGGAATCTCCTATTGCCCTGAGGCCATTCGGAAAAGTCACATTGGTAAGGCCGCTGCAGCTGTAGAAAGCGGAGTCGCCTATTACCTTGAGGCCATTACCGAATCGGATGGAGGCGAGGTTGGGACACGGTGAAAAGGCGTGGTAACCGATCCCCGTAACCCCGCTTCCGCAGTCGGCCGCGCTTAACGAAGTGCAGCCCGAAAACACCCAATCCGGTAGATCCGTTACATTTTCCGGGATCGTTATTTCACTTAGGCTCGTGCAGTTTTGGAACGCCGCCGACCCAATGGAAACCAAGCTGTCAGGCAGCGTTATACTGTTCAAAGCAGTGCAGCCAGCGAAGGCTCCGCCCCCTAACTGCGTGAGAGTTTTTGGGATTAGCACTTCCGTTAAGGCTGAGCACGAATAGAAGGCGTTAGGATAAATATTGGTGACGCCCGCCGGGACGGTGAAGGCGCCCGCCTTGCCTTTTGGATAGGTAATTAGCGATGCCTGTGCCTTGTCAAACAGGACACCATCAACGCCAGCGTAAACCGGGTTGGATGCCTCAACGGCAATCGCCTTAAGGCTGGGGCACCCCAGAAAGGCATAATCTCCTATGGCAGTAACGGTCGCACCGATGCTTACGTTCGTGAGGCCGGTGAATGCAAATGCCGAGTCCCCAATGCCTCGAAGACTAAACGGAAGCGAAAGGAACTGGAGGGCTACACACTGACGAAATGCGAAAGAGCCGATGTTGGTAACAGAATCCGGGATCAAGACATTCGTGAGGGAGGTCCGTCCTTGGAACGCGCCGGCTCCAATCGCGGTGACGGGTAGGCCGTTTGTCGTGTCAGGAATTACTACTGAACCCCCAAGGCCGTTAAAACCCGTGACAGTAAGCGTACCCCCATTGGTGGTGTAGGTTAGATTCTGGGCGTGCGCGCCTGCGCCCGCTATCAACAAGATCGTCCAGAAAAGGGTCGGGCAAAGCCTCAAGGCCAGACCTATATGTTCAATGGAGCAACTGAAGTTTAGGAGTAGGCAGAGCCCAGAGCCAATGCGCATACGAAGTTGCCTTTCTGATAACGGTATTAGCAGGATCACGCTGCTAATGACCTCCGTCAAGCGAAATCGACAACTCCCCCGATTCTAAGCCAAAACGGACAGGAAGCTGAGGCGAGACGTAATCTCGAGAATACACCAATGATATTTATCACGGCGCTCAACTTAGCGTCAGTGTGCGCCTCACAGGATTAAAGGAAACGTCAGGAAAAGGGGAAACTCACTCGATCATGGCTGCAAACCAGAACAGGTTACACCCCACTGACTCCGACCAGTCACAAGCAACTCGATCGAGAATCCTCGCACGCGCCCAGGCGGCCCGAAATCGCGGACTTGCCACCTGGTCATTACAATCTGGTGTCAAGCAGGAGCGTGCGAAGGCGCTACGGCTTTGATATAGTGGTGGTGCGTGAATACACGGTCGAGTATGAAGAAGCGGTGGCTTTCTTTCAGCAGGTGCGTGGACAGCCCGCTCTGCGGAAGGGGATTTTGAAGCTCACGCTATGATTGAGAATACCGCCCAACTCCAACAGGCCCTCGAGGAAATGGGCCGCATGCACTTGAGCTGAGAATTCGCTTATCGTCTCAAAAGTTGCGCCTTCCGACCCCTGGATGGGTTTCAATAGGGCAAATCCGAAGATGCAAATATGGCTTAAAGGATGTCGAGACGCCGCTACACACTCACCTTGAAAAGCATGACATCGCCGTCGCGCACGACGTAGTCGCGTCCTTCGATGCGATAACGGCCGGTCTCACGAGCATGAGCAACCGAGCCGTGTTTCACGAGGTCCTCCCAGTTCACAGTCTCTGCTTTGATAAAGCCACGCTCGAAATCGGTGTGGATGGTGCCGGCCGCCTTGACCGCAGTATCGCCGGCATGAACGGTCCAGGCGCGCACTTCCTTTTCATTAAAGGTAAAAAACGTGCGCAGTCCCAACACCTGGTAAGTGCTCTGAACCAGCGCGACCAGGCCGGATTGGGCGATACCCAGCTCGCGGAGATATTCCTGCGCCTCGGCCGGGGAGAGGTCGGCCAGGTCGCTTTCGATTTGAGCGCAGAGCACCACGGTGTCACAGGAGTGATGCGCCCGAGCGTACTCGCGAACGCGCAGCACTTGCGGATTGGATTGCGCGCCAGCCAATTCATTCTCCTTGAGATTGGCCACAAAGACGGAGGGTTTATCCGTCAGGAGACAAAAGCTGCGGACAATGGCTTTCTCCTCGGGGCCGAGCGCGACGCCGAGGGTGTTGGCGGGTTTACCGGCATTGAGATGGGTTTGCAGCAGTTGCAACAGATGCGCTTCGAGCAGAGCATGCTTGTCGGCGCGTTTGACATCCCGCGAGATTTTCTCGAGTCGCTTGTGGAGGGTGTCCAGGTCGGCGAGCAACAACTCGGTCGTGACGATCTCGATATCGCGAGTAGGCTCGGGACTGCCGGTCACGTGCACAATGTCGGGGTCTTCAAAACAGCGCACGACGTGGATCAAGGCGTCCACTTCGCGGATATGACTGAGAAATTTGTTGCCCAGGCCTTCGCCTTGCGAAGCGCCTTTGACTAAGCCCGCAATATCAACAAATTCAAACGCAGTCGGAATGAGGGCACTGACCTTGACCACTTGTGCCAGCTGGCCGAGCCGCTCGTCCGGCACCGTGACGACCCCCAGATTCGGTTCGATCGTGCAAAACGGATAATTCTCCGCCGGCGCTTTGTGCGACCGCGTGACGGCATTGAAGAGTGTCGATTTACCAACGTTTGGAAGTCCAACGATGCCGGCCTTTAGCATACGATTTAAATTAGCGGCAACCTGCAAAGGGCCACCGTCTGGTGTTTCAGTGAAGAGGATGCGTGATTCGTCGTCTCATCTAAGACGAGGATTCGACCTGCGACAAGAAAGAATCGAGGGCAGGTTCGACGGGACTCTGAACCACGGAGTTTGGAGTCCCGCCTTCAGGCGGTACGACGACGACTTGGAATCAACGGGAGCTCTTATATGCACCCGCGTCGGCGATTCCACCGGCTCAAGCTGGGACCCCGAAGCTTCGCTGCCGCATAAATGCAGCGTTCCGGGGCTGCAGCGGTTGCGGGGCCTTCCGAGGATGCCTGGGCGGCGCCCTTATCTGTTTGACAGCAGGCCGGAGGCCGACAAGTTTGCTCTGAGTTTATGTCCCTGCGAGTACCCGGCATTACCTGGCTCATTTTTTTATTAGCCCTCCCAGCATTTTCTCAAAGCAACTGGCCGCAATTTCGTGGGGCGAATGCTGCCGGGGTTTCTCAAGAGGCGGAGACGCCGGCGACCTGGAATGTCGAGACTGGGGAAAATATCCTTTGGAAAAGACCGATCCCAGGGTTGGGTCACTCCTGTCCCGTGATTTGGGGAAACAGGCTATTTCTCACGACAGCAGTTAACCAACGAAAAACCGCGCCGTTGAAAGTAGGGCTCTACGGAGATCCTGACTCGGCTGAGGACAACGATGCGCAGCAATGGAAAGTCATCTGCCTCGATAAGCGCACCGGGGAGGTGCTTTGGGAAAAAATAGCTCACGAAGGCATACCCAAGCTCAAGCGTCACCCCAAAGCGACACACGCCAATTGCACTGTCGCTACAGATGGCACGAACGTAGTGGCTTTCTTCGGATCGGACGGCTTGTACTGCTATGACGTGACCGGCGAGCTTCAATGGCACAAGGATTTTGGCCTTCTGCGGACCAGCCCAATGATCTACAACGATGCAAAATTTCCCGGAGGCGTGGATCTGGAGTGGGGATTTGCCAGCTCGCCCGTGGTTTACGACGGACGTTTGTTTATTCAGTGCGACGTTTTAACCAATGCTTTCGTGGCGGCTTTCAACCTGGCCGATGGCAAACAAATCTGGCGAACCTCGCGCGACGATACGACTACGTGGAGCACACCGACGGTTTATGCCGATGGACCGCGTCCGCAACTGATTGTCAACGGCTGGAAGCATATGGGCGGATACGACTTGGTGACTGGTGAGGAAATCTGGCGCCTGGCGGGCGGGGGCGATTGCCCGGTCCCGACGCCGGTGGTTTGGAATGACCTTATTTTCCTCACAAGCGCGCACGGACCGCGGCGTCCGCTTTACGCCGTTCGGACAGACGCGCAGGGAGATGTTTCCTTGCGCGATGGAGCTTCGACCAACCGTTACGTGGCCTGGAGCGCGGTGAAAGGAGGATCGTACATGCAGACGCCATTGGTCTATGGGGACGTTTCGCACAGCAATCTATTGTATAGCTGCCATATCGACGGGATTCTCTCCTGCTACGAACCGCAGACGGGCAGGCAATTATATAGAGAACGTTTGGGCAGCGGCGGCGATGGATTTACCGCCTCGCCGGTAGCGTCAAAGGGTAAGATTTATTTCACGAGTGAGACCGGCTCCGTATTCGTGGTAAGACCTGGCTCCGAGTTCAGCGTCATGGCAACCAATCATATGGGCGAGGCTTGCATGGCCACTCCCGCGATCTCCGAAAGCAAACTTTTTTTTCGCACGCAGAGCCAGGTCCTGGCCATCGGCTCGCGAACGCAGTGAAGATACTGAGGGCCTAAGAGCGTGTTTTAAAATTTCGGCTCGGGCGTGGGCACCTGGGTTTGGAGTCCCGCCTGCAAGGCGGTTTTGGCGACGGCCGCCCAAAGGCGCGACTCCAAACCGAATTGTAAAAGCCGCCCTAAGAAAGCCGTTTCCAATAGCCGAGTCGGCCTGGGTTCCAGGTGCAAACGGCGACATCGCCATTGGCGAGCCAGATTGCGTCATGCGGGTGACGGAAGCCATGTTCGCCCAGGAGCTTGCCTACTTCGATGACTGAAACCACCTGGTTATCCTTGTCCAAAATAATGCACGGCCCTTCGAGGTCCGGCACCAACAGGTAATCGCCCCAGACGTCGGCATTGCAAGGGGCAGTGATCTCTTTTGCCTGGATGGTGCTATGATAAAAGCCGCTGGCAGTGAAGTACTCGAGGCGCTTATTACCTCGGTCGGCGGTTAGGAGCAGCTTGCGTCGAGTGTCAAAGGTGATGCCGTGCGGGCAATTCAGTTCACCGTGGGCCGAACCAAGTCCGCCCCAGGATTTGCCGGCATAAATTCCGTCGCTGGCCTTCAGTGCATGGATCATACTGCTGCCGTAACCGTCGGCGATCAGAACCCGATCACTGCCTGGCGGAGCAACCGCGTCAGTCGGTTTGTAGTTGCCCATTTGTGGCGACCACTTCTGGGTCCAGAGAATCCGGCCATCGAGCGTGGTTTTGTGGACGGTAGCTTCGTTGTTGGCGTGGTACAGGACCGCTTTTCCGTCTTGGTCGATATCGATGTTCAGGCCATGAGGCACGCCATGAGCCAAGGCATTGTCTGAACCCAACAACACTGGACCGGTGCCGTCCGGAGCAAATCGCACGAGGCAGCGGGTTTGTTCTTCGACTTTCTCCGGCTCGAAGGTGAAATAGATGTTGCCTTGCGTATCTTTGCACAGCCCGTGCCCATTGCGCATTTTGACTTCGTCTGGCAGCACCAGCTTGTCCGGCACATACTGATAACGAAACTCGCCCTGGCCGCTGATGACCGGATCTTTAGGGGGAGCGGCGTTGCCGGTGTTTTCGAAGGGTGCTTCGTTAACGTGGTGATGGGAGTGGGCGTGGCCTTGGGTGGTGAAGGCAAAGGCAGCCAGCGACGCGCTGGTCTGCATGAAGCGGCGTCGGTTCATTTGGTGGAGGTTGAAGATTCTTTTTTGGGTTCGAGCTTCGCCAGGTACGGCGTGGGATCCTGTTGAAACTTGGCTTTGCAATCATCGCAACAAAACGCCACCAGTAGCCCCTTATGGATCACAGTCTTGGTCGGGTCAATCGGTTTGCCCGAGACTGGACATTGGGCATTGATGGGGCCCGCGTTGGTCGAAACGGAGTTCGTCGAAACTGGGGCTGCCAGGATCGTGCCGACGTCGACCGAAACGTGGGCATCTCGGATTTTGGCGTTGAGCTGCGCAATTTGCTCCTGCCATTGCTGGAGCTGATCCTCGTCCAGCCGCGCGTCGGCAAAGGCTTTGGCTGCGGCCGGCGTTACTTTGGTCTGCCACACGTAAATCTGTTTGAGTTTGGGAATCTTCTGGAGCTGGTCCAGTCCCGGATCGCTGACCTCCGTGCCGTACAAGTTGAGATATTCGAGCTCGCTGAGCCCGGCGAGTTTCTCCAGGCCGGCATCGGTCACCCGCGTGCGTTCCAGGTGGAGTCGAGTCAGATTGGGCATTTTGGCGAGGTGAGCCAGACCGGCGTCGGACACCGCGGTGCCGCCGAGGTCCAGCCAGCGCAAGTTCGGCCCCAGTGCTGAGAGCTTCGCCAGCTCGGCATCGGCGAAGTTGGTTCCGGCAATGCTGGCGTTGCATTGCAGCCAGGGTTCCTGAGGTGACAATGGCGTCAAAGCAACGCCCAAATCGTCGGCGAGTTTGGCCGTTTGCGGCAGCACTTCCGCGAGCGGCTTTGGCGCCACTTTCTTTAACGCAAGCGTGGCGCCGGGTGCGCCGAATTTTGCGGCCAGAATCTGCGTCACGCGAGGAGAAGCCTTGAGCTCGCCGACCTTCTTATCGGCCGGCGCCCCGGCATCAATCCACCACTGCAACAGGGCGATTTCGTCCGAGCTTGGCTGCGGTTTGCCATCGGGTGGCATATGGTCGTCGTCCGTTAGCGGGAGGCGGATACGCTTGATCAGGTCGCTATCGGCGGACTTGCCGGCAACGACAGCCGGTCCGCTCTTTCCGCCTTTTTTGACTGCATCAATGGTGTCGAGGCGCAAATCTGCTTTGGATTTTTCAGGTCCGTGGCAGGAGACGCAATTCTGCTGGAGCACGGGCTGAATGACAGCGGGGAACACCGCAACTTGCGCGATATCCACGCGATTGCTGGCAGGCGCAGCGACTTTGGCTGGAGCAGTAAACCAGGCCCGGATCGGACGCGGGGCGTAGCGAACGAAATAATCGCTGCCATGTGTGAGCGAACCGCCATAATGACCGGCGACAACGAGCAGACCCACGGTGGAAAACAAACAGACGCGGTAAGCGCGTTTAAGATCGAGCCGGTAAAGTAAACCGGCCAGGGCGCAGACTGTGGCGGTGCCGATGCCGGTCCACTTGTGATATTGGAGCAGCTTGTCCTGGTAACCTCCGGCTTGAGACAACAACCAACCGCAAATGACGGTGGCGATGGCGGCCGGAACTGCCAAGGCAAGGATCAAACCTGAATTGGCGTTGGCTTGCCGGAATTTGGCCGTGCGCGCAAACAACTCCAGCAATGCCAGCAACACGATCAGTCCAATCGGCAAATGGACCAGCAGTGGGTGGAGGTGGCCCAGGAAAAGGACAATATCTGACGGGCTACTCACACCAGAATCCCTTTAACGGGGTTCGCTGGAGCTTCCGTGCCGGTCAGCTTTTGATCCAGGCCCTGAAAATTATAGGTCAGCCGGTTATGATCGATGCCCATCAAGTTGAGAATGGTTGCGTTGATGTCGCGGATGTGAACTGGGTCGCGCACGATGTTATAGCTGAAATCATCCGTTTCGCCATAAACGGTTCCACCTTTAATGCCGGCGCCGGCCATCCACATGGTGTAACAGCGCGGATGATGGTCGCGGCCATAGTTGTCACGCCGCAGTTCGCCCTGACAGTAAACGGTGCGCCCAAACTCGCCGCCCCAAACCACCAGCGTTTCGTCGAGCAAACCGCGCTGCTTAAGGTCAAGGATCAGGCCTTTGCAGGCCTGGTCGACGTCACGGCATTGCAGCGGCAGGTCACGAGGCAAATCCCCGTGATGATCCCATTCGCGGTGTAACAATTGAACCACGCGCACGCCGCGCTCAATCAGGCGGCGGGCGAGCAAAGCGCTGGCGGCAAAGGTTCCCGGCTGAGTCACTTCCGGCCCGTACAGGTCGAGAACGGCTTTTGGCTCGTTGGAAATGTCGGTGAGCTCCGGAATGGACGTCTGCATCCGAAACGCCATTTCATACTGGGCGATGCGGGTCTGGATCTCCGGATCGCCCTCGCGTTGAAAATTGGCCTGGTTCAGCTTTGCCAGGCCGTCGAGCATCGTGCGCCGCGCGACGGCGTCCACCCCTTGCGGATTACTAATGTACAGAACCGGATCGCCATTGGCGCGCAGCGCCACGCCTTGATGCTGAGAAGGCAGGAAACCGGCGCCCCAAAGCCGTTGATAAAGAGCTTGCGCGTCGCGCTTGGCGGACCAGCGCGGTGTCATCACCACGAACGCGGGCAGATTCTCCGCCTCGCTGCCCAGGCCGTAAGAAAGCCACGCGCCGATACTGGGTTTGCCCGGGATTTGATTGCCGGTCAGGATATATGTCGATGCGGGATCATGATTGATCGCTTCGGTATAAACCGTGCGAACCACCGCCAGGTCGTCAACTATTTGTGCCGTGTGGGGGAGCAATTCGCTGACCATCGTGCCGCATTGGCCATGGGGCGCGAATTTGTAAATGGAAGGGGCGATCGGGAAACGCTTCTGGCCGGAAGTCATCGTGGTCAGCCGTTGTCCATTGCGAATCGAATCGGGCAAATCCGCATCGAACATTTCACCGAGCTTGGGTTTATAATCCCAAAGATCGATCTGCGAAGGCGCGCCGTTCATGAAAAGATAGATCAGCCGGCGAGCCTTCGGGGCGAAATGAGGCACGCCTGGCAGGCCTGGGTGTCCACGCGCCGCCGGCATGTTGGCGGCGTTGGCGCGAAACAATTCGGGAAACAGCAGGGAGCCAAGCGCAATTCGGCCGGCGGCCAAGCCGGTTTTCTTGAAGAAAGTTCGCCGGGTCTGGTGCTGCAAGAAACTCTCAAACGGTTGCATGTCTATAAGTAAGATGGTGAACGCGTCTATTAGTTCCTTGTCAAGACTTCGTCCAGGTTCAAGATCAGGTTCGCCACCATGGTGTAGGCGGCCAATTCCGGCGGCGGCACATCTTCCGGGACGGGAGATTCACCAACCGAGATTGTCTTCCTGGCGGCCTCGAAGTCCTTGGCATAGTGCGCACGCTGAGCGGCAAGGGATTCTTCCAGCACGGTGCATTCGGAATCGCAGGGCGGCCGGCCAGTGGCCAGGCGGAAACCGTATCTCAAGCGGGCAGCATCCTCGCCGCCGCCCTCGTGCAGCATCCGATAGCCCAGATGTCGCGCGGCCTCGAAGTACTGGGGATCATTGAGCGTGATGAGCGCCTGAAGCGGCGTGTTGGTGCGTTCGCGCCGGGCGCGGCATTTCTCGCGTGAGGGGGCGTCAAAGGTGATCATGGTGGGCGGCGGGGCGGTGCGTTTCCAGAACAAGTACAAGCTGCGCCGATAAAGAGCATCGCCGTGGTCCTGGGTGTATTTGGCCGTAGTGCTGGTCGTGTAGCCTACCGCTTCCCAAATGCCCGGCGGTTGGTACGGCCGCACTCCGCGGCCACCCATTTTTAAGTCGAGCAATCCTCCGATATACAGCGCTTCGTCGCGCAGTTCCTCGGCATCGAGCCGGAACCGCGGGCCGCGCGCCAGCAACCTATTCTCAGGGTCAACCGCCAGTAACTCGGGCGTGACCTGCGAATCCTGGCGGTACGTCGCCGAAGTGACAATAAGCTTTACGAACTGCTTCACGTCCCAGCCGGTGCGGATGAACTCGGTCGCCAGCCAATCCAACAATTCAGGATGGGAAGGCCATTCCCCCTTGGTGCCAAAATCTTCCGCGGTTTTGACAATGCCAGTCCCAAAAAACTGCTGCCAGAAACGGTTGACGGTGACGCGGGCGGTGAGCGGGTGATTGGGCTCCACTAACCACTTGGCGAACGTGAGGCGATTGGTGACCTCACTCTGGGGCAGCGGCGGCAGGATCCCGGGAACACCTGGCCCAACCGGCTCACCATGCTTGTCGTATTGACCCCGAATCAGCACCCACGCCGGCCGGGGCTTTTCGAGCTCTTTGGAAATCATCGTCGCGGTGATTTTCCCATCAAGTTCGTCCCGTTCTTTTTTGACGCTTTTGAGTTCCATGCGCAATGGCTTGAGGTCCGTGGCAGGATCCTCGTAAACGCTTTCCAGAAAGTAATCTTTTAATGTTTTGCGGTCTGCTTCTTCGAATTTAGCGTCCTCTTTCTTGAGCAGGTCTTTGATCTCCTGAGGGGCTTCGGCCTTGTCGCCCAGACCTCGTTCGATCCTGTTCCAGGCGGCGAACGACACATACGGGTTTTGTGCCGGATCATTAGGGGAGAGCACTCCGGCCTTGTCCCAATAAACCGTGCCATCGAACTGGGCAAAGGACATGCCGGTCACCTTGGCGCCGGGTTTTAATCCAACCGCCGCCGCCTCGACCTCCAGCCGGACCCATTTGCCTGTTTCGGGTAAGGCGCCCATGTCCCGTTTCTCCGGCGTGCCTTTTTCGCCGTAATCAATGGCGTCAATGTCGCCCCAGTTGGCCCGGTGGTCCCATTTGTCCGTATGAAACTGCAGCATGATCGCCTTGGGCGGATCCTTGGGATCGAGATAAACATAGGCGAAGAACTTGTCCCCCGCCGCAGCTTTCAAGGGACTGGCGTCTTCAAAATAAATCTGGTCAATCCCCTTGCCGGAGCGCCGGATGGAGCGCTCGCCGCTATAGACCGGGCCTTGGTCGCGCGTCACCCATTTGCTCGGTTCTTTTTCCTGGTTGACCTGAACGTGAGTGTTGGTGGGGAAGTCGTCTTCAATCCAGACAAACTCCTTCGGCTCTGGCTTCGCCGCGTTGGTCAGCGTGGCCGGATCCTGATAGTCCAACCCGGCGACGAGCTCATGAAGCTGCTTGCGCAGGTCAGCCAATTTCGAATCGTAATCGGTCATTTGCCGCGCCTGTTCCGGTGTCGGCAACTGCATGGTTGGCGGAGGTAGCAGCGCGTTGCCGTCCATGGCCTTTTCGGAAATGTTATTGAAAATCGAGAAGACCTCGTAAAACTCCTTCTGTTTGATTGGGTCCAGCTTGTGATCGTGGCAGACCGCGCAACCCATGGTCAACCCGAGCCAGGCCGCGGAAGTCGTTTCGACCCGATCGACGGCGTAACGGACCTGGAATTCTTCGTCAATCGCGCCGCCTTCGCTGGTCGAGACGTTGCAGCGATTGAAACCCGAGGCGATCATTTGCTCGCGAGTGGCGTTGGGCAGCAGATCTCCAGCAAGTTGCCAGACGGTGAATTGGTCGTACGGTAGGTTTTCGTTAAAGGCGCTCACGACCCAATCGCGGTACGGCCAAATCGAACGCTCATTGTCGAGATGTAACCCGTGAGTGTCTCCGTACCGGGCCACATCCAGCCAGTACCGCGCCATCTGCTCCCCGTAATGGGGGGACGCGAGCAACCGCTCCACCACTCGTTCGTACGCGCCAGTCTCGTGATCTTTCAAGAAAGCGTCAGTCTCCTCGGGTGTGGGCGGCAGGCCCGTTAGATCCAGGGTTACCCGGCGAAGCAGTGTTTCTCGATTGGCTTCCCGCGCAGGCTTCAGGCCCTTGGCTTCCAAAGCTGCGAGGATGAACCGGTCGATATCGTTGAGGGGCCACTCGGCTTTCTTGACCTCAGGGGGGTCTGGCCGGACCGGGGGTTCGAACGCCCAATGCTTTTGATACACTGCCCCTTGCTGGATCCATTCGCGTAGTAAAGCAATTTGGTCCGGTTTCAGCTTTTTACCCGAAGCCGGCGGCGGCATGATCGCCTTGGGGTCCGAAGAGCTGACGCGCCGCCATAACTCGCTGCCGTCCAAATCGCCAGGCTTTATCGCTGGATGGCCTTTATGAATCGTGGTGGCGCCTTCGAGTGTATCCAGGCGCAAATCGGCCTTGCGCTTGCCCGCATCAAAACCGTGGCAGGGAAAACAGGTGTCCGAGAGAATTGGCCGAATGTCACGATTAAATAGAACATGGGCGGCCGGCGCCGGCGCGGCGGCAGCAACGGCAATGCCGGCCAGCCACGCGCCCACCCAACAATAGGCTCGGTTCCGCCTGTTTTTTGTCATAAGGGCGAACTGTTCTGCATGGAAGCGGTAGCGGCACGCCAGTCCCGAGCAAATGCCAACCAGTGTTAATCAGAATAACCTTCGAACACCATTCGACAAGATGAATTTTGGGATTAGACGGCTTTGGCACCAGGCAAATTCACCCGCAAAGCAGCTCCAGGGGTGGGGTCCGGACCGGCGCGCCTCGAATGGGGTCAACCTGGGCTGCTGTGCGGGCTTTGACTCCCCGTTCCATGCCGGTGCTGGTGTGGGCAGACCAGCGAGTCAAGTACGGCTGGTTTCGGCTCCCCTTTGCGATAAACGGCCGCGGAGGCCGCACACGGGGCGGGCGGTTTGAGCGGGATCAGCACTGCTCCGGGATGGGGCAATTGGCCGACTTCTTGCGGGGCCAGCGTCACGCCCGAACCGGCGGCCACCTTCGCGACCAAAGCGCTCAGGCTTTCCACCCGGTATCGAAGACGAGGAGTAAAACCAGCTTGCTGGCAGGCACGGCAAATCAAATCGTTGCGGCCGGGAAACCGGTCTTCGTCGAATCCGACAAAATCGGCGCTTTCAAGCTCAACCAATCCGATCCGTTTGCGCAGAGCCAGCAAATGATTGTCCGGCAGCAACGCCTGCAAAGGGATGCGCTGCAAAATGACGACCTCGAATTCGATGGCGAGTTCCGGGCATGGATTTCCCAGCAGGGCGAGATCGATGCGGGCCTCGCGCAAAGCCTTGACCTGTTCCCCAGGCGGCATCTCCCGCAGGACCACCTCGAAGCCGGGATTGTTATGGTCGAAGATCCGCAGTGCCGGAGTCAAACTGGCCAGCACTGGCGCCAGGTAACCGATCGTGATGGTGCGCTTGGTCTGCGGCCGGAACGCCCGCATTTCGCTGACGGCATCATGGCTGCGACGCAGCAGGTCGCGAGCGTGCGCCAGAAACGCCTCTCCGGCATCGGTGAGTTTGAGCTTCGAGTTGCCCCGGTGGAACAAATCGACTCCCAGTTCTTCTTCCAGGTCGCGCAACTGACGGCTCACCGCCGGTTGGGAAATGCGCAAACGCGCCGACGCCCGGCTGACGTTCAATTCTTCGGCGACGGTGACGAAATAGCGCAAGTGCCGCAATTCCATTCGGGCGAGCTATACCTCAAAGACATTAGCGTTCAAAGAACAAAGCATTAGCTTGAAGCGGTTGCCGCGGCGAGAATGTGCACATGAAAACAGCGACCTTACATGACCCGGCGAAAAGCGAAACCTCCGCGGTGAAGCGCCCTGCGGGCAAGCGCGGCACGACTGAGCTGGGCTGGTGGCACAGCCGTCACACGTTCTCATTCGGCAAAAAGCTTTGATCTCAACTGAACAAACCAAATCCTTATGTCCTTAAGACCTATCAAGCGACTCATTCAGGCCAAGCCAACTCTGGAAGGCGCGGGCGTGCGCTTGCGCCGCGCCTTTGGGTTCGGCAACACCACGGAGTTCGATCCGTTCCTGCTGCTCGACGATTTCCGCAATGACGTTCCGGAGGATTACCTGGCTGGCTTTCCGTGGCACCCGCACCGGGGCATTGAAACGATCACCTACGTGCTGGCCGGCACGGTTGAGCATGCGGATAGCCTGGGCAACCGCGGCGCGATTGGCGCGGGCGATATCCAGTGGATGACCGCCGGCCGAGGCATCATTCACCAGGAAATGCCCAAGGGCGACGGCCTCGGGCAGATGCACGGGTTTCAATTGTGGGCGAATCTGCCGTCCTCGTTGAAAATGACCGCCCCGCGTTACCAGGAGATCAAAGCTCCTGAAATTCCAGAACTCACCGATGATGATGGGACCCGTGCGCGCCTGGTGTGCGGCAGTTTTTGGGGCAAGCGCGGACCCGTCGAGGGGATCGCCGCTGACCCGGTATATGTCGATATCAGCGTGCCTCCCGGAAAGCGGAAGACGCTTCCGGTCGAGACCACGCGACACGCTTTTGCTTATGTGTTCGCCGGCACCGGCAAGTTCTGCAACGCGTCCGGCCCGTTGGCGGTGCCGACTGAAGGCGTGCAGTGGCTGGAGACGATACCACCGACTGAGGCGGGCAACCGCTCGCTCGTCCTGTTTGATTCCGGCGAAAACGTAGCCGTGCAGGCCGGCGAGGAGGGCATTCGCTTTCTACTTGTTTCGGGCAAGCCGCTCCAGGAGCCGGTCGCCTGGTATGGCCCCATCGTGATGAACACCCAGGAGCAACTTAAGCAGGCCTTTGAAGAGCTCAGGGAAGGCACCTTTCTGGAAACAGTAAGCCGAACAGATCGCACCCCCCGCTGAAATATCTTCAGCCCTTCAGCCTGGCCAGGCCTCATTGGCGCTTGACAGCTTGACCGAAGTGTCGGTAAGTGAACCGCATTGCAGGCTTCGGCAGTATCAAAGATATGAATAGATCTTTGCTTCGATTCGCCGGCGTTGGGACGATGCTCGGCCTGTCCATCGGATTCTCCACTGGCGCAACCCGATTGGAGGGGCGAATTGTCGACGACGTCACCGGCCAGCCCTTGGCAGCCCGGCTCGCGCTGACCACTCCCGACGGTAAGTTCGTGGAACTCGACGGTGAGCACGCACACGTTCAATACCTGGATAAGCGCTGGTGTTATGTGGACGGCTCTTTCGTTCTGGACCTGCCCGATACGGGCCTGCTGATCGAAATCCGGCGGGGACTCGAAACCCGACCGCTGACTGCCCGCATCGCCGCCGCTACGAACGGGACAACCATCCAGAAGACCTTCCGCTTGCGCCGCTGGATTGATATGCGGAGTAAAGGGTATTTCAACGGCGATTTTCACGCGCATCTGCCGGTGCCAAGAGAAGCATACCCTCAAATGAGAGCCGAGGACCTCAATGCGCTTACTCTCTTGCACGTGACCGACTCGCAATACCCTTCTCCAATAAATGACTGCTTTACTGGCCGGCTAGATCCCATTTCGACCCCAGGTTGCGAGGTTCGTGTTAGCCAGGAAGTCCGGGATTGGCAGATGGGACACCTGACGCTGGTTAACCTGACGAATCTGGTCCCCGGATACCCCGATGTCGGCGGAACGATGGAGTATTATCGGAGCGGGCCGCAGTGGGACCTGGTTCGGGCGATGCGGGCGACCCGTGACCAAGGCGGCATTATCTTCTGGTCACACTTCGCCTCTCTGCCCGGAGCGCAATCGCCTATTGGTATCGCCCTGGGTCTGGTCGATGGGCTCGAACTGATAACTTGGAACGATCCGACACAACTTCCAAACCATTGGAGTCCCTGGCTGAACTCGGGCATGTCCCAGGCCGAGTTCCCCATCATGCGCCCGCTGGATCTGTATTACCAGTACCTCAACGCCGGCTTTCGCGTGCCCCTCGCCGCCGGCACGGATAAATTCTCGGAGGATATCCCTTTTGGCAGCAACCGAGTCTACGCTCGGGTTAAGGAGCCTGCCAGTTACGCTGCGTGGATCGAGGCGATCACGGCGGGCAGGGCCTTTGTCAGCAACGGCCCGATGCTGGACTTTGATGCCGGTGGGCACGACTCGGGCGATGTCGTCGAGTTCCACGGGACCAATCGGCTCAGGGCCCGGGTAAGCGCCCGTTCCATTTTGCCTTTCACAACTCTCGAAATCCTGGTTAACGGCCAGGCGGTCGCTCATAAGACGATTGCAGTTCCCAAAAACCCGGCCGTCGATGGGGTCTATTCGATGGAGGTCGAAACCACGGTGGAACTTACCCGCAGTGCGTGGATGGCTGCCCGCGTCGCAGAACACCCGGATCTCCGCAGCCATATTCTTCCGCGTGGGGTCTCCGTCTTTGCCCATACCGCCCCGATCTACTTCTTGCAGGACGGCCGCAAAGTCCGCGATGAGGCGTCCATCGCTTACCTCCGCAAGTATGTCGAAGCTGTGCAGCACTGGCTTAAGACCAATCCCCCATTCGCCAATGAACCGGACCGCCAGAATGCGTGGCGGACGACGGAAGAGGCCTTGCGGGTCTATCAGGCCCTGTAAACAACCCGAGTGGCGTTGACTTGTCTCGCGAGTGGACTCGGTTAAGAGGAATCGCGGTGTGATCTTTACCGGGGCAGAACTTTGAGACAATCCATTCCGCGTTTAGCGCAGAAGCGTTCCAGCATTTGCTTTGCTTGTGCCTCGAACTTGCCGTCCTTTATGGCCATCCAAATTTCAGCCACTTCAGCCTCGTGAACGTCATTGGTGGCACTGCTCAAACGGACCACGCTTGGGCCGGAGAATTTTCCATCGGAGTCGGTAGTGATCGTGAACGAAAGCATATGACTCTACTTCATCGCCATCGGGTAAAAAGATCAAGGCGTTGTTGTTCACAAAACAGGACGAGTTTTTGGCCGATTATTCACAGGCTGGGCAGCACGCGTAAAACCTTTACCCGGATCTAACGACAAACCAGCCGCCTAAAGTTGGCCTTCGCGTGGACTCCTTTTAATACCCGCCCCCTTTTCGGGGCCAACACTCCATTTCATCGGCCGGCGCTCTCAGCCACGTTACCTATCCAAGGAGGAAGTGACGCCAAGCCTCAAGCAAAAGCGGCTTCCGTTTGATTAGTAAGGGAGCAAAAGACGCAGTGTTGCAGTGAACATGTCCCAGGGAAGTTCCAGGGTACCGGCGGAGTGGGTTTGTTCTAAAGGGTCTAAACAAGCTGTAGTCATCGAGAAATGGGCTTCTTCAAAAATTGCCTGAGAAGAGGGCGAGGTTTGGCAACGGGAACTTCGGTGGCGTTGTGCTGGTTGGGCCCGATGGTGCACGTGGCGCTTGCCGGCGCTTCCTTGACGCTGGCGTGGGACCGGAGCACGGACAAGAACGTGGTCGGCTATAACCTCTATTACGGGGTCGCCAGCCGGACTTATACAAACATGATCGCCTGCGGCAATACCACCAACGCCACGGTCACCCAGCTGCAAGAAGGCACCCGGTATTATTTCGCCGCGACCACGCTGGATTCCGCCGGCTTGGAAAGCGAATTCTCCACTGAAATTTCGGCTACGCCAGCCGGGGGCATGTACGACGGAGTAAATCTGAACGATCCCTCCCAGGCCATGGCGGATCCTGACGGTGACGGACGCTCGAATCTAATGGAATACGCCCTGGGCACAAATCCCTTCAATTCGGCTGACAACCAGGATGGCCTTCAGCCTTGGATGACCCAGGCAAGCGGCAGCCCATATCTTGCCATTCAATACAAGCGTCGCAAGGACGTGGTCGGGCTACAATACATTCCCGAAGTCTCGACGAATAACCAAAGCTGGCTCTCCGATGCCGGGCACGTCCAGGAAATCAGTGTCGCGACGCTGGACAGCCAATTCGATTGGGTGACCGCCCTGGATCAGACTCCGGTCAGCGCCACGGCGGCACAATTCATTCGGCTGAAAGTAATTCTCGGGACCAATGTGACCGCTTCCGAAGCGCTGATCGGCAGCGCCACCACGCTCCTGGGCAACGGCGGAAACGGTGCCAGGAACACGCTCTTTTCGCAGCGGATGGTCACTCCGTTAGCCTACGCGGGAATAGTCAGTCACCTGGGCGCGGCGACATTAACGGACAGCAATGCCGCCTGGACCGTTAATCAATTCAACGGAACTAACGGTAGTTTCTACGCCGCGTTCACGAATGGCTGGACGGTGGATATCACGAACACCGATGCCTCGACCCACACGCTGGATCTGGGCAGCGACGTCCGGGCAGTCGCCGCACCAGGCGCGCCTTACACGATTCGAAAACACTTCACCATCGCCACCCTGTTTGGGCCCACCAACCAGGTTGGATTAGCCGCCGGCCAGAATCCATCCGCGGCCGACAATATTCTCCTGACGATTCCCGAGTCACAGCAGACGATGACGATTTTCTATTTTAATGACGGGGCCGGAACTCAGGGATGGTTTCGGGCGGATTACTCCTCCGCTGCCGACCAGGTCATCTATCCCGAGCAGGGCCTGGTCGTCCGTCGTGGGAGCACGGGTGACCTGCTGCTGACGCTGGCCGGACCGATTAAGAACGGTCCAACCGTAGCGCCGATCAATACCGGCTATAACCTGCTGGGCACCTTGCAGGCGGTGACGAATCTCACCTTGCCACAATTGAACTTGTATACCGGCGATCCGAACACCGGCGTGGCCGGCGGTTTGAATCCGTCGGCCGCCGATAATCTGTTGCTCGTTCAGCCCGACAGCACCGTCGCGACGTATTTTTATTACCAAGATTCAGCCGGCAACCAAGGCTGGCTCGATGCCGCGTACAACTCGGCGCAGTCCGTGTCGGTGCCCGCCGGCAGCGCATTTTATCTGCGACGCAAAACGCCCTACCCGGCTTTCAACTGGATTATGCTGGGCAATGGACGTTGACCAATAAATATTGCGACCCTTGGGACTCAACCTAGTGGGGATCTGGGCCGGCGGATATCGACTGTGGTCGGCAGTTAACCTTCGCCTCGCCGAAGTAGCCCCATCTCCGCAGAACCAAGCGAGCGCCGTAAATGCCAAGAATCCCAGCGGCTATGGTGTCCGAGAAATGGTGGCATCCCAGGGCAATCCGAGACCAGCATACCAAAGCAGCATAACCTGCCGCCAGAACTCCGAACCTGCGGTCGATAAGCCATGCTGCGGTCGCCAAACCTATAACAGTGGCGGCGTGGCCGGATGGAAATGCGCCGAACTCGTATTTACCGAAAATCCAATGCGCATGATGCCAGACTCCATAAAAGCCCTGGATCTCGTGCGAATCGGGACGAGTGCGCCCAAGCAGGCTGCGCATAATGGTCGCCGCAAATCCTGTCAGGAGTCCCGTTAAAGCGACCAGAAAGACGGCTCGGCTTGCCCGAAAACGACGAAGCAATAGTAACAATAGAGATATCGTTGCCCCAACCACTGCAATTACCCATCCCTCACCCGCTTTGCTTGAGTATATCGCCAGGGATCGCCAAATGTTGGAAGACCGCAGGGTAAGAATCCTTGCGACTTGCCCGTCCAGCAGGAACCCAAGTAGAAGCAAGCCCAAGCCAGCAATAGTGCAGACCAGGGCCTGCGCAAGTGGGTTCTTCGTACGTTCGTCAGCCGCAGATTCAGCAACGTACGGGTTGGCTGATCTCCACGAAGCAAGGGCATGCTCGAGAACTTTCAGCATCGCATTACCTCGCTCTGGTTTGAGCTGACGGCACGGCAGGGTCTGGGCGGTCGAGCGAGTTGTCTGATATGCAAATCACGATTCAGACGGAAGGCAAGCGGCCTTTTGGTCGCTTAGAAGTGGCAAGCAGATCGTAACGGAAGTTAATTCGAATGGCACCGAGTCAATGCGAATGGTGCCTTGATGCGCTTTGACAATCCATCGCGCGATGCTTAACCCCAGCCCACAACCATCCGGCTCATGGCCGTGTGCTGTGTCACCGCGGAAAAAGCGATCAAAAACTCGTGGCAAAGCTTCGCCCCGAATGCCGGGACCCGTATTTGCCATCGTAAAAATGGCCGACGAATTAGCCCGGTGCAGGCCCATGGAAATGCGGCCTCCCGGCTGGTTATACTTGACCGCGTTGTCCGAGAGGTTCAGCAAAAGTTGGCGCAAACGATGGGCGTCACCCCGCACCATGGCGTGTTCACAAGTTTGCAATTCCACAACCAACCCGGATGATTGAGCGAGAACTTTAGTGTCGGCGAAACTGTCCTGCACCAACTCGTGAAGGGAGACCGGATTCTGGCCCAGCGCAATGAGGCCCGCATCGGCCTTTGCCAACAAGGTTAGGCCGTCAACGATTCGTGCCAGACGGCGCAATTCCTCCAACCGGCTGGCGGCGCGGTCACGGGCAGGAGCACCCAAGGATTCATCGCTCAATTCCATTTCTGTTTCACCGCACAAAACTGTCAGAGGAGTTTTCAACTCGTGCGATGCGTGCAAGGTGAAGTCGCGAATGCGCCTAAAGGAATCATTCAGCCGCGCAATCATGGCATTGAGGACCTCCGCCAACCGGTCCAATTCGTCGCCGTTGGCTGTACGTGGAAGTTGCTCGCTGAGGTTGTGCTCGCTAATGCCTTGGGCAGACCTGGTCAGGTCTGCCACGGGCGCAAGCGCCTTGCGCATCATCCAGGCACCACCGCCGATGCTCAGCAGGATTGCCGGAACCCCGATCCAGCCTACGACGCCGAAGAGGTCATCCAGGCCTTTGCCGGCCTCCTTTTCTTTGCTGTGTTGCTCGCTCAATTCGTCAACAGACAAACCGGCGATCACTAAAGCGGACACGAGCAAAACTGCGGAATACCAAAGCGTCATCCGCGCACGGATGGTCATGGATTCTCCTTTAAGATATAGCCGGAGCCGCGCACGGTGTGCAGCAGTTTGTGCTCGAAGCTCGCGTCAATTTTTTCGCGTAATCTCTTAATATATACATCCACCAGGTTGGTGCCCGGATCGAAGTCGTAATCCCAGACCTTTTCGATAATCATCATGCGACCGCACAGACGGCCCGCCGAGCGCATGAGAAATTCCAGCAGGCGGTACTCGCGGGCAGTCAGTTCGATATTAATCCCACCCCGTTGAGCTCGGTGCGTCACTGTATCCAGGGAAAGATCCGCTAGCCGCAAGGTGGGGGCCTTGGCCTCGTTGAGTCGTCGAGTCAGGGCCCGCACACGCGCCGCAAGCTCGACGAGGGCAAATGGCTTGGGAAGATAATCGTCGGCTCCGGCGTCCAAGCCTTCCACGCGTTCGGTGACTTCTCCGCGCGCGGAGAGCAGCAGTACGGGGGTGAGATTCCCATGGCTGCGCCACTGCCGCAATACGCTCAGGCCGTCTCGTCCGGGAAGCATGATGTCGAGGACGATCGCGTCGTAGGGAATGGTGCTGGGCGCGTTGAGCGCTTCCTCGCCGTTCCCGCAGAGGTCGACCGCGAAGCCTTCCTCCTGCAGCGCCTTGCGGATGAACGAGGCAGTTTTCTTTTCATCCTCGACGACCAGAACACGCATCAGTCATCTACCTCTCCTGGCGTCATATTCTTCGCGCGAACTTTCAGCTATTTTTCTTTGGCTTCTTGTTTTGCCGTCTCTTTTTCGATCGAAACGACCTGGCCGCTTTGAGCGTCCACTTGAACCTCGGTAATGTCTTTTGTTCCGGGCATGGCAATGTCGAAGGACCAGATCAGCCGCCCTTTTTCTTTTTCAAGTTCGCCTTCCTTGATCGTCCCGTTGGGAGCTTGAGCCAACGCGATCTTTTCCGCTTCAGGCTTGCTGATTTTGGCCTGCCCCTCCAGTTTCGCTTCTTTTTCAGACGCGCAGCCCAAAAGCATCCCGGCGACAATCACAACGGACGATAGAGTTCGGATTTTCATAATCATTGAGTTCTTTGCTGGGCCGTTGCTGGCCCGGAGATTAAGCGAAGCATTTAAACATGAATCCGGCATGAACCGCGAATGACAGTTTTGTCATTTCCACGCCCAGAGGCCATTGCACCGGCTCACCGCCGCCCATGGGAGGGGATGTTTCGGATCGGACAACACCTTAGCGCCCTACCACGAGAATATCGAGCATGGCAGGACCACCGCGTCCGCCTCGGCCGCCGCCGCGGCGTTCTCCGCCCGCTGGCGCGGTTGATCGTGTTGTGGCTGCGTCGGAACCGGGCGGAGGAGTCGCCGGGCGCTCCAGCGCAATTAAAACGATCCGATTATTCTTAGTATCGAGCGTGCAGGTTTTGGCGCCAGGCTTGGTTTGAACGGTTTGCTCCACTTCAAAGCTGGTTGGACTGTTTTCTTTAATGATCGTCAGCGTTCCATCCCGTTGCGAACTGAACGCTTCCATCGTGGCAGGGTTGAACCCGCCGCCATCCGTTCCGTTGCCGATGGGTAGCGTGGCTAGAATTTTGCCGTCGTCCGCATTGAGAATGACGGCCGTGGCTGGCTCATGACAGAACGCGAAAAGAATCCGATTCTTTGCGTCCAGGCCCAAACCGCCTGGCCCGCCTCCCTTTCCTGCGAGGTCGTACTGAGCTGTCACTTTTAGGGAGTTGACATCGACGACCGCAATTTTGTCTTTGTCCTCAAGATCCACGTAGAGGTGTCCCTGCCCGTCGCTTGCGGCTTGTTCGGGTGCGCCACCGAGGTCTAGCGTGCCCACGACGGAACCGTCCTTCGAATCAATGACGGTCGCGTTGGGCTGGCTGTGGCTGAATACATAGACGCGTCTCGTAAGCGGTTCGAACAAAATCCCATCCGGACGTCCTTGCACATCGATGGTTTTGATCGTTTCGAGCGTCTTGGAATCCCACATGACGACGGGACTGCTGCTGCAAAACCCGTGATGCGCCACAGGATCGACGGCAACGCCTCGCGCGCGGGCATTCGGTATGGCCCCGGCCGATTTGAGCGTATCCAGGTCAAAAACCAGGACCTGATCACCACGCGGCACGTAAATTCGGCGGCCCTCGCTGTCCGCATAGACATAGTCGATTCCCCCCGAGCCCATGGTTTGGGCGCTATTTACGACTTTGTACGGTTCGGCAGCAATGCCTGGTCGAGCCAGACCGCCGCCGAATACCAGCATTCCAAGGGCCGCGATAAACAGAATGGGCGAATGATGATGAGAGTTTTTCATAGATTTTGTTAACATTAGGGATTCCAAGCCCCAAAAGAACCACCGGCACGCAAAAGCGTCCTTCAGGGGCTTATCCTTAAGAGAGACGCTTATTCATGGAACAGGTTACAGGGTCATTGCGCTCGAACCTTCGCCCCGCCGCAATTTCAACAGCAGATAATAAAGTGTCGGCGTGGCCACCAGCGACAGTAACACGGAAATGCACAACGCGCCGATGACCGCGATGGCCAGCGGTCGCAGCATGTCCGCACCGCTGCCGATGCCCCAGGCCAGGGGCAACATCCCCAGGGCGGCGGCCAGAGAGGTCATCAAAACCGGGCGCAAGCGGCGATGCCCGGAGCGCACCAGTGCGTCTTCCAGATTCAATCCCTCCGCGCGCAGGTGGTCCACAAAGTCCAGCATCAGAATGCCGTTTTTGGCCACAATGCCCACTCCGATGATTGCGCCCAGGAACGAGACGATGTTAAGGGTTGTGCCGGTTATCCACAGGGCCGCCACCGTTCCGAATAAGGCCAACACGGCGCCGAAGACGATGGCCACTGGCTCGTAAAAAGAACGAAACTCGATGACCAGCACCGTAAAGACAAGCAACAGCGCCATCAGCAACACCAGGAGCAGGTTATGAAATGATTCCTGTTGCTGTTGATAAAGGCCGCCATACTCGATCGCACTCGGCGGCAGGGATTTGTCCTGGCTCAGCTTGGCCCGAATATCGGCCATGGCGCTGCCGAGGTCGCGCCCTTCAAGCCGCGCCGTGACCGCCACCTCCTGTCGCAAGTCTTCGCGGTCCAGTTCGACCTGGCTGGGCTCTTGGCGGACATCAGCAACCTGGCTGACCCTGACTAGGGAGCCGCCAGCCGTGCGGACGGGCAGGTTGTTCAATGCTTCGGTGGTTGCGACGCTCTGCGGATTGGCCCGCACGCGGATATCCACGATTCGGTCGCCTTGCAAAACGTGCGAAGAAATTTGTCCGAGCAGCGCGGTGTTCACCGCGTCCGCAAGGTCATTGGCAGTCAGTCCAAAGCGTTGGGCATCGGCGGTACGCACGCGCACGTTAATCGACGGCCCGGTTTCGGTCAGCCCGTCAAAAGTGTCCACCACACCCTGAACGGACTGAATCTCCGAAGCCACGTGCGGCGCCATCTTGCGCAGCCATTCGAGATCGGGCGAAAAGATCTTAATCTGGATGGGTTCAGGCGTCAGCGCCAGGTCACCCACCAGGTCACTGAGAATCCCCGGGAATTCCCAGCGCACCGCGGGTATCTGCTGGTTGAATTGGTGACGAAAACCGGCAATGACCTCGTCGGTTGAGTGCTTGCGATTGGCTTTGAGCTTGACCAGGAAATCGCCGCGATAGGGTTCGGTGATAAACAAGCCCAGTTGGGTGCCCAACCGCCGCGAATAGCTCTCCACGTCCGGATCGGCGTGGATAATGGCTTCGGCCTGGTCGAGTTGGCGCGAGGTCTCAGTGAGGCTTGTGCCGGGCGGCGCGTTGAAATCGATGACAAACCCGCCCTCATCAAATGGAGGCAGGAAATCGGACTGCAAACCCCGGTAGATGACGACTCCCAGAAAAGCGATGACGCCGCAGGCCAGCATGGTCAGCCACCGATGCCGCAAGGCGGTGCGCACGGAGCGCTCGTAGACCCGGAGCACGCGCCGGAGGACAAAGCCGCCTTCGACCTGGTCTTTGCCTTGGTCTTTGGCCGATTGTTTCGGTTCGCGCACAAACCAGCCGGCCAGTGAAGGCGTCAACGTAATTGCCAGCACCAGTGAGGTCAGCAGCGACACCACCATCGTCAGGGCCAGCGCCCGAAAGAAAACACCGGTTATTCCCACCAGAAAGGCCAACGGCAAAAACACCACCACCGGCGTCAGTGTCGAGGCCACGAGTGGATGGAAAATTTCGGCAATCGCCTCGTGGATGCCCTCGAGGCGCGGGCGGCCCGCCGCAATTTTGGCGTACATGGCCTCAACCACTACGATGGCGTCGTCGATGACCAGTCCAATGGCGGCCGCAATCCCACCCAGGGTCATCATATTGAAAGTCATGTGAACCAGATTCATCGCGACCACCGTGATGAGCACCGTGATAGGGATCGCCAAGATGGCGGTTAACACGCTGCCCCAGTTCTTCAAAAATAAAAACAGAATCAGCACCGAGAGGATTAGCCCAAAAAGAATCGCGTCCCGCACACTGCCCACGGATTCGCGAACGAACTGCGATTGGTCGTAAAAAAAAGCGAGCTTCATGTCCGGCGGCAACTCATGGCGCAGTTGCGCCAATTCCTTTTTCAAAGCGTTAGCGATGTCCAGCGTGCTGCCGTCCGGTTGGCTCAGAATGTTCAACAGGACCGCGTTTCGACCTTCGGCGGTCACCACGGTGAACACCGGTTTCGGAGCGCGCTCGATGCGCGCCAGGTCGCGCACGCGCACCGGGTGATCCGTGCTGGCTGCCACCACCACGTCGGCCAGCTGTTCCGGCGAGTGGACTCGCCCGTCGACCGTCGTCAGATACAAGTGATAGTTCTCCTCGAGCATTCCCGCCGGAGCGATCAGGTTGTTCTTCACCAGCGCCGCATTGATGTCGCCCAGGCTGAGATTGGCCGCCTGCAATTTCACCGGGTCCACAATGACGTGATATTCCGGGGGCTTTCCGCCCACGACCTCGGCTTTGGCCACCCCAGCGATTTTCAGAAAGCGCGGCTTGAGATTGTAGGTGGCCGTTTCCCACAATGTCATGAGATCGCGCGTCGGACTGGTCAGGCTGACGCCGATGATTGGGAAGGCGGAAAAGGTCAGGCGCGACACTTCGGTGCTGGCTGTGGAAGGCAACTCGCTGCTGATTTGGGCCAAGCGCCCCAGCACATAGAGCTCGGACCGCACCATATCGGCCTGCCAGTTGAAGAAGATATTGATCTCAGCCGAGCCTCGTTCTGTGGCGGAACGTACGCTCACCGTGCCCGGGATATCTTTCATCGCCTCTTCGATCGGTCGAGTAATCACCGCCATCATCTCATCCGCGGGCATGATGCCGTTGTTAACCAGAATGACGATGCGCGGGAAATCGGTCTGCGGAAAGACCGAAGAAGGCATGTGCAGGGCGGAGTAGGTCCCGGCCAGGCACAAGACGACGGAGATGAAGGTGATGGCCAGGGCGTGGCGTGTGGCAAACCGGCCTAACACTGAACTGCGTGGGGCGTTCATTTCGCCGGCGCCGAATTGGTCGGCGTCGCCGCCTGGTCGGACGAATGCGCCATCTCGATCTTCGTCTTCTGGGGCAACCCATAGGCGCCCACGGTCACCACCGTTTGACCTTCGTGCAGGTCCGAACCGCTTACCTCTACCCACCCATTTTCCCGGTACCCAACCTGCACAGGCGTTTGCGTCGCTTCGGTCCCGTTCACCAACGCGATGACATTGGTGCCGTTGAGGTCGGTGACCACGCTTTCGGCCGGAGCGGCCAGGCAATTAGTGTGAATTCCGATCACCACGCGCAGGCCCACGAATTGGCCGGGGTGCAACGCGCTGTTTTGGGGCAAACTTGCTCGGGCCATGACCGTCCCGTTGCTGGCGTCGATGGCCGGGCTAATGAAGGACAGTGTGGCGGTCACCGGCGGTTCAGTCTGCACCTGCACTTCCTGGCCGGATTTCAATTCCGCGGCATCCGCCGCGGGAAGATTGGCGCGCAGGGCAAGCCGGTTCAAGTCGAACACTTCCACCGCGACGGTGGTCAAATCCACCGCCGCGCCGGGCTTGGCATTGACATGAACCGCGGTTCCCGACAAGGGCGAGGTCATCTGTAAAACGGCGAGTTGTGCTTCTGCATTCTGCAGGTTGCGCTCGGAAGTGTTGTGCTCGGCGTAGAGTTTTTTCTGACGCTCGACTTCCTGTCGCGCGTAATCCAGGGTCACCGTGCCCGAGTTCAATTCGACCAGCAGGTCGCCCTTGTCCACGTGCTGGCCTTCCACCACATTCACCCGGGCGACCACACCGGCCACCGCGGGAGCGAGCGAAGCCGATGCGGGAGGTCCGGCTTGGCTCGCGGGCATCGGTTCGACCGTGCCGTAGCCGGTGAGATACTGATGCAGGGTCATGCGCTTG
>DASRFK010000136.1:0-10060 GCA_035651635.1 Verrucomicrobiia bacterium | reverse complement strand
GAACACCGTCAAATTTCTCGAATTCCTTGCGACTGATTTTCGTGGGACTGGCCATAGGCTTTGACTACGCCGAACGACCGAAATCTGCGACTGGCACCTGGAACTCCGCGCCGGGAACCGGACTAAGCCAGTGACCAAAATCCAACGTTCGGCAAAGCCCAAGGCGGGTGCCAGTTCGCAGCATGGAATTGTTAGCAAAAGAATTACGAGCTCCGACGCACATAGATTCCCGGAGTATTCGGGTGACGTTGTATTCCCGGCCTGACGGGCTCGCCTCAACAAACGAAGGCGACCCGAAATCAACTCCTATCCCCTGGAAGCCCCCTGGACTGACCAGCATGACGTAAGGCTCACCAACGGACACGTTTGTCTGCACATAAAGCTCCCAACCACCATAGATGCCCTTAGTCACGTCGCGGACGAACGGTGGCCACTGTGAAATCAACACGGCTGTTGCGTTCGTCTTCGAGCTGGCGATGAGCTGCTCAGCCCACTTGTGCCACTGCTCCGGGGAAGATCGTTCCACGTTCTTAACCAGTTGGTCGTAATCGTGACCGCATGAAACAGCCAGAATAGGCAGACCAAGTAACGTGGGAAAAATCAGTTTGAGCTTAAACCATCGCATTGGATCTTTTTGCTAACGCAAAGTGCAACCGCTCCGGGCCAACGGCGAAGGAAAAGGACTCAGGCGGAATCCCGGAGTCAGATGCCATGATGGGGTTGGCAACGGAGCAGACCAGGCGCACGTTGCCCGTGACAAAAAACAACACTCAACCCCACTCATAACATGATCAGCTCATCAAATACTGCCACGCGAAGCAATTCCAGAATCTACATCCTCAAAGATTCCACACCGAAATCCACTCCGCCCAATAACGCCGGGGTTGATGCCGTTGCTCCCGATCCACTTGTCTCTGCTAAACTCTCAGAGCACAAGGCCAATCCCTCCACCCAAGCAAGAGGCCGATCCCGTCTCCAGGCAAGTCGGTTATCAAAATGGGCCTGGATGTGGACCTGCATAAAGTCACCGTTGCCATCCAATTCGACCATGCCGCCATCAAGCCAGCGGCCGCGTTCTCGATCGAACAGCTCCTGGATTGGGTGCGCCAGCGTGTCGCCGAAGGCCACGTCGTCTGGACGGTCTATGAAGCATGCGGCTTCGGCTACACATTGCACTATCAACTCATAGCCGCCGGCGCCCACAATCTGGTTATTGGCCCGGTATTGCTGGACCCGCAAAGGCGTCGCAAAAACGACGGTCTGGATGCTAGAGCCCTGTGCACCCGGCTGAGCCGTTACCTCCAGGGTCAAAAGAATGAACTTCCTCTCATCCGAGTGCCCACCGTCCAGGAACAGCAGCGCCGCGAAGTCCCTCGCCAACGGGATTTCTGGAAAGCTGAACTTCGACGCCTGGACAATCACGCCCGGGCCCTTCGTCTGGAACACGAACATAAGACTCTGCGGGTCAACTGGTGGGGACCGCGCAACTGGAAAAAAATCGCACCTCATCTCAGTGAGCTGGTCCACCGCTTTCTGGAACCATTGCGTGAACAGATTCTCTTCTGTCAAAAACAATTGGTAAACCTGACCGTTGAATTGGAAGCCCGCCTTGAGGGCGAGAAACTGCCCGTCGGCCTAGGGCAACTGACTCTGGCCCGATTCGACGCGGAAGTTTGTGACCCCTTTCGCTTTGGCAACCGCAAAGAAATCGGCAGCTACGTCGGTTGCTGTCCCAGCGAGCACAGCTCGGGCCTGGGACAACGTTTCGGTCATAGCCGGCACAAGCTCCTATCGCGCGCGACTTCGCTCCGCTGCCGCTGCGCTACGCGCGGTGATGCCCTTCAAACCCGACAAAAAGAAAAATCGATCTACACCATTTGACACCCCTCATAGGAGGGGCTGCCACGATTGGTTGGCCATTATCCTCGCCATAGCCTCAGAAAAAACCAAAACAACCCGGTGCCCCAGCAGAGGCCCAAACTGAGTCTAAACAGCATCCAACGGAGATCAGTCGAAGGCAGGGCTAAGGGAATAAGGCCGACCCGCCGACGAACTGCGAGCACAAAAGCCAAGAGGCCTACGCAGATCGCGACTGCCGAGATAATTAAAAAGAAAACCAAATGGCCGAGCCATCCCGCCACCAGCGAAAACAGCAGTGCGACAAAACTCGAAGCAAGGACCGCCGGCCACATCCTTGGGATGTAAACGAGATTCACTGGGCGATTGGTATTCATGGCCAACGGTTCCGGCCAGCGACTCCGCGCCACTGACCAACGATTTGCAGAACCGGCGCAACCGCGGAGTTCGCTGCGGCGGATTGGTTCGGTCCGGGGTCTTTGTGTTTCCCCAGTGCTCTCTGCAAAGGAGGCCAGAGCAACAACAACATGACGGCAACCAGGTGCGGACCTACGAACATTTCCATGGCGCTACCCTTGCCAAAAAGGCAGCGCAAAGCCATGAACGCCATCCCGGTCCCCACAAGCGTCCACGCAGCAACCGGCGGGGAGCAACCACACAGCCACGACATGGCTGCAATGGTGATAGCAAGGCCACACAACATGCATGTGGTAAACCAAGGTTCTTTGCCGCGCGTAATCCTGTCTGCTGCAACACCCCAAACGCCTCCTGTCGCCAACGCAAACGGAACCAGCAGGATTGTAGCTGCTACTTTCCTCATCGACTGGGGTGAACGACCGAACGGTGACCTGAGCGATGGCGGCGGACACCTGAAGCCCGAAGTTCCCAACAGGCACCGTCCGCCGCCATTCGCTCCAGGGAAAAGTTAAGCATTATGGAGGCGAAGTCGATACGTTCGGTAAAAAGGACGGCCTATACAATAAAGCAGCCCTGCACCAATCAAGACATAGGTAGCGATTGCATAAGGCGGACCATACTCCCCTTCATCAAACTCCATGCCCGTATGCCACACACGATTGAAATACCAGAGCACCGGCCCACCAAAGTCAGTCTCGATGAGCCCTAAAACCGGAGTGTAAAAGAGTAGCTCTGGCGCGCCAGGGTCGAAGCGATTGTGGGTTTCAACAATGCGCACGATTATCGGCGGCGCGCTGAGGAAGTAGATGAGCACGAGTGCTGCTACCAACGCGCACATCCAAGACACCACGCACTTGAAATTTCGAGGAGCACGCACGTGTTTAACAGTGCCGGTCAGCGACCCGGCGAAAATGAACTCCAGCATGACCTCGACGTGCTATCGCCGGGCTCGCTGCACTTGGCGGGTTATGCTTTGTTGGCAACGAATTCATCGAAACTCAGGACATGCCATCCGTCTGCTTGCTTATAGAAAACTATACTCAAATCCCAGGAAACCCCAACCACCGTTCTGTTGAGCAGAAGGTTCAAAGACGGTTTGAAGCTCGAATATTTGAAATTCTTAATTGCATCCCTGTGCACCAACGAGCACTCCCAAGCCGCCATAAATTCGACAGCCGTTCTCGTTCACGACTTCAAGGTTCGTCTCGGGCATCCTGGACGCCGGATTTGTGGTAGGATGTCCCCAGATCACCGATGCTGGACGAACCAAGAATACAATCCCGGCAAGGATGAAGCACAGGCCCAAGAGAAGGGCACTGATTTCCATTAAGGAAAGGCGCTTCATAGCAAGGCCCAACGTTCCGGCGTCACTGGCTCCGCGCCAATGGCGGCCGGAATGCAAAGAGGACGGACCGCGGAGTCCAGTGCAGGCCGATGGTTCGCTCGCCATTTCATGCAATGATCTTCCATTGGAACATCTCACGGAAGTCTTCAAAACACTTTGGGCACCGAAGGCGATCTTCTGTAGCATATGCCTCGACCAGTAGATCGTCGTCAGGCTTCTTACGGTTTTCTTCAACAATCTTGGCCCAGCAAAACTCGCAGTGTTCATGATCCCACTCGGGTTTGTCGACAGCCACATTGAAGCGACTCAGCCGCAACGTCACGCCAGTGAGGTATTTGGCCTGATTCGTGAGGCGCCAATCAGATTTCAGATCCTAGGGCATGTCTATAGCGAACGTTGCACCTCAGGCACCCCGCGCAACTGGCGTTCGGCATGGAATAGAAACTTCATCGCGGGGTTGCCTGCAGGCGCTGGTTGGGCTTCTCATCTTCCAGGCAGTGCCACTTTCCATCGTCGCGTTTCGTAAAGACAAACCCGTAGCCTTTGCTTTGGGTCACCAAACCAGTGCCCTCGGGATGGGTGGCCCGGATTACGCCATTGGTAAGCTTGGCGTTCTCCACATCGAGCCGAAACGCTTCCCATATCCAGTCCACTTCTTTGCGCAGCGCCGCGGTGCTGCTAATGGGCACACTGGTCTCATACTCCAGGACCAGGGCAGAATCACCATTCGGAAAATCCATTTTGTGCACACCGGTCGGCGTAATGAACTTTGTGATTACAGCCTTCTTGACCTGTGACTCGCAATAATCTGCCACTGCTTTGGCCTCAGGCAGAGTGCCGGTATAACGGATGCCCGTCAGAAAGAACACACTTTGCTTCCCTTGGAAATTTCCGGAGTTCCAAGTTAGATAAAGCCCCTGTAGCTGCTGCTGGGTAAGGGTCGGAAATTGCTTCTGAATAGCGGCTCCGAGGCCGCTAGCAACAAGCGCATTACCGATTTGTGCTGCCGTAGCAAGGCTGGTATTGGGATTGCCAGCAGGCAACTCAACAACCCTCTGCTCTACGCTGGAATGTTGGATGCAGCCCTGCAAACCAATAGCCGCACAAATGAAGGTCGAATATAAAACGCGTTTCATTTGGCAGGTGCTTGCGGTGCCTTGCGGTGCCCAACGCTCGCCCTCACTGACTGCGAGTCGGGGACTCCGGATTGAAATCTTGCCGTTATCGAGCAGTTCAGCGCAGGGCGTTGTTCGGTGCGCGGTCACGTAAAGCATACCGGCCTTTCATGCTGTCGGGCAATTCGAACGATTCCCAGCATTTCCCGCGCAAATGCTTGCATCTCCTGTTCTGATGCTTCCTCCAGCACCAACAACTCTGTGGCAAGTTGCCCAAGATCTGCAACCGGGAGTGAATCTCCGGAGTGATTTCCATCGTAGAGCATCTTTGAGACAACTAGCGATTTTGAGCCGAGGCGGGCTGCAGCGAGATCTCTTAGCCTGGCAACGTGCGCGACGTTGCCGATCCGTTTCGTTGCGAGTCTCTGCTCGTTATTATCGAAGATGGAAACATCGAGGCCCATACGCAGTCACACCCAACAAATGAGTAGATAGATCTTATGATCCTGCCATTTGGCAGGATCATAGAACGTCTCCGGGGAAAAAAGTTCCCATTTCACTAACGTTAGCCTAATCCTGCTAACCATTTTGTAAAGCCGTATTTATGGTTTCAGCTTGACCACCGGCCTGTCAAAAATCACAATTCATCCGTTCACTCGGCCTAGGATTCCATAGAAACTACGTTCTGCAATGCAAGAACTTCCGTCACAATTAACTGCTGCTTTCGACGCTCGACTGCAGCAAGCGCAGGTGCCGCAAAACCTCAGACCGGACTACCACAAATGGGTGAAGTTCTATCTCTTGTTCTGCCAAAAGTTCGAGTTCTCGGCTACTGCGCCAACCGCACTCGGTCCTTTTCTGACCAAACTCGCTGCGAAAGGCTACTCGATTGAGCAACGTCACCATGCAACGAGTGCGGTAAAGCTCTTGGTGCGCGCAGACCCCCAAGACCCCAGCCTTTACCTGTCTTTGTCCAGCTTCGGCCTTGCGGGATCTTCGCCGGCCGCCATTAGTCCAAGCGCAACATCGAGCTCGGCAAGAGGTTGGGCCTTTGTGCCAGCGCAACCCCATGCAGTCATCAAGAGCCTCAGTAACCGAGCTTCCTGGGAACAGGAATTCCGTGACTTGGAAACCACTATCAAGCTCCGCAATTATTCCCGACGCACTCTTGAAGCTTATCGGTTCTGGGTCATGAGGTTCCAGGCGTTTGTGCGCAGCCGGCCGACGGCCAAGCTCAGCAACCAGGAAGTTCGCGGCTTCCTTTCGTCGCTGGCAGTGCAGCACGAGGTTTCGGCTTCGTCGCAAAACCAGGCGTTCAACGCGCTTCTTTTCTTCTTCCGGCATGTCCTGCATCGAGATTTCGGCCGAATGGACGGGGTCGTTCGCGCCAAACGCCATCGTTACATTCCCGTCGTGCTGTCGCGGGATGAAGTGGATGCCGTGCTCAAGCAGCTTCAACCCCCCTACCAGCTCGTGGTGTTGCTCCTCTACGGCTGCGGCTTGCGTCTGAGCGAATGCGTCAATCTCCGTATCCATTGCTTCAATCTCGAGTCGATGCTTATTACGGTCCATGATGGCAAAGGCCAAAAGGATCGAACCGTTCCCTTGCCTGCTCGCGCACTCCCCGAAATCAGAAAGCAAATGGAACACGTGCGCCGGGTGCATGCGCAGGACCTCGCAGAAGGCTACGCTGGGGTTTTCCTTCCGCGCCAACTTGAGAAAAAATACAAGAACGCTGCTCGCGAATATATTTGGCAGTGGTTCTTCCCGGCCGCCAAGCTCACATTCGTGCGCGAACCCAAACAGATGCGCCGCTACCATCTTCACGAATCGCACGTGCAAAGCGCCGTCAAAGCGGCTGTCGCTCGCACTGGAATCATTAAGCGCGTTTCACCGCATACGTTCCGACACACGTTTGCCAGCCACCTGCTTCTGGCGGGTTACGACCTTCAGACGATCCAAAAGCTTCTGGGCCACGGGGATGTTAAGACCACGATGATTTACGTCCATACCGTTCCAAATTTGACTCTCAAAGAAGCAAAAAGCCCCCTGGACTTGTCTTGATTCTCTGGCGAATGGTAAAACCCCGGCCGACAAAACAGCAAGCTTCGCTCCGGTCAATTCGCGCTTGGCTAGAGAACGAATTTCCAGCCTCTGCCCCGTAATTTCTGAGCCAACTCACTTGGAGTCGAGCAAACCCGAAAGGTTAAGTTGTCGCCGAGCCATGGGGGGCATGAACGAAGGTGGCGTATGATGCTCCTCTAAGCTTGGCGCTTGTCCCTAACCCACTCACAATAACGATCTTAGCCTTTGGCCAATGTAAAAGTCAAACCATAAAATATTCGAGGGCACGTGTGAGAAATCGTCGTAGCTTGGGCATGCGGAATCGATTAAGAGCCTTCCTAACGGGACAGCAGGCCTCGGTAAATCCGGAATGGACCACCTGCGCGCCAGGTGGGACGACAAGGTTTTGCTCGATCCGACGTCTTTGCAAAGCCATCGTTTACCTCATCCGGCCAGCCCGGGCTGAGGGCGGCAAAACGAATGAACCTAAAACTGTGGCGGGTTGTGGAGCGTTTCTGTCGCGGACAGGTTTACGATCCTGCGGCCTTCGTGGCGTTTGCCCAACTTGTGGAGGAGAACCAGGAAGACGCCATCCGCAAAAAGATCCGCGCCTGGAGCGATGCGGAGCTGGAGCAATTCAGTTTTTTGATTAGTGGCACTCTGGATACAATTAACAATCCGCAAAACCCGAACGGCGTTCTACAATGCCAGGGACTTTACATTATCGGTTCAGAGGCTTCCTTGCTTCGTTTGGGCAGCCAGGAGATTCCAAAAGAAATTCGCCTGGCGATGGCTAAGTCGCTAGGCGATTTGCTGCCGGGCCAGGCTCGAATCATTATCGGAAGCCGGATTGTTCCTGTCACTTGGGTTCACGGTTTTGCCTGGGCTCAATGGCGCGCGGCTCTTGCGAGAGATGGCGCCATGTTCGGCCGCCCGAGCAAAGGCCAACCCAAGCAGTCGCCGGAATCTCAAGCGTGGATGCTGCCGGTGTTTGTGGAAAAGGGGGATTTGATGGCCGAGTTGGAAGCCGGCGTTTCAGAGGCCGGAGTCAGCACACTGGGCAGCGAGTTGGCAGGAGCGTTGGCCAAAGTTTTGAAGAAGATGCACGGGCCGTTGCCTTCGGATGTTTCCATCCATCCGATTTTGGCTGCTGCGCATTGTTGTTGGGCCAACGCCAAGATGATCGCCGTTTATGAGTGGGTTAAGGCCATTCAAACCGGTGCTAAAGCAGCCAGACGTTCGGTTCTGCTCGAGGAGGGCCCACGCCGAGGTTCCGTTCGCGTTAAGGATGCGCGCACAAAACAGGTTATCGCCACGCTCAAGGCCGACCCTTCATTCCCGGTTGATGGAACCAGCCTGGCCCTCAAGGTAATAACAGATGGCGGCTCGAGTCACAGGCTTTCTTGAGGCCGGACGGCAGAGATAAACTGCCCTGTGATTTGAGCTGGTGCCACGCTAAGAGCCGTCGTCGAAGCGGCGGTTCCTCGCACGCGCTACCTCCAGTAATTAGTAGGAATTGGGGTTGAGTTGTCACGGAGTGAAGAATCTTCCAAAAGTCGATGCTGCTCCAATCCTCCAAGGAGCCTCGGCCGGGTTTTGGCAGTACAAGCTTGCCTCATGTGAAGGCATGAGAACTGCTTCATTATCTGGTCCTGGTTTGTGGATAATCCTTATAAGCCTTCCAGAGCCAAGGCAACTCGCGTCGGCACCGGCCACTTGAGGTCTCCGGCATTGCCTTGTTTTTTGGCATTGATCCTAATCAGTAGACAACGCACCAGCTGGAGAGCCCACCAACGGGCTTAGAAGACTCTTAACCTGATATGCAAACATTCGTTTCGCGCCCAGCCTTTGCCCTCGCGCTTTTAAGCCTCGCGTCTTCGCTTCTGGCGCAGATTCCCGATCCCGGCAGCGAAGGTAAAATGCCACTCCAGTGGCTCAAAGACTACTCGCTCGCCTTGAGGAAAGCCGAAGCCGAGAAAAAGCCACTGCTCATCGATATTACAACGGATTGGTGCGGATGGTCCAAAAAGATGGACCGGGAGACTTTCGCAGACAGCTCGGTTCAGAAGGAATTGCGCTCCTTTGTCCTAATCCGGCTCAACCCTGAAACCTCCGAAGCAAACCAGAAGCTTGCCGAGTCGTTCGGAGCCGACAGTTTCCCCACCTTGGTGGTGGCCAATTACCGAGGCGAACAAATTGGTGAAGACTCCGGCTACAAATCCGCCCCGGAGTTGCTCGAATTCATCCGACGTTTTCTGCCATTATTCAGGGGTAATCCGCTCGGCTATAAACCCATTCAACTGGAGCCGAATGATCAGCTCTTGAAGGCCATCAAGAAAATACCGGCCCCCGAGTCGCGTCCGACTTCCGTCGGTTCGTTCGTTGTCCTGGATGCCTCCACGGTTCAGTTGCAGACAAATGGCACGGCCAAGTTTCTGAACCGGACAGCCACGTTCATCAGCGAGCCGGAAAAGGGCAATTTGCCCCAGGCCAGTCTGCGCTATGTTTCCTCCCGCCAAAAGGCGAGCTTTAAGAGCGTTCGCATTCTCAACACCAAAGGCGAAGGCCGTGAGGTGGATTTGAAACTGGCAAAGGATGAGCACGCTTACAGCAATCAAAACGTGTATTGGGACGTGCGCACACTGTTCGTCGACCTGCCCAATCTCAAAGAAGGCCAAATCCTCGATGTCATTGAGGAGATCGAATCGTCGCCGATTATCACCAATCAATTCTGCTTCCGATGGAATACGGGCCTCAAAATGCTGCTGACGTCGGATTTGACGATCACGTTCCCCGCTTCGTTGAAGCTGCAACATCATGCCGTGCGCTGTTCCACCGAGATTAGAGAGACTCGCAACGGCGACGGCACCCTGAGCTGGCGGCTCGTCACTTCCAATCCGAAGCCGTTTGAGCCGGTGTTGTTCCCACCTCCGCTCTACGAAATTTGGGAAGGCTGCGAATTTTACACGCCTTGCACCAAGGAAAGCGTTGCTCAGTGGTTTGCCGCATTGTGCCAAGGCCGCGATGACCTGCCGGCAACGGCTAAACTACGGCTTGCCGAATTAAAAAAGAAAAATCCCACCCAAACGGCCCTGCTACAGTCCATCCTGGACTGGGTAACCAAGGATATCCGTTACGTGAGCGTGGCCTTCGGGGCGTCATCGCATCAACCTCATTCCGTCGGTGACACCCTGCTCAACGGCTATGGCGACTGTAAAGACCAATCCCTGCTGGTCAAGACTCTCTGCCGAGGAGCTGGCAT
>DASRFK010000135.1:0-50111 GCA_035651635.1 Verrucomicrobiia bacterium | reverse complement strand
CGACTCGTCTACGTAACAAGCGTGCCCACGCCGGTTCTGTTCGTGCTAAAACCGCAGCTCGAAGGCAGGGTGCTCGTATTGCAGGAGCAGTTTTTGTTCGGCATTGGTGTGCCATCGTATGAGTTTCAGGATTCCCATGGCAACATTACTTATCGCGTCACGCTCATGCCTGGCTGCAATGAAATTCGGCATGATGCGATCATCGCTGTCTCTTCCCTGCCCGACAGCCGTGAAGTGATCGGCCCGGTCTTGCCCGTGGGACAACTGCCTTGTGAGCTCTTGCGCTATACGCTGCCCAGCCGTTATTGCGATTCCGATAAGTTAATGAACTTCGCGTGGAACTGTTTCGGCCAGGTCACCCACGGCCTCCCACGAGTGCAAGCCATCTGCGACTGGGTTCACCATAACCTTGAATACCGCTTTATGTCCGGACGTCCCGACCTGTCCGCATCCGAGGTTATCGAGCGACGGTACGGCGTCTGTCGCGACTTCGCCCATGCTGCGATCGCGTTGTGCCGCGCTTTCAATCTGCCGGCGCGGTATGTGACCGGCCATTTGCCGGACATCGGCTACACCGATCCCGGCACCCCCATGGACTTTCATGCCTATTTTGAAGTGTACTTGGGGCAGCAATGGCTCACCTTTGATGCCCGCTATAATGTGCCGCGCATCGGACGCGTCAAAGTTGCCCAGGGTGCGGACGCAGTGGATGGCGCGTTCGCCACCATCTACGGCGAGGCTAATCTCACCCATTTCGAGGTCTGGGCGTATCAAGTGAATTCACAGGAAGTCTCGGTGGGCGACCCGATCGACTTATCCAAACGCCTTGACGGCCAGCAGACCGTTCAAGTCAGTTAGCCGCCCGATGTTGCGCCTGGATGCTACTGGCTCCCAATTCCGTCCACGCCGCCTAACCCGTGATCAGGAAGACCGGGCTGGCGCGCAGCCACGACTCGGCGACCAGGTTGTCGCTCGCCGGCGCTGGGATTGAGACTCGAACGTCGCGCAGATGACCCCAGACCCCGAATACGTTTAGCAGCCAGAGAACTACTATCACGACCACTGCGATGTTGAGGATGTTCTTGATTTTCCCATCCATGGGAATGTACGTGTTCACGAGCCAGAGCAATACTCCGACGACGATGAGGGTGACCACAATTGTAATTAATGACATAATTTTAACTTTCCGTTTCTTTGCCTGTTGGTTCCTTAGTGCCGACTGCACCTTTGCCTCCCTTTAGCTCCTGGTGTGCCAGCAGGCGGTGCACTGGGCGAACTGCTGGATTCGATTCAAGTTCACGGTACGCGAACTTCGCAACCTCCAGCACTGCAATAGCCTGCGGTCCGCTAGCCCGGCGGCAAAGCCAGCGAGAGAGATCGCAGGGGCCCCTTCCCGCAAGTGCTGCCAATGCAAAATGCCGGAGGCGCCGGGCCTGAAAGTGCAAGTCGCACGTCGCGCCCATAAAAGACTTGTCTTGCGAAGGTTTTGGAGATGTGTGAGAGCGGTTCTGCTTTGTTGTTCGGGCAATAGGCTCACAGCGGCGCGGACCCGCCGCACTCCTATACGCCCCGCCGAGAAAGAGGATCAGTTCCCATCTGGCCGGCTGTGCAAGCCGCACATTTCGTCGCTTTCGATTCGTGCGAATTGCCCGATTTTTGTTGTGGCTGGCGCAAGCTGGGAGCTCGGCTGAGTCCTTAGGTTTCCCTGCCTGAACAGGTTACCTCTTCGAGCCGGAGTTGGTCCGAGGTTAGCTAGACAGGCAAAGCCGAAGTGCTTCCATGAAAGTAGATGGGCAAAAAAGCCGAGTATACAGCATGCATTTTGCATGATATGTTAAGGCCTCCTTCATTGGCCGGACGCGCGTGCGCTCGACTCGACGCGGGGAAGCGCATGATTTACCGATTTCGACGGCGGATTATCGGGCCTTTAGCCATCTTTTGGCTGATCGTCACGGTTGCCAGCGTGGTCAGCGGGGCGGTGGCGTGGAGCCGATTTTCCAAGCGGGTAGGTGCGTCGGCCGATCCGGATCAATTTCGCGGTTCAATCAATCATCTGCAGCAAATGACCTGGGTGGCCGGTTTGCTCGGTGTGGGTGCGGGATTGTTCGCCCTATATTTCTACAAGGTCGATTACGATCAGGAGCGAGCGCGGCGGGAGTTGTTGGAAGAGAAGCTGCACGCTGAAGAAGCAGTGCGGGAGAAGAGCGCCTTCCTGGCCAACATGAGTCACGAGATTCGCAGCCCCATGAACGCGATTCTCGGTTTCAGCGAACTGCTTGAGCCCGAAGGCCTGACACCCAGGCAATCGCAGTATGTGCGGGCCATCCGTGACAGTGGGTCGGCCTTGCTGCATCTGATCAACGATATTCTCGACTTGTCCAAGCTCGAAGCGGGCAAGTTGGAATTGCACCCCGATCCCACTGACATGCGGGATTCCTGCGAGTTTCTACGCACCGTTTTCGGACAGCAGGCCCTGATGAAATCTCTCCAGCTTCAGTTCGAGCTCTCACCCGACTTGCCAAGGGCGTTGTTACTCGATCGATTGCGTCTTCGCCAGGTGCTCGTGAATTTGCTCAGCAATGCCATGAAGTTCACCGAGAAGGGTTGCATCAAAACCCGAGTCTCCTGGCAAAATTACCAGCATGATGGCACTGGGACCCTTTTGATTGATGTGGAGGACACCGGCATCGGAATCCCGGCAGATAGACTGGAAGAAGTTTTTAAGCCGTTCGTACAAGCCGACTCCCGTCGGACGGCGGAAAAGGAAGGTACCGGGATAGGTCTCACGATTGTCAAACGCCTCACCGAATTGATGGGAGGCACCCTTGCCGTGGATAGCGCAGTCGGGCAGGGGACTGTCTTTCGCCTGCGGTTTGCGAATGTCCCCCTCTCGGGGCGCCTGCCGGTGGGGGATCACGCCGAACCTGGCGGCGCGGTGGACTTCAATGACTTCGCGCCCGCAACGTTGCTGGTCGTTGATGACAACCGAACCAATCGAGACCTCATGGCGGGCATCTTCGAAAAGACGCATCACCGAGTGCTCTTTGCCATGAATGGCCACGAGGCTTTGGAGTGTTTGAGGACGGCCAAACCCGATGTGGTCTTGCTCGATATCCGAATGCCGGTGATGGACGGGCGGGCGACCCTGGCCGAGATTCGCAAGCAGGCGGAACTGGCATCGCTGCCAGTCATCGCGGTCACAGCCTCAAGCGAGGCTGGCGAAGAGGCGGAGTTGCAACACCAGTTCAGCGGATATATTCGCAAGCCATTTTCACGGCACACACTCTTCGCTGCCTTAAGGCAGTTTCTCCAACAGGCGTCCCAACGGGATCCATCGAAACCGGATCATTCCGTGGACAGCGTAGCCAGCGTTTCGGCTCCTCTGCCCGAGCAAGCCGCGCAGTGGCGGGAGCTGGCGGTTGAACTCCGGCGCCAGGAAACCGGCCAATGGCCCTCGCTGCGCGACAGCCTGGCCGTTAACGAGACGCGGACCTTTGCGCACAATCTTTTCAGCCTCGGCCAGGTGGCGCACTGTGCTCCGCTTACGACTTATGCCGCCACGCTAGCCACCTTGGCCGACACTTACGCCATCGGCCAAATGGAACGTCAGCTCGGCCTGTTTCCGGGACTGGTAAACTCAATCGAAAGTTCTTTGGCGCGACCAGTCCTGGCCCAGGCCTCGGCAACAGAACATGTCTGAATCCACAGCAACCAACTCCGGCTGTCTGCTCGTCGTCGATGACCAGGAACCCAACATCCAGGTCATAGGGGCCGCGTTGGGCCAGCTCGGGTTTGAGATTTTGCCGGCGACTGGCGGAGCGCAGGCGTTCCAGCGCTTGGGGGTCCGGCGGCCCGACCTCATTTTACTCGACCTGTTAATGCCCGAGATGGACGGGATCGAGGTTTGTCGCCGCATTCGCGAGAACCCGGAGTGGGTTGAGATTCCCGTGATCTTCCTTTCTTCGGCCGATGACAAAGGCCTGATCGTTCGCGCCTTGGAAAGCGGCGGCGTCGACTACATCACCAAACCCTTCAACCACGCCGAGTTGGTGACGCGCGTGCGGACCCATCTTGCGCTCAAGAAGGCCCGAGACGAGTTGAAGCAACTGGCCGAAGATCGCGATGAGTTGCTCGGGATCCTGGCCCATGACCTCAAGAATCATTTGGGCGGCATGGACATGAGCGCCCAATTGCTCCGTGACCGCACCGAGGCGATGGCGGATCCCAAGCTGCGGCTGATGGCCGAGAACATCTCGCATTCCAGCAGCCAGATGCTCGCCTTCCTGAAGGAGTTCCTGGCAAATGCTTCCGCCGACCATGGACTAAGCCTCAAGACCGAGACGGTCAACTTGTCCGACGCGGTTGCTCGGGCGGTGCGGCAGCACCAGGAAGCGGCCAGGTCCAAGCAGCTGGTTGTGCAGCTGGTTTTGCCGCCCAACGGCACGTTGGTGTGGGCCGACGGTGCCGCCCTTAACCAGGTGCTTGATAATCTTTTGTCCAATGCCATCAAATTTTCTCCTCCCGACAAACATATCCGGCTGACGGTTTGTCCGCCGGGCGCGCGGTACGTCGAATGCCAGGTTCAGGATGAAGGGCCCGGGTTCACCCCCAGCGATCAGAGTCGAATGTTCGTTCGCTATGGCCGTCTGTCAGCGCGCCCCACGGGAGGCGAGCCCTCGACGGGCCTGGGCCTGAGCATCGTCAAGAAACTCGTGCTGGCGATGCAGGGTGAATTGGCTTGCGAAAGTACTTTCGGCCAGGGCGCGACCTTCGCTTTCCGATTGCCTCGGGCCACCCTCTCCCAATGATATTCTAATATGGACTTTCTGGTTATCGACGACGACAAGACTTTCCGTGACGCAACCTGCCTGCTGATCGACTCCGAGGGTCACTATGCCGAGGCCGCGCACTCGGGAGAGTTGGGCCTCACCGAGCTAAAGGAAGGCAAATTCGACGCAGTGCTGCTGGATCTGAATCTTGGGGCGGAAAAAGGGCTCGATATCCTGGATCAAATTCTCAAGCGCCAGCCCAATCTGCCAGTGATTATTTTTACCGCCCAAGGCAGCGTCAAAAACGCAGTCGAAGCCATGCGGCGCGGCGCGGTGGACTTCCTGGAAAAGCCGTTTACCCGGGAACAGTTTCATCTGGTGCTGGCCCGCGTGCAGCGCTTTCACCAACTCAACCAGAACATCGAACGGCTCGAACGTGAAATTAAGGACAGCAACGCTCAGAGTCCTGAGATTCTGTTGGATTCGAGCACGCCTTTGATGAAGGAAGTGATCGAGACCCTGTTGCGCGCGGCCAAGACGCCCGCCTCGATTTTGCTCCTGGGAGAAAGCGGCACCGGCAAAAGCGTTTTGGCGCGGGCCATTCACCAGCAGAGCCATCTGGCTGACAAACCCTTTATCACCGTGAGCTGTCCGAGTCTGTCGAAGGAACTGCTGGAAAGCGAATTGTTCGGCCATGTCAAAGGCGCGTTCACCGGCGCCATGCGCGACCATTGGGGCAAAGTCAAAGCAGCCTCTGGCGGGACCCTCTTCCTGGACGAGATTGGCGACCTGCCGATGGAAATCCAGCCTAAGTTGCTGCGGCTTCTTCAGGAACGCGAATACGAGCGGTTAGGGGAAAATGTCATTCGTCAGGCGGAGGTGCGCATTATTGCCGCCACCAGCCACGATCTTAAACGGCGCGCGGCTGAAGGCGCTTTTCGCGAAGACCTTTACTTTCGGCTCAATGTGATCACGGCCGAAATGCCTCCCCTCAGGCAACGGCAGGGCGACCTGATCGGCTTTGCCGGCCATTTCTTCAAGCATTTTACAGCTCTCAGCGGGCGCCGTCTGAATGGGTTTTCCGATGAGGCCTCTGCTGCTATCCAAGGTTATTCGTGGCCGGGCAACCTCCGCGAGATGCGTAACGCCATCGAACGCGCGGTCATTATGGCCCGAGCAAACCAGATTAACCTGGAAGATCTCCCCGCTGAATTGCGCAGCCAGCCGCTGGCCGGAGCCAACGGCAGCGAAGCGGCCTTGCAGGTGGGTGCGTTGGTTTCCATGGAGCAACTCGAGGAAGCGCACATTCGCAAGGTACTGGAACGAACCGCCAACCTCGCCGAAGCGGCTCAAGTTTTGGGAATCGATCAAGCCACGCTTTACCGGAAACGCAAAAAGATTGGATTGGAGTAACCCGGATTTGAAAACACGCTCTCAGAGCGTGTTTTGGAATTCGGCTTGGAGTCCCGCCTTTAGGCGGGCCAGCGCCGAAACGGCCTAAAGGCGACTCCAAACCAGGCACCCACGACCCGGCCGATTTTTAAAACACGCTCTCAGTCAGGGCGCCGCTCAAGGCGGCTTCCTGGTTGGTCTCCAGGAAGCCGTGCAGGTGGTGAGCCCGAGTCGGATGCCTGAGCTTACGCAAGGCCTTGGCTTCGATCTGACGGATGCGCTCCCGTGTCACATTGTACATGCTTCCAATTTCCTCCAAGGTGTGGCCGTAGCCGTCGACCAAACCAAAGCGCATTTCGAGGATCGTCCGCTCGCGTGCGCTGAGACTGCTCAGCACCGTGTCGAGCTTCTCTTTGAGCAGGCTCTGGCTGACACCCGCCGCGGGGTTCTCCGCGCCCTGGTCCTCGATGAAATCACCCACGCTCACATCCCCCTCTTCCCCCACCGGGGCGTCGAGAGAGATAGGCTGGCGGGCCATCTTCAAGAGCGCGTTGATTCGCGCGATCGGCAGACCCAATTCGTCGGCAAGGTCTTCGGCCGTCGGCTCCCGGCCCAACTCCTGGCCAAGCTGCTTCTGGGTGCGCCAAAGCTTGCTCATCAGCTCAATCATGTGAACCGGGATTCGGATGGTACGGGCCTGGTCGGCGATGGAGCGGGTCACGGCCTGGCGAATCCACCACACGGCATACGTGGAGAACTTATAGCCGCGCCGATAATCGAATTTCTCGACTCCTTTCAGCAGGCCGATGTTGCCTTCCTGCACCAGGTCAAGAAAGGACTGGCCACGATTGACGTACTTCTTCGCGATGGACACCACCAGCCGCAGGTTGGCTTCCGCCATATGGCTTTTGGCCTCGTGGGCCTGGTTTGCGGCGCGCTGCAACCGTTCGAACGTTTTGGAGAATTCCTCGTGCGACCGACGGGCCAATTGTTCCAGGGCAAGAATTTGGGCGCGTTCCTCCCGCAAGGCCGCCTGTTGGCGGCTGCTCTTGGGCTCCTTTTCAAACTCCTGGATGCGTTTAAGTCCGGCTTGAAATCTCGCCTGTAGGTTGCCGGCCACCAGGACGATGTCCTCGACCACCTTTTGTTTGAAAAAGAACTTTGGAAATGTGGCCTGAAGGCGGCGCTCGAGTCTTTGGAGCTCGGCAAACAGCTTTTCACGACGGCCAGCGCCGGACGCCTTTTTCCACAGGGAATAGTGCTCGTCCACCTCTGCGTCGAGCGCATGCATTTTTTTCAACAGGCCGCGGAGCTCCTGGAGGTGGCGCTCCCGACTGGTGACTTTGCTATCCACTACGATTCGGTCAAAACGTTCCTTGGGTGGGTCGGCCAGCAGCTTCTCGGCGAGCGTACTGTGCTCTTTGGCGGTGAAGCCCAGGCCATAGACCAGGCGGGTCACTTCCAATTCGGCCTTTTCGATACATTTGCAGACCTCAATCTCCTGCTCGCGGCTGAGCAGCGGCACTTTACCCATCTGGTTCATGTACATTCGAACCGGGTCATCCAGTGCATCGAAGGACCGATCTTCCTCCGGCTCCGGATCCTCGGGTTTGGCCTTCTCAGCTTCGGCCTGGGTGACCACCTCGATCCCAACGTTCTGCAGTTTGGTGTAAAGTATGTCCAAATCTTCGGGAGAGACGCCATCGGGCAGGACCTCATTGAGGTCGTCATAAGTGAGATGTCCTTGCTCATGGGCCACCTCGATCAGGGTTTTGATTACCTCGGTCATGTCCACTGGCTCAGGATGAGCATTTGAACTGGCGTTCCCGAGGCCTTTCGCTGCGGACGTGCCTGCCCCGGCGGCGCCGCCGTGGCCCGGAATACTTTTGGCTTTCGTCGTTGCAGACGCCTTGCCAGCGGCCTTTGCTCCAAACATGAACGGCGCGCGCGGTAACCGGCTCTTGCCTGGACCGCTTCGCCCGTTCTCGTCACCGGTATTTTTCGCTCTGTTGATCATGTCAGCCTTTGAAGAATTTTTTCGGTCCACGGAAAATTTAAGTAAGGGTATAAAGCGCAAATGAGAACAGCCGATTTAGCCGGATTGCGCGAATTCCAACCTGAACGGCATCACAAAGAACACAAGGGTGGGGCACGTGAAACGCTCTCACCAAGGGCGGTTGAGGTCAGGACGTCGTTTTCGATTTTCTCGAACTTGCGTTTGCAGGCTTAGACTTTCGGCAACTGCCGGTACCCGGTTCGAAGCGGCGTTAATGGCGGTCAGCTGCTCGTCGATTACTTCGAGCAACTCCTGGCGCCCGCAGCCCGTCTCTGCGGAACAGGTGAACACGGCTGGAGACTTTTCAAACCATGCCGAAATGCGCTCCGTAAAGGCGGCGATGTTCGTCTGCGTCATGGCGGCGGATACCTTGTCGGCCTTGGTAAAGACGAGCACGAACGGCACGGCATGGCGCACGAGCCATTCTACGAACTCGAGATCGATGGGTTGCGGCGCCAGCCCGGAGTCGATCAGTGAAAAGACCAGGCAGAGGTTCGGGCGATGTTCCAAGTAATCGGCCGCGGCTTGGTTGAAACGGGCCTGGTGCTTCCGCGAACCTTCGGCAAAGCCGTAGCCCGGCAGATCCACCAGCCGCCAGCATTTGTTTATCGTGAAGATGTTAATGAGCCTGGTGAACCCCGGCCTGGACGAAACGCGGGCCATTCCCGGCTCGCCCGCGAGCACGTTCAGCAGCGAGGATTTGCCGACGTTCGAGCGCCCGATGAAGGCAAACTCCGGCAACGACTCGTTCGGACATGAATCCAAATCCGGCGCGCTGCAGTCAAAAATGGCGGATGAAATGTTCACAATGGAGAATCCACACCGCATTGTGGCATAAATCCAGCCCACGGAAACACATATCGTCGGAAAACCGCCGTTTTACGCCGCCAGCCGCACAGGACTGAGTCAAACGGGTTCAATTCTTCCGGCTGAAGGTGCGCCCGGCGCCGCGATCACTCTTTTTACGGTGTTGCCAGGCGGCTCTTTTCTCCGCTTCGCGGAGGAAGCGGATTTCGAGTTGGAGCTTGAGGAAACTCTCATACCGCTCGCGCGGGAGCGTGCCGGCGGCCAGCGCTTCGAGCACGGCACACTTATTCTCCTTCGTATGGGTGCAGTCGCGGAAGCGGCAGCGCGGAGACAGCGCTTCGATCTCAGGAAAAGCCTGCTTCGATCCCTCCGTGGCAATCCAGATGTGGAACTCTCTCATGCCCGGCGTATCAATGACCACGCCGCCTTGGGGGAGGAAGATCATCTCGCGCCACGAAGTCGTATGCCGTCCTTTGGCGTCACTCGTGCGAACTTCCACCGTCGCCTGTATGTCTTCTCCATAGAGGCGATTGATGAGGCTCGACTTGCCAACCCCCGAAGTTCCGATGAACACCGCGGTGTCGCCGGGTTTAATCAGTTCGGACAACGCATTCACGCCCCGCCCGGTCCGCGCACAGGCCGCGAGCACGGAGGCGCCCCCGGCCACGCGAGCGGCCCCGGCAAGCTTCGCGTCAAGGTCGTCGCACAAATCGATTTTATTGAGCACGACGACCGGCCTGGCGCCGCTCTCATGCGCCACCACCAACATCTGCTCCAAACAGACCGGGTCGAAACTTACGTCCGCGGCGGTCACCATGAACGCCGTGTCGATATTGGTGGCGAGGATGTGTTCGGTGGCCCCATGGCCGATCTTGCGGGACAGCCGCGTGCGTCGCGGAAGGATGGCCTGAATAACGGCTTTATCCTCGTTGGCCACGAGTTTTACGGCAACCCAATCTCCGACCTTGGGAAGTCTTGAGTTGGACCGGCGCGCTTCGTGGAAGCATTTGCCCGAGACTTGCGCCAGAAGCTCCGCCTCCGCCGTCCAGATGCGGAAGAAATGCTTGTCCTCCACCGCGACGCGAGCCGGGACCAGACCCTTGGCACGGTGGGGTGCGAATTGCTGATCGAGTTCAGCATTCCAGCCCAGCTTCGTCAGTTCCATAGTCGGCGCGTTGCTTGGATCATTGATAAAACCAAAAGATTTCGGGTCGAGTGGCCGATCTGTACTCCTGCCATCCGTGAATTGAGAGTAACCCCGGGGCAGAACGTCGACCAGACCGAATTCAACTCCTGGGTCGGGCTTCAATTCGCTGCCAGGCTGTTTGCGAGGAGCATTTCCCCCCATGGCATTGCGCGGCTCCCTCTGGCAGGCTTTTTTCGTGGTTTGGCGAGCCAAACAGCTGAAAACAAGATGAAGCAGGGTGACGCCATTCGAGCGATTCAGGTCACCCAAGCAATTCTACCGTGCCGGCATTGCTCTTGCACACCCTCTTCCTTAGTCCCAAAGCTCCGGTTGGTCATTGGCTTGGCTTTCTTCCTTTGTTTAGCTCTCGTCATTTTGCCGCTTTCGACTTTCGTACGACTGCTGCGACCGAAGCCCGATCGACCAGCGACTGCTCCGGTTCCACACGGCCCTCGGGAAAGCGCGTGTCCGCCACCTTCGGGTTTTAATAGTTTGCGCGAAGCCTCGTGACCTCGCGGCTGGCCGCCACGCGTCCGCCCGATCGCGCCTTGCGCCCTCACCGCGCTGAAAAGCCCCGCAGATCTATAGTGGTCCCGTTTTCAGGCCCGGCCCCTGTATGAGTGCGAACACCATGCGCTGCTGATTTATAGCCCCGTGGCCAAGTAAGAGGGCGAGCTGCCAAGCCGGGTTCGAAATTCCTCATGCAGATCCGCAATGGCTGGCCTGGCTGGCGGGACAATTGCGCAATGCCCAAAGCGCATTACTTTGGTCAATGGACGAGGCAACTTACACATATGAGCACCATAAAGTGCATTATGAACGTGAGGATACGGTCAGCGAATTTCTCAACGCCTATGACCTCGAGAAAGAACGGCAGTTCATCAAACGCATCGACCGTTACATCCCCAGGGACCAGGTTCGCCTGCTGGATATTGGGTGCGGGTCGGGCTTGCATGCCTCCTTGTGGGCCGAGAGAAACAAGCAGGTTACCGCTTCGGACTTCAGCACCAAATTTCGCGATTACATCGTCGAACATTACGATTTTCCATTTATTTGGACCGACGTGCTGAACTGCAGCATCAAGGAGCAATACGATATTTGCTTCTGCATGGCCATCGCGACAATTCAGGTGGATGAAAAAGCGCGATTTCAGACTTTCGAAACTCTCGCCAGGTTGGTTCGGGTCGGGTCGTTTTTAGTGCTGGTTTCCCCCTCAAACCAAAGGATCTTTGATCTCCGATCGCGTCGGGCCTCGTTGCACGCTCTCGACCGGAGGGATTTCGGGAAACTGGAGCAGCTCGGCCTGGGGATTGAGCGGGTGTTTCATTGGAGCACTTCTCCCAGGTCTATGTGGCGCTCGCCCGCCTCGCGCTGGTTCGCAAATTTCATTGAGGAACTTGGCGCAAAGCTCGGCATTGGTGCCAGAAAAGTGGTGATTTGCCGCCGAAGAGAAGTGGCCCAATGACACTTTCAGGTATTTGAACACGGCTGTATGCGGGTGACCTGGCCCAACGGACATCAGTTCGCGTTCACGATCGTGGACGACACGGATTGTGCCACCGTCGAGAACGTAAAGCCAGTTTACGACCTGCTCGCTCAGCTGGGAATGAAGACGACCAAAACCGTCTGGATGTTCCCAGGCCAGGGCGATCCGCTGCGGGAAGGATCTACCTGCGAGCTGCAACCGTATCGCGATTGGGTTTTAACCCTGCAAAAAGCGGGGTTTGAGATCGCCTTTCACAACGCGGCGCCAACCACCTCACCGCGAGAAACCACCCTCCGCGGCCTGGCAAAATTCCACGAGGTCTTCGGACCGGGCGAGCTGCTTTTTTGCAATCACACGCGCTGCCGGGAAAATATCTATTGGGGCGACCAGCGGCTCTCCGGCTGGCGTCGAAACTTTTACAACCTGGCCACCCGCGGGAAGCGCCGAGACATCTCGCGTGGACACCTTGAGGGCGACCCTCTTTTCTGGGGAGATCTCTGTCAAAAACAAGTGCGTTACGTCCGGAATTTCGTTTTTGATGAGCTGGATGCCTTGGCCGTCTGCCCGGAACAGCCCTATCACGATCCCGCCAAACCCTATGTTAATTATTGGTTCACCTCCGCCGACGGGACCAACCTGAAGTATTTCCTCAAGAATTTTACGGTTGCGAAATTGAAGCGCGTGCACGACGAAGGTAGCTTGTGCATCGCGTATGTACACTTCGCCTACAGATTCACCCAGGACGGCAAAGTGAATGAAGAGTTCCGCAAACGTATGGAATTCATCCGATCGTTAAACGGTTGGTTCGCCCCCGCCTCCTCAGTACTGGACCATCTGCGCCACGGCGCCAACCTCAACGAGCGATCGATTGCCCCCGATCGGCTTCGCAAACTCGAAAGAACATGGTTGTTCCAAAAAATGCTAAAAGGGACCACCTAGCGCTGCGGCAAAAATGAGTACCAGCTTGGAGGTGTTATCCTGACTACATGGTTCCCCAATTGCTCGGCCAGCAACAGTTACTCTGCCTCCCGAACGGTTCACCAGCATGAATTGGAGAAATAAAGCCAGACTTGCCAAAGCAATCGGCAAACTGCCTCCCGCCTTAAGCTTGAGCGCTTACTATTTCGTTCAGCGCAAGTTTGGCGCCTTGCGCTCCGCCAACCCGGTGCATCTCCTCAAGGCCGGGGTCGCCGTCGTCGATTTCATCCAAACATACCGGCGCGAGCTGACCGGCTCGGAAGTTTTCCTCGAAGTGGGTACCGGCCGGTGTTTGTCTCTGCCCATCGCCGTTTGGTGTTGCGGCGCATTTCAGACCATTACCGTGGACCTCAACCCCTATTTGAAATCCGAACTCATCTTCGAGGAGATCGATTATATCAAAACCCACCAGGAATCCATCCGCCAAATCTTCGGCGCTCATGCCCAAAAGCCGATCTTCCGCCAACGTTTCGAGTTACTGCTGAGTTGCAAAAGAGATTTGCGCGAGCTCCTCTCGCTGATCAATGTTCGTTACCTGGCTCCGGCCGACGCCGGCCACCTGGACCTCGCCTCCCGAAGCATTGACTATCACGTCTCCTACGGCGTCGTGGAACATGTCGCCCGGTCGGCCCTGGACGGCATTTTTTCAGAGGCGATCCGGCTCCTGAAATCCGATGGCCTGGCCCTTCACTATGCCGCCCTTGCGGATTTGTTCTCCGGTGAGGATGACTCGATCTCCCGGGTCAATTTCCTGCAGTTTAGCGAAGAAGAATGGGATTCTATTGCCGGCAATCGCTACATGTATCACAACCGGCTCCGAATCGACGAATTAATCGAGGTTTTCACCCGGGCCGGATTCCGTATCCTCACGGTCAACGCCAAAGTTCATCCGGACAGCCTGCGAGTGCTCCAGAGCGGCGCCCTGTCCCTGGACGTCCGTTTCGCAACTAAAAGCCCCGAAACGAACGCCTCAGAACATGCCTGGGTCGTCGCCGAACTCCCGGGTTCGCGGTGCGAAACCGGCCCGGAACGCGGGCGCTTGAACGGCTAGCCTGGCCCGCTTGCTCCTGCCAGGCCGCGCCCCTTCGCCTTCCAACCCCCCGCTCCTGCCAGGTTGTGCTTTGCCCTGGCAAAGCGCGGTTGCGCTCCGCTAAACCGCAGGCCTGATTTTTGTAAGGTTGAGGCGGAGTCCTGCGATTGATACTGCGTTATGGCTCCCCACCCACCGCACCCGAGTTCCCGTCCCCAACGCGATTGGACGCAAGCAGAGGTTGAAAAACTTGCCCGAGAATACAACGCTCGCCTGCCCGGGACCTGTCCGGTTTGCGCGAGGGAGGTTAGCTTTATTAGCGAGGCGCGCCAAGGCACGCGGGTGTTGGTGATCCGGTGCCGCGTGTGCCGAAACCTCGCAACCATTCAGGTGTAAAAAGCAACCGCGCAAGGCAACCTTCGCTGTTCTGCTTGCGTGAACCCCTCGGACGGCGCCCCAACGTTCATCCCGGCTCTCTGTTCTCATCTGCGGTGCTCCACCCTCTCCTGGGGGAGAGGGTCGGGGTGAGGGCGGGCTTTTTGCGTTCGGTTCATGGAAAGAAGGTCTTGGTCATCTGCGGTCGCCCTGGGTCTGTGGGGGAAGTTCACGGGGAGCCCATCCTTTGCGCACGCAGATGTATTGCGAGCATGAACCCAAACTGCTCTGCGAAAGCTCCACCCTCTCCTGGGGGAGAGGGCCGGGTGAGGGCGGGCTTTTTGCGTTCGGTTCAGGGAGAGCCTCCACGATAGCCAGATCCTGCATTGGACCATGAACCCAAATAGCGAGTCCAATGTCATTCGGGGCGGGGACGTCTCGTCCCGCGCCGCTAAGCCAGACTCGGGGACGAGACTTCCCCGCCCCTTACTACCAGGTTCACGGAAAGGAGGTCTTGGTCATCTGTGGTCGCCCTGAATCTGTGGGGAAGTTCACGGGGAGCGCTTCTTTTGCGCATGCAGATGTATTGCGACCATGAACCCAAACCGCTCTGCGAAAGCCCCACCCTCTCCTGGGGGAGAGGGCCGGGGTGGGCTTTTTGCGCTCGGTTCAGGGAGAGCCTCCACGATAGCCAGATCCTGCATTGGGACCATGAACCCAAATGGCGAGTCCAATGTCATTCGGGGCGGGGACGTCTCGTCCCGCGCCGCTAAGCCAGACTCGGGGACGAGACGTCCCCGCCCCTTTCTACCAGGTTCATGGAAAGGAGGTCTTGGTCATCTGTGGTCGCCCTGAATCTGCGGGGAAAAGGAAATCCCGGGGGGGCGTCCCGTCCGGCAGTCCCCCTTTTTCGATTTCTCGCTTTCCGCTTTTCCCTAATCGCCCCGTTGCCTTTTGGGCTATTCATCGTAGACTCAGTCGATGGCCACCCTGGCGCTTCTTAACCTGGACACCGGCCTTTTCTTCTCCAGTGGCGCGTGGACTTCCGACCACAAGCTTTCCCAATCGTTTCCAGACCAAACCTCCGTCTCCAAAGCGGCTGTCGACTTTAAAGTCAAAAACGCCGCCGCTGCGCTCATCGAAGGCGATCCTCCACAGGTGCGAGGCTTCTTTTGGATCTCCAATCCAAATAGGCCCTGAGCCAACATTAGCCAGAATGCGCCGGCCATGAAACGGAACCTTCTCATCACCCTTGCTGCACTGGTTTTGGCCGGCGGTTTAATAATCCTTTTTCGCCCCGTGCCAACCTCCCCAAGCGAGGTTGCGGGCATCTCCCAAAAGGATTTCCAACGAATCCGGCAGGTGACGAGGCATGCCATGTGGCGAGCGGCTTTTCCCGATTTCTCGACTCGAACAATAATCGGGGCCCCGCGTTCTCTCTATCGTCTAATAACCAGCCGCATCGAGCAGATCGATGTACTGCCACTCAACCTCTTCAGGGTCCAAGTCAAAACCGGCTCCGACCTCCACTGGTACGCTGTCGAAAAATATCAGAAAAAACCAGGACAGAACGACTGGCGAGCCTCCACAAAAGGCCCTGGCGTTATCGGATTCAATCTCCGCGGGCTGCCAGCTTTTCCTGAAATTCGAGTCGACGGCGGGCTTGACTCGTCGGTGGGAGGCTTTCTTCCGAACCGGTCGCGTGGCTGGTCCAACTGCCACGCCCGCGCAGCCCTCGAGGAAGTTCCAACCAGACCGATAACTCTTCGGCTTCCGCTTCGAACCACCTCCGGCTCACCTATGAGATTCAACCGTGGAACTTGGACGATCTGCCCTTGAACCCCTCGCCCCCCTGGATGCAGAGACCTGCTCCCTCGGAAACACAATTCTCCCGCTCGCTCTCGAATTCCTCCCTCCTCAACTTGCGACCCTGACTATCGGCAGGACCCCGCCGGCGGGCCCGTCCCGCCGAACCACGGCAAGGTGGAAACTTGTCCGATTTTCGCTTTTCGCTTTTCCGCTTTTCGCTTTCCGCTTTTCCCCTTTCTGCTTTTCCCCGGAAGCACAACCAGTGGCAACATGTCGCGCCGAACACCGCGAAGCGTCCCGTTTTCGCTTTCCCGTTTTTCGCTTTTCCGCTTTTCGCTTTCCGCTTTTCCGTTCCGCTTTTCCCAAGAAGCTCTTCAAATCCAACCACCAAATAAAAGTAGAAATAATGTTTGACACTATCCGCCATTCCGGCCATAAAACAAAGTTGCGCCAGGGCTCATTCAGCCAAGGACATACGCTTCAAGGTATCTGGTCATGCGCAAGAGGATTGTCGTTTTCATTATTCGGCACGGGCCAAACAAGGCCTCCCAGCCTTGGTTTGAGCTCAGGCAGTTCGAGTTTTGGGCGAGCCACCTTCTCTTGCTCCTTCTTTGCCCGCTCATGGCCGTCGCCCAGGACAAAACCCCGCCGGATTTGATCTTCAACCCGATTACCGTCCAGATCGAACCTTCCGGAACCCATACCTTGACCGCGGCTGAGATTTCCGCCATGCAAGCCGGCTCCGAGGATATTTCCGGCATCGCCAACGCAACCGTTGCTCCGGCAACTTTCTCTTTCTGCGACGTCGGCCAACAGGCCGTCACTCTCACGCTCACGGATCGTTTTGGCAATACCACCAATCGTACTGGCCCCATCACCGTCCTGGCCCCGGCCGCGCCAACCCGGGTTTACGTCGATGCCGCGTACCCGCTCGGCTGCCGCCTCTTGGGTTTTCCCGCGGGAACAACCAACTCACCCCACTACGCGGGATTCGATGCCTTCAATACCATTCAGGCCGCTCTCGATTGCGTGGCCGACAACGGTGCGGTCTTCGTGGCTCAGGGGACCTATGTTGAAAACGTCGTTATTACCCGGCCCATTTCTTTGGTCGGCCCAAACGCGGGCCTGGCCGGCAGCGCGCCTGACCGGCGCTCGGAGGCCCGGATCATTCCCGCTCGGAACGACCCTGAAAACGGAACCATCATTTCCATCGAAACCGATAACGTCGTAATCGATGGCTTTTTATTAGACGGTCACAACTCGCAGCTCGAAGGAGGTTACGACGCCAACGGCGTAGCTGTCCATGCGGCGGCTGCCATTCAAAACGGCACTTACCCCGACCTCGCCGACGTCGCCGGCGTGACGGTCCGCAATAACATTATCACCAACCTCTCCTATGAGGGCATCTGCCTCGATCGTTACCAATATTTCGGCAGCAGCAGTGCCTGGAATTACATTCGCGACAACAAACTCGCCAACCTGTGGGAAGGCATTCTCACCTATTCTCTCGACTCCATCATCACCGGCAATGTTCTCTCCAACGTCACTCACGGCCTCTCCATCCACTGTGTCACCACCGCGGCGCCGCCAGGCTTTTCGCCTTTGGTCGCCAGCAACGAGCTCTGGATCGCGCAATGGTGGCCGCTCGAAATTCACCTGGCCCGAGCGCCCGGAATCTGGATCAATTTCCGCCAGGAACACGCCTCCCCCATCACCGTCTCCGGCAATGTCATTCACACCCCGGTGCCGGCGCCCGCTCTCAAAACCATCATCGGATTGTACGCACTGACCATCAGTGACGACCGGGAAGTCTACTTCGTCGAGAACACCGTCGATGGCCGGGGCAACTGCAACCTGGGATTTTTGGCTGCCGCTTGCCGCGGCAACCCTCCACCCAGCATCACCGGCGGCTCTCTCAAAAATCTGCGAACCACCGGTGTCCTCGCTGATAGTTTGGACCCGACTTGGGGCCCGGCCGACTGCTCCCTCGCGCTCAGCAATATCGACGTCTCAGTCCTGCCCGGCGGCGTCGGCGTTTTGGCCTTGCAGGAGTTGGCAACCCCGAGCAATTCGGTCGCAGTTCGTGTGTCAGGCCGCAGTCTTATCACCGGTGGCGCTTGCGGCGTGCAGGTCCGCGGGCCCGGCGCCTGCGCCAGCATCGTCGGCGTCGACCAACTGATTTGCGGCAACCTGGTCGGCGTGGATGTCGATGCCGGACGCGCCCTAATCGAAGGCAATATTCTCACCAACAACCAATCCGCAGCCATCACGGCTGAGAACGGCGCCGCCGTCGACGCCGGCGATTGCCTGGGCACCGACTTCACCGGACTCCAGACCGGCAGCGGCGCCAACGGCGCCAGTGCCGGAGCCAATGACTTGTCCGGTTACGGTTGCGACCGTGCCGCTCCCTGGGCTATCCGAAACATCAGCACCCAGCCGATCCTTGCGGACCGCAACTTCTTCAGGTTGGCTCCCGGTGAGCGGGTCGACGATGTGATCAGCGGCGCCGTTCGCTTTTCCGACGCGGGAACTCTGAGCGCCCTGGCGCCGCCGGACCTGCAAGTTGAATGCATCCGCCAGGTGCCCGCTGCGGCAAAGACAATCGAAGAGTTTGTCGCCGGCGGAGGCCTGATCACGGCCGGCTCTGCTAATGGCATTACTTTTGGGGACAGCACCGTTACCAATCGTCCTGGCTATTACACCATTACTCGGCGCTATTCCCTAACGGGCGGTTGCAACCAGCGGGTAATTTGCGAACAGGTCATTACCGCTCGCGATGACCAACCCCCGACTTTGCATTGCTCGGGGAACATTGTGCAGGCAGCCGACCACGGCTGCGATTACGCCACCATCACGTTCACCAACCTCGCCGCCGATTCCTGCGGAGAGTTGCTCGGCCCGTGGGAGCCCGTCTCGACGGGTCGCTTCCCCATCGGCACCAACACCATCATCGTGATCGCCACCGACCTGGCGAACAACAGCAGCGCCTGCACTTTCGATGTGGCGGTCGTGGGCCCGCCAATCATTACCCGCCAGCCCGCCGCCCGGACCAACTCTCCCGGCTCAAGCGCTTCGTTCAACGTAAAAGCCACCAGCCCCGCTCCCATGTCTTATCGGTGGAACCGCAACACAACTCCTCTGTTTGACGCCGCCAACGTTTCCGGAGCCTCTACAGCTGAACTGACATTGGCGCGCGTTTCCGACCCGGACGCCGCGGATTACCAGGTCGACGTCAGCAATTTTGCCGGCACCACCCCGAGTGCCAAAGCTCACCTGACCCTTCTCGCACCTCTGGGAAGTCTGAAGGTAATCGATTGTTCACCCACCGCGGTGACTCTCGAGATGAGCGGGCCGGTTGCCACTCGCTTTGCAGTTCTCACCTCGACCAACCTCGCTGACTGGGTCCCCTTATGGACTAATGTCCCTCCTTTCATTCTGGTTCACACCAACCAGCCTCACGCCAGCTACCGATTTTACCGGGCGCTGCCAGCGCCATGAATTCACCCATTGCCATCTCAATCTGCCTGGGTTTGGCGACCACGGTCGTCCTGATTCCGCTGGCATTGCAATGGCATGGATCCAACCTTTGGACCCGCCGCTCCGTTGACTGGCATCATTCCCATACTGGACCCATTCCCAGGACCGGCGGCCTTATCCTGGTCCTGGCCTTCATTGTGGTCGAGTTGTGGATCGCGATATTCCACCCGGAGCTGCGGGCCCATACGCCTGGGCGCGATCTCATCGTGGCGGCTTCTCTCGCCATGTTTGCCCTCGGGTTTTGGGATGATTTGCGGCCGCTCGGTGCCAGCCGGAAACTCCTCGGCCAGGTTCTCATTTCCGGTCTCGTCTGTGCCGGCGGAGTCGGAATCGAGGTCTGGCGTACGCCCTTCAGCCAAACCCCCGTGCCTCTTGGCGCTTGGGGCCCGGTCCTGACCATCGCCTGGCTGGTGAGTTTGACTAACTTGATCAATTTGATCGACGGCATCGATGGCTTGGCCGGCGGCATCTCGCTCATGTTGATGGCCTTGATCGCCGCCGTCGCGCACCACGACGGCAATTTCGAATTGCTGGCTTGCGGGATGGCCGGTGCCTTGCTCGGATTTCTCTGTTTTAACTTCCCGCCCGCCCGCATTTACCTCGGCGATGGCGGCGCCTATTTCCTTGGATTCCAAATTGCCTCGTACTCGATCGTCAACTCCCATAAGGGAACCGTATTGGCCGCCTTGGTCGCTCCGCTCTTCGTGCTGGCCTTGCCGATTACCGATGCGGCTTTGGCAATTGCCCGGCGCGGGTTGCGCGGCCTGCCCTTGTTTCGGCCCGACCGCAAGCATTTGCACCATCGACTCGTCGCCAACGGTTTTTCCTCTCGTAAATTGGTGCTGACCATCTATGGGCTAAACCTGGTCTTCTTGAGCATGGGCCTGCTTGCATTTTGGTCGCGCGGAACGTGGGTTCCCATCCTGGCGGGAGCGGCCGTATTCCTTCTGTTTATTTGCGCCGGCAGTTGCGGTTTCAGCCGCCGCTGGTTTGCCGTCCATCGCGTCGTGGGCAGTTGCTGGCGAATGCGCGGCCAGGTCCACTACGCCTTGTGCCTGGTGCGTTGGCTCGATTTGGAGGCGCGCCGGCGAGCTCGTCTGATCGACTTTTGGCCAGACCTGGTCTTCGTGGCTGATCGGCTCGGCTTTGAGTCCGTGAAATTAACGCTGCCGGATGTGTGCCTGTCCTGGCAACGAACCGCGCCCACTCCCGCAAAACTCAGGCGCTACGACGGTGCGAGCCGGATTTATGGCAACCTCGAGCTGCACGCGCCCCTTTGTCATTTAGGCCAGCCCATTTCGGAGACGGGATGCCGGAACCCGGGTCTGTGTGCCAAACGCAATGCGTGTCTGGCCGACGCCCGGGTATTCGAGACCATCAGCGAATTGCTCGCCGAGGCGTGCAATAACGCCGCCGTTCAATTGCTCCCCCATGCCTTGCCTGCGCCGGTCGAAAACAACACATCCAAGTCCTGTGGCTTGCTCGAACAAAATGAATTCGTGGTAGCACGATTTCCATTGCCGAGCGCAGTGGCAAAGACTTCACCCCGGCTAAACGAGCAATGAACCCGCCACCCGTCTTCACCGCACTAATGGGAGGAACATTTGTATGAAAACGATGTCGGCGTTATGGGCGTCCTGGTTGGTTCCCATCAGCCTCCTTGCCCAGCCGGGGTTGGACACAAATCATTTCCTCGCTGTGCTAAGAGGCGCCACCGCCGTTGAATTGCCGGCCGCCGCCGCCAGGCTGGTCCGCGAGGCGCGGCCGGATACGCGCGTCGCCACGGTGACTAACGTCGTGAAGCTCGCCCTTCAAATCAATCCCGCCGCCACCCTCGCCGTGGTCGAGATTGTATCCCGGGCGGATCCAGCCGACGCCGCCCGGATTGCGGAAGTTGCGGTGCGGGAGCAGTCCTCGCTTGTGATCGGCATCACGCGCCGCGCGGCGGCAGCCGTTCCCGCACAAGCCGCTGAAATTGTCGCCCATACGGCCTTTCTTATGCCCGAAACGTTGCTGGATATTGCGGTCACGGCGGCTAAAGCGGCGCCGGCAGCCAGTCTGGATATCCTCCATGCGGCCGCGGTCGTGCGCCCCGAACTCCGACCCTACATTGAAGAGGAGATCGCCCGATGCCGGCCGGTTGCGCCTTCTGTTTCGGGCTGTCTGTCGCGCGCACTGCGAATTCAGATCAAAATGGAGAAGGGTGACTCAGACAGGCACGGGTCGGATCCTGGAGACTCGCACCCGAGGCGTCCCGGCCCTCCGGACCACAAACCCCCGCATGAGGGCGAGGACCCCCCTGGCGGCCGCAATTACGCTCGGCCATGAACGCGAATCCTCACCTTAACCGCGAATGGACGCCAATGAACGCGAATCAAGTGGCGGAAGGAAGACTGATCCTGAAGGAGGAGGTTTATAGGATTGTTGGGTGTGCGATGGAGGTTTTGAATGAGCTGGGACACGGGCTGCACGAGAAGCCTTATGAAAATGCGTTGGTCGTTGAGTTTGGCTTAAGGCGGATTCCTTCGCGCCAACAACCGCACTATGATGTCCTATACAAAGGCGTGAAAGTCGGTGACTACGTCCCTGATTTGGTTGTCTTCGACCAAGTAGTCGTGGACGCCAAGGTGTTGGACGTTGTCTCAGATCACGAACGCGGCCAGATGCTGAACTACCTGCGAATTAGTGGTTTGAAGGTTGGTGTCATCCTCAACTTCCGCCACCCCAAACTCGAATGGGAGCGGATGGTACTCGAAAAAACCGCTAAGCTTTTTAACCGCGAATGAACGCGAATGAACGCGAATTTAATTGAGGCTGAAAAGCAGAAGGGGTGCTGAGGAGAGCGTTACCCGAGGTCGTTGTTGACTCCAGTTATGAAGCACGACTTAGCCTTCCTAAAGCAACTGTCGCGCACCAGCGTCGAAGAACCTTCCTCCGCAAGTCTTTTCTGTAAGTTCTCTCGCCTTTCCATTCGCGTTCATTCGCGTTCATTCGCGGTTGGTTTCTCTTTTCCGGTTGGTCTTAGCGGTTGTAAGCTGCGGGGATGGAAGACACGATTGCCGCGATTGCCACGCCGGTCGGTGAAGGCGGTTTGGCGGTGATCCGCATTTCGGGCACAGAAGCTTTGGCGGTGGCTGATCGGTGCTTTAAAGGCTCGACGCAGATATCCGCGGTACCGTCGCATACCATTCATTATGGACACGTCGTGCGTGACGGAAAAACCATCGATGAGGTGCTGCTCTCGGTCATGCACGCGCCTCGCACCTTCACCGGCGAGCACGTGGTCGAGATCACGTGTCACGGCGGTATTCTGATTTCAAAAACCGTATTGGACCTGGTCCTGGCCAGTGGCGCCCGTTTGGCTCAGCCCGGCGAATTCACCCGGCGCGCGTTTTTGAACGGCCGGATTGACTTGGCCCAGGCCGAAGCGGTTGCCGATCTAATCCATTCGCGCACAGAATTGGCGTTGCGGGCAGCCAATGAACAGTTGGAAGGCAAATTTTCCAAGCGGATCAATGAACTGCGCGATCAATTGATGCGCACCTTGGCTCATATCGAAGCGCACATCGATTTCCCCGACGAAGATATCGCTCCGGACACTCGCGCCCAACTGGTCCAGCGGTTGCAGCAGGCGATCGAATTTATAGACCAACTCCTGCGCACCGCCAACGAAGGCCAGATTCTCCGGCGTGGCGTTCGTGCGGCCATTATCGGACGCCCCAATGCCGGCAAGTCCAGCCTGCTCAATCAACTCCTTGGGCACGACCGCGCGATTGTATCTCCCATCCCCGGAACGACCCGCGATACCATTGAAGAAACCGCCAATATCCGGGGGATTCCCGTCATCTTTGTCGATACCGCTGGCCTGCGCGAAGCACGCGATGAACTCGAACTTGAAGGAATCCGCCGCAGCCGCAAATCGCTCGAACGAGCGGAATTCGTTCTCCACGTATTTGACGCCAGCGAACCGCTTACCGCCGCCGACGAAACATTCCTCAACGAGTTCAAAGACAAAAAGCGCGTCCTGGTCTGCAATAAATCCGATTTGTCCAGACGCTTGACCCTTCCCACGCCTCTCCCGAACCCGAGTGTGGACGTTTCCTGCGTCACCGGAAACGGCATCGAACCTCTCAAAGATGCCATCCGAGACCTCGTTTGGTCGGGCGAAGTGCGAGCCGATATGTTCGAGACGATGATCAACTCGCGCCACCAGGAGGCCTTATCGCGCGGGCGTGACGCGGTCAGCCGAGCCCTGGAAGCTTTGTGCTCCGATCAGACCCTGGAATTAATTGCCATGGACTTGCGGATCGGCGCCAATGCCGTCGGAGAAATCGTGGGTAAAACTTCCACCGAAGATCTCCTCGATTCCATCTTCAGTCAGTTCTGCATTGGCAAGTGATTCGCGAATGCCAAGGTTAACCGCGAATGAACGCGAATGAACGCGAATTAATCGAGGCGGAAAAGCAGAAGGGGTTCTGAGGAGAGTGTTACCGGAGGTCGTTGTTGACCCCCTTATGAAGCACGACATAACCTTCCTAAAGCAACTGCCGCGCACCAGCGTCAAAGAACCTTCCTCCTCAAGTCCTCTCCGCAAGGTTTCTCTCCTTTCGATTCGCGTTCATTCGCGTTTATTCGCGGTTGGTTCCTCTTTATTCGGGAAATCTTTGACACGCTCCCGCCTTTGCGTCAGCTTCGGGCGGGTGGCAGGGAGTTTGCTTCCCGGGGTCAGACGGTGTAAGTGTCACATAACAGATGGGTAAAGCGCTAATCATTGCGGAGAAACCCTCGGTCGCGGGCGATATTGCCAAAGCACTGGGCGGTTTCAAAAAGCATGAAGACTATTACGAGAGCGACAAATTCGTCCTTTCGTCTGCAGTCGGGCACTTGCTCGAACTAGCCGTTCCGGAAGGAGTCGAGCCGGCCCGTGGCAAATGGTCTTTTGCTCATTTGCCCGTAATTCCGCCGCATTTTGATCTCCAACCCCTCGAAAAGACACAGGGGCGCCTCAGGTTGCTGGCCAAGTTGATCAAGCGTAAGGACGTTGACCAACTGATCAATGCTTGCGACGCCGGGCGGGAAGGGGAACTGATTTTCCGCAATATCGCTCGCTACGCCAAAGCCAAACAACCCATCCGCCGTCTTTGGCTGCAGTCGATGACACCCGCCGCCATTCGCGACGGCTTTTCGGGTCTGCGCGAGGATGACGAGATGCAGCCGCTGGCCGATGCCGCGGTGAGCCGCTCGGAAGCCGACTGGCTGGTCGGCATTAATGGCACCCGGGCGATGACCGCCTTCAATTCCAAGTCCGGCGGCTTTTTCAAAACCACTGTCGGACGCGTGCAAACGCCCACGCTCGCCATCGTCGTCGAGCGCGAGCAAAAAATTCGCAAGTTTGTGCCACGGGATTATTGGGAAGTTATCGGCACCTTTCAGGCCGAAGGCGGCGAGTACACCGGCAAATGGTTCGACGAAAAGTTCATTCGTCCGGATAAAGACGGAGATGTCGATCTCAAGCCGGAGCGGCTGTGGGAAAGTTCGAGAGCGGAGACGATTAAAGCAAAGTGCCTGGGCAAGCCCGGCATTGTTACCGAAGAAAGCAAGCCGACCACCCAGCTCTCGCCATTATTATATGATCTGACCAGCCTCCAGCGCGAAGCCAACAGCCGGTTCGGCTTTAGCGCCTCGGCCACACTCAAACTGGCTCAATCGCTTTACGAGCGGCATAAGGTTCTAACGTATCCCCGGACCGATTCACGCGCTTTGCCCGAGGATTATCAACCGACGGTGCGCAACACTCTGAACATGCTCAAGGGGACCCACTACGCCCCGTTCGCTGACAACATTCTGCAAAATCAGTGGGTCAAACCCAATAAACGCATCTTCAATAACGCCAAAATCTCGGATCACTTCGCCATCATTCCGACTACCGAGCCACCCAAGTCGTTGAACGAGCCCGAACAGAAGCTCTATGACCTGGTGACCAAACGTTTCCTGGCTGTTTTTTATCCCGCCGCCGAGTTTCTGGAAACCATCCGCGTGACGCGAGTCGAAGGCGAACCGTTCAAGAGTGCCGGCAAAGTATTGGTCAATGCCGGCTGGCTAGCCGTCTATGGTCGCGAAGCGCACGACGAGGATACTCCGACGTTGGCCCCGGTGAAGCCGGAGGAGCAGGTCCAGACCAGCGCTGTCGAAGTCAAACAGAGCCAGACCAAACCGCCGGCGCGCTTCACCGAAGCCAGCCTGCTCAGTGCCATGGAAGGAGCCGGCAAGCTGGTCGAAGACGAAGAATTGCGCGAGGCCATGAGTGAAAAGGGCTTGGGCACACCAGCCACGCGCGCGGCCATCATCGAGGGGTTGTTAGCCGAACAATATTTGTTGCGGCAGGGCAGGGATTTGCAGGCTACCGCCAAGGCCTTCGCGCTCATGGAACTGCTCAATGGCTTGGGTATTCCCGAATTGACCAAGCCGGAATTGACCGGCGATTGGGAATTCCAATTGCGCCAGGTCCAGCGCCGGCAAAAAAGCCGGTCCGAGTTCATGACGGGTATCGAAGAGATCACCCGCCGGATGGTCGATCGCGCCAAGAAATACGAGTACGACACTATCCCCGGCGATTTTGGCGTGCTCGAAGTTCCCTGTCCGAAATGCGGCGGCGAAGTGCACGAACGCTATAAGGCCTTCCAGTGCATCAAATGCGACTTTTCGATTTGGAAAATCATTTCCGGACGGCTCTTCGAGAGCAAAGAGATCGAGCAACTTATTCGTGAGCGCCAGATCGGGCCGCTGCAAGGCTTCCGCAGCCGGATGGGCAGGCCGTTTGCCGCCGTGCTGAAGCTTAACGAGCAATATGAAGCCAAGTTCGATTTCGGTCCCGACCAGCGCAACGGCGAAGGCGGCGCGGAAGTGGATTTTACCGGCCAACAGCCAGTCGGCAAATGCCCGAAATGCGGGCACCAGGTGTTCGAAATGCCGATGAGCTTTATTTGCGAAAAATCTGTGGGCGCCAACCGGTCCTGTGATTTTCGGGCCAGTAAAATCATCCTCCAACAGCCGATTGAACGGCCGCAGGTCGAGAAGTTATTGACGACCGGCAAAACCGATTTGCTCCCGAAGTTCATCTCCAAAAAAGGGCGTCCGTTCAAAGCGTTCCTGGTGTTGAAAGACGGCAAAATCGGCTTCGAGTTTGAACCGCGTCCGGCCAAGACGAAGAGGGCTTCGAGCAAATCGGGAGAACCAAAGGAGCCGGTGGCGAAAATTGATTTCACGGGCAAACCTGCAGTGGGGAAATGTCCGAAGTGCGAGGGCCGGGTGTTTGAGACCGAAACGGCATATCTCTGCGAGAAAACCCAAGCCGACAAACGCCCCTGCAAATTCAAGGTCAGCAAGACGATCTTGCAACAGCCCATCGAACCGGCGCAGGTCGCGAAATTGCTCGCCAACGGCAAGACGGATTTGCTGACCCAATTTGTCTCGAAAGCCGGCCGGAATTTCTCCGCCTATCTGGTCGTGGACGAGATGGGGAAAGTCGGTTTTGATTTTCCCCCGCGCGAATCTGAGCCTGAAAAGCACGAGTCAGCCTAAGGATCTGCCTCCGGCGCCGCTGCCGCCTAAAGGCGGCGTTCCGCCGCGCGAACGGAACGCCGCATTTATGCGGCAGCCCTCGGCGGATTCAGCCAGCGCCCCGGAAGACGAATGGGCAAAAAAATTCTTCCAGCATCTGGCAGTCGACCGTGGCGCATCAACTTACACACAGCGCAACTATCGTCAGGCGTTAACCGAGTTTCAAAAATGGCACCTCGACGAAAGGAAGTCTGCCCCCGCCTGGCCTAATCTGACCCGCGACGATTTCCGAGGCTATCTCCGCTGTCTAGGGCGGCATCATTTGGGCCGGGCTGCGATTCAATTGCGCTTTTGCGCATTGAGAACGTTTTACAAATTCCTGATCCGTCACGCGGTTTTGGAGTCTTCCCCCATCAAAAACCTGTCTTTGCCCAAACTAGCCCGCCGTTTGCCGAAGTTTTTAACGACCAAACAAATGGCTGACTTGCTTGAGGCACCGCTCAAGCTGCTGCCGAGCCTGGAAGACTCCTCGCGAGCCGCTGCGGAGGTGCTCGGCCGCCGCGACGTGGCCATCCTCGAAACCATTTACTCCTGCGGCTTGCGCATCAGCGAGCTGTGCGGACTTCAAGCGCAGGATATTGATTGGCAAAGCAAATCGGTGCGCGTCCGCGGCAAAGGTAAAAAAGAGCGGATTATTCCCATCGGCGACCCGGCGCTGTCCGCCATTCGTGCGTATTGGCAATTATTGCCCGCCATTCCCGGGGGCGACTGGCCTGTGTTTCTGGCCAAGTCCAGATCGGTACGCCCGGTTTCGCCGCGTGACCTGCAACTGCGCCTGAAAAAGTACCTGGCCATAGCCGGTCTCGACCCGCAGTTAACTCCCCACAAGCTGCGCCACAGCTATGCCACCCATCTGCTGGATGCCGGGGCCGACCTGCGCAGCGTTCAGGAACTGCTTGGCCATGCTCACCTCGTAACTACCCAGGTATACACCCATTTGACCACCGAGCGGCTGAAAAAGGCATATGACCAGGCACATCCCCGAGCGTGAGGTAAATCGCAAACAAGGCTGAGTTATAAATCCGAAGCCCGAAGGTCGAAACCCGAAAGAAACAATTGGAAGGTTGAGACGCGACGCTACTGAACTACGCGATAAAAACGCCGCTTGGTACTATTTGGAAATCGATCCTGGACCCGAGTGGGATAATTAGTGCAGACGAATGAAGAACCGTTGCGCCAATTGACCAAATCGACTGAGAATTGGAGAGTGTAGTTGGTTCCGGTCGAGCCGTAGACCCAAATTTCAAATGAACCATCTTCGGCCAAGTGCCCGGGTCCGATCTGCGGCCCTGAACCTGCAATCGACGAGGTTACTGGCAACACCACCACGTTGTTGCCGTAATCCGACTCAAATATGTATCGAGCTACCTCGACGTCGCTGTCCGTTTGAAAAACCAGGTAGTTAGTTCCGCTGCGGGTAATCGGAATCGGTACAAAGTTTGTCCTCCAGTAAAAACCGCCGGGCGGTAGGGATTTCGTCTCATAGTTGTGGGCTACTAGTTCGTCACGGATTCCATAATCGAGCACGGCATCAGCAGACAGGTATACGCCATCAAGCCAGGGCGCAACTGCGGGACCAATCCCCTGGTTGGTGACGCCCCAGACAATTGTAAGGCCCGGATTGGCTGACATGATGAAGTTGGTGGATACCCGTAGGGATAGCGGCTTTAGATCAGGAGGCAGAATTGTGAATGTAATTGGGGCCACAAAAGTATTGTTGCTGACATTGGTCTCACGCAAGGCTCCAAATCCTCCCGTCTCGAAAATAAGATAGTAGCTTCCACTGTTCGTGATTGGCATCTGGATCGTATTCGTCCGCCAATACACCTCTCCGGATGGCAGTGACCCGGATTCTTGAAAGAGGTCGACCCGGATGCTCTCAGTAGTGTGGTTTGGCGTTCTGGAGAGCCAAAGAGCATCGACCCAATCTCCTGAAGCGGTGGCGGGCCCTAGATTGGTTACCGCCCAGATCAAGGTAAATTCGGGCTTCGGTGGCCCTATGTAGGAGCCGGGAGGCGCCTGAAAGTATAGGACCCCCAGATCCGGAGGGTCGCATTCGTACCTCAAATGCGAAACAATCGTATTATTGTCTTCATCAGACTCCGCGACTTGGTCGTAGGAGTCGGTTTTTAAAATAATGTAGTAATCTCCGCTAGCCTCGATCGGCAGGTGGATGGTGTTTGTGCTCCAGGCGAATTGGGTTGGCTCCAGGGGGTAGGGGATCAACCAGGACCAGATGGACGAATCCGTGGCGTTTATGACCGGATTGGTGTTGGTAGTGATGTAAATGCCATCCCAATGGAGCGTGGCTTCGCTCGAACCTTGATTGGTTACGCCCCAGCTGATAGTCACCGTCGGCTGGGCGGCGTCTCTCACGGTAGCAGGCACTTGCAGGCCGATCGGAATCAGGTCGGGAGACCCAACGGCACTTGTGGCGAGGAGCGACATTATACAAAGCAACTTCACAAGGTGAATTCTATTTACTCATCTTAATATACGTATACATCATCATGTATGATTATTAAAATTCAAGCAAAAGTCGGTTGCTGCTGAGCTCAAGCAACGGTTGGCTCAAATGCTTCTGGAATGGGACGAGGTCCCGTACAATCAAGTTTTTTGCGGGCTCGCGACCTCGGGGTGCGCCGTTCTGGCAGCCTCCGCTCATGGTTCCCAAATTGCATGTCCAGTATCCAGGAGGGATTTACCATCCACCTTCGCCGAAGACTAGGGCGCGACAAGCGTCATGAACCGCGGCGATCACCCCGAGCTTTCCAGACCCTACGCACGGCTCAGATCTTCCGGCGGGGCCTCACACAGGTCATGCCGTGGGATTTTGAAGATCTGGCCGTGCTTACCAAGCATTACGGCTTCAGATGGCGAATCTTTCCGAGAAAAGGAATCGTCGCAACCTTGCGTCGGCCGGCTTCGTCTGAAATCATGCGGCATTGGATGGTACCGGTTGTGTGCCAGTCGTGTATGGACTAGATTGGGCGGTTCACTTGATCAGCAGAGGACAAATTAAGCGCCGCCGAAGCGGTGTGAAAACGTGGCTTTGGCTTGGCGTTTTGCTCGGAGCGGTGTCTGGATTTTTAGCCCGAGCGGCAGAACTCAAGGAGGCGGAGGATCTCTTTCTGTCGGGCAATTATTCCCAGTGCGCCGATGTCGCCGCGCAAATGGTCCGGCATCGTCCGGCCAGTGAAGATTGGCAGGTGCTCCTCAGCCAGGCACTACTGGCCTCGGGCAAGTACACCGAGGCATACAATGCGATGACCAATGCTGTGGAGGAGAATTCCTGGAGCATTCGTCTGCAATGGCAGGCCCGGCAGGTCTATCTGTGCAATGGGCTGACTGACCTTGCCAATGAGGTCATCGACCGGGTGCTCCAGCATGTCAACAACCAGCCTTCGACGTACCGGGACGCCGAAAGCCTGGTCGTGTTTGGCCAGGCCGCTTTATTGAAGGGCGCCGATCCAAAGCTCGTCCTGGATAGCGTCCTCGATCCCGCGCGCAAGGCCGATCCCACCTCGCGCGAGCCATACCTGGCGAGCGGACAATTGGCCCTCGACAAGCATGATTTTGCCCTGGCGGCAAAGCGATTCGAAGAAGGTCTCAAGCAACTGCCCGACGACCCGGATCTACGATTGGGTCTGGCCCGGGCCTATGCCCCGAGCGACGCCGCCCTGATGGCCGACGCTCTGGAGAAGGCGCTGGACCGCAACAGCAATCATGTGGGCAGCCTGCTGTTGCTGGTCGATCGCAGCATCGATGCTGAAGATTACCCCGAGACGGAGCGGTTGCTCGACCGCATCAACGCCGTCAATCCCTGGGAGCCGGATGCCTGGGCTTATCGCGCCGTGGTCGCCCACCTGAAGCATCAACCCGACGATGAACTAGCCGCGCGCCAAAAAGCGCTCAAATTCTGGACCAACAACCCGCGCGTCGATTTTTTGATTGGTCAAAAACTCTCCCAAAACTATCGCTTTACCGAAGGGGCGGCGCATCAGCGACAGGCCCTGGCGTTCGACGCCGATTATCTGCCCGCCAAGGCGCAGTTGGCGCAAGATCTGTTGCGGTTAGGCGACGAGTCCGAAGGGTGGCAATTGGCCGACCAAGTGCAGAAGCAAGACGGGTATGACGTCGAGATGTTCAACCTGACCACCTTGCATGACACGATGACGAAATTCGCCACCTTGACCAACGACGATTTCATCGTGCGGATGGCCGTGCACGAGGTCGCCGTTTATGGCGATCAGGTTTTAGAACTGCTCGAGCGGGCGCGGAGCAATTTGTGCGCGAAATATGCCTTTGAGGTCAAACGCCCCACCTTTGTCGAGATTTTTCCCGACCAAAAGGATTTCGCTGTTCGCACCTTTGGAATGCCCGGTAACCCGGGCTATCTCGGCGTTTGTTTCGGGACCCTGGTAACAGCCAACAGTCCCGCCGCCCATCCGGGGCACCCGGTCAATTGGCAATCGGTGCTGTACCACGAATTTTGCCACGTTGTGACGCTCCAAAAGACACGCAACAAAATGCCGCGCTGGCTGAGCGAGGGCATTTCCGTTTACGAAGAAAGCCAAGCGAATCCGACCTGGGGCCAGCGCATGACCCCGCGCTACCGCGAGATGGTTCTGGGCGGCGACCTAACGCCAATTTCAAAACTCAGCGGAGCGTTCATGGCGCCGCCCACACCCATGCATCTCCAGTTTGCTTATTATGAGTCGTCTTTAGTCGTCGAGTTTCTCGTGCAAAAATTCGGCCTCGACCAAGTCAAAGCAATTTTGACGGACCTGGGCAAGGGAGAAGAAATCAACCAGACAATTGCCGCGCACACTGCTCCGCTGGAGAATTTGGAAAAAGACTTCGCCGCGTTTGTTCGGCAACGCGCCGAACAGCTCGCGCCCGGATTGGATTGGGAAAAGCCCAAACTCGAGGATCTCATGGCCGGCTCGGTGAATTCCATGCTCGGGATTCGGCCGCCAGTGGACATCAAGCCCTCCGGCGGTTCTGGCGGCAGTGGAGAGAGCCAGCCTCGCTCGCGCAAGCCCTCCTCCGATGCCGAGGCTGAGACCAAAGTGGCTGCCGGGACCTGGACCAGCCTGCATCCGACCAACTATTACGCTCTCCTGGAGCAGGGCAAATCGCTGGTCCAGGAGAAGCGGTTCGAATTAGCCAAAGAACCGTTGCGTCGGTTGGTTGAACTTTATCCAACGCAGACCGGGTCAGACAGCGCGTATGCGCTCCTGGCGGCGGCCGATCGCGGTTTGGGCGACACCAACGCCGAGCGGCAAGTGTTGACGCAATTTGCTCAACAGGATGATGAGGCGAATGAAGCGTTTCTGCGCCTGGCCGAGCTTTCGGTCAGCGCGGATGATTGGCCGGCTGTGGTGTTGAACGCCCAACGTTCTCTGGCGGTGGATCCGCTGGTGTCGGCGCCTTATCGCTTTCTCGCTCAGGCCAGTCGCCACTCGGGCGACCCGCTCCAAGCCATCCAAGCCAATCGCGCTTTGTTGGAATTGGACCCGTCAAACCCGGCCGAAGTGCACTTTGAATTGGCCCAGGCCCTCCATCGCACGGGTGATCCGGGCGCCCTGCGCCAGGTTCTACAAGCCCTGGAAGAAGCCCCACGCTACCGCAAGGCTCTGCAGTTGCTGGTGCAAATTCACGATGCGCCTCGTCAGAAAACATCTGACGCCGGTCCCCCCAACGAGGCCAAGCCATGAAGAAGTCCGCGCTGGTCGTGTTGATCCTGAGCCTGGCCCTGGGCGTAGGCCTGGCTCAACGCCGGGGTCGCCGCGGTGGATGGGGTGGGTGGCGCTGGAACGGCGGTGGCGATACCGGCATTGCCTACACCGAATCGGGCGTGCCGGTGGATGTTGACCACGTTCGCACCGCGCGTGAGACTGAGTCGCACAGCACCGGCACGCCAAACTGGACCAATACGCCGGGCTTCGAGAAAGATGTATTTAGCTTTGTGCGCATCATCTACCGGCGCGCGCCCAACGGCCCGAGCGTTTCCGGGACGTCCGGAAGCTGGATCACCGATTATCCCGACAGCGATCTCAATTTGTCCTACCGCGTCCAGCAAGTGACTTCCATCAAGGTCAATCCCGACGGCCGCGTGCTCCGCTTAACCGACCCTGAGCTGTTCGATTATCCATGGATCTACATGGTCGAACCAGGAGGCCTGTCTCTAAAGGACGAAGAAATCCCCATCCTGCGAAAGTACCTGCTCAATGGCGGCGTTCTCATGGCGGACGATTTTTGGGGGCAAAAACAATGGGACAATTTCGAACACAATATCAAACGCGTGCTACCGGAACGCGACTTTGTGGAGCTGCCGATGAGCAACGCTCTTTTTCACTGCATTTTCGATCTCAAAGGACCGAAAAACGCCCTGCAGACCCCCAATAGCCACCAGGCAATTCGCAGCCTGGACCCCAACGATGAAGAGTTTGGCGTCACCTGGGAACGGTACCACGACGACTACCACAACTATGATCGCTCAGGGCAAGCCGCCCACGACATGCATGTGCGGGCTGTCTTTGATGACCACGCCCATATCATGGTGATTGCCACCCACAACTGTGACAATGGCGACAGTTGGGAACGGGAAGGGGAAAACGACGGCTTTTTCCATGAATTCTCCGAGAAACGCGGGTTCCCGCTCGGCATCAACATCATCTTTTATTTAATGACACATTAATGAATAGGATTAGCATGAGAGACGGAATCCCGATCCGGTTCAGCGTTTGACCCGGCCCGAGTCCGGTCAAGCATGTAGCCCAGGCCACATCCGATGAACACCACTACGACCGAAGCAATCCCACCCCAGCCCGCATCCGCCAGCCCCACTCAAGAAGAGCGCCAGATTGTCGAGCGCTTGACGGGCGGCCGCACGCAAATCGAGGCGGAACTTTCCAAAATCATTGTCGGGCAAAAGGGCGTCATCGAGCAGTTGCTGATCGCTCTGTTTGCCGGCGGCCATTGCCTAATCACGGGGGCGCCCGGTTTGGCCAAAACCCTGCTCGTCAAAAGTATTGCCCGGATTTTCCACCTTAAATTCCAGCGTATTCAGTTCACACCCGACCTGATGCCCACGGACATTACCGGTACCGAGATTCTTCAGGACACAGGCGAAGGACGGAAAATGACCTTCGTGCGCGGGCCGGTGTTCGCCAATATAATATTGGCTGACGAAATAAACCGCACGCCGCCCAAAACGCAGGCCGCCCTCCTTGAGGCCATGCAAGAGCACCAGGTGACCGCCGCCGGCGTGCGCCATGTATTGGAGGAGCCGTTCTTTGTGCTCGCGACTCAGAACCCGATTGAGATGGAGGGGACTTATCCACTGCCCGAGGCGCAGTTGGATCGGTTCATGTTCAACGTCGTGATGGATTACCTGCCGGAGGACGAGGAAGTCGCCGTGGTCACCCGCACAACCGCCCAAACCGTCCCGGAAATTGCCGCGCTCTTCACCGGAGAAGACGTGCTTCGCTTCCACGAAATCATTCGCAAGGTTCCCATTGCCGAGGAACTGGTACGGTACGCCGTGCGGTTGGCCGCTGCTTCACGGCCGCGGCAATCCAGCACACCGGATTTCATCAACGAATGGGTGAGTTGGGGCGCTGGGACGCGAGCCGGGCAATTCCTGGTTTTGGGCGCCAAGGTCAGGGCGCTGTTGAAAAACCGGGCGCACGTTACCGTCGAAGATATTCAAGTGCTGGCCGAGCCGATCCTGCGGCACCGGATTCTGCTCAACTATCGCGCCGAGGCTGAAGGCGTAACGGTCGAATCGGTGATTAAGCGCCTGCTCGATTCGGCCAAACCCGCCTTTGCGGGGAGATCCTGATGTCTGCTCCCGCCTTAAGCTCGAAGCTGCCTGGCTCGTCGTTCATCGACCCCAAGGTCTTGATGAGCATCCGCAACCTCGAACTGCGGGCGCGCGTGGTGGTCGAAGGTTTCTGGAGCGGGATCCATCGCAGCCCCTACCACGGCTTTTCGGCCGAGTTCACCGAGTACCGTCAATACACGCCCGACGATGATCCGCGCTACCTGGACTGGCGCGTGTTTGCCCGGAGCGACCGCTATTTCATCAAAAAGTTCGAAGACGAAACCAATCTGCGCTGTTATTTGCTCTGCGACCAAAGCCGGTCCATGACCTATGGTTCGACCGCATACACTAAGGCCGACTATGCGGCCACTTTGGCCGCTACGCTGGCGTACTTCCTTTATCTGCAAGGCGACGCCATCGGCTTGCTCACCTTCGACGACCAAATCCGGGAGTATCTGCCGGCTCGACATCGGACGGGTCAGTTGCGCCATTTGATGCTCGCGCTCGAAAAGCCGGCGGGGGGAGGCGCGACCGATTTGGGCGCGCCACTCAAACGAGTGGCTGAGATGGTGCGCAAACGCGGGCTGGTTGTCCTGCTTTCGGATTTCCTGGCGCCGGTGGAAAAACTCGCGCAGGACCTGGGCGCGCTGGCCGCTTGCGGCCACGAGATTCTGGTTTTGCAGGTGCTCGATCCGGCCGAGGTGAACTTCAATTTCAAGGATCCCGTCATGTTGGAGGACGTTGAATCCGGGCGGGTGTTGTTCATCGATCCGGCCGCGGCACGGCGGGATTACCTGAGCAAGCTGGAGGCACACCAGGCCGGCTTGCGCGCAACCTGTCAACGCCTGGGCATTCTGTGGCAGACCCTGGTCACGGATCGCCCCCTGGAATTGGCTCTATTTGACTTCCTGCGCGAACGCATGCAACGGCGCAAGCGCACCCAGCACGTTGGACGGGCGCGTCAGGCCCGCACCACCGCCGTCGCATGAGCTTCCTGGCGCCATTATTTTTGGTGGGCTCTCTCGCGATTGGCCTCCCAATCCTGTTTCATTTTATTCGCCGGACCACGCGCGAGCGCAAGCCGTTCAGCTCGCTGATGTTTTTGCTGGCCTCTCCGCCACGCCTGACTCGCCGGACACGGTTGGAGCATATTCTATTGCTTTTGCTGCGCTGCGCGGTGCTCTGCTTGTTGGCGTTGGGCTTTGCCCGTCCATTTTTTCACAGCAGCATGGCCGCGCCCGATAACCAAGCCGCTCGCCGGATCCTCATTCTGATCGATGTGAGCGCCAGTATGCGCCGTGCTGATCTGTGGGCCGATGCCCGCAAACGCGTCGATTCAATTCTGCGTAGCTGCTCCCCTGCGGACCAGGTCGCTCTATTCACTTTCGATCGCCAGGTTTATCCGTTGTCGAGCTTCGAGCAGTGGAATGCCGCGCCGCTCTCTGAGCGCTCTTCCTTGGTTACGGCCACTCTGACTCGAACCTCTCCTGGCTGGGGTTCCACCCAACTCGGGAACGCCCTGGTTCAGGCGGCGGAGGCGCTGGCCGATACTTCCGGCAAAAACTCAACTGAACATAGCCGCATCGAGCTCATTACGGATCTGCAGGAAGGCAGCCGCCTGGAACAGCTTCAAGGCTACGAATGGCCTAAAGGGGTTGAGGTGTCGATTAACCAACTCAAACCTTTGCACACCGGCAATGCCTCGCTTCAACTGGTGTCCGATACCGATGAAGTCTCGGACGCAAAAGCTTCCGCTCAGGTGCGGGTGCGGGTTTCGAATATGGCCGGCTCTAAGCACGAACAAATGAAAATCGGTTGGGCTTCCGCGGCCAGCGCGAGTTTCGCCGCGCCGCCCCAGGAATTGTACGTCCCCGCGGGCCAAAGCCGGGTGGTAACTGTTCCAGCCCCTTCGGTAGGCTCACTGGATCGAGTTGTTCTTCAAGGCGATGACGACGATTTTGACAATACCGTGTTCACCAGTCCGCCCGAGGTGTTGCGTTTGAACGTGACGTACCTGGGAACCGAAAGTGAGACCGACACCAGGCAAGGTCTTTACTTTCTGAAGCGGGCGTTCCAGGAAACGCGGCATCAAACAGTCGTTATCAAGTCTCATCTGCCATCCGAAGCACTCAATCCGGAAGAGTTGCAACAGAGTTCGTTGGTCATTGTCGCGGCCCCTTTGTCTGACGGAGCGGCCCAAGCCATACGCGCCCAGGTGACGGGCGGCAAAAGCGCGCTGGTGGTTGTCGATTCTTCCGCCCTGCAGTCGACCTTGCGCGGCTTGTTGCAGCAGGAGCAGCTTAAGATCGAGGAAGTGCGACCGCCAAGCTACGCTATGCTTGGTGAGATCGATTTCCGCCATCCAATCTTCTCCCCTTTTGCCGACCCACGGTTCAGCGATTTCACCAAAATCCATTTTTGGCGCTATGCGCGTTTGGACGCTAACCAGCTCTCGGACGCGCACGCGTTGGCCCGCTTCGATAGCGGCGACCCGGCGTTGCTCGAGGTTCCAACGGGCGCCGGACGGATTTTGATCCTCACCTCGGGTTGGCAGCCCGAATCGAGCCAACTGGCGCTCTCGAGCAAGTTCGTGCCGCTGCTCTATTCTATCCTCGAAAGCGGCGGCGTGCCGGAGCCGTTCCCGGCGCAGTACCGGGTGGGCGATGTCGTCCCCGTTCGCGCGCTAACCGGCGCTGCAGGAGCGGCATCAGTCCGCTGCCCTGACGGTTCACAGCTCAGTCTAAGTGATGGCCAAACCAACTTTAGCCAAACCGTCCTGCCTGGTGTTTACACTGTAACTTCCGGGTCCAGCCTTAAGAAGTTTGTCGTTAACCTCGACCCGGCCGAGAGCCGGACGGCTCCGCTGCCGGTCGACGAATTGGAACGGCTTGGCGTGCCTGCCGCCAAGCCAGTTGAACTTGCTGGCAATGAGACGCAGAAAAGCGCCAGACTCCAAAACACCGAGTTGGAGAACCGCCAAAAACTCTGGCGCTGGGTCATTGCCGCTGCCTTGTTGGTGCTTATATTGGAAACGTGGCTGGCCGGGCGCACCGCTCGAATCGTGACGGTCACCGCGCCGGCGCCGAGCGGATAAATCGGGCAAAATGTTATGGCCATCGATGCTCAAATTCAGGAACAACTTGATGCTTTAGCGCGCCGGCGCCGCCGATTCGGCTTGTGGCGCAGTCTGGCGTTGGCCTGGGCCGCAGCCGCCCTGTTCGGTGCCGCGGTGTTGATGCTGGAGAAGCAGAGTGGCTGGAGTTCCTGGATCGGACTGCCGCTGACGGCGTTGGTTAGCATTGTCGCGGCCATCGTCCTGGTGGTTCGAAACAATAAAGGTGATAACAGCCTAAGGAACATTGCCAGCCGTATCGAGCGCCTGCATCCCGAATTGCAAGGCCGCCTCATCACGGCCTTGCAGCAGCAGCCCGGACCAGAAGGCCAGTTCAATTACTTGCAGCAACGGCTCATTGCGGAAACGCTCGAATTGAGCGGTCGCACGGGTTGGGCTGATGTCGTGCCGGCCTCCCGGATGACCTGGGCGCAGGCGGCGCATTGGTGCGCCTTGGTCGCCTTTGCGGTGGTCCTGATCTTTTTGCGGGGCACGAGCGGCACTCAGCTGCTGAGCCGGACTGTCGCCCAGGGCGTTACGGTCACCCCCGGCGACGTTAGCCTCGAGCGCGGCAGCTCCCTGGTTGTTCTGGCCCGGTTTAACGGGCGGCTTCCGGTCGGCGTCAATCTTGCCTATGGTGACGGTTCAGCTCTCCAGCGCGTGCCGTTGATAAAAAGTCTCGGCGACCCAATGTTCGGTGGCAGCGTACCAGAGGTCGGCAGCAACTTTGTCTATCACATCGAGTACGGGCAGGAGCGCACGCGGGATTTCAACGTAAAAGTCTACGAGCATCCGCGCCTGGAACGCGCGGATCTCGAGGTGAACTTTCCGGCCTACACCGGTTTGCCGCACAAGCGAATCGAGAATACCCGGCGGTTAAGTGCGGTTGAAGGATCCCGCGTTGATCTGGACTTGCGCTTCAATAAGCCCGTCGCTTCTGCCCGGTTGGTTCCGCGGGACCATGCCGGAACCTCCGTTGCTTTGGCGGTTGATCCCCAGCAGCCGGCGGCAAAGTTGAAAGAGTTCTCCCTCGACAGTTCCAGCACCTATGACCTCCAGTTGGTCGATGGGGACGGACGGACCAATAAGATCCCCGCCGAGTTCGTTTTTCAGGCGCTCAAAAACCGGACTCCGGAACTGCGGTTGAGCGCTCCGCGGGGCGACCTCAGGCCCTCCCCGATCGAGGAGATACCCTTCGAGGGGACCGTTTGGGATGATTTCGGTGTTCAGGCCTTTGGGATCGCATATGCCATCAACGGGCACGAGCCAAAATTCATCGCGCTCGGCGGCAAAATCGCCGGAAACGACAGAAAGCCTTTTCACCATTTGCTGCGCCTCGAAGATTTGGGCGTGAAGCCGGACGAATTAGTCTCGTGGTTCGTCTGGGCGGACGATCTCGGTCCCGACGGCCAAACGCGACGGACCATGGGGGATTTGTACTTTGGCGAAGTTCGGCCATTCGATGAAGTATTCCGGGAAGGTCAAAGCATGGAAGGCAGCCAGGGGCAAGGTCAGGGCGGCGAGGATCGGACGGGGAAACTGGCCGAGTTGCAGAAACAAATCGTGAATGCGACCTGGAAGCTCGAACGGGAAAACGCGACTCCTCGGGACCGCAAGTCGAAAACATCCTCCGACCAGAACTCGCCTACCTCTCCCCAGGAGCGGTCCGACGACCAGAGCTCGAAGTCGGGTCGCCCGGACCACCAACTCGTCCGCAGATTGCTTCTGCCTAACCGCCGCTACTTTGTCGCCGCGCAGCTCGCTCAAGGGGACTCCAATGAGCCGACGGAAAAACCTGCCCGCTCGAGCACAGGTCCTTCCGGTAAGGGACCTGCCCCGAAATACGAGGAAGATGCCGGCGTTGTGCTGGATTCGCAGGCGGAAGCCTTGGAACAGGCTCGTCAGGTGCTGCAGCACCAGCGCGACCCGCAAGCCGCCAGTTTGTGGCAAAAAGCCGTTTCGGACATGGAAACCGCCTTGGCCAGGCTGCAGAAGGCCACCAACTCGCCGGCCAGTTTGAAGGAGGCCCTGGCCGCCGAACAGGACGCCTATCAGGCGTTGATGCGTCTGCAGGCCCACGAGTACCAGGTGACGCGCAATCGCGGCCAGAGCAGCAGCAGTCGAAACCAACAGATGCAACAACAGCTCGAGCAATTGGATTTGAAGCAGCAGGACGACCGCTACGAAAATCAACGGGAAGCCCAACGCGCGCAAAACCCCCAACAGCGCGAGCAGCTCCAGATCATGAGCCGGTTGCAGGAATTAGCCCGGCGCCAGCAGGATCTCAACGACCGTTTGAAAGAGCTCCAGACCGCTTTGCAGGAGGCGCGCACCGACCAGGAACGCGACGAGATTCGCCGGCAATTAAAGCGCCTGCAGGAAGAAGAACAACAGATGCTCGCCGACGTTGACGAGTTAAAACAACGGATGGACCGGCCGGAAAACCAATCGCAGATGGCGCAGGAACGGCGTCAACTGGATCAAACCCGGCAGGAAGTTCAGCGTGCCGCGGAATCGGCCGCTCAAGGCGCGCCTTCGCAGGCACTCGCGGCCGGAACGCGCGCGCAAAATCAACTCCAGCAGCTCCGTGATGAGATGCGAAAGAAGAATTCCAGCCAGTTCTCCGAAGACATGCGCCAGATGCGCAATCAGGCCCGCGAACTGGCTCGCCAACAGGACGAAATCCTCAAAAAAATTCAAGAAAACAGCGCGACCGATCAAAAATCTCTGTCTGGCAACAGCGACCAGGAGCAAACGCGCGCCCAGCTTGCCCGCCAGAAGCAACTCATGACGAACATTCTCGATCGCGCCACCCAAATCTCGCAACAAGCGGAAGAGGCGGAGCCTTTGCTCTCGAAACAACTGGAAGATACCGTCCGCAAGTTTACGCAGGACACGGCCAAGGAGTTGAAAGATGCCCAGAGCGAGTTGCTCAAGCAGGGGCCAATGACTCGCAGCCTCTTTGAATTGCTTCGTGATAATTCTGAGCAAGGCGGAGCCAAGTTGGAGGAACTTACTTCCGAAATGGTGCGCCAGGGATTCCTGCCGCAGGCGGGAAATATGGGCCAACGGGTTCAGCCCAACATCGAGAACCTTAAGAAAGGCGTTGAACGCGCCGCCGAAAGTGTGTTGGGTGATGACACGGATTCCTTGCGCTTGGCCGAGCGGCAGTTGGATGATCTGGCCAGCCAGCTTGGGCGTGAGATAGCGCAAGGGCAGGGGAGACCCGCGAATACCAATGGCCCGGCTTCCGGCGAGAATTCGGCTTCAACTCGCGGCGGAGCCGGTCAGCCGACAACCAATCAAAACGCGCAAGCTCAGTCCGGTAGCCCCGATCGAGGACAACAGGCCCAGGCTTCGGGTCAACCAGGACAGCCGGGGCAGCCAGGGCAGCCAGGACAGTCAGGACAGCCTGGACAGGAACAGAGCGGTTCGCAACCTGGCGCGTCTTCCGAACAAGCCTCTTCCTCTCAGCCCGGGCAATCACAAAGCCAAGAAGGACAATCCCCGGGCAAGCAGCCTGGCTCGGGCAAGCAGCCTGGGGCCCAGGCTAACAGCCAATCGGGCAGTCAGGCGGGTAACGCTAACGAAGACGGCTCGCCCCAGCAGGAAGCCAACTCCAATTCACCAGGCCAGCGCGGAAACGGTTCGCAAGGCGGCGGAGCGCGCAACCGCCCTGGTCTCCAAGCCGGCCCTGCGGGAGGCGGCGGTGGCGATCCCCAGGAAGCCGACTTTGCCGGCGGGCCGGGGCGCGATGCTCCGGACTGGAAGCAATTATTAACCGAGAACACTCGGCGCCAGGAAGCGCCGATCACCGGTGAAGACTTCAATTCCTGGTCCGATCGCCTTCGCGAGGTTGAGCAACTGATTGATGACCCGACCATGCGTGATGATGTGGTCAAAGCCCGTGAACGCGCGCGTTTGACGCGCCAGGAATTCAAACGCGACAGAAAAAAACCTGACTGGGCTGTGGTGCAGCTCCAGGTCATGAAACCATTGACGGAAGTTCGCGACCGGATCGCCGAAGAACTGGCTCGGCGCGAATCGCGCGAAGCTCTGGTCCCGCTCGACCGCGACCCGGTGCCGAATCGTTACTCCGGCCTGGTAAGGCGTTATTACCAGGAACTAGGAAAGGACAAGTAGGCGGCTGCTGATGGCTACGCTCGTCTTTGCCGGCTGGAAGTACGTCTGGGTAGTGGCGTTGGCACTGAGCCTGTCCATCGGCTTAATCGTTTGGAGTTACCGCGTTGCTCCGCCCGGTTGGCCACGCTGGATTTGTCCGCTGCTGAAGGCACTCGGATTGGCAGCGCTGGGCCTATGTCTTTTGGAACCACTCTGGTCGGGACAGCATGCCAAACCCGGGGCCAATCTCTTTGCCGTCGTCGCCGACAATAGCCAGGGATTGCAGATCCACGACCGGGACTCGTCCCGCAGCCGCGGTGACGTGTTGCGCGATTTGCTGGCCGCCAAACACGCCGATTGGCAGCAACCGCTCGATGATAACTTCGAAGTGCGGCGTTACTATTTTGACGCCCGGCTGCAGCCAACCAAGGACTTTGCCGAATTGGATTTCAACGGACGCTCCTCCCGGATCGGCTCCGCGCTGCAAACCCTGAGCGAACGTTATCGCAACCGCCCTTTGGCCGGAATCCTCCTCTTCACCGATGGCAATGCCACCGATCTGCGCGCGGTGCCGGATTTGACCGGGGTTCCTCCCATTTACCCGGTGGTGATGGGCAGCAGCGAGCCGGTGCAAGACATCGCCGTCGAACAAGTCCATACTACCCAAACCGATTTTGAGGATGCTCCCGTAGCGGTTCAGGCCGATGTCACCGCCCGCGGTTATCAGGGCGAGGCGGTCACGGCGCAGTTGCTCGATCAAGCCGGCAAGGTCGCCTCCGAGCAAACCATCACGGCGCACAAAGACGACGAGTTGCTGGCCTTTCGTTTTCAGTTGCGCCCGGAAAAGCAGGGGCTGCGTTTCTACCGCTTGAATGTGCGCCTCCGTTCCGAACTCCGGCGCAAGGAACCAAAGCCTCACTCGAGCGAAGCCACGCTGGCCAATAACTCGAGCGTGCTGGTCGTGGATCGGGGACACGGGCCTTATCGTATTTTATATGTTTCCGGCCGGCCAAACTGGGAATTTAAATTCCTCAACCGCGCCTTGCAGGAAGACGAGCAGTTGCAACTGGTTGGCTTGATTCGAGTCGCCAAGCGCGAACCCAAGTTTAATTTCCTCGGCCGCGCCGGCGAAAGCAGTAATCCCCTTTATCGCGGGTTCGATAATCAGGCGCCCGAGCAGGTCGAACGTTATGACCAGCCGGTCATGGTGCGGCTCAATACGCGCGATGAATTTGAACTGCGCGCCGGTTTTCCGCGCACACCGGAGGACCTCTACGGCTACCACGCGGTCGTGGTCGATGACCTCGAAGCGGGTTTCTTCAGCCCGGACCAGGCCGCGTTGCTGCAGAAGTTCGTCTCAGAACGCGGCGGGGGATTCCTGATGCTGGGCGGAATGGAGACGTTTCAAGAGGGGAATTACCAGCGGACGCCGATCGGGGACATGCTGCCGGTGTATTTGGGCAAGGTCGAAGAAACCAACGCCCCGGGCCCGCTGCGCTACGATTTGACGCGCGAGGGCTATCTGCAACCCTGGGCACGTGTGCGCGACAACGTAAGCGACGAAAAAACTCGCTTGGAGTCGATGGCTCCTTTCCAGGTGTTGAATCGGGTCAAGGAACCCAAGCCGGGCGCCAGCGTCATTGCGACTGTGACGGACGCGCGCGGAACGTCTTATCCGGCGTTAGTAACTCAGCGGTTTGGCCGCGGCCGCACCGCCGCGCTCACACTGGGAGATTTTTGGCATTGGGGTTTCCACGATGCCGAGGCTCATCACGATATGGATAAAGCCTGGCGCCAGATGATGCGCTGGCTGGTGACCGACGTGCCGAATCGGGTTGAACTTACCGCCGAACCTCAACCGGAGGACGCCAACGGCGCGGTGTTGCTTCAAGTCCGAGTGCGGGATCCGAAGTTCCTGCCCTTGGACAACGCCAGTATCAGTCTTACGGTGCAGCCAGTGATGGCCGATTCTGCGCCCGCTGCCCAAACCAACACGATTCAGGTCCAGGTCGAACCGGCGGCGAATGAACCTGGCTTGTACCAGGCCACCTTCGTGCCGCGCTTTACTGGTGGTTACCAGGCGAGCGTTGCGGTGACAAATTCTGATGGAGTCGCCGTCGGTCGCGCGGCAGCAGGCTGGAGCACCGATTTGGCGGCCGATGAGTTTCGTTCTCTTACGCCCAACGTTTCGTTGCTGGAGGCCATTGCGCGAAAAACCGGCGGAGAAGTGATTTCAGCGGATCGCCTTAGTCAGTTTGCCCGCGAACTGCCCCAACGACATGCCCCGGTCATGGATTCCTGGACCTACCCGCTCTGGCATACCTCGGCGATGTTTGCGTTTGCCCTGGCCTGCTTTATTTCCGAATGGGGATTGCGCCGGCGGAAAGGGATGCCGTGAGACACGCTCGGGGGTTAATATTTGGCAAGGCTGAACAATCCGGCCGCGTGAAATCCGAAGGCCGAAGGCCGAAATCCGAAAGAAACTCGAAATCCGAATGGAACAGCCATTTCCTCGGCGTGACAGCCGCAGTGTTTTTTTTGCTTCTTTCGAGTCCGAATGCTCTTGCCCAGCCCGCCCAAACGAGTCCGACCGTTATCCTGGTGGTGGGCGCGCCAGGCGAACCGGAGTACGGGAGTAATTTCCTGCAGCAGGCATCGCTTTGGGAGAAAGCTTGCCAGCAGGGAAACGCCCGGGCGGTGACCATCGGCGTGGACTATCCCGAGGGGACCAACGATTTGGATCTGCTCAAGGCTACTCTCGCTGAGTTGCCGAAGCAATCCTCCGCTCCGCTTTGGCTGGTCTTGATCGGGCATGGCAGCTTTGATGGAAAAGAGGCGTGGTTCAACTTGCGTGGCCCGGATTTCTCCGGCAGCGACTTGGCGGGCTGGCTCAAGCCTTTTCAGCGGCCCATGGCCGTCATTAATACGGCGTCGTGCAGCGGCCCTTTTATCAACAAACTCTCCGCGACCAACCGCGTCGTGATTACCGCCACGCGCAGCGGCAATGAACAGAACTTTGCCCGCTTCGGCCAGCATTTGGCCCGGGCGCTCACTGATTCGCAGGCCGATCTGGATCAGGACGGTGAGATCTCCCTGCTCGAGGCGTTTTTGACTGCTTCACACGAAGCCAATGAGTTCTATAAAGCTCAGGGACGGCTAATCACTGAGCACGCACTGATTGACGACAATGGCGACGGCCTTGGCACCCCGGTGGAATGGTTCCGCGGCCTGCGTGCCGCCAGAAAAGCAAAAGATAGTGTCACGGATGGCGCATTGGCCCAGCAATTCTGTCTCGTGCCAAGCCCGGCCGAACGCGCTTTGTCACCCGAGCAAATCACCCAGCGCGATGCTCTCGAGAAACAGGTCCTGGCGCTTCGGGACAAGAAATCTTCGATACCTGAGGACGATTATTATCAGCAGTTGGAGACTCTGCTGCTCCAGCTCGCCCGCTTCTACGCCTCCGGCTCGGCCACCAACGCCGTGCACTGACAAGTTTTGCGACTTTTGCCTTTTCGCGGTCGACCAATGATTGAGAAAGGACGGGTTTCGGGTTTCAAAGGCGAACCCCCGCGAATGGGCCGCGCAGGCCGACTCCGAACAGAGGAGCAAAACGCTCAGGGGCGGCCGGGCCGGATCCTTAGGGAATCGGGTGTGCCCTGGTAATCGTCAGTTCGGGGCGCGCGGAAGTTTAGTCAGGACGGGGATATAGCGCAGCCGGTAGAAAACTGCATGGTTGGTGCCCAGGTTGACAGTGGCTAGGTACGAGCCCGGACTGGTCTCGACCACAGTCGCAAACTCAGGCGTCCATTTACCCCAGCCCGGGCAGGTCTCAACAGCGAAGTGAAAACCGGCCGTCGCATGCCAGGTCAGGGTGACCGTGCCTGGTGAGAAAAGGGATTTGGGGTGAGTTCCTGGGCCAATCGGGGGCGCCAGCTGGATGCGATCGATGTGAACCAGTTGGGCCGCCGCGCCGCCTAACACCGGCGCATTGCCATGGATCGTTCCGCCGTTGTTCACAAACACCCCGGCACGGATGGTATCGGAATTGTTCAACACGCCGGTGGCTCCGAGTGTGAGCGTTCCTGCGATCGACAACGTGGCTGGCGAAGTGACCAAGGTTAGTGTGCCATTGACTGTAATAGAGCCGGGGATACTTGCCGTATGATCGAAACGAACGGTTGAGCCGGTTGCGATGGTGAGCAAGTTGGCACCGGCAATGGTGCTGGCGCCTGAGAAGTCCAAGAGACCGATGCCGGTCGATACGTCTCCGAGGAGTAAGAGCCGGTTACTGCCCTCGAAGCGAATAGTGCCTTGGCCCAAAAGGGTGGTCCCGGTTGTTATACTGAGGTCACGGGCGGGGTTGCTGCCGTCCAGGCGCAAGCGTGCTCCACCCTGGATCTCCAATCGGCCGGCCACGTTCAGACTCGATGGGGCGGAGAAATTGACGGGAGCATTGCTGCTCAAGAGCAATTGGCCGCCGCTGGGCACATTGACCGGGACAAACACAATCGTTTCGGTGCCGTTGAAGCAGGCGCTGTCCTGGAACAATTCCCAGGCGCCAAGGTTTTCGATATGTCCACTGCCTTGCACGACAATCCGATCGCAACCGCTGACCCAGCGCATCGTGCCCCGGTTCGTCAGACCGGCATTGAGATTGAGGGTAACCGAGCCGCTGTCTAAATTGAATTGAGCGCCGGTTTCAACCAGCAGGTTGCTCTGGAGGGTGAGAGTTCCGGCCGTAGCGCGCAGTTGTGCTCCGGACTGCAGGTCAATGGGCCCGGCAAAGCTTGAATCGTTAATGAGAGTCAGCGCGCTATTGGTGCTGACGACCACCGCGCCGGCCTGGATCACGCCGAACATGCTTTGAGACGTGCGGATAACGTAGGTGCCCGGAACGACCAGTTGAGCCGAAGAACTGTTAAGCACGATTTGCACGGTGCTGTCCAGGTCGCCTGGGACCAGCAAGCGGCAAAAGCCTTCCAACTGTATTTTGCCGAAACCGACCAAGGTGCTGCCGGCGGCTAAAGTCAGATCTCGGGCGGGGTTGCTGCCGTCCAGGCGCAAGCGTGCTCCACCCTGGATCTCCAATCGGCCGGCCACGTTCAGACTTGATGGGGCGGAGAAATTGACGGGAGCATTGCTGCTCAAGAGCAATTGGCCGCCGCTGGGCACATTGACCGGGACAAACACAATCGTTTCGGTGCCGTTGATACAGGCGCTGTCCTGGAAGATCTCCCATAGTCCCCGGTTCTCGACGTGCCCGCTGCCCTGCAGCACCACGCGATTGCAACCGCTAACCAATTTAATGGTGCCGTTATTGGTTAATGCAGCATTAAGATTAATGCTGGCGCTGGTCAGCACAGTCATCGTTCCTCCAGCGAGAATGGAGAGATTATTGTTGAAAGTGGCGCCGCCGGAAAAATCGATGACGGCGGCGTTCAGCACATTTACCGGCACTGAGAAAGTGCCCGCCAGCGACTTGGTGCCGGCCAGCGAAAAAGTGCCACTGCCAACCACGGCGGTGCCGCCATCCATCTGCAACCCGCCCGACAGAGTTGTGTCCTCGCTGATAGCCAGGCGACAATTGCCTTCCAGTTTCAAGGTCCCGGGCCCGGTCAACTGCGCGCCGGGCAAAAGCAGAAGGTCCCGGGAAGGATTAGAGGCGTCAAAGCGCAAGCGCGAGCCGGTTTGAAGTTCCGCTTGCCCAACCAGGGTCAAGCTGGATCCGGCGGTTAGATTGAGTTGCGCGTTGGTGCTTAAGAGTAGTTTTCCTCCGACCGGCACATTGATCGGGACCGCCACGATGCTTTCGGTGCCGTTATTGCAGGCGCTGTCCTGAAAGAATTCGCACTGCCCAAGGTTCTCGATGCGTCCGCTGCCCTGCAGCACCACGCGATTGCAAGCGCTTACCAATTTAAGGGTGCCGTTATTGGTTAATGCAGCATTAAGATTAATGCTGGCGCTGGTCAGCACAGTCATCGTTCCTCCAGCGAGAACGGAGAGATTATTGTTGAAAGTGGCCCCACCCGAAAAATCGCTTACGGCGCCGCTCAGCACATTAACTGGCACGGAGAAAGTGCCGGCCAGCGACTTGGTGCCGGCCAGCGAAAAAGTGCCGCTGCCAACCACGGCGGTGCCGCCATCCATCTGCAACCCGCCCGACAGAGTTGTGTCCTCACTGATAACCAGGCGACAATTGCCTTCCAGTTTCAAGGTCCCGGGCCCGGTCAACTGGGCACCGGGCAAAAGCACAAGGTCCCGGGCTGGATTAGAGGCGTCAAAGCGCAAGCGCGAGCCGGTTTGCAGTTCCACTTGCCCAACCAGGGTCAAGCTGGATCCGGCGGTTAGATTGACTTGCGCGTTGGTGCTTAAAAGTAGTTTTCCTCCGACCGGCACATTGATCGGGACCGCCAGGATGCTTTCGGTCCCATTGTTGCAGGCACTGTCCTGGAAGAATTCACAAAGGCCAAGGTTCTCGACGCGTCCGCTTCCCTGGACGACTACCCGGTTACAATCACTGACCAAGCGGATGGTGTCACGGTTCGCCAGCGGGGCGTTGAGGTTGAGGCTGACGGATGTCAGCGCCTCAAACCTGCCGGCGCGCACCTCGAAAGGAGCAGAGAGGGTGGCGTTGGCGGTCGCCCGCAACACCGCATTACTCTGGGCAAGAACCAGGCCGGCGCCGGCCACAGGGCTGTCCAGGCTCACGACATAACTGCCCACGGCATCAATCACGCCAACCATGCCCGCGCTCGGGAGCCCAGCGGACCACTTCGTGGAATCGCTCCAGTTTCCATCTACAGGATCTTTCCAATGCGTCGCAGTGAGCGCCGGATTATCGGCGACCACTAATTGGATCTCTACGGTCCCGGACCCGCCATTGGAGGAACCCGCGCGCAAGCTCAACACATAATTGCCGGCCGCATCGTGCAGTGGATTAAATTCCAGCTCAATCGAGGCAATTCCGTTGGTGGTGGTATTGGAGAAGGAGCGCGATTTAACCGTGACGAAAGCCGGGGGCAGGTTCGTCGGCGTGTAATCGAGAAATAGAATTGGAGAGTTGGTCGAGGCAACTTGAACGATCAGATTGGTCGTCTGCCCCTCGATAAGATTGAAGGACGCGGGAGCAGTGAAACTAAGCTGCGAGCCGGCGTGGAGGGGGTCCGGATCCAATCCATCGGGAATTCCATCGCCATCGGTATCCGGATTCAATGGGTTGGTCCCGAGGGCAACCTCCTGCCCGTCGGTCAGGCCATCGTGATCGGTGTCCGGGTCGTGCGGGTTGGTTCCCAAATGGAATTCCTGGAGGTTGGATAATCCGTCGTGGTCGGGATCGAGATTGGCGTCGTTGAAGAATGGGTCGAGACCGTTTGCAATTTCATAACCGTTGGGCATACCGTCACCGTCAGAATCTTCGGATTGCGAACGCACATTCAAAGTGACGGAAGGCGCGCTCAATGCCTTGGTGAATGTATTGTCGGGACTGAGACTAATAGAGATGACCGCCTGGGTTGCATTGGTTGGGATGGTGATCGCCGTGGAAGCGTTCGTTGTCCCGGCGGCAGCAGTGATCGGCGTACCACCATTCAATTGGAAGCGAGCGAACTGCGCGCCGAAGCCCGGTTCGTAATTCGCGCTGACATTGAGCGTCTGGCCGGCCACCACGCGAGTGGAATTGGTCGGAGCGGTTGCCAGCAATGCGGCTGTGTCGAAGGTGAACGCCGCGCCTGCCGCAGGGACGATGGCCCCGCCAATGTTCCGCCAGCGATTGCCCGACAAATCACTCAGACCCGGCAAGAGAATGTTTGTGTACGTGGCGCCGGTGGCCAGCGGCGCGGTGTAGAGCAATTGCAACTGGCGGCCGTTATTCGCCAAACCGACTGTTAACGGCGTTGCCTGGTTAAGATTGTTAGTCACCTGGATGGCGTTGGTAATCGTCAAGGGATCGAGCGCTTCGTCGAAGTCAAAGGTGATGCTGGAAAGCCAGGGGGACTGACCTGG
>DASRFK010000134.1:0-8303 GCA_035651635.1 Verrucomicrobiia bacterium | reverse complement strand
CTCTGGTTCACCCGTCAATGTGAAGTATGGGGACCGGGTAAAAATCAGATTTGAATGGTTCGTGGGACCGAAATCTGCGATGCGCGACTAACGAGCCAAGGCACCGAATGAGCGGCATCGGCGCGGGCTTCGAATTCGGGTGCGGATTGATGCCGCTCCCCGGTGATTTTGGTCGTTAACCCGCATGACTACACCTCAAGAGTTTCTTAGTTCGTTCCTGCGTGAAAAGGCTGCGATCTATGCCAACGCGAATGCCGAGCTGACGCCACTTCATAAGAAATATTTCGGCGAGCCACTGTCAGCGCACGCCGGTGACTTTCTGTTGCATGACGTAGCCGCGCCATTTTTTGACGATGTGAAACAATCCGCAGGTTCGGCACTGGTAATTATCCGTGAGCATTTCCGGCCCGGCGATATTCGACGCCGATACGATTTGCGAGCCGTCGGAGACACTTGGAAGATCGTTCGCATAGAGCGGGAGTGCTTCCGTTGCCATGGCACTGGTCGATGCGAGGGCACAATCTGCCACATTTGTGGCGGGGAGGGGTGGCATGATCGCCAGGACGTGCGCCCCTCGCGGGGCTCCTGCCTTCGGCGGGCTACGGCGCGGTAAACCCGAGATGAGCAGAAAGCCCTTAGAGCGCGTTTTAGAATTCGGTTTGGGGTCCCGCCTTTAGGCGGTTTTGGCGCCGGGCCGCCTAAAGGCGGGACTCCGAGCCCATACTCCCACGCGGCTTACATTCCCTGGGGTGTTGTATTTCGGAAAAGGTCAGAACCGTGACGGCTTGCTTGGTCCTCACGAAGCTTTCAACGGTTCCCTACTCATGCAAAGCGTCGCGCTGCCAACGAATTGTCTTTGGAGAGTCAGGGCGTCCATTGCAGAAAAGCTGATGGGAGCTGAAGATCTGGAATCCGCGGTCGCGCAAGAACCAGCGATGCTGAAGTTGAGCCTGGCCGGGAACACGAACATTCCAGTAAACCCCTTCAGGAGCGACGTTTCGCGTTTTGGAAACCATTCGGAAGTCTTTAGTGAGGAAATATTTTCACCATGAGAGCGCGTTGAGTTGACGTTATGACGCCGAAGTGTAACGACAGCGATGCACCGAATGATCGGCAGATTCGCCGTTTTGAACGAGCATGGCGCGCATCGGTGATTTTGTTCGTTCTGCACAGGAATGAACGATGGCTTGCAACTGCTTAAACCCGTGCGTGGCTGCCCGAACTGCTGGAAATGGCAGATGGCAGATGGCAGAATGGCAGAAGGTTCTCCTCCCACGGGCATGGGATGGTGCGTTTGGGGACTTGCGGGCGTCCTGGGCTGGCTATTGTCTTGCCGCCCTTCGCGGGCTCCCCTTCGCCGGGCTACGGCGCGGTAAACCGGAGATGAGCAGAAAGTCCTTAGAGCGCGTTTTAGAATTCGGTTTGGGGTCCGGCCTTTAGGCGGTTTTGGCGCCGGGCCGCCTAAAGGCGGGACTCCGAGCCCATGCTCCCACGCCTGGGTCGGCATCTTTAAAACACCCTCTTAGCAATACATGCTGGAATAGGGGCGATGCTGCTTCTGTTTGCCGCTGTTTTCCTCGCGAGAATTTCGATTTACGATTTGCGATTTGCGATTTGCGGCGGGGGCGGTCGCTCAAAGTTGCGTGAGAAGGAATCGACTTCAAGATTTGAACTCATCTGAGTTGACTACCTTGTGAATGACGCTCGAACTAACCGGGGGCAACGTAAACCGGCTTTCGCATTGGTTCTCCCTCAGGCAGCGCTTACTCATCACCTTTCATCCGGACGTTTAGTTCCAGTTTCCAGTGTCCGGCGCCCGCTTTTTGCAAACAGCGAAGCTCGAGTGTGCCAACCTCAGTCAACGCTGCTTGCAAATTCACCGGCACCAGCTTGCCGGCACCGGCGCTCTCCGCCGGAAGCGAGGTTTCAATGGGCGCTAGCTCTTCGAGTTCCTCATGATGAACGGCGTCTTCGAGCATCTGGCCGACGCGATCATCGCGGCGAAGCGAAGAGGCGAAAAAGCGGAATCGGGTCGGTTCGCCGGTCACTAAGGCAAACTCCTGCGGGGGGACATCCGCCTCGGTGCCTTCTTCCATCCCGAACGGGGCCACACATAAAGCTTTGATGGGAGGCTCGAACCCAGGGACAGCAGGCATGGGCGATTCGATCCCCACATAGTACGAACGGGCTGTCCCGCCCCGAATCCGGACGCCGTGCCCGTGGCGGACCCAGCCGTAGTAAGCGGCGCCGCGAGCGACCGCCAGGTCCAAATCGGCCCCGGCAAGTTCTTTCACGGGAGCGCCGCCATCGGATTTTAGCCAGTCGTCAAGCACCTCGATGATCCGTTCTTTGAGAGCGGCGGCCTTAAATACCCCTCCATTAAAGAGAATGGCCGTCGGATGCACGAACGCCTTGCCCTTCAGGTCCACCGGCGCGTCGTGCGCCGAGGCCATCGCCCTGCCTTGACGGCTTAAAAAGGCGGCCAGATGCCGGGTAATTGCCGGGTCCTGCGCGTAAGGCAAGGCCAGTTGCGTGAGCCCGGTGCGCCGCGAAGTTTGTGGGAGCTCGCTAATGCCGACGCGTGGCAGAAAACCATCCGTTAACACCCGGGTCAGCTCTTCACGGGTCAAGTCCGTCTTAATCGTGCCACCCACCAGGCTCGAACCGCGGCTGGGCACGGAAATCGGCGCTTTCTTCAGTTTGGGATCGCTGAAGAGCAGCTCTTTGGCATTTCGACAACCGTAGGTCAACGAGACAAACTGCCAGGAATCAAGCTTCTTACCTTCCGCGATGAGCTGCTGGTTGAGCGTATGCGCCAGCGCCAGGTCCATGTTGTCGCCGCCGAGGAGGATATGATCTCCAACGGCGACGCGGTTCAACTCCACCTCGCCGGCCAGCTCCGTCACCGCGATCAACGAAAGGTCAGTCGTGCCGCCGCCGACATCCACGACCAGGATGACATCACCGGCTTTGACCTGTTTCCGGAAAGTGTCGCCGGCTGCTTCGAGCCAGGCATATAGAGCCGCCTGGGGCTCTTCCAGCAGGGTCACGTGGTTCAGACCGGCTTTGGTGGCGGCCTGCAAAGTCAGATCTCGTGCCGCGGCGTCGAATGAGGCCGGCACGGTCAAAATGATTTCCTGGTTGGCGATGCCACGCTCGGCCGTTGCTTTGGTTCGCGCGAATTTGTCATCCCAGGCCTCGGCCAAATGATGCAAATAGCGCGCGGACACCTCGACTGGTGAAAGCCGCTCCACTTCCGCAGGGGCTTGCCAGGGTAACAGGGCGCTTGTGGGATCCGCTCCAGAGTGGCTGAGCCAGCTTTTGGCGGATGAAACCAGGCGCGTGGGCACCTTGGCTCCATGGCTGCGCGCGAATTCACCGATAATGCTGCCGGCTTTCTTGTTCCAAGGCAGGGCCAGGGCGCCGTCGGCGAACTCAGCGCCGCTCGGGAGATAAAGAAACGAGGGCAGAAGCTGACGTTCTTCCACAGTCCCGGGAGCGCTCAGTTGGGGAATGGAAAGGATACTCTCCTGCCACGCGCGAGCGGCTGGCGCGGTAAGATCGTAGAAGGAAAGCGCGCTGTTGGTGGTGCCCAGATCGATGCCAATGGCAAATTGCGACATAGAGAAATCCCTTTCAGCCCAGTTCCACTTCCGCCGGCGCGATGATCCGCGGGTCCATGGTCTGGGCGAGGGCGGGCATACGAACCTGGCGCGCCACCCAGCCGTGATGACGCAGGGTCCCGCGAAAGGGGGGCTGCCCAGCCACATTTCCCGTCAGACGCCAACGTTGAGGATCAAAGCCCTTGGGCAGATCGACTTGGGCCCCTTCAGCTTCTTTGGCCGCCGGTTCGAACTCGAAATACTGCTGCAAAATCTTGCGGCATCCGGTATGCACCACGCGCGCGGCCGCGCCCACTTGCTCGTCAGAAAAGCCGGCGACGTCCTGTTGCAAGAAATCGAGCAATCGCCCTTCACGTTGAAGCGCATTAAGCAGCAGCAAACTTGAAGCATGCACCTGCTCTGGAGCAAGTGTCCGCGGCCTGGACTCCCGCGCCTGGAGCGCAGCCATCGCCTGGGCCGCGAATTCGCCGCTAAAGATCATTTTCAGGCCCAGCGACAGGCGCTTCCCAAATGAAACCGTTCCCGCGTTATCGTTACTTGCCATCCGGGGACAATACCGTGCTTCAGGTTGGCGGGCAAAAGCGAAGATCTTGGCTTGGAGCTTGAATTGGCCGCGGCAATCTGAAAAATGCCACCATGTTCTACATCCCGCTAATTGTCGGCAGCACACGCCGTGATCGGCAGAGCATCAAGGTGGCGCGCTTTGTTCTGGCCCGGCTGCGGTTGCGTAAGAACGTGGAAAGCGTACTGCTGGATTTGCTCGAGTACAACTTTCCGATTATGGAGGAGCGATTGCACCATCGCGATGACCCGCCGCCGCGACTGGTCGAGTATGCGGGCCATATTGCCCGCGCGGATTCAATTATTATCGTCACGCCCGAATACAACAACGGCTATCCCGGTGTTCTGAAAAACGCTCTCGATTATCTCCTCCCGGAATACGAGCGCAAGCCGGTCGGCATCGTGACTGTGTCGGCCGGGGGTTATGGCGGGATCACCTGTCTGGCACAATTGCGACTCGTCACCGTGGGCATGGGAGCGTTTCCCATTCCCGAAAACCTGGCGGTTTCACGGGTTCACGAGGCCTTTTCGGATGACGGCACGCCCGCCGATCACGGTTACGAACGCCGCGCCGACGTCTTTTTAGACGAGGTGTTGTGGTTTTCCGAAGCCATCCAGGACCGAAAGGCAAAAGAAAAATCCCACAACGAGAATCGCTAGGCGCGGAAAAAGCCGCCCTTCTGCATGCGCAAAAGAAGGGTTTGTGTGAACTTCCGCAGATTCGGGGCGACCGCAGATGAGGAAGAAGGATCCTTTTGCGATCGGGGAGGCTTTCGATGAACCGAGCGGAAAAAACCGCCCTCACGCCGGCCCTCTCCCCCGGGGAGAGGGAGGAGCTTCGGAGCGCAGTTTGGGTTCATGGTCGCAATACATCTGCATGCGCAAAAGAAGGGTTTCCATGAACCTCCGCAGATTCGGGGCGACCGCAGATGAGGAAGAGGAGCCTGGGGGGGGAAGCATTGGAGCGGCTGGGTTCATGGTTCCCGTGAAGGATCCTTTTGCTATCATGGAGGCTTTCCATGAACCGAATGCAAAAAAATCGCCCTCACCCCCAGGGAGAGGGAGGAACAATATGGTGTTTGGTGCAATTCGGCGTCTCACTCGGCGGTTGGGCCATCGGGACGAGTTGGTTGGAGAAAAGTTCGCCCTCACCCCGGCCCTCTCCCCCAGGGAGAGGGAGGAGCTTTCGGAGCGCAGTTTGGGTTCATGGTCCCAATACATCTGCATGCGCAAAAGAAGGGTTTCCATGAACCTCCGCAGATTCGGGGCGACCGCAGATGAGGAGGAGGAGCCTTGCGGGAAGCATTGGAGCGGCTGGGTTCATGGTTCCCGTGAAGGATCCTTTGCTATCATGGAGGCTGGAAAACCCGGCCCTCTCCCCCAGGAGAGGGAGGCCAGGCCTCCTCTCCCAGCCCTCTCCTCGCCCGCGGAGGAGAGGGAGACGTGCGCCATGCCTCTTTTTGTAATGTTGCCTATCAGTGACATATTTTGCAGCTTAGCGCAGTCGTGTTTGTCTTGATTCGTGACAGAAAAAGGGAAGACGTCGGCGGGCGCTCAAGCCCACGGAACTTGCCAATCGCTCTGGGTGCTTTCGCCCACCGAAAGCGGTTGTTGCCCCAGGAATCTCCTAGTCGTCACCGATGCTCGGCGCGGTACCATCCTGCTATGAGCCTAAGGTTTAGCATGCGTGCGCTCAGGCTTTGCGCCGCCAACGTCTTGTCAGCGAAGCCGCTGGAAGTTTACCGGGCGGGTGCGCACCAAAACCCGGGCAAAATGGCAGAATGGCCGACACACCAGGGGCGGCTGGTACGAGCCCTGCTTAAGGGAACGCCGGCGCAAACAGTAGGGTAATTGAATGAGTTCAGAAGTCGGGTTCATGCAGCGCAACTTAAACACCATTGTCCTGGTAATCTTTTTGGGTCTGCTTGGGCCAGGATTTGCCGCGACGAATGTGATTGTGGGTTGGAGTGAAAGCGGCCTGCACGAAACCGATGGCGCGGACGTGTCCGTGTACACGCTAGCGCCGCCTTACAGCACGATTCACGCGCAGTTCGTCTCCAACGGCAAGCTCGTCACCAATGCCGCTGGAGTTACAATGACGTACCAGGCGGTGGCTGACGGAAGCGGCTCGATCAACACGACTTCACAACGCAAAGGTAATTTCTACCAATACGTGCAACAGCTCTTCGGGGCGAACCTGGCGCCGGACCAGGGCCTGGCCGGGTTTGGCATGCCCGGCGCGAATAACCGACCTCAAGTCATGAGTTTCGATCCCGCGCAGGGCTGGTTCACCTCCCAGGGCATCCCCCTCACCCCTTACGACGATCAAGGGCGCAAGAATTATTACCCGATGATGCGGTTGGTGGCGCGCGACAGCTCCAGCAATGTATTGGCCACCACTGACATTGTGGTTCCTGTCTCCGACGAAATGCACTGCGCCTCCTGCCACGCTTCGGGGTCCCAAACGGCGGCGCGTCCGCCGGAAGGATGGGTTTGGGCGTTGGATCCGGACAAAGATTACAAAATGAACGTTTTGCGCAGCCACGACGATCATTTCCTGGGGAGCGCCATTTATACTGAATCGTTGGCTGCAGCGGGGTACGATCCCGCGGGGTTATTGGCCAGCGCAACCAAACACGGCCAACCCATTCTCTGCATCAAATGCCACGCTTCCAATGCGTTGCCTGGGCCACAAATCACGAATGTTTTCTCCTTAACCCAGGTCATGCATTCGAAGCACGCCTACGTTTCGGACCCCGTTTCCGGCCAGGCGCTTTCCTTGATGACTAACAGCGCGGCTTGCATGCTTTGCCACTCGGCACCGGAAAATCGGCGGGTCCGGGGTGTGCATCACAACCCGGTAAACAACGACGGCACGCTGGCATTACAATGCCAAAGTTGCCATGGGTCGGTGAGCGTCCTGGGTGCCGTCGGACGCCAAGGCTGGCTCGAGGAACCGAACTGCCAGAGCTGTCACACGGGCACCGCCACGTCCAACAATGGGGCGCTGCGATACACGAGCGCATTTGATACGAACGGTCAGCCTCGCCAGGCGGTGAATTCGACCTATGCTACGCTGGCCGACACTCCTTCAGCCGGTTTATCGTTGTATCGATTTTCGCATGAACATGCCGGTTTGAAATGCGCCGCTTGTCATGGCCCTTCGCATGCCGAAGTGCTCAGCACGCAGGCCAACGACAACGTTCAAAACGCCGCTCTCCAAAGTTCGGCCGGCGGGGGGATCCTGACCGATTGTGCCGTGTGCCATTTGACGAGGCCCAGTCCATTGTTGGGCGGTCCGCACGCGATGCACCCGGTGGACGCGCAGTGGGCAGCGGGCCACGACAATGTGTCCCGGACGCAATGCCAGGCTTGCCATGGCGCAGATTACCGCGGCACGGTTCTATCATGGGCTCAAGGCAATCGAGTTTACCAGCAAAACGGACAATTCTGGCATGGGTTCCAGATTGGCTGTTACACGTGTCACAACGGGCCGAACGGCGGGGATACCGGAGGAGTTGCGGCCCTGGCTGCGACCGCGAATTCGTTGTCGGCCAACACGGTATCCGAAACTCCCGTCAACATCACTCTCGTAGCCTCAGGCCCCGTCGGTGTTACATTAGCTTATCGCGTAGTTACTCAGCCGGTGCATGGGACCGTGAGCGTGGCTGGCAACATCGCGACTTACTTTCCTGCTCCGGGTTATGTCGGCACGGACTCCTTTACCTATACTGCCTGGGATTTGGCGGCCGATTCCAATCTGGGAACGGTGACGGTCACCACGGTGCCTGGTCAATGTTATCTAACCACGAGCACACTGGTGCCGACGGCGGCATTCCCCAATTCGACAGTGCCCTTCCGCGCGAACGCCGCGCTGTCCCAGTGCGCCGGCACGATCACTTACGATTGGGATTTCGGTGATGGCAGTGCGCATGGCTCCGGCACAAATGTGTCGCACGTTTATACCAAGGCTGCAGACTACAACTGGACTCTGAAGGTCGCGGCCAACGGGACCAATCAGACGGTCACAGGGGTGATCGCCTTTAGCCCGACGTTAGGTCCGCCTGTGGCGCTGACGATCACTCCTTCAGCCTGGAGCGTGAATCTCTCCTGGCCGGC
>DASRFK010000133.1:0-8966 GCA_035651635.1 Verrucomicrobiia bacterium | reverse complement strand
CAAAACACGAAGTTCGAATATTGTCAGGAACAATGGTGTCGGAACATTGAGTCAAAATCCCACAGGTGGGGAGTTTTGAAATTTCAAAAGGGACCCCATTTCGACCCGAGGGGGTCCCTTTTGAACCGACCGGTGACAGCTGGCGCTTACCGGCGCCGTCAACTTTTTCAGCATCTAAGCCGGCTTTCGCCATAAGCCCGAGAAAGTGCTGACTGAGCCCGCGCCGGCCGCTAACGCGCACACTCGCAAGGTGGGGCATCACTGGGCCTGGCTTGTCCCCGGCGATGCGTTCCAGATGCTTGGCCAGTTCCGGGTGTAGGGGCATTGCCCTGCCTTTGGGATCGCCTTTCGTGACCGGGAAACGGATTGTGCGGGCCGCAAGGTCGATGTCGCCCCAATCAACCCGGCAGCATTCGGAAAGACGGGCCGCAGTGTAGTAGCCGATCAGGATTAAGGTTTTCCACTCCTCGGAAGCCACGCCAGCCAGCATCTGGACTTCGGCCGGCGTGAAGGTGCCGCGCTCTATCGATTGGCGCTCTGGCAGGTCCACTGCCTCGGCCGGGTTATTTGAAAGCAATCCCGACTTGACGGCGCGAGAGAATGCAGCCCGGATCGTCTTGCCGTCGACATTCAACGTCGACGGGCCAACACCCTTTCGAGCCCTGTCATCCAAGTAGCCCTGAACGTCCCTGTCAGTGATCGCAACGAGCGGCCGCTTTGCCTTTTCGCCTAGGTAGTCAATGAAGCCTTCGATTGTGCCCTTATACCGGATCGCCGTCGTTTCGGCCTTGTTGGCTTCCTTGCTGGAGACCCATTCGCGAAGCCAATCCGCAGTTGGCGGGTTTCTCAACGTGTCCCCGGTTTGTGTGCGCTCCATGATGCTGGCAACGATGGAGCGTGCCTGTGCCTCGGTGAGCGTGCCGGCCGTTGCGTGCTTTTCGGCTCGCTCGCACTCCATTGCGAATTGCTCAGCCTTGCTCTTCTCGGTTTGTTTAGTGCTCCTAAAGTAAAGACGCCCAGTGGAATCCCGCCAGGCCGCCCACCAGTATGGGCTCCGCTTTCGTTTATGAACGCTTGCCATAGTAGTGCTAACGTAGTGCTAACGTTTGGCCGTGTCAAGCGTGTCAAAAGTATCGGTTTTCCTGGGAAATACGCATTTTCGATCTTCGGGAACGTGTCGGCGGTTCAATTCCGCCCCCAGCCACCACTTCAAACTATCCAAAACGCCCTGTTTCACGACCTGTTTGTGATATTCGCCTGCTTACGCAATGGAGTTTAATTCAACCGAATGGAGGGAGAACCATTTGTTTACCGTTTGTTTACCGATTCTGGGGGAGGAATTGGCGATTGTGGAGCGTCCAGGTCCGGGCCATAGACGCGGCGAAGAGCAGCCTGAAGGCGCTGCTTAAAGTGGTCTTCCTCCACGAGGCGAACCTGCTCTTGCATAAACGGGCGGAGGTCCTCATCAATTTTGAGAACTAACTTCAGCGCATGACAGACGATGGCGAGGTAATCGGGAGGGCGCGGCCGGTGAACACCGCAGAGCATGCGAGTCGAGTGACGGAGGGTTGAGCGGTCGCGATATCGGTTTAAGTAGCGGAGATTCAAGGCCCGAATTGAAAGGAGATGATGCACTTTTGTTGCGGTGGCTGATCGATGCCGAAGAGATTACAGCGCCATGTCATCTACCAACTAAGGAGACCAATCCTGGACTTGGGTCTGGAGTTCATTCACGGGGATTTGGGAGACAGGTGTGGTGAACTGCATTGGACCGGTTTCACGTTTGATTTGGCGCCGGAGAAATTCGGCCAGGGTAAACAGTTGGTGCGTCGGCAAGGAAGTGAGGTCGCGCTTGGCCAACTCGGCTTCCACTTTTTGGAGTTGTTGTCCCAAGGCAGCGACGCGGGCTTCGCGGGTGGAAAGCCATTGTTCGTGCAAGGCTTCGATGTTGATGGCGCGGTGGTTCTGGATGTCGAACTGAAATTTGCGGCTCCAGGTGATGAGGGTCGGTTTGGAGAGCTTGAGTTCGTCGGCGATGCGGGCGAAGCTCCAGCCTTCGGCGCGGAGATGAACGAAGCGCTGCTGGGTTTGGACGTCATTCATGGCATGGCGAGTATACAGCTGGTTTTGAGGAGCAAAGCGGTGAGGGGCGGGAGCTGGTGTAAGGATACGACATTTTGCGAACGTTTGCGACGGCAGGCGAAAGGAAGCGACAAAACTTTGTGAAGAAAGTGATTGACTGGATCTGCCGGAGATTGAATCACTAGTCTACAGCTGATTTAACCGCTAATTTCGTAGAAGGTTCTGGGGCCAGGAGAGCTCACGAACGGGTTGGTCTATTTCAGCAATCCCGTGTGGACGCCTGTTTCCCAACAGCAAACCAAGCCCCTGGATTATCCATTTCGATTCTACCGGTTGCGAGCGCCGTAACGATGTCAGCCAATGATGCGGTCATACCTTTGAAACGAAACGGGGGCGCGGACAATCGCATAATTCCATTCGGCAATATCCCTGCGTCTGCTGACCCCGAAACCAGAAGCGCGCCCGCCCCCATGCACAGGTTTTGGCGATCCGGGTCAGAATTAAGACTGAGCGGTGCGCCGGCTTCCTGACCGGCGCCGCCCGAAGCCGCGACCCCGCAAAAATGTGATTGTGCGGGACCGACCCCGATCGGACCCCAATTCCGCCCCCAGCCACCACTTCAAAACCTCGTAAAGCCTCGGTAAATACGGGCTAAACGTGATGTTCGGCCTTTTCCTCCGGAATGAAACCGAATCCAGCCGTTTGAAGACGAATTAAAGCTTTTTAGCAACTTTAGCAACTGGCCTCGGAGGGGTGGATTTAACGCCTTGGGACGCCCCGACGCCTCTTCACCCGGTCCCGCCATTCGAACGCGGCACAAACGATGTGGCGAGGGCGGAGAGGGCCTTTCGGGGGCCTGCCACCCGATTTCTGCGTGCGTGTTTTACTCACAAGAAGATCCGTGTTTTCCTTACAGACAGCCCACGTGTGTCTGATAAGTTGGTGGAAATGAGAAAGGAATTATTATGCAACCCACGATTACAAAGGCGAACTTAAGCGCTACGATTCTGTCGTTGCTGGTCTTCCCCCTCGCGGCACAGGCGCAAAACACTAATGGATACGTGTGGGGCACCAATAGTGATAACACGATTTTCATCAGGTCATACAACGGGTGCTTCGACCCCCTGGCCGATCATGGCGACATTACCATCCCAGCCATCATAACTGGGCTACCCGTGACGGAGATATTGCTTAATGCATTCGTTGGGTCTCATCTTTGCGTGACTAATGTCACCATCCCCGAGGGTATAGCCATACTCGACGGCGGCACATTTTTCGGTTTGGACAACCTGGCAACTGTGACAATCCCCGGCAGTGTTACCGTCGTTGGCCCACAGTCATTTGCAAGCTGCCTCAATCTGCAAGGGGTCTATTTCACCGGGAATGCCCCCGAGGTTGCTACAAACTCGTTCTCGAGGGTTACCAACGCAACCGTCTATTATCTGCCCGGGACGACGGGCTGGGGCGCAACTTTCGGAGGTCTTCCGACAGCGATATGGCAACAGCAGATGCAGGTCAGTAAACCCGACGCGGGTGGCACTAGTGACTTTGGGTTCAGCGTCAAATGGGCCAGCGGGAAGACCGTGGTGGTGGAGGTTTGTACGGACCTATCCCACCCCGGTTGGACTCCCCTCCAGACTAATACGCTGACGAGTGGTTCCATTTACGTCAACGACCCGCAGTGGAAGCATTTTCCGGGTCGGACTTACCGCGTCCGCTCTCTATAATCTGCGGCGTCGGTTTCCGGGCGAGAAGCCCTCGGCACCCCTTCCGCTGCCGCAACCTCGCCACGCGGCTGTGGCAGCTATGCGCGTGATTAGGTGGAGCTTGAGGGCTGACTCCGAACCGGCTCGATAATCGACTGAGGCTGCGCCCGTTTGCATTTTTTCTGCTTCAACCTCATCGAGAGCAAAGCGTCACAGCGGCCAAACTCAATTAGAGCAGACGCAATCGCCTCCTGAGCAAGTGCTGCCGCCTTCATCGAACCTCTTCCGGTCCTGCACTTAAGAAACGCCGCAATGCTGTGGCGCACATCCTCTGGTGCTGCTCCAAGATGGTGCTCATCGTTAACAAAAATGAAATGCAGTTGTGCCTTCCTCAACCGTTTGGTGAGGGACTCCCGGCCACACATGGCTCTGAGTGCGTCATCTGCCATCTGTGCAATGTAACGTTCCATAATAAGCGACCGCAGCCTAATCCAACGAAACATTTTACATTAAACTCTCCTAATCCTCCATGCAATAGGTTTAACCGTAGGAAGTTCTGCCGCAGGAGGGCAACCGTCAACCTCCCGGTCCTGGCAACCCACTCAGCGTTAGCGGCGATGGTCTTACCACAGAAACCTTTCAGGCTTGCCTTTCGGGCCGCCAAGCGCATAGTCGCACGGTCAGGGTTATGTCAAAGATTGTTCAAGCCTCCGTGCGAGAGACGGCGTTTAATTGCCCTCACTGCTCCGCATACACCACACAATACTGGTATGTCCTTTATGCCGACCCAATTCGCGAAGACCCCCCTGTTCCGACCGTGATAGATGAGAGCTATCGTGAGCGGATTCAGGCCAATCGCGAACTGTCACCGAGAGACAGGGACAAGGTGCTTAGTATTTTCGAACGACTAAACACCGGGTTGGTGTTCCTCCAAGACGGAGATGCACCGAGAGGGTCTGGTTGGCGAGCTCATAACCTTCACCTCAGTAAGTGCTACAATTGCAAAACAATGGCAGTATGGGTTCACAATCAGCTTTTGTTCCCGCTGAACAAGGTAGGGCCGCTGCCAAATCAAGAATTGCCGCCAGAGATTATTTCTGACTTCGAAGAGGCCCGAGGCATAGTGACCGCTTCTCCACGTGGCGCTGCAGCGCTTCTTCGGCTTAGTATTCAAAAGCTGTGCAAGCATCTTGGCGAAAGCGGAAAGAATATCGATGGCGACATAGCCAGCCTGGTCAAGAAAGGGCTAAACCCAACAATCCAGCAGGCTCTTGACATTGTGAGAGTCATTGGCAATGAAGCAGTTCATCCGGGGGCGATGGACTTGAGGGACGACCGCGATATCGCTCTTCACCTGTTCGAACTCGTTAACGGGATAGCAGACCAAATGATTTCCCATCCGAAAAAAGTTACCGAACTGTATGCGAAGCTTCCGGAAGCGAAGCGAAAAGCGATTGCAGCACGGGACAGGAAAACCTGAATAACTAAATATGCATCAACTCGCATTGAGCACTGTTCCAACTTGGATAGCATGGAATAATACCTTATGGCTCCCGCAAAGCGTAGATACTCTCTGCCCACATTGCGGCAAACTGGTCAATTTTCCATTACAGCAGCAGGTTCATGATGCGCCTCGCAACACCGTCTCCGCGAGCGGTCGCTGTCCCGGTTGCTCATCACAAGCTAACTTCTGGATTGTTGAACCTGGGGACGGCCGAGATTCCTCTAAGCGCGGGTGCAAGGAGATATGCATTTATCCTAGGCCGAGAGTTGTTCGGGAGCCGATTGTAGCAGCAGGCATGATAACGCCAGCGCTCGCACGTGCGTATCAAGGCACTCTCGCTGCTTATAATGCTGGTTTATGGACTGCGTGTGCCGCGTCCTGTAGACGCACTATGGAAGGCTTGGTGAAGACGCTCCTGGGAGAAGAGCATTCCAAAGACCCTCTGTTTGAGCAGTTGGAATCGCTGCCTGAAAAAGTAGATCTCACCCAACCTCTGATTTTATTGGCCGCAAATTTGCGAAAAGGAGGCAACATCGCGTCACATTTTGATTTAGAAAGGGAACCCGATCAACCGGTTGCAGAAGCTATGGTAGATTTGCTCGATTACTTTCTGGAATATGTTTACGTGCTTAAAGAAAAAGCTCTAGAGCTTGGGAAGCGACTTGATTCTCTCGGAAAGAAGAAAGAATAAAGTAGGCCATTGATACGCCAAGCTCATGCCAGGGAATAATTCACCTAAAGCTATCTCTTTCCCGCTCCCCTGCTCTTCCAACGCGCCCCACAGGCGTATCGTCGCGACATGCGCGAAGTTTCAGATCGAACTTGCCGTCATCGACCATCGGCCTAGTGTCGAGGGAAATGCAGAGTAGCGCTAAAGGCAGCGAGCGTCGAACTCGCAATCCGGGAGAAAGCAAATGGATGCCAAAAGCATAAGTCCAAAGATTGTTTCAGTAATTTTTACGCCGATTGCCTCCCTTTTTATTGTTTGGTTGTTTGTTCCATCGTTTTGGTTTTGGACCGGATTTGAATTTATTGCGGCAGCGCTCGTAGTCATTGGATGCGGCGGTGAGTGGTATTTACATCATCACCCAGCCGGAAAAAAGAAGACGGAGCGAGATGAACACCACAAGCTGGAGTCCCGGTTTATAGCCTCGGTCGTAGCCGGTGTCTTTATGGAACTTTTCGCCCTAGGCCACACAATAAGAGAAGGCGTCAATCTGGAAGGCAAGGTAGCCAAAGCGAATGAGCAGGTCGCGGTCTTAACGAATGAAACGTTTCGACTTTCATTAAGTCTTGAGGACGCCAAATCAAACAACCTGGTCCTGAGGTCGAACGTCGTTGCGCTTGAGGTAAGAAGTAGGTGGAGGGAGATAACACAAGAACAGAAACGGAATTTCATAAATTCGACCCGGAATGTTGGTAAATTTGGAATTCGAATCCGGTTTGCAACCCGTGGTGCAGAGGTCCTAAGCTTCGCTCACATGATTAGAGATATGCTGGATTCTGCTGGATTCGCTGAAACAAATGCCGAACCAATCGCAGAGTGGCCGCCCGGCATGAATGTATTGTATCGTGGAGGGGCTGAGGGGTGGCAAATGCCATCGGTGATGTTCTTGAACAATGTCGTGATTACAAATGCTCCAGTCGGGCCAAACGCGGGAATTGATAAAGTCTTTTATGTGCTGGCGACCAACTCCACGGTTTATGCGGATGAGTTTTGGGCTATTATTGCTCAAACAAATAATTTTCAGATGTCTTTGGGTGATGGAGATGTAGGCATTATTGTAGAAAAGACAAATTATGTTGTCACCGTCCCGGCTCATTCTGTTCGTCCAATCCTTTTAATATCTGATCCGAACGTCAGAAAAATTTGGGACTTTTTGAAAGTCAGGGCAGTTTTTTATTCTATGGGCATCACAACAGAATGGATGACAAATACTAATCTGTCGGTGGGCACATGTGAGATTTTCGTCAATCCCAAATTGTAGTTTCAATGTCTGGATTTATATTTGTAAAAGTGTGTAGAAAAAGAGGCGTCCGCCAGGTATGAGCTAAACGGACGCCTCAGTCTTCCGATGGTATGTTTATCGCGGTCGCGCCATCGGTTCGCCAAGCGGAGGGCCACCACTGACTATGAACCTCCTGCCGCTAAAGGTTTACTTCGCGCCGACCCTCATCTGGTTGCGCAGTTTCATAGCGGAGGCCATGAGCGTCCGAATCCGGTCCGGATTGTTCTCCTGTCGCAGCTTGGCGTTCACGTCGTTAAGCTCGCCGATTGGACTGAGCGTTGAGGCTATACCGTCCACGTCGTCAGTCGTCAGGGCTTCGCCCAACGCGTCAGCTTTTGCGATTAGGTCTTTCACATGCGCGGCTCGTTCTGGGCCACCCGTTGATTTAATCCCGTTGGCAATTTCCAGTAATGATGCGTTCATAGGCTTAATTCTTGAGGAGTAATCCGGCGAGGTCCGTTTGGGCCAACGCGCTGCCGCCACCATTCCCAACGTGGAGGCCGTAAAGGATGGCCATGCTCAGGAGCACGTTGCCGGTGCCTGGCTCCTCGTAGCTCACCGCCGTCAGAGTCAACCCGGATTCGGCGTCGGTGGCCTTGTTGAAGGACATGACCTCCGGGATGCCGAGAGCTATGGCAATCTGCTGCATGTCGGCGATTGCGCGAACGCCCAGCCAGACCAAACGCCTGTCGAGGGCGAGGCCTCCGTAGGACCCAGCCAGCCAATCCGGGTAAGTGGAAATGGAGTTGAAACCCGCCACGTTGTTCCAACGACGCAAACCCTGATCCCCGTTCCGTTGGTCGTAATGCAGTCGAGAGCAACCGGTCATCCAATCACCACGTAAACCCAACGGCCTTTCTCATTGCATCTTCGAATGCCCGATCGTCGAGGCTTCTTCGCAAGCCCAAAATCATCTCAGCGTCCTGGCCGACGGGCACACGGAGCGGTGTCGCGGGGTCTTCAATTGCACTGGCGATGGCTAATGCGACAACTTCGGGTCCCTGTGGACCAGATGGCCCCGTCATCTTGTTATGGGCTCCCGCCCACTGCTCCCAAAGTCCGGCGTAGTCGGCCGGTCCTGCATGGCGCTCGACCGCTTTTATGCCGGAGGCGGTGTTTCCTGGCTCGATTATTACGCAGCGTATTCCAAAGTGGCGGACTTCCACGTGCAGTGATTCCGTAAAGGCTTCGAGCGCGAACTTGGAGGCGTTGTACGCTGCTTCGAGCGGCGCGGAGACTCGGCCGCCCACGCTCGACACGTTTACGATGACGCCTGAACCCCGCTGTCGCCAGCCGGGCAAGACCGCCTGGATTATGCGCAACGCGCCGAGCGTGTTTGTCTCGAACATCTGCCGGATACGATCGAGTGGATAGCTTTCCACCGGCCCTTGTCCAAAGATGCCGGCGTTGTTGACGATTGCATCTAGCGGACCAACCTCTTTAAGGCACCGCGCCACGGAGTCATCGCTTGTGACATCAAGCACATGTGCCTGGATGCCTTCCGATCCACTCAGCGCGGATACGTCGGTGGCGACGACTGAATGCCCTCGGTTGGCAAGTACCTGCGCCGTTGCCATTCCTATGCCGCGTGCGGCGCCTGTAATCAAAATCTTTAGCGTCTTCGACATTCGGAAGTCCAGCCCCGCACAAATCTACCATAGGGAT
>DASRFK010000132.1:0-16059 GCA_035651635.1 Verrucomicrobiia bacterium | reverse complement strand
ACGAGTGGGGAGACAAAGCCAAACGATGGGGATCAGGGGGAGGGTGGGAAAACCGCTGTCAGCCAGACCCGGCCTTCACTATTCGATCCAGGGACGTCGGTCTCGGAAGATACGCTGCCCGGAATCGCCAACGACCAAACGGACGGCGAAGCGTATATAGACATCAAGGCGGATGTGGAGGCCATTGCGCGAATGATGTGCATGCAGGACGTGAAGCCGCCGCTTTCGATTGCGCTTTTTGGGCAATGGGGGAGCGGGAAGAGCTTTTTCATGACCCAACTGCGCAAGCGAGTTGAAAAAATCAAGGAGTCCGTCGTGCTGAGGGGCGAGGAGAAGGCATTTTATAAGGACATCATACAAATCGAGTTCAACGCGTGGCATTATGTTGAGGCGAATCTTTGGGCCAGCCTTGTCTCGCATATGTTCGAGACACTGAAGGGGGCGTCGGCGACGGCACCTGGCTGGGAAGCGCAAATGCAGGAGCTTCTCCAGCGACTCAGCACAGTCAGGCAGTCGAAGCAAAAGGCGGAGCAGGAGCTCGAAGCTGCCAGAGCCAAGGCTGCTGAAGCTCAGCGAAGTCTAATGATAAAACAGAACGATGCGCAGCTTACGCAGTTAGCCTTGCAAAAAATCTCGAGAGCTGACGTTTTAAGAAAGACGAGGCTTGAACCCTTCGTGAAGGAGGAACTCAATAAGGCGGTAAAAACTCTTGGTCTCGCGCCGGCTACGGAATCGGTCGAGAATATAGCTCAAACCCTCATTGACGCTAAAAGAGCTGCTACAGGAATGTCAGCATTTCTGGTGACATTCTGGAGGTCTCCAGGTTTTGCCTTGCGGCTATGGTTCGTAAGCGCTGCCGTTCTGGCACCTGTACTAATACCGGCATTGATGACGCTGGTGCGTGCGCTTCTGAAGACGCCAGCTTTCGATGGCCAGGTGAAGGAAGTTGTGGCGGCACTTGGGACCGTCTCAGCCTTGCTGGTGCCGCTTATCAGTACGCGTAAGAAAGCGGAAGACGTGCTGGAATCTCTAAGGAAAGCGAGCGCTGAGTTCGACAAGACTGTAGCGGAGAAGCGGGCAGAACTGACAAAGGAAAGTGAGGTTGCGGTCGTACAGGCGCAGGCCGAGTTGCAAAAGGCCAGGGAGGCGGCCGAGCAGGCTGGAAAATCTGTGGAGGCTGCGACAAAAGCTTTGGAGGACGCCTCCCCGATGCGTGCCCTGAACATCTTCATTGAGGAAAGATCAGCCAGCGGAGACTACCGCAAGAGCCTTGGTACGCTTGCTCTTGTGCGGCAGGACTTCGAGAAGCTCTCGATGCTGATGCGGAATGCGCGAGATTTCAGGGCGGGGAAGCTCAGACCCGGCGACGATGTGACCAAAGAAGACATTGAGCGTCTTGAGAAGCTGCCCAGCATTGACCGCATTATTCTGTATATCGATGACCTGGATCGTTGCCCGCCGAGGCAAGTGATCCAAGTGCTTCAAGCCATCCAACTCCTTCTTGCCTTTGACCTGTTCGTAGTGGTAGTGGGTGTGGATCCGCGATGGATCAGTCGCAGTCTGCTGAATTACTACCCTGAGCTTCTCGCGGAGGACAATGCGCTACTCGTGGACCAGGCAGGGAAAGGAGAGGTCGTGGGGGATCTTCTCACGCGGCCGCAAGGGACCACGAACGCTGCGGCGCGACCGCTCGACTACCTGGAAAAGATTTTTCAGATCCCCTTTTGGATAAAGCCGCTTGGGGGTCAGGATGCGGGCCTCCTCATCCGAGGGCTTGTCTCTACAGAGGAGAGCCAGGATGCCAGCCGTAGAACCGGAGCCAATGAGAAACGTCAGGTCGGCAACGTCAAAACCGAAGCATCCGATGGGCGTGCGGGTGGTGCATCTGGCTCGGTTGGAGGGGAGGAGCCTGGCCCGGCTGCCGGCGGTTCCACTGTGGAAAAACAAGTCCTGCTAGAAGTAGTTGCTTCAGGGAAGGCCTCAGGATTCGCAAGCATGAAACTGAGCGGAGCGGAAGTGAATTTTCTCAGTAAGTTCGAAAGTTTGGCGGGAGCGACTCCGCGAGCCATTAAGCGGTTCGTAAATATTTATCGTCTCCTGCGCGCGCGGGTCTCCAAGGCGGGGGAAAAAGAGTTCCTCGGGGAGTACGGCAAACCTCGGGAATTCGAAGCGGTGATGTATTTGTTGGCGATGTTCAATTCGACGCCTTCACTGGCGGAACGCTTTTGCGCGGAGATGGAGCGACTGAGGGATGCGCAACGGGATCGGCCCCTGAGTACCGGGAGACCGCTTGACGGTGAACCGCTTTTGGACGTCATCAGGCAACTGGAAACGCAGACCGGCCTAAGCGAGCCTGAACAGGCAATGCTCCGGTCTATTCGAGCGTACGCGGAAGGATTCGAGCAACCGCGTTCCAGCGTCGATTCTTATTATCGATGGCATAATGTCATCGCTAGGTATTCGTTTGTTGGACAATTACCAATTAAACCGAAAGGGGAAGCCCCGGCGGAGAATGCGGCCGCCCCAAATCTCATGTGAGTGATCACAGGGAAGGTGCTGGCCGCGTCCAAAGCTAAAGACACTGATACTTTACTTGAAGACGCTGCGAATGAAGTGCAAAATATCGAAGGAATGATGCTCCTATGAACTTCCTGCATCGGTGTCGCGTGAAACCTCGCCCGATTGCGGCGAGTTGCGACAGGATTGGCGTTTTTTAATTACTGCAGTGGAGGTTAGTTGATTAACTACGAAAGAGATTTATGCGACCCGATGCCACTCAAATAAAAAGAATTGTGGTTGTAATGATGGAGAATCGCTCATTCAACACCCTGCTCGGGTACATGAGTTTGGATGAATTCGGTAAACGAGACGTAGATGGGCTGAAGAATTATCCGGCATGGAACGCCGCCGTCGCCAGCGTTTACAATGGCATATCCTATTTGCCGTGGCATAGCGATGACCCCTTTAGCCTCATGCCTGGGGATCCCCCGCACGAACGTGATCCAATCAAATTGCAATTAGGCACACCGACTAACGGTGTCTTCCCGATGAATGGCTTTGTCACAAATTATGCTACCGTCTGCCCGGTGAACCCCGGGGATCGGCCGCCGGTGATGAGCTACTTCACTCCTACAGAGGCGCCGATAACGGCATTTCTCGCTGATAATTTTGCCGTTTGTGACAACTGGTTCTCCGCGCTGCCGGCCGGCACGCAGGCCAATCGGTTAATTGCCATGGGTGGCTCTTCCAAGATAGATTCCAATACGTTTCCGCTGCCGGACCAAGACTTGGTTTACGATTGGCTCAACGCAAAGAACATTCCCTGGCGGGTGTACCACGAAGGGCTGCCCTTCTTTGCCATGATGCCGAAATGGACACTTGCCATTTTTGATGACGTTTACTTCCGTCGTTTTACCCGGCTTGATAACGATCTCATGCTGGCGTTGCCTGACGAATTGCCGAAGGTCATGTTCATGGAGCCCACCTACACGGACGCCCCGCATATCGGTGCCAGCACTGACGACCACGCACCAACTGCGGTCAAAGCCGGGCAGGAATTTCTTCTGAAGGTTTACAAAGCATTTTCATCCTTGCCTGACGTCTGGGCGGGCACGGTGATCATCGTGACCTATGACGAGCACGGCGGATTTTTTGACCATGTATCTCCGCCCGGTCAGGTGACCAAAGCGCCCAATGGAGAATATGAAGATTTCCAATCCCTTGGGGTGCGGGTCCCGGCGCTGATCATTTCGCCTTTCGTGACGAAGGGAACCATATTTCATGGCCGACTTGACCACACATCCATTTTGAAGTTTATCGGCCAGGTATTTGGTGGCGGATCGTACACCCCGGATGTGGACCAGCGAGGCGTCGGCAGTGTTTGGGACGTCCTTAACGTTGCCAATCCGAATGCGACGGCTCCGCCAGCACCACAAAATCTCATTGATTATCTGGCGCGGCAAGTCCAACCGGCCGGATATACACCCGGAAAGCCGGCCCACAACGAAAGTGCCAAGTCGTTCAAAATTGCATTGGATAAAATGCAAAACCAAATGCCCGTTCAGGCCGCAGCGAAGTTTCCAGAGCTACAAGGACAGGTGTTTCCTCCATAAGGAAAGTTATGAAAAGCAAATTTGTGGCCTTAATTCATGGCCTGTTTCTCCTGGTTTTGACGCCAGGGTGCTGGCTTACGGGTTCGGATACCTACGACGTCACCAAATATACGGCGGCACATCAGGCGGCTTTGGACGGAGATGATGCGGCTCTTGCCCCTTTGTTGAAATCAAATCCACACCTGATCAGTGTACCGGACTACGACAAAAATACCTTGCTTCATCTTGCGGTGATGCATGATCGCACCAATACCGTCTCACTGCTGCTCGATTCCAAGGCCGAGGTGGACGCGAAGAATTCTGTAGGCATGACGCCCTTGCATTTGGCGGCACGAGAAGGGTTCTTTGTCGTGGCGAAGATTCTGGTCGAACACCATGCCGACCGGAAAATCACGGATCAGCGAGGATGGACCGCATTAAAGTGGGCTGAAATGTCCCATCACGAGGATCTTGCGGCGCTGCTGCGGGAAAATGGAGCCTCAAATTAGACGCACTGAGCTTTTTGCCAATCCTGACCTAAGGCTGAACAACCTCGCGAAAAAAGAAATGAGCGCAGAGGATATAGTCGTGCGAATTGCGACTTCGATCTTCGATCCTCGGCCTGATTGCTGGGCATCATCCTTTCATCCTTTGGCACGGCTTTCAAAGATCGAGCGTCCGGCGTTTACGAGTTTCCTCTTGGTGATCGCTCTGGCTGAATCGGACGGCCAGCCCGCTAGTCAGGTTTCACGGGTTTTACCTGCACACCGATGTCGCACAAGGGATATTGTCCAACCCGGCACCTACCTCCCTTTGTACCAACGCATCCACGATGCCAAAGGTTTCTCGAAGTCCTACCTATGGCATTTTTAATAGTACCCAGGAGGAGTTAGCCGGCCGCGAAGGCCGAGGACCCACGATGGACATCTGGAACACATCTATTTCAACAAGCCCTGATTGTACTTCTCGAGATCGAGCTTGATCGGCTGTACTGTCGCGGCTTCGGCGTCCCGCTCTTTCAAGGCATGGGCTAGTTTCACCCTGAACTCGGCAGGCAATGTTTGAATCGCCTCCCATTCCTTCTCATACCCTCTCACAACGGACGGACATCCCCTTGCGCTCACTTTTATCTTGTCGGCGAGACTGCCGATATAAGCGCTGTCCGGCCTCTCCTTGTAAAGTCGAGCGTTCTGTTCGCGAGCATCGCTCTCCACCAATTTGATACCCGTTTCCTTTGGGGCGGCCGTATACCCTGTTTTTTCGAACACGAGCAAATAGTCTCCCGCTTTGACCTCGGTCAGTTTGTATTTGCCGGAATCATTGGAGAAGCCGCTCTTGTAAAGGCGCTTGTCCTGGGTCGTGTACAGCCGTACTTTCACCGCCGAAATCCCGGTTTCCAAAACCGCGTCGCGCGTGACACCCGTGAGCTCAGCGCTGTTCGCGATGGGAGTTAAGGCCATGAGAAAAACCGTCCCGATTAAAATAACACACTGGCTCAATTTCATAATGCTGCTTTGTTAATCAATTGGAAGCTTGGAATTCAATGCGCTCCACGAGATTCGTCCATTCCACATTTTGCTTCGGGCTTTCCGAGTATAAGTACACCAGGCACGTCTGTGTCGCAAACCTATTCATTGGTGACACGGCCCAGTCAATCCCGGCAATTTTCGCCTCGGTATCACAAGTCGGAATCGGGTCGTCCGCCGATGGCGTGACATTTTCAAAACACACGCCTTGGTTATTCCTTAATAGCGCTTCGCATTTGACTTGATTGGTCGATCCGAGGCCGGAGATCAGCGGTGTGGCAATTTGGCAATGATTTGAAGTCAACGTAAGAATCTTCGGCGGGTCGAATCCGAATACCGGCCACACCTGAATCTGAAAATAATTCGTGGTCGTCCTGAGCGGCATGAACTTTCCAGTTTTGACCAACGCTTCAGCACGCAGGACGTACCCTCCGGCTTTAGGAAACGTGAGCGGGACTCTTTGCGTCAGCTTTTCTCCTTTCTCCACCGCCGCGATGCGCGTGCTCTTGAATGCCGACCAGTTCGTCACACCATCGCTCAGAAAACACTTCACTACTTTTACCAGCGCCTTCGTCGAAATGCTCTCATTTCTCAAAAAGAGATTCACGCTCGCGTCGTCGCCAACTGCGATTCGGAATGGTTCATCACGCTCGGCAAAAATCTCCAACTGCGGCGGTTCAAACCACTCGTTATACTGATCATTCATCGTCTTCCAGAAGCCCAGCACCGTCGTAATAAAAAGGATCACTGGAAGTATAGAGATGCGACGATGCAATGGCTCCCTTCCGGTTCTCGTCGCACAATGGAGGCCCGCCGCGGTCATTTCTGCGTTGCTGCCGAGAGCCGCTCTAAACGGCCCTGCGGCCGCGTGGTAACCGTCGCGACTCTTCCAATAGGAAACGACTTTTCTCCCACAGCCGTCTCCGGCGATCAACTGGCAGAAAATCAGTCCGTTGAATTTGTCTATCTTGAAATCAGGGGCGAACTGGAACTCCTTCGACACGCCGTGCTCAACTACGAACGTGTTCTCCTGCTTGCTGGCTGCCTTTGCCGCTTTGTTCAATTTGCGTCGCAGTCTCCTCTGCTTCCAAGGCAGACGCGGCGGCGCGGGGGACGGCGATTCTTCCCCGAGAGGAGCTGTATTCATTTCATTGGCTTTCCGTGGAGCCATCATCCCTTGAATTTGCTTTTCATACAAGTATGGTTTCGCCGGTGGGGAGTTCCTGGCATTATGGCCCGCTTGAGGGCGCAGATCTCCAAAGGCGTGCGAGCCTTTAGGTTGCCGACCCCTTACAGTCATACGTCCATCATCTGTTATTGCTCTCCTTGAATGAACTTTCCATTGCTGAAATCTTCAACCGTTTCAATCACTGCAATGTTGATCTTATAATGAGATGGCTGCAAACAGCTGGCTTACCAGTCAAAATCGAAGAATAATAAACATGAATATTAATGACATTTCGCCTGAAGCGCTCCGTCGCGCGGCCGTTTTGCGGGAAAGAATCCAACAGTTACAAGTCGAACTCGCGAGCACCCTGGAAATCCAGCCGGGAAATGGAACGGTTCGGCCAAGACGGAAAATCACCCAAGAAGGCCTGACAAGGATGCGAGCAGCACAACGCAAACGATGGGCTAAGACGAGAAAGGGCATCGGCAAAAGGAAATCACAGCCAAAGCGAAAAATGTCTCGCGAAGCACGAGCCAAGATATCGGCGATCGCCAAGGCCCGATGGGCTGCAGCAAAAAGGGCGGGCAAAAGCGCGCTGTAGCCGGACGAGGAAGCATGGTAGTTTTCTGGATCGCCACGGCGCCACGTCATCGGTAGCTAAAGTCGTTGTGGATTTCTCCGATATAAATGGAGGTCATTATCATGAGCGCATTCAAAACCGAAATGGACATGTTCTTTTCGCGAAATTGCTATACGCAAGAGGAGCGTTCGAGGGTCCAAGCTTGCCGGGAGTATCGGCTTGCAGAGGACAACAACGACCTCATCTATGCACAAGAGGTCGCAATGCAGATTGCGGAAGGCAAGATCTCCGAAAGGCACGAATAGAGCCTGCGCATCTCCTACACCGGGGAGGCACGATGGAGAAGGGGATGGGTAGACGCGCGAACCTGCAACGACTGTCCGAACAGAGCCCAAAACAGCGAGCCCCGAAAGTGTCCTAAACGAAACGCCCCGCGATAGAGGGGCAGTTTCGCGGGATGGAGTACGTCAGTAGCTTGCGATGATTGCGACGGACTCGCCCGTTTCGAGTTCCTTGGCTTCGCAGAGCGCGACGAAGTCGTGGAAGCTCTGGCGAACGAGCTCGATTTCATGCTCGTCCGTTTCCTCGTAGACCTGCCCCTCGCGCCTTCAGCGAGCCGCAGGCCTCCGGCAACTCCGCGCGCAGGACTTCGGCCGAGATAGGCGCACGGCAGGTGGCGCTCTCGAACGCTTCGCGGCAGAGGAACTTTCGAAAACTCGGCGAATGGTCGGATATGACGGATTCGGATTTGTTAATGAGCGCGCGGGATGATGATGTTTCTTTCTTTTACGTTTTAGAACTCAGTTTGTTTTCTGCCGAATTGCCGCCAAACCCCACGAGATGATTCCGGGCACACTTGATGGATTCTGGCTTTGGGCGATGACGCCCCGAGACGATGAGCCATGGATGATTTATCCTGTCTTCAGCGAGCAAAACTATCGCCTCGCGCCGAGCAAGCCGCCGATATGGAGGATTCCATACCCGCGGGATTATCCACGAAGCGACTAGCGACACTGGCGTCGTGGCAAAGGGGTTTGCGCGTGGGATTCCACGGCGTTACTGTCAGCGCACGCCGAAAGAAGGTTCCTTGCCTGCTCGCGTAGCCAACGCGCCCTCCATTCGCGCAACCTCGGTGCTGGCTTGGGTATTGCGTCGCGACTATTAAGAACCGTTTTTGCCGATTACTGCGTTTCCGCAATCGCAGCGCATCGTTAGAATGGGCGCACCTCGCTTTCCTTTTCGGCCCTCTGTCCAAAGCCGCGCAGGCTCGGCTTTCATGTGTGTTCGGCCTTGGCGATCAGACGCTTCACAGCATTTGAAAGTTCGGTTCGGTTCGCAAAGTCGAACGCCTTAACAAGGAATGTCGATGCCCCTGGCCGATACCCCTTGTCAGCATCGGCCATGTTTGAAGCGCCCGTCAAGATCGCAACTGGGACCTTTGAATAATCAGGGTTGATAGCGAATCCATCGCAACACTTCGAAACCGTCCGGACCCGGCATCCTGACGCCGAGTAAAATCAAACCGGCAGCGGATATTTAGTGTGGTCGTGGAACGGGGGGGCGCCGCTTAAATAGGACAGCGCGTCGATTTCGCCAGAGGTGCTATGGGTGACGCTTACCATAGAGCGGAGCAAGGTCCGGATGGAGGTAAAGCCAACCTTGGGAGCCCCCGGCCGGCTCTTGCGAGCATCGCACGGTCAAAACGGACACTATTTCTGCGGGTACAGGGGCAGTTGATCGAATTCTCGTACAAGTCGCTCAGTCAACGCTGCTTGCGGTGTAGGGGCGCCGAGGGATTGATCTATCTCGTCTCGAACCAATTGGGTCAGACGGTCTGCGTCGGCCTTAATCAGGTCGGTCGAAGTCCGAGCCAACCGCCGAAAAATCTGCTGACCGGCGTTGGCCTCTTTTGCATCACCTCGAACGATCGCGTCCTTGATTAGATCGTACTGCCGCTTCAGCTCGGATATCTTTGGCCAGTCATGCTTTTCCTTCGTCGAAGCGACTTCGAAAACGATGTAGGCATAATCTTTGATTAGTTTTCCGTCGTTTCCGACGACCCGGCCAGTGGCGCGCTCCAGCCGGAATTCCGCCGGATTGACTTGCTGCTCTGGAACCCTCATCACCAAATGGTACCCCGTCGTGAGCGGCTGAAAAACTCTTGAGAGTCCGATTTCCAGAATGCTGTCACCTTGGCCGTTCAAGAGTGCGTTAATGCCGTCTTTGATCGGAGCCGCGAACGGCAAGGCGGTCTTTAGAAAACCGACCCCTGCGACATCAGAAATCTTCTCAAGCATTCCCAGGTAGGGAGCTACTAGATCCGCCTCTTCGACCGAGAAAAGCCCAACCTCAAGCTCCACGTCGTGCCCGGAGTGAGCGATCGGCCCCAGAAGCCGATGGTTGACTTGTACCACGCGATCCAGGTTCCTGGGGTCCACGTTCCGAAGGAGCTTCGGCGTGACCACGGTATTTACCTCGGCCTTATCCGGCTGACCGACTGGCAGCACGCTGATATAACTGTGGACGGCTCCGTAGAACTTTTTAAGTCCGCTCCGCACGTTGACGACCCTGGTCGATCTTAGCCAAACGTTCGCATATGATTTGTTCGGTTCGAGGATTTCCGATTCCACGGCTCCCGGTACTTGCTGCGGGAGAAATTGGTAGTAAAGCCATTCCTCGGCTCGTTTACGTGTCAAAACATCCCAAAATGGCATACCTTTCCTTTCTCTCGAATCATTGGAGTTTGTGAGCGCGGAATACAGAATCGGCCCAAAACCAGAGTGAGAACGCGATAGCACTCTGGGTTCCCGAGCCTCCCCAGCAGAAGCCGGCGAGGTTGTCGTACGGGTCGAAGCAAGCACATCCAGAGTCCTTTGGGAGGGTTGAAAGCTCTGTCATAAAGTACTTTTGGAGCCCCAGATCGTTCAGTGGCAAGGTCAGCGGAGTAGCCGTCGTACGGGTTTCGCCTCCAGGTGTCGCGAGGCCAGAAAAATGCAGCGGCTGGTTCAACCCCGGGGCCCAGGTTTGTAACCTCGACCGAACTGGCCTGGTACGGAAGTGAAGGCCAGGAGGGAGACGCACGAATGCGCTATCGCTTGCCATATGCGACGAGATAATATGTCCTTCTTGGCCATCAACCCAGATTGGGATGCCTCTGTAGTCCTGTCCTTCTTGCAACGGTATAGCGTGGCCGGCCATCGTCACGCCTATCTCGCCTTTGTTGTTTTGCGCTATAATGCCGACGCTCGAAGTTCGGGACGACCCTGCTGCGGTCGCGACGCCGAGTGGTGGCTCAGGTACAGACGCGTGGGGCCTTAAGGGGGGTGGGGGCAGAATAATCTCGCAAGGGAGCTCTTTCTTGACAAAATCCATTGCAAATTCAGCCAGATGATGTCCTGGCAACTGACTGATTCCATCAAGAGCTTTTCGCAAGGCGTTCTCGCGGGGATTCTGGTTCTCCTCTTCCATGGGGTTAATATTCTTCCAGGCGTTTGATATCCTCCGGAGTGCGTCGCGGAAATTAGAAGTTCGCTCCGCCAGAAAATCGCCGAAAAAGCGAATGGCGGGCCCTTGGTAATTGTTGCTGAATGCGAGCAGATCAAATCGCACGGATCGCCCCGATCGGTAGCGAATCAGGAACGGGAGGGTATGGGCGTCAACTTTCTCAGTCTCCCTAGTACCAGGGTGGGCGATGTCAAACACGACAGACCAAAAGAGGTTGGCCACCTGCGTTTCCCACATCTCTACGGGGCCTCGGTCCCTTCCTGTCAGGACTTCGCCGAGAAAGGTGTTTTTCAACGGGTCTGCAGGTATCTGGGGCACGATACTAGCAACATAAACATCAAGGGGCGGTGGAGGCGCCGCGGGATCGCGGTTTGTCCTGGGAAGACGCAGCGGTTCGGGATCGGGCAGTGGGCTGGGCATCGTTACGCTCCTTCCAATCTATTGAGGACTAACAGCGCCTGGTGGTTCTGAGCCACTAACATTGCCATTTCGTTTACGCTGTTTGGCGTACCCATGCAACTACTTTTGGTGCCACTTAGGGGCAGATCCCGCAGGAGCGGACGGCGCTGGGCCGGAGAGGGTCGGGCTTGTTTGGGCGGGGGACGAGCGGTATGCGTTTGTGGAGGCGTATCGCAATTTGGAGTGCGGAGTGCGGAATCAGAAAAAGCGGAAAGCGGGGAAGCGGAACGAGAGGGAGGACGGAGGAGCTGAACGCGGTCGGAAAGCGGGGTCAAAAAAACGGAGGCGGGGGGTGGGTGACGAGTGGGGTGCCGGGGGAAGGGAAATCGGTGACGGCGTCGAACCTGACGATTGCGTTGGCGCTGTCGGTGGTGGTCGATAGGGACAAGACGAGCTTTATATCTCCTCGAAGGTCTGCGCAATACCGCAGAATTTGCGGCGGTTGGAAAGAGGACGAAAGAGGATTTCATAAGAACATTAGCCTTGACTTCAATGCAAAGCGAGCTAAACTACGCCAAATCCTGTCCGAAACCGACGCACACTATGACGATAAAAAAGTCTACCTGTCGGGCTGCTCTCGCGACGCTTTGGTTTTGTGCCGGCGGTGGTCTGTTTATTCTATTTGTGGTTGAGTCGGTGTTGGGAAGGTGGCAAGAGAAGACAAACGAAGCTTGGGGCTGGTTCTTGCCCACCCTAATGCCCACCCTGTTACTGATGATTGGAGTGTTTGCGGCAGATGCTACTAATCCCAAAGAGGAGGATGCATCTGTTAAATCCTTCACCTTTTTTCTCTCATTTGGGGTGTCCATACTATATCTCTCGGCTGTAGCGCTGACCATTCTTTTATTGCCGTACGCCAAAGCGCCATTCTGGGTGGTAATGAGTCAGTCCAACCTGTTTCTAGGTCCTTTTCAAGGCCTAGTGGCTGGAGCTCTGGGCATCTTTTTCGTGAAGGCGAGAGATGCGGCAACCGTTCCCTAATCAGGTTTCCACCAACGGAACCGTTGCATGAACCTCCTTTGTAATTGGATGCCTTCCAGTGGGTAAAAGAGAAAAATTAGCCAGTGCAAAAGACATCTATTAGTTTGGTGGGGGGGGTGATGGTAGGGGTTTTTCTTGGGGTCTTTTTCGGGATACGTAGAGAAAATATCGAAAGTGACCGGCTCCAGCAGGCGCTGGCGAGCGAGCGGGCGGGCCGCGTAAATGCAGAAGCGGAATCGCGTAAAGTTAAAGAAAAGTTGGGGGAGGTAATGGCGCAACTAAAGCAAGCCAGCGAACATCAAGAGGTTTTGGCCTCTCAATTAGCTCGGCTGAGATCGGAGCATGACGAGAGTCAGGCGAGCCTAGCAGAGTATGCAGGGACCGGTCTTACTCCAGAGCAAGTTCTCAGTATGAATCGTCAATTTCGTCAACTGCAAGCAGCGCTTGATGCAACACAAGATGAAAGGAGAGTATTAGGTCAGAAAATCACAAGACTGCAGACGGAGTTAGACAGATATGTCTCGCCAGAGAAGAGTATCCCCCCCGATGCGGTGCGCACGGGCGAGTCGGCGTTACCTGCCGCTGATTCCGGTAGCGACTTACCCATTTTTCCGTTGCCTCCTCCTCGCTACACTTGTTACGAGGAACTGGACCGCTCATTGGTTTTTACGACCAATGTTAACGAGACGTTAGGCAATGTGGCGGATCGACTCGCGCGGGCATTTCGGGCGGCCGAATATTCACAATTCTCGTTCTATTCTTTAACGAACAATCGGGGATTTGCATTATTGGCTCAACTTGAGCAGATTCGCACTGATGGAAGTTTCACGAAGCACCGTTGGGTGCTAGACGTCGAACCTCCTGACCATTTTGACTTAGCCTGGTACATAAAAGCACTTTTCTTTGGCAGACCAGGATACTACCGGGTAATTGTCTTCTTGGTTACTGACCTTCCGTTTGGACAAGGTGAGGTTTTGACCGAAACGAAAGCGAAGGAGTTGCTCAGGGGCGGAGAAGTAAACATTGCCAACACCCATCTAGCGGCTGTCTCATGCAATAGCAATTTCAAGTGTAACGCTCTCATTTATGAGTTCGAAAAATCGGAGACTTCCCAATCCCCATTTTTTCGAGAAACGAGTGTGGTTGGAACAGCCCGAATGCATCTAGAGGGGGCCCATTTGCTTTCGGCATTGCTCCATTAGTGACCAACCCTCTCGTTTTACGCCGGGTGGCCGGATCATTACCGGCGGGCCCCTACCACTGCTTTCAACCTGCGACAGATAAATTTTGGCGTTTGGCCTGCGCATGTATTAGCAGATGACTCGGCCGACAAGGCGCCACGCCCGGAACGTGGATGAACAAAGTGCTCATCTTTTCCGGTTACAAGGAACTGGTCGGCAGCTACGTTGTCCCTTTTTCAGAGACCGCTGATGTGCCGGTGAAAATTAATCCGTGGACTGTTTAGGAGGACGTTGGAGAATAGGGCCGTGGGAGTTATTTCGTGGTCCCTGAGCGATTCTGCCATTGCTTTTGTGTGCTGATTCGGGTTTTCAGGTCGAGATTTACAGCCAACACAGGTCGCCATCGGTGCGGGATGTGTCCAGGGCTCTTGGTCTGCGGTCTTCCAGATCGGGAGCTCGTATTATTCGGTCGCTCATCTCCAAAGGAGCCGTGTACCGATGTCGAGATGGAAAACTGGGGCTGTATGATCAGGCGACCAGCAGCGACATGTAATAGGTAGGCGTCGGTAATTTGACCCCGAATCTTTCGTCATGGTACGATACAATCATGAATGAAGTCACCTACACCGTCCATATCGAGCCAGCCGAGGAAGGCGGCTTTGTTGCCTCATTTCCGGCCTTGCCAGGCTGCCAGACTCAAGGGGAGACCTTTGAGGAGGTAATCGCCATGGCGAAGGACGCCCTCATCGGCTTTTTGGAGACACTGCGCCGGCATGGAGAGCCCATCCCCGAAGAACACCTGCACTCAAGGCAAGTCGGCTTTGAATTCCCATTGCGAGCATCGTTCGCCCGATGACCAGGCTGCCGACCCTCTCGGCACGCAAAGTCATTCAAGCCCTGGTCCGGGCCGGTTTTGTTGAAGATGGTCAGAAAGGCAGCCATTGTTACTTGTGGCATCCCGCGAAGAAGATAACGACGTGCGTGCCAATGCACGGCGGTGATTTGAAGCGGAGCCTCGTTCGCGCCATCATCCCACAAGCCGGCCTGAACGAGGCCGAATTCCAGGCGCTCCTTTGAAAACTTGCCGCCGGAGGAAATTCTGATTTGATAAGGGCCCGTTGGGATTACGCGATAGGGCATTGCCTCGATCGACCATCGGTTCGCCGCAGCAAATGCAAATGCGAACTGTTATGACCAGTCCGCCCAGCGCCGGTCGGTGGCTCCTCTCACCAACGTGACGCACCGGGAGCGGTGGCCAGGTCACCCGGTTCCAGGATTCGAACCGCCTTGATGGAGTTTTCGTTTCTATTCATGCGACCATCTGTGTGGAAAACAAGCTCAACTCCTTGCAGTGGCTTCGTGTCTTCAGCGCTCAGATAACCCTGTCCGACCAATGTATCCAGTGTGACCGTGCGCGGCAAAGCCTCTCCCCTGCCGTGCAGATCTTTCGTGTATCGAGCCACGGCGTTTGCAAGTCGCTCCCCATTAATAAGGGGAGTGGGCCTAGGTCTGCCTTCGAAGAAAATGAAGATCACGCCCAAGAGAGCAAGTCCACCAACAATTCCAAAAATGCGCACCTTGGCGTTCATGTCGGCCAACGAGAAAAATAAGCGACCGCCGCCGGGAGCAAACTTCGCGCGTAACTGACGCGTCGAGGTTCCTGTTCGGCTCCGAGCGGAATCGGGTAACGGCGGTTCGCCTTCATTGACTGGTTGGGCTATTCTTGCCAGTTGCCAGCTTCTTAAACCGGGCTTCTGCCTCGGCCGCCTCCTTGATGAACTTGGCTTCATCATAAAACATGGGCTTCATCCCCTGATGTCTGAGGCGCCCTGCAATCGGCGAAAAGGTCCCATTCGTATACGCAAACTCATCCAAAAGCACACCTCGTTCGTCGCCTATCATGGCCGAAAGGATTTCGCCGCCAACCCCATACTTGAGACTCATGCAATTTGTGCCGGCCTCGGTATTAAAAATCGTCTCTCCCTCCTGAACAACGAAGTTTCCAACCACTTCCCCAGCGTGGTAGAAACGGCAGATTCGCATCCACCCTTGGTGTGGCACGATCCTGAGAATTCGCACCAGATTAGTCCGGCCATCACGTGTGAACTCATCTTTGTTATAAATTTCCTTGTTCGCATTTGTGTGTGCGATGCTGAAAACGTGGATTTCTCCCTCATCGGCAAGCACCGAAGAGTAACAGAATACAAACAGAAGAATTGCTTTCATACTGGTCACCTTGCCCAGACTTTATGGCTGACGGCGCGCACCGCGTCTTCAGGTTTGGAATTGAAAAAACTGGTGTGGTTGCCGTCCATTAATACGCGGGTTGCCTGGATGGGCAGAGCCGCAAGAACGTCCTCGCTCTGGGCGGGGTATACGTTCTGATTCATCAAGTGAACACGAACTGACAACCACACCATGAAAGCTATTACACTGTATATCGGCCTCGATGTCCATAAGGACTCCATCGTCATCGCCATCGCCGAACCAGGTCGCAACGGCGAGATCCGCATCTTCGGCACCATCACCAATGACCTCCAGGCTCTGGAAAAAGCAATGAACCGCATCC
>DASRFK010000131.1:0-10058 GCA_035651635.1 Verrucomicrobiia bacterium | reverse complement strand
GCGGCGTAGGCGGTGCTTTTGCGCGAGCCTTTGAATCCGACCCGCCCGGCACTGGACCACGCGATGACGTGGCCTTGCATATCGGTGATGCTGACCTGGGTGTTATTGAAAGTGGCTAAAATATTGGCGACGCCGGTAATGATGTTCTTGGCGCCCTTGGCTTTGACGATCTTCTTCCCGGCGAGATCATCGGCCAAAAGCTCGGCAGCGGTTGGAGCGGCGACTGCCGCGGGAGCCCCAGGCGCGGCGCCCTCGGCCGGCTTGGCCGCATCGGCGGCAGCGGGCGCCCCTTCGGGAGCGGGGGCGCCTGCGGCTGCGGGAGCAGCCTGCCCCTTCTTGGGAGCTTTGGCGGGGGCGGCTTCACCGGCGGGTTTGCCGGCGGCCTTTTCGGGTGCGCCTTCTGGTTTGGTTTCTTTCTTGGGCGCGGGCTTCTTTTTGGTTTCGTCGGCCATAGGGCTAGTAAACTAAGATGAGGAGGAGGTTAATGGATACCGGTTTTGGCGGTTGGACTGCGGACCACACCGACGGTTTTGCGCGGGCCCTTGCGGGTACGGGCATTGGTTTGCGTGCGTTGGCCGCGGACGGGCAAACCACGCAAGTGGCGCACGCCTCGGTAGCACTTGATACCCTGCAGGCGCTTGAGATTCATGCCGATTTCGCGGCGCAGGTCGCCCTCGATGACATATTTGCCATCCTGAATGGCATGGACAATCTGGGACAGTTGTTGCTCGGTCAGGTCCTTGGCGCGGATGCTCGGATCGATATTGGCCTTGGCCAGGATATCGCGAGAATTGGTCGGACCGATCCCATAGATATAACGCAGGGCGATGTCGATGCGCTTATTGGGAGGAACTTCAACGCCGATGATACGAGCCATAAAGAGGATGAAGAATTAGTGTGTAAATGGACGATAGATTATCCCTGGCGCTGCTTGTGGCGCGCGTTGGTACAGATGACGCGGATGACGCCTTTGCGGCGCACGATCTTGCAGTTTTCGCAGAGCTTCTTTACTGAGGCGCGAACTTTCATATTCTTTCCAAACCAAATTTACTGTTCCGTCACAATCCGGCCTTCCGATAAATCGTAGGGCGACATTTCAAGTTTCACTTTGTTACCGAGCCCAAAGCGCACAAACCGCAGGCGCGCTTTGCCCGGTACAAAACCGACTACCCGGTGGCCATTGGGCAGCTCTACCCGATAGGTTTTGTTCGGTAGCACTTCCACAACTACACCTTCAACTTCGATGGCATCCGCTCGAGGCATGTCAGAATCTCCGGATCGCCCTCGGTGACCAGCACCGTGTGCTCAAAATGGGCAGATAATGAACCATCTTGCGTCACAACTGTCCAGCCATCTTTTAAGATCTTTACCGCCGCCTGCCCGGCGTTGACCATCGGCTCGATGGCTATCGTCATCCCCGGCCGCAATTTGGGCGATGATTTGCCGTCAACAAAGTTGGGGATCTGCGGCTCTTCATGCATCGTCCGGCCCACCCCATGACCGACAAACTCGCGCACGATGCTGAAACCGTTGGATTCCACATAGTTTTGGACCGCGCGCGAGATATCCACCACCCGCTTGCCGGGAACCGCCTGCGCGATTCCCTCGTAGAGGGATTTCTCGGTAATATCCATCAGTTTCTGCGCCATGACGCCGCAACCGCCCACCGCCACAGTCCGTGCCGTATCGCCAATAAAACCGTTATACACGACACCCACATCCAAACTGACAATGTCGCCAAAATTCAGCTGTCGTGGGCCCGCCAACCCGTGCACGACCTGGTCATTGACGGAAATGCAAATCTGGCACGGATACTTCCGATAACCCAAAAAGGCGCTCTTGGCGCCATAATGCTTGATCCGGCCCGCAGCGAAGTCATCGACCTGTTTGGTCGTGACGCCGGGCTGAATAAAGCCGGCCACTTCATTCAGAACCGAAGCGGCGATGGCGCAGGCGGGCCGCATCGCTTCCAAATCACGCTCACTCTTGATAACGATCATCGAGCGGAGGGCTTCGCCTTTGAAGTAAGCGCGAGCATGCTAGAACCGGCCCTTCAGGCGGCCCTTTTTCAAGAATCCGTCGTAATGGCGCATGAGCAGATGCGTTTCCATCTGGCGCATCGTGTCCAGGAGCACGCCCACCAGGATCAGCATGCTGGTGCCGCCGAAAAACTGGGCGACCTGGTAAGGGATCTGCATTTGATTGTACATCACGATCGGAATGATGGCGATCACGGTAAGGAAAATCGCCCCCGCCAGCGTGATGCGGCTCATGGCATTATGCAGGTAGTCGCTGGTGGCTTGTCCGGGACGCACGCCGGGAATGTAGCCGCCGTTCTTCTTCAGGTCATCGGCGATCTGCAGTTCGTTGAACTGAGTGGCCACCCAGAAATACGAGAAAAACAGGATCATCAACGCGTAAATGGTCAGGTAAAAGTACGAGCGTTCGAGCAACAACCCCGATAACTTGTGACTGAAACTGGCAATCAGCGCAGCCCCGGGAGCAGTGCTGTTGGCCAGGATCCCATACAGAAAGTCGAAAAACTTTTGAGGGAACATCAGGATCGCCTGGGCAAAAATGATGGGCATCACGCCGGCGTAATTGACACGCAATGGCATAAACGAGGTCTGGCCCTGGTAGATCTTGCGTCCAACCGCGCGCTGGGCGTACTGCACCGGCACTTTACGCTGTGCCTGGGTAATGGCGATTACGCCGGCAATCACCCCGGCTAACAACAAGACCAGCGCAGCTGCGTGACCGATATTGAACGAAGCGGGCGCGCCGCCACTTGGGAAAAACATGTCCTTGAGCGAGACCACCGCCTGGGGAAGCCTTGCCAAAATGCCGATGGTGATAATCAGAGAGACGCCATTGCCGATCCCACGGTCAGTGATTTGTTCCCCCAGCCACATCAGCAGCATCGTCCCGGTGGTGAGCATCACCGTCGTCTGAATCCGGTACCACCAAAGGTGATCGGTCGAGTAAAGCAATTGGCCGATCCCCTGGAAGCCCGGGATTTTGTCCGGGTTTTCCCAACCCAGGGCCATCACAAAACCCTGGCCCACGCAAAGCAGGACGGTCAGGTACCGACCGTACTGGATAATCTTGGTGCGGCCGCCTTCTTCGCGCGCCAATTTGCTCAACTGCGGCACCACCGCCGTGAGCAATTGAATGATAATGGTCGCGCTGATGTACGGCATGATCCCGAGCGAGCCGATGGCGCAGCGTTCCAGCGCGCCGCCCGTAAACAGGCTGTACATCCCCAGCACCGAAGCCCCCTGGGCGGCATGCGTTTTGAAAAATTCGGCGAGCACATTCCCGTTCAAACCGGGAATGCGGATGATCGCTTCGAGCCGGCAGATCGCCAGCAACATAAAGGTAAACAGGATCCGCGACTTGAGCTCGGGGATCTTGAAGCAATTACTAAACGTATTGGCAATGGCGGCAAGCATGGCGGTTAAGAAAGGCCGAAATCCGAAACCCGAAGGCCGAGAGAAGCCCGAAATCCGAAACCCGATAATCCAGCTGAGCGCAATGAACAAGGCCTGAACGGAAGGTTCAGGCGCTCAAGCTGCGGGTCAACGGGATCGTTCATTGAACTTACTTTGCTTTTGTCGACTTGGACTTGGCGTGCTCGGCGGATTTGCGCGGGGCCGCGGTTTTGGGCGCGATCAGTTCGCAAGAACCACCTTTGGCTTCGATCTTGGTTTTCGCCGAAGCGCTAAAAGCATGGGCGCTGACGGTTAGTTTTTTGCTCAACTCTCCGCCGCCGAGAATCTTGACACCGTCGGAACGGCCATTCGCCAGGCCAACCGAGCGCAGCGCGGCTTCATCAACCCGAGCGCCGTCGTCAAATTGATTGAGAGAATCCAGATTTACCGGGACATAGCGCGTGCCGTGGCGCGTGTTGTTAAACCCGCGCTTGGGAATGCGCCGGATCAGAGGCATCTGACCGCCTTCGAACCCGATGCGAATCGAACTGCCGGAGCGGGCGGTTTGGCCCTTGCCGCCGCGTCCGCTGGTTTTGCCGTGGCCGGTGGATTCGCCCTGGCCGAGACGCTTGCGGCGGTGTTTGGCCCCGGGTCGTGGTTTGAGATCGTGTAAACGCATAAAGCCGGTTAAAAGTTATCAGATTTTCGGGTAATCAAGCCGGTGAGCGCGGTTGAGTCAAACGACCGGAGCGGCACCGGATTCTCCGGGTAACGGCAAAGCCTGGGGTGGTTTGGGCGCTTCCACCTTTTTAATCTCCAAACCGCGGCCCTGGTAAATGTCTTCGCGCAAGCGCAGGCTTAAAAGTGCCTCGAGAGTGGCTTTGACCACGTTGGCGGCGTTTTTCGAGCCGAGCGATTTGCTGAGAACGTCCTTCACGCCGGCGGATTCGAGCACAGCGCGGACGGTTTTTCCGGCAATGATGCCAGTGCCGGGCGAAGCCGGCCGCAGCAGGACTTTGGCCCCGCAATAATGGGAAAACACCTCGTGCGGAATGGTCGCGCCTTTGAGCGAGACTCCAACCATTTGCGACCGGGCCAACTCACCGCCTTTGCGAATCGCATCGGCAACTTCGCCGGCCTTGCCAAGGCCGACTCCAACCCGCCCACGCTTGTCGCCCACGACAATCAACGCGCTGAAATTGAATCGGCGGCCACCCTTGACCACTTTGGCGGAACGGTTGATGAAGACCACCTTCTCGGTCAATTCCTGTTCCTGGCCTTCCATCATCTCGCTTTCGGCGGAGGGACGGCGGCGGCGCGGACGGAAGCCATCGCGCCGTCCGCTCTGCTCCGGACGGGCTTCGACGGTGGCCGGCTTCTCGCCGGTCTCGGGTGCTGTGGGTTCGGGCGTAATGTTATTTTCCATGGGACATTAAAATTTCAGGCCTGCCTCGCGGGCGGCGTCGGCCAATGCCTTAAGCTTGCCGTGATATCGCCCCGCGCCGCGGTCAAAGACAACTTGGTTGATCCCTTTGTCGAGGGCGGTTTTGGCGGCCAAAGCCCCGATCGTTTTGGCGCTGGCCGCGTTGGCAGCCAACTTTTCCCGATCCGGCGTGGCTTTGCTGGTGGTCGATGCCGCTGCCAGCGTCCGGCCGGCCACGTCGTCGATAAACTGCACGTGAATGTTCTTGTTGCTGAAGCACACGCTCATGCGCGGACGCGAGCTGGTGCCGTTGATCTTTTTACGGACGCGCCAACGGCGCCGCATGCCCAATCGGTGTTTTTGTTCGGTTCTCATCGTAATTGCTCACGGATTTGGCCGTGAGTCTCTCAAAGGTTATTGGACAGTCTTGCCTTCCTTGCGGATGACGCGTTCGTCGGTGTAACGCACGCCCTTGCCCTTGTAAGGTTCGGGCGGGTAGAAGCTGCGGATCTCGGCGGCCACCTGCCCGACTACTTGCCGGTCAGGTCCTTCAATCGTCAGCTTGGTATTCTCTTCCACCGTCACTTTGATCTGATCAGGAATCGGATAATTAATCGGGTGCGAGTAGCCCAGGCTCAGGTTCACGGCTTTGCCCTGAACGGCGGCCTTAAATCCGACGCCCTGGATTTCCAGTTTCTTGGTGAAGCCTTCGCTGACACCCCGAACCATGTTGTTGACCAGCGCGCGGCTCAAACCGTGCAGCGCTTTGACCTGGTCACTCTCACCCTGCCGGGTGACCAGCAGGCGGCCGTTCTCCAGCTTGATAGTCGTGTGCCGCGGCAGTTCCCATTTGAGTTTGCCTTTGGGTCCCTCGACCAGGACCTGCTGGCCCTTAAGTTCCACCTTAACCTTGGCTGGGATGGTGATGGGTTGTTTACCAATACGAGACATAAATTCCTTCCTTTACCACACGTAACAGAGCAATTCGCCACCGAGATTCTTCTTCCGGGCCTGGTTACCGGTCATCAAGCCCTCGGAGGTGGACACAACCGCCACGCCAAGACCGCCGCGGACGCGGGGGATATCCGTCGAGCCGACATACCGGCGCAGGCCGGGCGTGCTGATTCGGCGCAAGCCTTCAATAACGCTCTTTTTGCCTTGGTACTTCAACCGGAGTTTGAGCGTTTTGGGAAGCTGACCTTCGACTGAAAAATCCTGGATATATCCTTCGCGCTTGAGAATGCCGGCAATGCTTTCCTTAAGCTTGGAATGGGGAACATTAACCAGGGGCAGCAACGCGCTGTTGGCGTTGCGGATGCGCGTGAGCATGTCGGAAATGGGATCGTTCATAGGATTACCAACTGGCCTTGGTGATGCCTGGGATCAACCCGGACAACGCGGCTTCGCGGAAGGTCATTCGCGAGCAGCCGAACTTGCGCAAATAGCCATGGCGCCGGCCGCTCATCGAGCAACGGTTCACCACTCGGGAAGGGCTGGCGTTGCGCGGGAGCTTCGCCAACCCCGCATAGTCCTTCTTCGCCTTGAGTTCCGCCCGCAGAGCGGCGTACTTCTTGACCGTCTCGGCCTTTTTCTTATTTCGTTCGATCCAGGATACTTTTGCCATACGTCGAAAAAACCAATCTATACTAATACTAACTTGAAGCCTGCTCTGGCGCCGATTTTTGTTCTTTGGGCGCTTCCTTGGCCTTGCTTTCAGCGAAGGGCATCCCCATCAGCTTCAGAAATTCGAGCGCGTCTTCGTTGTTGCGCGCGCTCGTCACAATGGTGATGTCCATCCCTTGCTGCCGTTTGATTTTGTCCAACTCGATTTCGGGAAAAATCGTCTGGTCACCGACCCCCAGCGTATAGTTCCCCCGGCCGTCAAAAGAACGGGGAGACAGCCCGCGGAAATCGCGAATTCGGGGCAGCGCGGTGGCGACCAGTCGGTCGAAAAATTCATACATTGCGTCCCGGCGCAGAGTCACGTGACAGCCAATCGGCTGACCCTCGCGCAGCTTGAAATTGGCAATGCTATGCCGGGACTTGCTGATGGCCGGTTTACGGCCGGTGATCAGCGACAAATCCTTGGCGGCATCGTCGATGGCCCCCTTTTCCAGGGAAGCGCTCACCCCCATGTTCACGACAATCTTCTCCATCCGAGGCACCTGGTGCTGGTTGGTGTACTGGTGCTTCTCGCGCAAGGCGGGCACCACTTCTTTCGTATACTTTTCGTAGAGTCTGGCTTTCATTTCGCTGTTTCCCGGATTTGGCCGGAGCGTGTCTTTTAGCTGATAGAATTAGTGTCTGGGCGATCGATCAGGCTTGAGCCGGTGCGGCGGCGCCGTGCCGGGCCTGGCGGGCTTCAAAATCCGCCACTTTCATTACATTGGAAATGTGTACGGTGCCCTCGCGATCGACAATCTGGCCGTTGGGATATTGCTGGCTCTTGCGCATATGGCGTTTGATCATGCGCACGCCTTCAATAATCACCCGTTGCTTCTTGCCGGCTACGGCAATGACCTTGCCCCGTTTGCCTTTCTCGGCCCCGGCGATAACCACCACTTCGTCGTTCTTCTTTACGTGAAAGCGCCGCATATCAAATGACTTCCGGTGCGAGTGAAACGATCTTCATGAACTTTTTGTCCCGCAATTCACGGGCGACAGGTCCGAAGATGCGGGTTCCCCGCGGATTAAGCTCCTTATCAATAATCACAATCGCATTGCTATCGAACCGCAGATACGAACCATCGCTCCGATGAATCGCCTGGCGCGTGCGCACGACCACCGCATCCACCACTTCACCTTTCTTCACGGTGCCATCGGGTGTGGCTTCCTTGATATGTGCCTTGATGATGTCTCCGATCCGCGCGTAGCGTTGGTTGCGGCCCAGAACACCGATGGCCGCCGCGCGCTTGGCACCCGTATTATCGGCGACATCTAGAATGGAACGTATTTGTAACATAAAACGGGCTCCCTGACGTCAGGCCGCCACCGGGGTCACCTCGGCGCCGCGCTCGACAATCTCGACCAGGCGCCAGCGCTTGGTCTTGGACAACGGCCGGGTTTCCTGGATCCGCACCCGGTCCCCGACCTTGGCCTCGCTCTTTTCGTCGTGGGCGTAAAACTTCTTATAGCCGGTGATGACTTTCTTGAATTTCGGATGCGGAAAGCGGCGCTCGACGCGGACGATAATCGTCTTGGCCATTTTACTGGCGATGACTTCGCCCACGCGTTCTTTGCGATGGGAGCGTTCGGCCGCGGGGGTGGTCTGCTCGGGCGTGGTGGTCGGATGGGTAGATTCAGCCATACAAATTTATGCCGCTTTTTTGCGCAAAGCGGAGATGCGGGTTTCGATCCGGGCGATGTCACGGCGCAAGGTGCGCAGGCGCGCGGGCTTTTCCAGTTGCGCGCTGGCCTGCTGACGGCGCAGGTTGAACATTTCCTGGCGCAGGTTCAGCCCGTCGGCCATCAACTCCTGCAGAGTTTTTTCCGCGATTTCTTTGCGTTGTGTCTTCTTCATATCAAGCCATTCCGTGACGGGAAATGAACCTGGTTTTGATCGGCAACTTCGTCGCGGCCAGGCGCAACGATTCGCGCGCCACCGCCTCGGTCACCCCATCCACTTCAAATAAGACGTTGGCCGGACGGATGACTGCCACCCAGGACTCCAGCGGGCCCTTGCCCTTACCCATACGGGTCTCCAAGGGTTTCTTGGTAAAAGATTTTTGTGGAAACACGCGGATCCACATCTTTCCGTGGCGCTTCATGTTTCGCGCAATGGCGACGCGCGCGGCTTCCAGTTGCTTGGTATCGAGCCAGCAACGCTCTAAGGCCATCAATCCATACTCGCCAAATGCCACCGTGTGGCCCCGCGTGGCCAGCCCGGCGCGATTGCCGCGGTGCATTTTGCGGTACTTAACTCTTTCAGGCATCAACGGCATATCAAATCCTCTTCCTTAAATCGAACTGGCGACGGGCTCAGCTTGGGCCTGGGGCTGGGTTTGGGGTTTCTGGCTCTTGGTTTCACCTTTGCAAACCCAGCACTTGATTCCCAGCTTGCCATAGACCGTATTGGCCTCGGCAAAACCATAATCAATCTCCGCCCGCAATGTATGCAACGGCACCCTCCCCCAATGATATTGTTCGACCCGCGCCAATTCCGCTCCGCCCAAACGGCCCGCACACCGAATTTTGATCCCCTCCGCCCCAAAATCCTTGGCGGTCTGCAGCGCCTTCTTCATCGCGCGTCGGAAGGAAACGCGGCGTTCAAGCTGCAGTGCCACATTTTCGGCCACGAGTTGCGCGTCGATTTCCGGGTGCTTGATCTCGACGATGTCGACGTAAATCTCTTTGCCGGTCATCCGGCTGAGCTCTTCCTTGAGCTTATCGATCTCGGCGCCTTTGCGGCCGATGACAATCCCAGGCCGGGCGGTCAGGATGGTAATGCGGCAGCGATTGGCCGCGCGCTCGATCAGGATTTTGGGCACCGACGCCGATTCGAGCTTTTTCTTGAGCAACTCGCGAATGTCGCGGTCTTCGCTAAGGAGCTTGCCGAATTCCTTTTTGCCGGCAAACCATTTGGAGCGCCAATCGCGATTCACCGCGATACGCAGCCCGATAGGATTGGTTTTTTGTCCCATAGTCAGAGGAAATTAGTCGTCGGAGAGAACAATCTTGATATGGCAGTTGCGCTTGAGGATCGGCCCGGCTGAGCCGCGGGCTTTCGGAGTGAAACGGCGAATGGTTGAGGCCGTCTGGGCCAAAGCCTCCTTGACCACCAGCCCGTCGGTGTCCAGGCCAACATACGCCTTGTTGTTGGCCTTAAGGTCTTCGGCATTGGCGATGGCCGACTTGAGCGTCTTGGCCACGAAGCGCGCGCCTTTACGCGGCGTGACAGCCAGGGCCGCCTGCGCATCCAACGCGGCCAACCCCTGAATCTGGCGCACCACTTCGCGCATCTTCTGCGCGGACATCCGCACGTTTTTGGTAATAGCTTGAACTTGCATGGATTTACCTTACTTGGCTTCCGCTTTGGCGGTGTGAGCGCCGTGTTTCTTGAACGTGCGCGTCAAAGAGAATTCACCCAGCCGGTGGCCCACCATATTCTCGGTCACGAACACCGGGTTAAAGACCTTGCCGTTATGCACGTTGAAGGTCAGCCCAACGAAATCGGGCGTGATCATCGAACGGCGCGACCAGGTCTT
>DASRFK010000130.1:0-14293 GCA_035651635.1 Verrucomicrobiia bacterium | reverse complement strand
GGTATCGGGCAAGCGGAAGGAGCGGGTAGCAATTGAGAAATTGCCAGCCGTATCCGTCGCGCGCACGAGGGCGGTGATCGTAGAGCCGTCCGGGGGAGCCGAGGCCAACGAGAAGACAAACGTGTTGGTCAGGGCCGTATTTGGGGCCGGGACCAAGGCCACAGTTTGCGTGGCCGCGATTCCGCCGCTGAGAACCGCTTGCAGCAGGATGTTGGTACCATTGTCTGAAGTGGCCACCACCAGACTGAGCGGCTGGGCTGGGGCTAAGAGCGCGTTGTCGGCCGGAGCGAGTATGTTTAAGACTGGGGGGACGCTGTCGATCACCGGCAGATCCAGGACCAGTTCGGCTGATTTTGCGCCGGAGCTGTCGGTTGATTGAGCCCGGAATTCCAACAACCCTCCTGAGGCGGCATTGCTAGGCACTTGGAAGCTCAGCACACGCGGGGCGCCATCGACAAAGTTGGTTGCAAATGAAATTCCCCCCAAACCCACGACCGTGACGTTCGTCACTTGCACATCATCCGTGGCGCTGACCTGGAGTGTGAAGGCTTGCCCGTTGGTCAGCGGCCCGGTTGGCGGGACAAGGCGAGTCAGCGTTATGGTGGGCGGTTGATTCAGGACCACTGAAACGACTAACTCCGCAAGAGGTCCGTCATTGCCAAATCGATCCGTCGCGATGGCCCGGATGGTGGTGCTGCCGCTGATGGGCAGAGTCGCATTTACTGCAAAGGGTGACGCCGAGGCTGAGCCGATGGGATTCAAGTCCTGGGTAAACCGCACGCTGGCGCCCGGCTCGTTGGTCGCCAGCAGTGCTTCAATGCGAACGACTGCGCCGGCAACAGGGGATTGGTTGGTCGCCAGTCGCAAGGTTGCGATGGTCGGGCCGAGGGTATCGAGTGTGGCGAAAGTGCCAAGGATGGGTTGAGTGGCAAATGGGTTGCCAGCCAGGTCACGCACCCCGCTGATCGAGTAAGTGAAGGTTGCATTAACATCCAGGGGCGAGGTCGGAGTAAAAGTCAGAACCAACCCATTCAATCCAACCGACGACGTGCCCGCCACAAGTCCTTTTGGCCCTGTGAGGGTAAATAGAATATTCGAAGGTTGAATCGGCTCGCTAAAGGAGAGCCGGAGCACCGCGCGCGGATCGATTTGAATGTCACCGTTAGCGGGGAATTGTGAAATCAGTACGGGCGGGTCGTTATCGGCCGTGGTAAAGGTCGAGACAAAGGGCGCGGTTAACGGACGTCCGACAAGATCGGTCGGACCCGACGCGCTCAAGTTTCCAACGGCGTCGAGACGTGTGCCATCGATCACCACAACGTGGTAGGTGTTTTGGCTCCGGAGCGGGTTCGTCGGCGTTATCTGGACAATGCGCAGGACGCCATTCGTATCCGGCAGAAGCTGTAAACTAGCCTTTACGACGTTAGTCTCAGCGCGAATGAAAATGCCGTTTGTGTTAAGCGAGTTGGTTGCTATCGCCTCGCTGAAGACGAGTGTTATTTTAGTTGAGATTGGGACGCCGACCTGGGTATTGGGCGGATCCACGCTGACCACCCGCGGGTCGTCTTCGTCCAACTTTACCGTGCCAAGATTATTGGTTTGGCCGTTGCTGCTTAGAGTGGATGACAAACGTGCAATCCCATTAAAGTCGGCCGCGATCGCTTCCAGGCTGAACGTTCCGACTGGAATATTGGCGAAGCTGAAAGAGCCGTCCGGCGCGGTCGTAGAGACGGCGATTCCCGGCAAGCCACTCTGGGAGTTGAAAGTCAGTGTCACATCGACTCCGGCGGCGATCGTCGTGCCATCGGCCCGCACAAGGTGCCCAATAACCGAACCACTGGCCCCCAGCGTGAGGGTGACCGAGTCGGCCTGAGCATTGCTTGAGATCGTTCCGCCGATGCTTGTTCCGAGGGCCACCGCCTTGGCCGAAAGCGTGTACGGACCAACCGCGACATTACTGAAAGCGAAATGGCCCGCGGCGGTGGCGAATTGCGTTTCTTCATCGCCGCTGAAAAGTGGTGATTGAGTCCTCAGCGTGACCTCGGCTCCAGAGGCGGGGGTCGTCCCATTACTGAGGAACACCGTTCCGGAAACCGACCCGACCCCAGAGAGTCGTACGATGAGCACCGGTGGATTTCCCGGGATATTAAATGAGAGGTTGGTTTGAACCGCGCTGTGCGTTAAGCCGGTCCCGCGTGAAATGGCCTGGAGCGCGTAACTGCCGAGTGGCACGTCCACAAATCCAACCGCGCCAGTACTGTCGGTATCGCTGAATAGAGACAAATTGTTACCAAACAGTTCCACCGAAGCATTGGTGGCGGGAGTTACTCCATCGGGTTCAAGAATGACGAATGAAGGCCGCGCCAGCGGCTGCAATGAAATGTTAAGCTGCAGCAATGGAACATTGTCCGGAAGTGCGCCGCTGGCCGACCCGGTGAACCGGGTGACGGGATCTTGCGCCTGGAGCGTCAACGACCCTGCCGGTGTGCCCGGGAAATCGAAGGCTCCGTCCGGCCCTGTCGTTACCGTGCGATCGGGAGTGATGCCGTCGTTGAGGTGCAAGGTGACATTCGCCCCGGGCACGGCGGCCGTGCCGTAGCCGTTGATGACCGAACCTTTAATCTCACCCAGGGTCTGTTCGATCAGGGTAACGTTTGCGGCCTCTCCATCGATCGCCAGAGTCACGGTTGCGACCGCACCGATCCCACTGACCGGGTCCTGGCTGACCAGGCGATAAGTGCCCAGGGGTATTCCATCGAGCTCGAATTGTCCTGTGTCATCCGTGGTAGCGAAACCGATGTTCCCGACCGAAACCTGGGCGAAGGCGACCGGCGTGACGAGATCCTTTTGAACGAATTTGCCCAGAATGGATGCCGTTGGCCCCAGCACTACGCTGACGGCGGAGGTTTGTCCGGCCGCAACCGTGGCGGCAGCCCGGCCGAAAATAGTGGTGGGGCCGCTAATCATCGAAGCGGTAATGGCGTAGGAACCGGCAAAAATATTTTGGAAACTCAGGAGCCCATTGGTATCGGTTGTCCCACTAAAGTCGTCGTTGGGAAAGCTGCCTTGTTGTAATGCCACCGCGACATTGGTAGCGGGCTGTCCGTTTGCCTGGAGGACACGGACTGTCAATGCGCCCTTGCCAATCAGTTGCACGTTACACTCGTTGGTTATGCCCGGTAACACAACGGCCACCGCCATGCCACGCAGTCCGGTTTGCGGATCGTCTGCTTCTACGGAGTAACCGACTCCGGGGCTGCCGTTGGGCCCGATGGCCGGTAAGCCGATCTGAGTATCGAAGAACCCATTCGTATCGGTCTTGATGGAGAAATCCGTGCCGAAACTGATTTTAACGGTGACATTACTCCCCGCAGCCGAGCCATCCGGGTTAAACACAATTCCAGTGAGCCGCCCATTAACGTCGCGCGTGGCGGGGAATTGCAGAACGTTGTTCGTCGAATCGGGCTCGGTTGAGGTCGTCTCACCGCTGGCACTGATGACCACCGGGTAAAAAGGCGAGGCGGCCTGCAACCCAAAAGACCCCGCCAAAACGCCATTGGTGAAGGAGAACGTGCCAAGGGCGGGATCGCTGTTCATCTCTGCGCGAATGATGAAAGACGGAGCGCCGTTGCCCAGCGGCCCAACACCAGTGAGACGCACTTTGGCGCCGATTGGCACGCCCTGGCCGTTCAACACGATCCCGCTCACGGTTCCGGGACGCAGTAACCGAATATCGGCTGCCGCCGTTTGACCGTCGAAGGTCAGACGCGTCTTGGTGAAGCCCCAGGTAACCGGATTAAAGGGTGTGCCGTTGAGAAACGGATCGGTGACACCGGCGAAAATCTTGCTGGCTTTGCCAATCGCGGCTTCGATGACATCGTCGGTGCCGCCTCTGATCTTATCGATCAAGCCGGTCGTGTCGGTTTGAGCGCTTTGCGGGCCGGGCGCGCTGAGGGTGTAGTCACCGAGCGAGAGATTGTCGAAAACGTAATTGCCTTGAGCGTCTCCGTCCACGTAGATAAATCCGTTATCTTCCGGAATGACGACCCGCGGATTGGGGACGGGTGCGCCCAACGCATCCAGCACTCGTCCAACTATTCGGCCGGCGGGCTGCAGCCGCACCACGACAAAGTTATCGATCCCCGCGACCACGTTCAGGCTGGCGCTGCCAAGCCGTGGGAAATCAATGCCCGCGGCTGGATTTGGTTCCAACCCGGCGCTAATTGTTCGTTGACCAATCGGAACTCCAGTCAACGTGAACAAGCCTTGCGAATCGGTGCGCACGATAGTGTCACCACCGGCTACCAGAGCATTGGTGGCGGGCTGCCCGGTGAAGAATTCCACCCGGCCCGAAACAGTTGTGCGGCCATTGAGCGTCAGGGACACATCCGTATCCTGGCCCGCGGCAGCTTGAACAGTGCGGCGCTCTCCTTTGCGCAGCCCGTCGAAAGAAATCGCGACCAGGTCATAGGTGCCGCTCGGAAAATTCGTCGCGGTCCAAAAACCGGTCGAATCGGCGGTCGCCGCCGCGACAATGCCATTGAGTCTATCCTGGTCGTCGAGATGACCGACGAAAACCGTAGCATTGGGATGCGGCGTGATATTGTCCGGCTCGAAGACTCGTCCGTGCAGGCTGGCCAGTTGCAGTTGGTTCGTCGAGAGCACGATTTTTATGCTGGCGTTTTGGCCGACTTGATCCAGCAGACCGGCCACCGTTCGGAACTGGCCGTTCGGAGCGGTGGCTTGCACGGTGAACACGCCCAAGGGCACTCCGAGAAAAGAGAAAGCGCCGCTCGGGTCCGAGAAGACGCCTCGGCCGAGCTCGCGCGAGCTCGGATCGGGGAACAGGTTTACTGCAACACCGGTGACTGGAGTAACTCCGTCGGCGGCGACCACCTGGCCTGATACGCTGCCGCGTCCACGAAAGCGCAAAGCCACCACCGTTTCGGTGCCCATACGCGCCGAGCCAAGCGGGACAAGGTCGCGCAGCAAAGCCCGGTCGATGCTCTCGGCCTGTGCGATGGCCTGATTCAGGTTCGCTGTCCCAAAGGCGTTGAGCAGCGTGGCCTGATTGGTTTGGACGTTGAGCAGCGCGAGCAGTTTCTGTTTGGCAAATGTATCACCGGAGGCGGATTCGAGCAGGAGTTGAATCGCATCGGCCGGCAGTCCGGCGGTGTCAGTCGCGCTGATCGAGTAGGGAATCCCGGCAACGACGAAATCGAAACTGAACAGGCCATTGGCATCGGTGAACACCTGGCTGGCTCGCACGATGAACGAGGTGCAATCGAAGCCGCTGGCATCTTCATCGTAATACGTGAGCGTAACGGGCACTCCCGCGGCAAAACTGCCATCGGCTCGCACGACTCGGCCACGGATCGCGGTCCCCGCACTTAGGTCACTCTGTAACGGCAGAGCGTTGGCAGTAAGTGCGTTTCCGCGCGGATCGCTCACCCCTTGCACGTTGAGCAACCGTGGCCTCAGCGCTCCCACCGGTTGCGCCAGGTTTAAGAGCGCCACACGCGCACCAGGCTGAATCTGCACCGAATTGGCCACGTTCGTGTTGTCGAATTGATAAGCTGTGGGAACGTTGACGCCGTTCTGGGTCATCGGTTTCGAAAACAGGACCGCCACTACAGTTCCATAATTGCGGGGGTCGTAGGGAACGGTGGAGCAGGGGACCGACGGACGGCCGGCCTGAACGGTTGGATCTTGCAGGACGGAAAGCAATTGTGGCGCCTTTTCGAAAATGGTTTGCGTGGTCGCCGGGAGAAAACTCTCAGGTGTGCCGTCGCAGTTGGCGTCCACCTGTAGTTGGTCACTGGTATCAGTAAGAGAGAAAAGATAGCACGCGCCTGACGGTGGACTGGCGATCGTCCAACGCAACTGCCGCGCGGTGCCATTGGTATCGACCAGGAGAACCGCTAAATCCAACGGTGATGCCGGCGTTCCGGCGCTCCATTTGAACACACCGGAATTCGTGCCGGCCCTGGTGACGAGCCAATGTCCGCGCGCGCCTTGATAAGCGTCAGCTCCGGAGACATCGCTGCGGTCGAAAGTCACGAGATTAGTTCCATTCGCAAACGAGAGCGACGCATTTGACGAACTCACGGAAGCCAACGCCCAGGCTTCCGCGCGCCCAGCCAGATCGGCGGCGCGTTCCACCAATCGGCCCGTGGCGTCGAAGGCGTCGGCTTTCTCCTGGTCAGCGATGAGCACGTTGCGAAAATCGCGGCCGGCATCAGTCACCCGTAGGGCCTGGTCGAAGCCGTCATTGAAACTGCGGCCGCCCTGCCAGTCGAGCAGCAGGTCGGCGAGGACACGATTGGTACTGTCGCCATAGCTGAGCCGCTGGCCGGCCTCAGCCAATTCCAGAACGCGTTGAGTGATGATTGATTTAGGAACGTTAAGCACTCCAGGGGGCAATTGGCCGGCGGTGGCGGCGCTGAGCGCCTGGCCGAGGACCCGGCTGGCGGCGGCGACGAGGTCGGCCGGCAGGGCGTTCACGTAATCGGGCATGGCCAGGGTGTCGGGCGAGAGGGTCACTCCGCGTTGGTCAATGCTCATGCTCAGGTTGAACCTGCCCTGAGTGCTGTCGTCGGAGGTCGTCAGGTTCGAGAACGAAACCGAGCCGGTGCGTTGCGAAAGGACATGGTAGGTAGCAGTGGCCGATTGACCTGGCAGCAGCGTGCCCAGTTCGACGGTTTCGCCGCTCAGCAGAACTCCGCCACTGATCGAGGTCGAGCGCAGCGACACACGAACGAGGTTCGCCACCGAAGCCGACGTGTTGAGCACCGTAACGGTGGCGTCGTACGGCTCGCCTGCACGAACAGTCCGCGGATGGGAAAACGCGAGTGAAAAGTTGGGATTACGCACCAGGACCGAGCCGGCTGCCTTGCCGGTAATTTTTACGATTCCCGCGGCCAGCCCTTCCAGGTTGGCCGTGAGGTCCACGTTCATCACGTGCAACCCTTCCTGCAGCCCTTCAACGAGGAATTCGCCCGTTCCGGTGTCGCCGGGTTGCAAGCGCAGAATATCATCGGCCGTGCCGACCTTTCCGTCCGGGCCGGGTTGGACCACATTCTGAGTCGGCTGAACGATCTTGTTCGGCCCGATTCGCGCGAAGCGCAATGGATCATCGCCGGGCTGATCGTAGTTCGTGCTGAGGATTTGATCCGGCCCGGGTGGAAGATCCAACGTCGCTTGTACGTTGTTGACGCTTAGTCCGGAACCTGATGGCGCACCGTTCTCGGTAAAGATCTGGACTGAAAAGAACTGGTTGAGGAAGCCAATATTGCCGGGGATCACCATCAATGCGGGAATCGGTGGCACCTGGAGTTGGAGGTCCGGCGCATCGCCGTTGTCGACGGCTTGAAAATTGATTCCCTGGATTTGAATATTGAGCCGAGACTGTTCCAATTCGGGTGGCAGTTGAACTGTGCTGGCGATTTGCTGGTTCAGCACGGTCGCTTGCGCGAGGCGGTTGCTCAACTCGGCCGCCGGAATGATTTCGGTTGCCGAGGAGAAAGTGGGCGCCACGACCGGGAAGGTTACCGGAATAATATTCCCATCCAGCACGAATCCCACCGAGAACTCCACCGCCCGGAAATTGGAGTCATCGATAAAGATCCCTTTGTCCTGGATCTCCTGCAGCGACAGCGGCCGCGAAGTCACACTGGAAATCAGCACGTCGTCGAAGACGTGGACGGGAACACTACTCGGGGTACCTTCCAACACGGTCACGCCGGTGGTCGCATCGATCATTTTGATATCGTCCAACTCGTAATCGCCAACCAGGGGAATCGAGGGCAACAACAGCGAGGCGTTCACCTGGCCAATCAAGCGGCGCGCCGGGAAGGCCGGGCCGCGCAAGGTGGCTTGGACGAACGCGTTCGTGGGAGCAGTTGCCGTTCCCGTCAGTTGGACCGATATCGAACCAGCAATTCCCTTGGGGACTGACAAGACGGCAGGAGAAACCCGTAATTCAGTTCCGCTGATTGAGTACGTCAGTGTTGTGAGAGGGGAGGCAATCGTTGTGGAGAGTGGCCCGTAGCCTGACGTTAACCCTAATGCGAGTACCCAACGCCAGAACGCAGCTACTCCAGGTGCGCGACGTTTGGCTGGAATTGTAGTGTGCATGGCTGGGGTTATGGTCTTCCAGCGAAGAAGCCGATTTGGCGCAACTCGTATTGTCCAGGACGCGGCTCAGACACAGTGTATACCCATGCACGCACAAACCGGAGCTCATCAAAGAAAGTCACCTCATTACCTTCATCAAACCCAAACCTGCCGAGGTTAAATGGCCCCTCCCCGGCACCTCTTTCCACTTCAAACTCAATCATGATTGGCACTTGGTCGCGATTCGGACGCGTTCCATGCGGGCCAAACCCCGCCCACCGAACCGCCCCGGCAGAGTCAAATGGGTTGAGTGCCGTCGAGATTCCAATCGCCTCGTCGGAGGAACCGCCAATGTGCCAGACGGCTAACATTTCTTCCTCGGTCATTAAGCTCATTTCATCGGCAGTGAAATCTCCCACGCCGCCCTGATCGATCATTGCTCGAGCGATTCGTTGCAGTTGGTCGGCCCTGACATCGGCGCTGCTTCGCCGACCGGTTGGATTTCTGCGTAACGCGAGTTCGTTCGGAGAAAGCAAACGCCCTTCCCCTAATTGGCCAAACACCTCCTGCACTCCGCCTTGCCGAGGCACCTTCATTCCACGCCAGACTCGATCGGTAGTCGGCGGCGGAGGGCTGGGTGGTCCGCCTCCCGTGGGAGGACGGAGTGTGGTCACCGAATCCAGTTCAGTATCCGCAAGTGTCGGAATTCGCGTTGTTATATCGCCAATGGCCGGTTGATCAATCTCAGTCGTAGCATCCGGATCCACCCCGTTACGTGGGGTTCGCGTCCGGTTTGGAGGCCCAGCATTGGAACTCCTTGGGTCTTCTTCGGTGGTCTCACCAGAACCGGTCGACTTTCTCGCGCGCTGCCTGGCTTGCGCATTGGCCAGCAACTTCTTCAGGTAGGTGGACCTGCCAGACGGGTCACGGAGGGTAGTCGGGTTGTTCCCAAAGGCGGCGTATTGATTGACGCTATCCAGGTACGCAACAGGGTCCTGTTGCAGAAATTGGCCCGTGAACGGATCGTAGAAACGCGCGCGCAGGTACAACAGCCCAGTGTCGTAATCAAAGAATTGGCCGTGAAACAGGAAGGGCGAGCCGATCGTGCTCCTGGCGACGCGCAATGGCGCGGTGCTCCCTGCCGGCACCCCCTGAAAGAGGACGGTCCCCGGCGCGCTCAAGCTAATTGTCGCCTGCTCTGCCGGATTGGGCAGACCCCATTCGTCAACAACGGAGCCAGAGTTTACCGACAGAGTAAGATTCCCGGCCAGATTGCCTTGTGGTCTCAACCGAATGACGGTCCCAAACGGAAATCCGGCCAGATCCTCCTCATAGCCAATTGAGCCTAGGGGAATTGGGCCGGCACTGCCGGTCAGCTGGAAGCTGCCCTGAAGCGAGGCGCAGGAAACGATCGGGTTGGTTCCGGGCGCGGTGTTGGAAAGTGGCGGCAGTACTAACTCACTGAATTGAACCAGGAGTTCGTTGTTCGACGACTGAATGACTGCGGTGATACGCGGAGGGGCCTGATCGCGGGCCTGGATTATTGGTTGCCCCCACGCATCGTAACTGACGCGCTCGACAACATTGCCGGCCGAGTCGGCAACGGCCATAACTGAGCCCTGGGCATCGCGCAGGTAGTAATACCGCTGCAGGTTACCCGACGGATCGGCGAGATCGGCGGCAAAAGGCGAGTCCCCGTCGGCGTAGTAATAACGGGCGCGCAGGGTATTTGTGGGTCCGGCCTGGTCATATTCCTCTAGTAATCTGGCGTTGTCGTAAACCAGCGCAGTCTCCAGTTCGATTGAACCGTTGCGGGTGAGTTTCCGATAGCTGACCAACCCGCTTGGTTGCGTGCCATAGTCGATCTCAATATTGTCTCCATTATTCGTATAGCTGATGTGAACCAGGTGTGAGAGGCCATTGTAAGTGAGTTGAGCTGAGACAGGGGTCGGTTCCGATTTTCCTGCTTCACGGATCTGCAGGATGGTGCCGACGGTGTTGCCGAGCGGATCGGGAGGAGGGCGCGGATTTCCATCCAGGCTTTCGGCGAACAGCATTGTGTCGTGTCCGCTCAGGCTGAACATAAAAGCAGGCAAGCTGGGCAATAGAGCGCCGTCCGGATTGCTGGTCGTGTTGGCGAGCAGCAGGTCGAGTCCATTGGTATCGAACCCAAAGGCGCGCGAGAAGAGTCCCGGCTCGAATCCTGCCGCTGTTTGAAGGCCGGAGGAATTGGACCGGACAGCGCCCGGCACCACCGGGCGCAAGCCTATATCGGCTCGCACCAGTCGATTGTCGCGATCGTAGGTGAACGCGTCCGCCCGGCCGTGGCGATGCACTTCTTGCTTGAGTGTGCGATTGTCAGCGCGGTCGTAGAGGTATCGCGCCTCGGCCAGAATTGTACCGTCCGAAACACGTTCGTACCGCCGTGCCCCAATTCTCCTCCGCGCATCATAAATGATTGTTTCCTTGATCAGGCCTCCACCAACGACGATTTCGCCGGGCTGAGTGGCGCCGTCATAGCGGTTGACCTTGAGAATCTCGGCGCTGCTTTGTGCATGGATGGCGAGCAACCGCGCACCGGGGTCACGATCTTCGGTTAGCTGGAGTTGGGATGGATAAGTGAGGCTGGCGCGGCTGCCATCCTCGCGAATCGTGCTCGAGACCGTGAATGTGCCAAGCTGTTCGCGGTAGGAAGCCGAGGTTAACGGCCCCAGCAGATCATAAACAAAGGTCGCCGAATTGTTTCCCCCGACGCCGTAGTTCATCGACCAGACGCGACCGAGCGCATCCGGCGTGAAGGTGGATTTATAGGCCTGACCAGAAGGATAGTCCACATCCTGTCCGACAAGTCTCCCGACGTTATCGTAGCTCAATTTCATCGTCAGGTTGCCTCCTGCAGTCATGCTCACCTGCTGCGGTAGATTGAGGAAATTTGGAGAAGTATACTGCAATTGTGCTCCTGAGCGTAACTTGCGTTGCACGATCCGCATGGTTCCGGCGTCAAAGGTAGAACTCTCCCCCTGAGAGGTACCGTCGCCGAGCAAGGTCGTTTGTCGATTCTTGTTATGATGATACGCGAACTGGACGCCGCTCTCGCGGGTTTTGGAGATGTCTTCACCCAGGGGCGTCAGCTTATAGGTGACTTGGTGGCCTTCACCGTCGGTGACCGATTCTGCTGCTCCGTCCAATCGTGGAGCGAAGGTGTAACGTGTGCCCAGGGCGTCTCCGGCACTTTTTGCGTGGTCCAACGTGTCATAGCTGGCGGAGTTATTGTAAGAAACGGCGAGCCCGGTCCCTTCTTTCGAAACAGTGCTTAGAATATTGCCATTACCGTCCGGTGTGAGCGTTAGATCGGCCAGGAAATCCTGGCGCTCGGTTACCCGACCCCCAGCGTCGAAGGTGGTGGTAAAAGTATCACGCGGTCCGGTAACGACGACACTGCCTCCGCCGGGTGCCGCCGGGAAATCAATTTTACGAGTTGCGTTAAGGCTCGAACCTGTCGTGGTGGTCTGGCGTGGACGGCCCAGCCCGTCAATTTCGTTCACCTGCGCGTCATAGACCGTTCCGAACTGAGGGTCCTTGATCGTCATCCCGGCCACCTGGCCGCCTTTGAAATAGCCGATCAGGCGCTGTTCATCTCCGCCATCGAGGTGCGAAACCTCGTTGGTCATTCGATCGTGGCCATCATAGAAGTATTCGTGGGTCTTGGTGCCACCCTGAGTCAGGGATGTGAGATTACCGTCCAAATCGCGGCCATAGGACTCGGAATAACTGCCTAGATTCATGCTCACGATATTGCCCATGTGGTCGTAAGTGAACTGCTTGGTCTGGCCGTCAGGGAAAACAATCTCGCGCACACGCCACGCATCCTGTGCGGTCGAGTGGAATTCGGTTGTTAGGTCAGTTGGTTGGCCTTCCACCTCGATTCCGTGAACTGTGATCTTCTGCAGAAACCCGACGTCATTGTAAAAACGGTCCTCAATCAACTTGTCGCTGGCCGAAACCGTGCGCTCGATGTGAATTGGGTTCCCATTGCGGTCGTACCCCCGCTTTTCATCGTGCGCGCCACGCGTCACTTCCAACAGGAGCAGCCGGTCGTCGTATGTGGCGCTAATTGGCTCGCCGACCGGCAAAGTTATGCTCGTGGGCACTCCTAATTTGCCCGCAGTACTAGAATCGTATCCGAAATGATAGCTCGCGGGCCCTCGGCTTTCATCGGATTTGAATCCAGTCGCGGTGTCATAAGTCGGGTCGATCACAATTCCATCGGGCGTGGTTTCTTTTTCGATCTGGCCGAATTCGTTGTAGTCGAGAGTGCGTGTGCCAGCGTTTTCGTAAGTAATGACATGCACGTCACGACCATCGCTCGTCAGATCGATGTTTAGATTCTTGTCGTTGAAATCGGTTTGACCATTAACCGGCAAGTTGTAACGGAGATCGTAGCTCGGGACGGACCGTGTTAAGGTGGGGCCACCCCGGGGGCCCGGATTGCGCACTTCGGTCAACAGATTGGCCCGCGCACGCAGCAATGTGTTATTGGTGTCGTAGGTGTAATCAACGAAATTGCCCAAAGGATACTCCACGTGGGTGAGCAACCCATAGGGACCATGGGTGGTTTTGATGGTCGCTTTGCCATTATTTTGCCCAGTAAAATCGGCCTGGCTGGGGAACCCATGTGAATCGAAAGTATATGCGACGTGGGCACCATCGGGATCCTTGATGGAACTGCTGCTGCCATTCGCCGAAGCTGCGGAGTTTTGCGAGGGCGGCGCGATGGACACACTTCCACCTGCGGCGCCGCCTCCTCCGGTCGGGATGCCGGAGAGCGGATCCACCGAGACGGAAACTAAAGGTGATGTGGGAGTTTTGCCTCCGGCCACGATGCCTTGCAGGAACCCGGAGCATTCGTCGGTATAAAGATAAACGGTCTCCGGCCTGCCGCCCTCCCCATTATTAGCTGCGCTGCCTTCAAACCCGATCCGACGATCCAGAACACCATCGGCACTGTAGAGAAAGTCGACAGAACGGCCGGTATAATCTTGCAGCCGCGCGATCTTGCCTGCCACGAATACCTGGTTGGTGCGCACGTCCACCGCGCTGTTGAATTCGGAATCTCCATCCAAACGATAGTACCCGAGATCCAGATATCGCTGCTCGTTATCAATGGTGGCATCGACGATACGGGTTAACTCGCCACGTTGATTGTAATGCAGTTCCTGGTAGTTCTTGGGATATTTGTCGTAGATCTTCTGAAGATAGCCCGTACGGTCGTACCAGTACTGACGGCCATCCGGGGTCAAACGCGCAAATTGCCCATCCTGGAACTCGAAAATCGGATCAAAAATTGCGGCTTCGTTGGTGGAAGGCAGGTAATACGTCCGAATGTTTGGTTTCCACTGGAGAACATCCAGCAGCGGATCAGTGGCAACCTCCGGCGGCGCCTGGTTCGTATGTGTATAAAGAACGAGTCGGCCGGTGCCGGTGTGCCAGAGCAGGTCACCCGTTTGCGCTACGGTGCTCTCTTTGGCCAGGGCGCGCACCACCAAGCCAAGCCGATGATCATGTGCAATGAGTTCCGGCCGCAGCACGGTCAACCGCTGGTTGTACGTGAAATCCCATCCGCGTCCAAACGGCCCTTCGTAAACGTCCTGGCCACCCTGAAATCTCTCGAAAACAATTGGCATGCGTCTGCTGGGCAGGACCACGTCGATCGTTTCACTCCTGAACTCCCCGTTATTCGCGCTGACTGAGCCAAAGGTACCCGGCATTTTTTCAGGAGAACTCACTGGCGGCGGATTGGGGCCGGGGATATAGGTGCCCGGAAACGATTCCGCCACCACCGAGGCGCGCGGCAGCAGAATTAAATCCGAGCCGCTGTCGGGGTCCCCACCGACGCGCGCGGCAAACGGACCGAGCACGGGATTGTTTTGCATGTCGGGGTCAATGAACGCCTCGAGGTTGAAATCGCTCCAGATGAGTTCCCGGTCAGCCTGTTGCTTGAGCGTGCTGATTTCATCGGCGGAAATCCTTTCATATAACAGGGCAAACGGCTTGGAGAGATACAGATTGTAAAACGGGTTGGCAATATCGCCATCGCCAGCCAAGCGATATGCCGTGAGCTCGCCAATGGGCGCATCGCAGCCATCCCGGGCCTTTTGCTTCAACAGCTCGGACCCTT
>DASRFK010000129.1:0-20670 GCA_035651635.1 Verrucomicrobiia bacterium | reverse complement strand
GAGGTCTTACGTGCGCTCTTTTTTCGGATCGTACCGGCTAAAGCCGGGACTCCAAACTGACTCCGGCTTTAGCCGGTGCCCGCCCAGTTTGGAGTCCCGCCTTCAGGCGGTGCAACGCGGGAACTGGACCGACAGGAGGTCTTACGTGCGCTCTTTTTTCGGATCGTACCGGCTAAAGCCGGGACTCCTAACTGACGTGCTTGGGTTTGGTGAAAAAATCTGTCCATTAGAAAATCATCTAGTATGATTTTTATGTGAGCAGGGCATCTTATCTATGGCGAAGGCTTACGCCGGAGCAACGCGTCGAAATTCTAACCTGGCGCAAGAGAGTTCATCACCCATGGCACGCACCACCACATCGTCGAGACGCCTTTCACAAGCGGTTCCATATCGCCGCTGCGTGCTACGAGCATTGTCCGTACATTGGCCGGAGCCCGGAGCGCATGGAAGATTTTGCCGCAAACTTACTCAACAGTTTAGCAGGGTGTGTCGAGCGTGTGATTGCTTGGTGTTTGCTGCCAAACCATTACCACGTCCTGGTACAAACGGATAATGTATTGCGAGTTCTTTGGGAACTCGGAAGACTGCACGGCCGTACGGCGCACGCTTGGAACGGTGAAGAGAGCAAACGCGGACGACAGGTTTTCCATAGGGCCGTCGAACGCGCTATGCGGTCTGACGGACATTTTTGGGCCACTCTCAATTACGTTCAGCACAATCCGGTGCACCATGGCTACGTCCAACTTTGGACGGATTGGCCCTGGAGCAGCGCCCGCGAGTATCTTGCGGCTGTGGGACGGCAGGAAGCTGAGCGCCGTTGGCGAGCCCACCCGGTTCGCGATTACGGCAAAGCGTGGGACGCGCCTGAACTCTGAATCCGTGCGGTTTGGAATCGGTGGAGTCCCGGCTGAAGCCTGGCTGAAGCCGGCTAAAGCCGGGACTGCAAACCGACTCCACAACTGGAACAACAGGAGATCTTAGGTGCGCTCTTTTTTCGGATCGTGCCGGCTAAAGCCGGGACTCCAAACTGGGGCGGGCACCGGCTGAAGGCGGGACTCCAAACTGGTATAAGTTTGCGGTTGTTCGTGGAGGTCCCGGGGTTTTAGGATCTGTTGCAAGATGAATGAAGGTGCCGTTGCCGGTACGAGCGCTAGCACGTCGGTGTCATCGTCCGCCGCGCGGCGCGGGACCAGGTTTGGCGCAGGGTTTTGGATCGCCGTCATTTTAGCCGCGCTCGCCCTGGCGACGGCTTACGTTTATTACACGATCTTCTCTCGCTTCCAACCGTACGACGATGAAGGGTTTATCCTGATTTCGCTTAAATCCTTTTTTCAAGGAAAGCCGCTCTATGACGAGGTGTACTCGTCGTTCCAGCCGGCGTTCTACGTTTTAGAATGGGCGCTTTTCGCGACCACGGGTTGGGCCGTCGGTCATGACAGCATTCGGTTTCTGACACTGGCCCTTTGGTTGGCGGGGGCGGGGATAAATGGCGTGCTGACGTATCGGCTGACGAGCAGCCGTCTATTAGGCCTGGCGGTGGCGCTGGTAAGCGTCCGCTCTCTCGAACCGTTCGCGAACGAACCAGGGCATCCGCAAGCGCTGGCTTACGTGCTGGTCGCAACGGTGGCGGCGCTCTTCGCATTCGCGGATTCGATTCCGCGGCGACGGTTTGGCATGGCGATCGGGGCGCTGACGGGTCTGATTCTGCTGACTAAAATCAACGTGGGCATTTTCATCCTGCTGCCGGTGGGCCTGCTTTTCGCAGTGAGCAACCCAACCAAAGCCGCCGCGCACATCACCTCGGGGTTAAGTGTGTTGATGCTCCTACTGCCGATCATGCTGTGGCGGACGCAGCTCGCGGCCAAGGCCACTCCTGTTTGGACATTATGCCTGCTGACAGGCCTGGCCGTGGCGGTGACGGGAAGTTACGGGCTGGGCCGTCGCAAGCGCGCGGATTTTCCGGTTCGCAGGGAACCGCCAAAAGACGCTGGCGAAGGGTCAGGTTTAACGTCAGGTGGTGAGCGGACGTTTCTGCAGGCAGAAATGCCCGCGCGCCGAATGCCCTGGCTGCTGGTGACGGGATTTGTGATTTGCACCGTAGCCGTGTGGCAGACGAGTTCGACCTCAGTGCAGACATTGCCAGTATTCAACGCCGGTTTGTTAGCCTTGGGCATCTGCGCCGCCATGCTCATGTGCCTGGGGGCGCCGGCTGAAAGGCTGCCGGGGCGGAGCTGGCCCCGGGCTTTGGTCAGCTGCCTCGCAGTCATGGCTTTGATCCTGGGCATCATACTGCTTCGCGGCACGACCTTAAATGGGCTCGCGAATGGTTTGTTTTGGTGGCCGGCTAAGGTGTCGACCAGTTTTCTAATTCGGCCGCGATCCAACTGGCTAGGACCATTGCTGGGACTGGCCGGAGCGGGAAGTTGCCTTGCATACCTGTGGTTCCGCCCGCAATTCGAGCAAAGCAGCCGGTTCAAATTTATAGTGTCCCTAACGCAAATCGGTTTCGGAACGCTGGTGCTGGCCGAGTTTTTTCTGCGGCGGACGGGATCCAGCACCCTGATGCCGTTGCGGGACGAGCTACCTCACTTTTGGATGTTGCCCTTCGCCTGGTTGGTGGGAGTGGCGCGCGGGGAGCCCGACGGGACGAGGAACGGACGGCTGGCGTTGCTGGCAATCGCGGTGATGCAACCCCTGATCGCCTGCCCGGTCGCGGGGAGTCAGCTTGTGCCGGCTTCGATGTTACTGTCGGTGCTCGGGGCCGTTTGCCTCGGAAACGGACTCCAGTCCGCTCTTGGATCATTGGGGGAGAGGAGGCGTTTCGATGCAAGGTTCCTGGAAAGCGTTGGGGCGGCCGCATTGCTGGTATTCTTTGGCCGCGAGACGCTGGACCAGGGCAAAGTGTACGCCGCGTTGACACCACTGGACTTGCCCGGCGCGGGGCGCATCCGGCTCACGTCCGAAGAGGTCCAGGTTTATCACCAGATCGTATCGGAGCTAGCTCGACCCGAAGTGGAGACTTTCCTGACGTTGCCCGGGCTCGACAGCTTTTATCTTTGGGCACAGAAAGAGCCGCCCAACAGCCTGAACGTGAGCGCCTGGATAATCCTGCTGGATGAGGAGAGCCAGGAAAGGATCTGGCAGGCGGCCCAACGCCATCGTGGCCTGGTGGTGATCAGAAATCGGCGGCTGATTCGGAGTTGGGTGGGAGGACGGTCGGTGGCCAACTTGGCGCTGGTCCGTCACATCGACGAGAATTTTGAGACCAGAACAAACTACGGGAACTACGAATTAATGGAGAGACGAAAGGGCCGGGGGAGCGAGGCAGTTGAGGCGCATTAACGGGTGCGTCGACACAGCGAGGCGCCAGAGCGGCGGGGGTTATGGTTTCGATTCCAAGCTACGGTGTTTAACCCGGGTAATTGGGACCCACTACGTATTGTCCAAAACCCAAGCTCGCCTAACCGTAGCAAGCGATGCAAAAGCTACGCCCCGCCGCCCAGCCCGCAGATTGGAATTTTTTCGAGGCCGGCCCAGAAGTTTTGAAAAGCGGCCCTGCCCTGCTCGGTCTGCGATTCACGTTTTGGAACCGCTGCCGCATAAATGCGGCGTTCCGTTTGCTGGGCCGCGTGAATGCGGCGTTCCGTTTCGTGGGCCGCATGAAGGCGGCGTTCCGTTTGGGGCGCAGGTGCTTCAAAATCTCAAAATGTGAATTGCGGCTGCTTGGTTATGGCCTGCTGATATTGCTTGGTGTCCCCGCCTGGGGTCAGGCCCTCACGCTGGATTCGGACGTGCTAAGTCCACAAGTGGGCGACCATGCGCTTCGCGTGCTCTCGCCCAACCTGCTCGAGCTATACCTGGTCAATACCAAGCAACCCGACCCGGCACGCGTTGACACTTGGGATTGGGTGGATGACGCGCAGCTTTTCCACGCCCCCGCTCTCACGCAATTGAAGGTGCTGGTGGCCGGCCGGCCGGCCGGTATCGCGGGGATCGGCTTCAAGCGGCGGCCTCGATATGCGCCGCTATTGTCGTGGGATTTGCGCATCGCCAATCACCTGTACTTGCAGCTGAGCGACTCGATTCCGGAAGGCGCCACCGTCCAGGTTTCGAACAACGGCACGCTCTGGCCAACGAATCTGGCTTTCAGCGCGACAGCCGATGCGTTGCGGTTCAATCCGGCGCTGCACGTCAACCAGGAAGGTTACCTGCCGTCGTATGCGAAAACGGCTGCGGTCGGTTATTATCTGGGCGACCTCGGGGAAATGGCCATCCCCACGAATAAATTCCGAATCGTCAGCGTGCCCACTGGGGCGACCGTATTCGAGGGGACGCTGACGTTGCGCAAAGACACCGGTTACAACTACACGCCGACGCCTTATCAGAACGTGTATGAAGCCGATTTCACCGCGCTAAGCACTCCGGGCTTGTACTACCTGGTTGTACCCGGCCTGGGCGCCTCGTTGCCATTCCGGATCGATGAAGGAATCGCGATGGCGTTCGCGCGCACATACGCGCTGGGGATGTTCGAGCAGCGCAGCGGCTTCAGGGTGTGGTTGCCGTACACCCGATTTACGCACGGCACCGACCATTTCGCGCGGGCACTGATCCCCACGAACGATTCCACACCGTTCGTTTTTACATGGCAAACCGTGTCCAATTACGAGAGCGAGGTGAATTCGGACAACCCACCGCAGAGCGCGCCGGGGCTGACGAATTCTTTAGCGCAGCTGTATCCGTTCGTGAATCAGGGAACGGTGTCGGTCACGGGCGGGCACTTTGAAGCGGGCGATTACAACCGGGTCACTTATAATGGGGCGCAACTGGTGCACACGTTGATATTTGCGGTTGATTCACTTGGGGTCGGGACGTTGGACAACCTGGGCCTCCCGGAAAGCGGGGATGGCATCAGCGACGCGCTGCAGGAAGCAAAATGGGAAGCGGATTTCATCGCCAAAATGCAAGACGCCGACGGCGCGTTCTATTATTCGGTTTATCCACAAAACCGCGAATACGAAATGGACGTCTTGCCCGAGAACGGAGATCCGCAGGTGGTTTGGCCCAAAAATACGGCCTCGACCGCGGCGGCGGTGGCGGCTTTGGCGCAGTGCGCGTCATCTTCGCGCTTCAAACAAGCCTACCCTCAGGTAGCCGCGGGTTACCTGGCCAAGGCGATCCTGGGCTGGAAATTTCTGACTAACGCCATTCAACATTTCGGCTTGGAAGGGTCGTATCAGAAAATCCAACATTTCGACGACGATTTCACACATCACGACGAGCTGGCCTGGGCCGCGGGCGAACTATACCTGGCAACGGGCGAAGCCCAGTACCAGCAGAAGCTTTTTGAGTGGTTTCCCAATCCGGCCGATCAGGCCACGTTCCGATGGGGCTGGCAACGCATGGGAGTGTGTTATGGAAATATCATTCGTGAGTATGCGTTCGCGGTGAGCAGCGGGCGTTTGGCGGCCGCCCAGGTGCAACCGGATTACCTCGCCCAATGCATCAACGTCATTACCAATCGCGCCGAAGACGTGCTCGGTTGGTCGAAAGATAATGCCTACGGCACCAGCTTCCCGGATCTGACCAAGGCCTACCGTGATGGCGGCTGGTATTTTTCTTCCGAACAGGCGTTCGACCTGGCTGTGGCCTACCAACTCAGTCCCAACCCGGCGTACTTGGATGCGGTGCTGCGGAACATGAATTTCGAAGGGGGCTGCAACCCGGTCAACGTGACGTACGTGACGGGGCTCGGGTGGAAACGACCGCGTAACGTGGTCGATCAGTACTCGCTCAATGACCGGCGGGTATTGCCCAAAGACGGCGTGCCCCAGAGCAATATCACACCCAGTTTCCAGCCGGTCTGGACGTACGGCTGGGAGTTGAGCGGCCTGGTTTATCCCGGCGATTATATCGACACCGCACCTTATCCGTACTACGACCGGTGGTGCGACGATTGGAATGTATCCACTGAGGGATCGACGACGGATACGGCGCGCAGCTTTGCGGCCACCGCGTGGCTCGCCGCACGAACGGCATTGGCAAGTCAGCCCTGGCGCTCCCAGAACGCCACCATCGCGGGACCCATCGGTGCGACGGCCCCGGGCGTCCCGGTAACACTCAATCTCAACGTAACGGACACCAACCTGGCATCAGCGCGGATCGTTTGGGAAGCCAGCGGACAGGAGCCCGTGTTTGGCGGGCCAACCTATACATTCACACCGGAAAGCGGGCCCGGAGCTTATTGGGTGGAGGCGGAAGCGCAATGGCCAGATGGACGCCGGGTTTTTGCAACAAACAACATTGTGGTAACCAGTGAACCCTCGGCGCAGTTGACAGACTTCCAGGTCCTGAACGGGGGCGGGATTTCTTTCAGTCTCGTCGGCAAACCCTCGAGCACGTATTTCATCCAGGTTTCGACTGACCTTCAGACCTGGGCGACGCTGACCACGAACGCTCTGCCCACTTTGGGCGTGTCGACCATCAGCGACCCACGGCCCGTCTCCGGGTCCGCTCGGTTTTATCGCGCGGTGCAGAGCCAGTAAGCTCCCTAATCTAAGAGCGCGTTTTAGAATTTGGTTTGGAGTCCGGCCTTGAGGCGGTTTGACGCCAGGCCGCCTAAAGGCGGGACTCCGAGCCCATACTCCTACGCCCGGGTCGGTATTTTTAAAACACGCTCTAAGAAGCGTGTTTTAGAATTTGGTTTGGTAGTCCGCTTCAAAGCGGCCGGCGGCGAAACCGCCTAAAGGCGGGACTCCGTGCCCATACTCCCACGCCCGGGTCGGTATTTTTAAAACACGCTCTAAGAAGCGTGTTTTAGAATTTGGTTTGGTAGTCCGGCCTTGAGGCGGTTTGACGCCGGGCCGCCTAAAGGCGGGACTCCGAACCCATACCCCCACGCCCGGGTCGGTATTTTTAAAACACGCTCTAAGAAGCGTGTTTTAGAATGCGGTTTGGTAGTCCGCTTCAAAGCGGCCGGCGGCGAAACCGCCTAAAGGCGGGACTCCAAACCCAGGGGCCCACGGCCGAGTCGGTATTGCTAAGACGCGCTCGAAGCAGTGAGTAACGCAGGCTCAGGCTAGAATTTGGTCGGCAGCCGCGGAGAGATTGTCGACGACCCACGCGTTCTTGAGCTGGTCGGGCACGGAGCGTTCGAGTGCGGCGCCGTAGCCGGTGCGCACCAGAATGCTTTTTTTGACCCCGGCATTCCAACCGCACTCGAGGTCGATGAGCTTGTCGCCGATCATGAAACTTTGGGAGAGGTCCACGCCGAATTCATCCCGCGCGTCCAGCAGGAATTGCGGGGAGGGCTTACGCCCGCGGCTCGGCTGGCCGGGAGCTTCCGGGGCAATGTAAAGTTTGCGGAATTGCACATTCTCGCGCGCCAGTTCGGCCGACAAGTGACGGTTAACCCGCTCGACGTCCGCAAGGGTGAAGTAACCGCGGCCCACGCCGGATTGATTCGAGACAAGGAACAATTCGAAACCGGCCCGCTGCAGGCGGCCCAACGCCTTACCTGTCCCCGGAAAAATCACAACGTCTTCGGGGCGCCACAGGTAATCACGTTCCTCGATGAGGGTCCCATCGCGATCCAGGAAGACGGCTCGTTTCATTGTTCCACGCGCCGTCATTATGAAGCAGAGGGCGGGAGGAGGGGAAATCCGAAAATACCGGATTAGCCGCAAAGAGGCACAAAAGGCACAAGAAATCGAAAGCGGGTGCGCCCCAGACCTGGGACAATCGGCGCGCCTCATGGACCCCGCCGGTTAAAAGTGCGCCAGGACTTGAGAGTTGACCCGCGCCTTTGGCGCTTGGGGGATGATACTTTGTCGGTGTGTCCTGGGGCTAGCGCCCCAGGCTGGTATGATGGACGCCCTTGGCGTCAACGGAACCTGGGAAAGCACCGGTCTAAACCTGCAATTGAAAAGCGCGATGTGCAGGCCACGGATCTGGGCACGATCCAGGCGGACGCGGGCATCGGGACGCGAACCTACCGGTTTTATCGCGTGCAGGCGGTGGATCCGCTGACGCTTTAGAACGTGTTTTAGAATTGGGTTTGGAGTTCCCGACTTTAAGCGGCTTGGCGACAAACCGCCTGAAGGCGGGACTCCAAACGCGAAGGCCGAAGCCGGCTGAAGGCGGGGACTCCAAACGCCGATGCGGAAGCCGCCTAAAGGCGGGACTCCAAACGCTGAGGCCGAAGCCGCCTAAGGCTGGACTCCAAACGCGGAGGCCGAAGCCGCCTAAGGCTGGACTCCAAACGCAGAGGTCAAAACCGCCGGACTCCAAACCGGGCGCCCAGGCTCAGGCGGATTTTTTAAAACAGGCTCTTGGCGAAAACAGTGTTAAGCTGAAATCGAAATGAAGCCGGTAGACATTCAACAAATTGGACAAGAATTGGCGATCAAATGGGAGGATGGTCGCGAAGATTTTATGAGCCTGGCCTATGTGCGGCGGGCCTGTCCGTGCGCCGGCTGCAAAGGAGAACGGGATATCATGGGTAACCTGTACAAAGGCCCGGACCAACCACTAGGCGAGCGGTCCTTTGAACTGCGGGAATTGAAGATGGTTGGGACTTATGCGGTGCAGCCGGTTTGGGGGGATGGCCATGGCACCGGGCTCTACTCGTTTGAATATCTTCGACACGTTGCCGAGAGGGGGGTCTAAGAAGGGGTTTTAGGATTGGGTTTGGAGTTGCGCGTAAAGGCGGTTTTGGAGGTGGGCCGCCTAAAGGCGGGACTCCGAACCCCGATGCGGAGGCCGCCTAAAGGCGGGACTCCGAACCCGGGGCCGAGGCCGCCTAAAGGCGGGACTCCGAACCCCGGGCCGAGACCGCCTAAAGGCGGGACTCCAAACGGACTCCGAAGGCAGGTGAGCAGGCCACCGGTATTTTACAACATGCTTTAGGCGAAAAATGCAAACGGCGCATTCGGGTGAATGCGCCGTTGCAATGTTTAGACAGAAGGCTTAGGGAGCGACCCGGACCCGATAAAATCGGACAGCTCCACCGGTAGTATCGTGAAATTCCATGTCGGCTCCGGTACCGCTGGTAGTAGAAATGGGCGACCAATTCGGCTGAAAGACGCTGCTGGAACGCTCGATGACGTAGGTTTTGCCGACGATGCTCGGCCAATGAACGACGCAATCCTGTGACTGGAGGGCGGCGGCCTGGTGGGTCGAGACGGTGAGGACCGATTGAGCGCTGGTGGGATCGGTTCCGGCGAGGTATTCCTGCCAGTTGTTAGCCCCGTCACCATCGGCATCCGCGGTAGCCTGCGAGAGCAGATTGTAAATACTGCCGAAATAACGCAAGCGCCAGGCATCCGGAATTCCGTCGTTGAACGAGGAAACGGAGCGGTCGCTCAGGGTGATCAGGCCGGTGGCCGTGGTGGCGGCGAAAGCAGCCAGGCCATTGGGCGAAGCGGAGGCGTGATCGAAGTGAATGGCGTAAGCCGAATTAGGCCCGGCATTGGCGGGGATGGTCACCGTCAGCGTGCCCAGCACCGCGTTACTGCTCAGGCCACTAATGCCGCTGTTCAACCAGGAAGCGCCATAGTTATTATAGGTCTTCGAGGAGGTGAGCGTCGGCTGGCCAAGAGCAGGATTTGGCGCGAATTGCACCGGGGCGGTCAAGGCAGGTGAGCCGTCCAACGGATTGACGGAAAGGTTCAGCATCAGGACCCGCAACGGGTAATTGCCGGCGATTTGAGCGGTGATAGGAATTTGCAAAGTCTGGCCGGCCGTAGCGCGGAAATCGGCGGAAGCAAATTTAACCGACGGGGTCGCGCCGCCTTGAAGAGCCAAAGGTTTGGGCTGGGAGTTTTGCGGAGTCGCAGGCGGGTTGCCCACGATTTCGGCGACTCGGTTACCATTGTTCCAGAAGCGTTGGAACCAGGTTCGGCTCGGGTCGAGCGAGCGGCGGAAGGTCACATAAACGTCGCAGACATCGAGGCGACCGTCGCCGAACGCGATTTGGTCAATGCTGGCATCGTTGCCGTCGAAGAGCACGTTTACATTGCCCACCGGGTTAGCTGGAACAAGGTATCCGTCAGCGCCGACGTTGTAGGTATAACCACAGGAATCCATGCTGTCCAAGAAATCACTGCCGGCCGGTGGCGAATTGAAACCGTAAATAGCCGACTGAAACACCTGCATGACGTCGCTATTATCAAGGTTGGTATCGCCGAAGTCGCCGGCGTTGTACCAGCGGAAGGGAGCGGAATCGCCCACGACATATTTGCGTTGTCCGGCGGTGACAAGCTTGAGGGAATTTTCCGAACCGGCGGTGAGCGAGCCGTTGGTGATCACGGCTACGAACACGTCCGAGCCCGGCGCGCCGATGCCATCCGAGGTGGCCGAAGGACGGCCAATCTGGATTTGGTAGGTCTGTCCGAGCTGTGCGTTTGGCGGGATTTGGAATCCGTAGCCACCGAGCACGACTTTGCCGTTGTCTTCGAGGAACTGCGTGTCGTGGGGCTGCGAGTATTTGATGAGATCCTGCTTGGTGGTGTCGTAGAGATTCGTTTGGGTCAAACGCTCAAGCCAGCCGACGCCCAGCAGGTTGTTGGCGGGATTGACAAACAACATATTCACGAACCACAGGTTATCCAACTGAATCAACTGGTTCGCCGAGGGCGGCGGGCTGGGCAGGTTGGTACCATAGGAGCCCGAGAACATGGCCGGCGGGATTGTTTCGTAGATAACCGGGTTGGAGTTGGGAACAGGCTTCTCCAGAGTTGAGACGAAGTTGAACGCGCCGGGAGAGATGGGCGGCCCAGGGTTAACACCGGCGTTGGTTACCACCACATTGAACTGCAGGCTGTACATTTTGGTGCCCGGGACAATGCTGAGGGTCACGGGCGCGTAGAAGAACTGGCCGGGAGCCCCTACAAAGTCGCTGGAAGCTTCGCCTGCGCCGAAACCGAAGCTGATGCTGTTGGGCACAAAGCTGTCGGCGGAAAAGGTTTTGCTGACGATATCACTATCCTGGTAGTGGTCGCGGTAAGCTTGGATCTTGAAAAGCACATCCGAGCCGCCATTGATAGACAGGGTGGCTCCGGAAAGGACTTTAGTCGAGTTAGCCCCGCCGCGGATTGGATCGCTGCCGTCGGTGGTATACCACATTTCAGAGTTGGTAGTTTGGTCCGAGACAGTGAACAAGGCGGCGTTATTGCCGTCGATGGTAGGATTGGCGGTCTTGAACTGGAAGCGGGCTGATACGACCAGGGAGCTGGGACGTCCCGACTGGACGCCGATAGCCTTGACAGTGATATCAGGTTCAATCTGGCTGATAATGCTGTTCGGAACCTGGTTGGGGAACATGCCATCAAAGTAGGTTGGCGGTGTACTGCCAACCGTTGCGCTGGGATCAGGAATGGTGTCTACTCCGTTGGGCGTAACCCCCTGAGTGAAGTGCGTCTCGGTCCCCTGGGTGCCCTGAATTTCGATCTTAACGTCGTTGTTGAAGACGAACGGCTGGGCGGTGCGCAAAATCGAAACGATCACGTTCGGAGGCAAGGTGAAGTCGACCCAACCAATCGACGGGGTGGGCACCGGGGGCAGCGGGGCCGGATGCTGAGGGAGGCTGGTAGCGGTGACCTTGCGGATCAGGTGATAAAAATCTTCAGTAGTGTAGACAGTGCCATCGTTGGCAAAAACCACACCGACGGGCAGGCGTGCTTCGACGCAGCCGGCGGCGTTGTAATTGACGTCGCCGCGGCAAACCGTTCCATCGGCCCAGCCCGGATAGGTCCCGGGGCCACTGAGCCAGAAGGAGGAATTAACGCCGTAGAGGTTCGTCACGGTTCCTGAGGGATCAACCACTTTGACGCGGTTATTGCCATAGTCGGCCACCACGAGGAATCCGTTGCCGGCAGCAGTAATTCCGTAGGGCTGGTTCAGCTTCGCGTAAGCTTTTGTGCCGAAATGGTCCCCGGCCCCGTTGAAGCCGGTCAGGACGGTGAAATTGCCACTGGTCGGGTCAATGGTGTAAATGCCGTCATTGTTAAAGTCGGCGACCGCGAGGAAACCGCTATCCAGCACCGCGATACCCCGCAGCAGCGTATTGGCCACAGGAACCACGGTGATCACGTTTTGAGAGCCATCGGGAGCGATCTGCAAAACCGTGTTACCCTGGACCGTGATGTACAGGTTCCCAATGGAATCTCGCGCGATGCCCTGGGCATTGACCAGGCCGGAAGCAATGATCCCGAGGTAATCACCAAAAATGTCATATTCCACCACGGTGCCGTTGCTGCCGTTACCGCGGTTGAGCACAAAAACATTGCCATCGTTGTCGACGACGACACCGACCGGCACATTAATACCGTAGGTGGCAAAGGTGATGGTCTGGTTGCCCGCTAAATCGAGCTGACGAATGGCGTTGTTACCGCGATCAGCGACATAAAGCAGGCTGGAGGTCTTATCCAAGGCCAGGCCGGCGGGCGTATTAAACATGGCTGAGGCGGCGGTGTCGCCATTGACATAACCTGCGGTAGGGCCGCCACTGATAGTTGCAACCGAGGGCATCGCCACCAGGCGATAGGCCGTCAGGAGCAGAGCCGAGCCGAGGCAGAAACTGCCGCGGACAAGTCCGAGCAATTTTCCCCCTGCTCGGGTACCCCGCAAATCCAGAGTTTTGGTCTTCATAGGACAAGAAAGGCTGACTTCCACAATTGGTGATTAGACCCAAAAGGGTTTATTGATTGGAGGGGCCCGCGGGAGCGGCGCCATCCTTTTGCCACAAGCTCTCGTCGAACTTACCCGAGGCCGCCGACACATCAGGATCTTTCCAATCAGCGGGCTTGCCCGAGTCCCAGGCGGACCAGTCACCCTCGACGCTATCCTTGGTGGGCACCGGGGTTTTCAGGAACGCTGAGGGAGTGGGTTGGAAGTCTTCTTCCTGCACAATCGTGGGTGTGAGGAACACAAGCAGATTGGATTTTTGGCGCGTTTTGGTATCGGAGCGGAACAAATAACCGAAGACCGGAATGTCGCCGAGCAAGGGGACTTTGGTGTTGCCGTTGCGCACATCATCCTGAACCAAGCCGCCGAGCACCAGGGTGTGGCCGCTGGGAATCATGACGCGCGTGTCAATCTTTCGGATATCATATTCATCAGCCTGGAAGATACTGGCCGCGCCGTTGGCGGCGGAGCCGACGGTCTTGGTCACGGTGTCAAAGATTCGCGATACTTCCGGGGTGACCTTCAGGTTGACGTAGTTGTTAGCGGAAATCCGCGGGGTGACATTGAGGATGACACCGAGGTTGGTGTACTGGATCTGAGAACCGCCGGTGGTGTTGGCCGTGCCGGCCGTCACGTTGATGATCGGTGAAGCGCGGGTCACTTCAATCTTGGCCGGCTCATTGTCCAGCGTGACGGTTCGAGGAGCGGAAATGACCTTGGCTTCCGCATATTTATTGAGGAAAGACAGGACCGCGCGAACGCCGTCCGCATTGAGGAAGAAAGTTTCGGGACTGAATCCTCCGGCCGTGGTGGCGCCCAGGCCGCCGGCGCCGATAACCGAGTTGAGGACGGTGCTAACAGTCGAACCGGCGCTGCTGGAGACCGTGCGGCCACTAGGCAAAGTGGTGGTAGTAGCCGAGCCACCCATGGTGGTGGTGCTGTTGCCGGACATGATGCCATTGCCGAAAGTAACATTCTGCGCTGCCAGCGTGCCGGACCAGTCCACGCCTTTGCTGGTGCTGGGATTCATGGAGGTTTCCAGCAGGCGGGCTTCGATCAGAACCTGTTTGGTTTGCGTGTCGAGATGGTCAATCAATTCCTGCAGGCCGGGCATTTCTTTCTCCGTGGCCACGACGACCAGCTGGCTGGTGCGCACGTCGGCAACCACTTTGCTGCGTTTGTCGGTAAAAGTGTTTAGAACCGCCACCATGATATTGGTCGGTGTGGCGTACTTCAGTTGGAAAATCCTCGTGACCAGCGGGTCGGGCGCAGCGGGGTCTCTGACCGTGATGCGCGCGATCTTGCTTTTGGTGTCTTCGATCAATTGGAGGTTGTAATTGCTCAACAAGGCATAGAGCGCCTGTTCGGCGGTAACATTTTCCCAGCGGATCGAGACGGTCGGTTGGGGAATCGGTTTGCCATCCGGGCCTACCTGGCCGAAGGCGACTTTAGGATCGAGCATGTAATTGAGCCCGGCCTGTCGCGCCAGGTTCTTAATGGCGTCGGTCAACGGCACGTCGTCCATGACGATGAGCGGAATGATCGCGCCCGGTTGAGCCGGGGTGCCGGGCTGATCGGCGGCAGGCGAGGCGGGCTGAGCCGCGGCGTCGGCCACCGTATTGGTGCCGGCCGCCACTGCATTGGTTGAAGCGTCGGGCGCCGGCTGCGCCTGGGCCACTTCATTGGTGGGAGCGGCGGTACTGGTGGCGGCCCCGGCTTCGGCCGTGGCTGGAGTGGTTTGGGCAAAGGCGCCAAAACTCATGGCGGCCAGGCCGACGAAGGTAAAGATGCACAGTTTCCGTTTCATGTCTTTAAAATAAGTTCTGATGTTGACCCGACACAGACAGGATGCGCTGATTCATTGATGGCGATTCAAGCATCCAGGGTGCCAACGGGTGACTCGTGGGGCTAAACGGCGAGAAAACCGCAGAAATAAGCCACTTACCGGCGGGCTTGTCTATCATTGGGACAAGCGACGCGGCTTGGATCGGGTAAGAACTGCCGCGCGGTAATCGAAAGAAAACCTAATATAAGCGAAAACGGAGGAGCAACGGAAGGGAGAAGCAGCAGAAGATCTAATCGCATATGGCTTCGCTGCCCGGCTCGCGCGAGCGCGGCGCCCGGTTCAAGAAGAGCCGGTGGCAACCCATCCCGCGGTGTTCGCCCGGGGAAGGCTTAAAGGCCGGAACGCAATCGCAGTTCCCGGCGTTGACCGCCAGTCTCGATGATGGCGGATTCCGCTTTGATCTCGATACACTTGATCAACACCTTGGAGCCGGAGGGGACTCTGACCTCGCCCTCCTCGCCGGTTTCGAACGTGCGCCCATTGATCATGGCGGTGCGCTTGGGCGGACTGGTAATGCCGTTCAGGACGAACCAGGAAGCGTCGAGGGGAGTCTCTTTAGTGACCTTTTGAGGAACGACCCGGATGGTTGATTGCGGAAAGAAAGGGTTACGACCCTCGCTGGGCTGACTGGGAATTGCGAACACCGAGAGAGGAATCGGCACTTCGGGAACAACCCGGAAGTTGGCCGCGCTTTTGGTTGAGCCGTCCTTGGAGGCGGTGGCCGCCTGGGCGGTGCTCTGTAAAACCAAGCCAAGCGCCAGGACAAGGACCGAGGTTGAGCGCAGGTGAGTCGTCATAAGTCAGGAGGCGGGGGACTTAACCAGGGCGGCAATTTCCATCCGAAAGGCCAGGCGTTCGTGATCGGCACCATTCATCGCCGGGGCCGGTTCGAGGGATACATTGAGCACGCGCATATAAGGGAACTGGTTCTCGAAATCGGCGATGAATTTGCCGAAATCGGTATACAAGGCGGTGCCGCTGATGGCCATATTGGCCTGCTTATACGGGAAGCCGGGCAGCATATTCATCTCTTTGGGACCATCAATCTGGCTGAATTGCGGGATCTCGACTTTGTATCCGAGTTTGAACCGGCGAAGCGTATCAATTGTCCAGGCATACAGATCTCCGCTGGCCATGGTGGATTCGATTTTGCCCAGGCGTTGACCCGCTTCGGTCAATTGTGACTCGATGATGTCAGCGCTCTCGATGGCCTGTTTGACCTGTTCGAGTTTCTGTTGGGCGGAAATCTTGCTTTGCGCCAGGTGCGCGAGACTTTGCTGCTGAAAGCGGATCAGGCCAAACCATAAAGCGCCCAGCAGGCCGACGGTGAGCATCGCCACCAGGATGAGGTGATTACGTTTTTCTTTTGAAAGAGAGTTCATCGAGTCTTCTCCGGAAAACGGCACTCCAGCGTGAATAGAACGAAGGGTTTGCCCTCGAGGGTTTGGGGCGGGGAAAGGTTGGTCAAACGGACCTCGTTGCCTTTGCCCATGGCGGTTTGAAAATAAGGCGACTGGTTAATAATTTGTTTGAACTTGTTAACCTGATCGCCGGGGTTGGGCGCGCTGTCCCGGGCTTCCAGGGTGACCGTGATTTTTTCAGTGACGCTGGCCGGCCGGCCGGGGACCAGGTGATCGTTGGAATTAGTCTTGGCCTTAACTTCCTCGTTGTAGACGTAAGTCTGGTCGGTCTTGAGCCGCATCAATTGGACGTCGTCGAGGGTCGTTTGCTGCAAGGCATTGAGCAGGGTGCCATGAAGCATGCGGTTGGTGACCATTTGTTGGAGCAAGGTGAGTTTGCGATTGGCTTCGGCCAGCTTGCGTTGATTGGTCAATACCTGCTGAAACTCGTTCGTGCGCGTGTTGAGTTGCGCGGCGACTCGGTTGAGTTCCCCTCGGGCGATGAGGGATTTGAGCTGAAGTTCGCTGCTCCAGGCCAGCATCAGGACGACCAAAGCGGCGGCGACCCAGATGGAGCGCTTGACCGGGTCGCGGCGGCGCAAATCCTCGAGCGCCTTGGCTTCGGCCAGCAAATTGATGGAGAGTGGCATAAGTTAAAGAGCGCCGGTGGCGGCCCCGATCGCGACGGCCAATTGAGGAGCTACATGTTCGACCTCGGCGGCTTGCTGCGGCGGCAAAGCCAGCTCGAGGAAACCAACCGGATTCCAGGCTTTGCACTCGGCGATCAGTTCGGTTTGCAAAGTCTGGACGATGAACTCGGAACGAGCGGAACCGCCGCTGATGAACACCTGGCTGACGGTTTGATCCTGCTGGTGCTCGAAAAAGTCAATGGAAGCGCGCAGTTCCCGGCCCAGGGGCAGGACCAGGGCTTCAAGGTTGGATTGAACCTCGGTCGGCATGCCGACTTTGATGCCTTCGGCTTCGGCGTAACTGATCCCGAGGGACTCAGCCAACCCGTTGGTCAAGCGATCGCCGCCGATGGCGACGACCCGGCTGAGCACCAGGTCGCCCTTCTGCACGATGCAAATGCTCGTGTTCTTAAAGCCGATATCGACCAGAGCCACAACCTCGCGGGCGAAAATCTCAGGCATCGCCAACTCGAAGGCGTTCACCGGGCCCAGCAAGCCGGGCACAATCTGCTCAGCGAGAAAACCGGTGTTCTTGATGGCATTCTGCATTTCGTCGATGAGTTGTCTGCGGGCGCCGGCCACCAACACGCGACTCTTAAGGTTGGCCCCAATTTTCGTTTTTTCCGCTGCGCCGCCTTTTGGGGGGCCCTCGTCGCGAGGAGGAATAATAAAGCAATCGAAGACGTGTCCGGGCAGATCCTGCTGGAGGTAGTTTTTGCTGTTGTTTTTGAGGATCTGGCGCATGTCGCCGACTGGCATTTGAGGCAGTTCGGCATGCCGGACGATCGAATCGCTTACCCCAATGGCGAGGCTGAGGCTCTTGGTTTTCCCATTGAGGGCCTGGGAAACGCTCTTGAGATGTTCCCCGAGCAGATCGGCAGAAAGGCTTTTTTCGTAGATGGGCGCGTCCAGCAACGCATATCCGCATAAGACGTAGCGGTCGCCTTTGCGCTGCACGTGCACCGCTTTGGTAGTTCGGCCGCCCAAATCAACCGAGAGCAACTGGTCGCGTTTGCCGGCTGAGCCGTTCAAGAATGGCAATGCCATAGTCGCTTTCTCTCTAATTCGTTTCCTGAGTTAACTATGATCGGCCCAGACAACCTGAACCGGTCGCGGAACTACATAGCAACCAGCGAGCCATTTAGCCGGTAAACCGCCTCCTTTACCTCGTTTCGTCGGGTACTTTGGCCGGGATGCCGGCTCGGGCAAAACTCCGCCCCTCAAAGTGTCTCAACCTTGGGCAGAATCTGCCCAGGAACATTTCGTTCCGGAAGCCTCAAGCCAATCGCTTGGCGCGCAGGCGCAATTCCTCCACAAACCCTTGCAGCAGCGCCGAGCTCTTTCCCCGCCACAAAGCGCCCATGACCACCGGGGCAAACTCCGTTTTTGAGAGAGGGATGGCGCGGATGTTCGGCCGGAGTTCTGACTTCGGCACCAGAACGGAAAGCCCAATGCCAAATCCATTGGCCACATAGGTCTCGATCAAATCAATCGAGCTGACCTCGATCCCGGTGAACCAATCTACTCCGAGCCGTCGCAGGCCTTGTTGGAAGTGTTTGCACATCGTCTCGGCCTCCGGCAAACAGATCAACGGCTCCTGGATCTTATCGCGTCGCCACAAGGTCTCGGCGGAGGTTAAGTCCGAAGCCTTTTGCACCAGCAACGCGAGGGGCAGCTCAATGAGCGGAACGGAACGGATGCCAGGCGCCGATTTTTTTTCGATTAAAGTCACGGCCAGATCCAGTTCCTCTTTCTGCAGCTGGCTTTCCAATTCGGCCTGGTAGCCCTCGCGCAGGGCAATTTTGAGCTGGGGATGTTTCTTTCTAAGATTGCCAAAGAACTCCGGCAAATGATCCCGCAAAACGATCGTTGAGGCTCCCACGCGAATTTGGTGCGGCCGCCCGCCCTGCAATTCCCCGGCGACCACATCGAGATTGGAGAAGAAAGGTTGGATGAAGGTATAGAGTTTTTCTCCGGCGGGAGTCAGGTTAAAAGGACGGCGCTGAAAGAGCGTCACGCCGAGAAATTCCTCCAACTGAGCCACCTGGCCGCTTACGGCGGGCTGTTGAATTCCATAGGGAATGTTGCGCACGGCCTCAGTAATCCCCCCATGCCGTGCGACGTAGTAGAACAACTCCAGGTGATGTATGTTCATATAAGCCGTGTGAGCCGATTGTCGGACAAGGCCGCGGCCGGATGCAACCAAATGTTGATGACCAAAGGTTGATGAGTCGATCCCCCTCTCAGGCAGGGCAAACGCATCTAATTCTGGCGGTAGGGATGGCGCGCTGCGCCGTCCGCGCCGCGTTAGCGGCGCAACGTTGGATGTGAACGTAACTCCTCTCGCATTCGTTCCGCCCGCTAAACGCGGGCAGGGACATCGCAGCGCGAGGGTGTCTTAAAACCTCGGCTGGGGCGTGGACACCTGAGTTTGGAGTCCCGCCTTCAGGTGGTTTGGGCGCCGGGCCGCCTAAAGGCGGGACTCCAAACCGAATTTTAAGACACCCTCAGCGCGATGTCATCTACCTCAGGGCGCTCTTTTCAAGGGATTTAGATGCGTTTGCCCTGCTCTGAGGGAGGGCGTTCATTGACATCAAAAATCCTTTTGTGTAGCTTGCGGCCAGTTCGATAGGAAATGAGTTCGATGCTAAGCCAACCTGTGCTCGTGCTCAACCGGCTTTGGCAGGCGGTCAACGTCTGCACCGCGCGGCGGGCCTTGACGCTGCTGTTTCAAGGGCATGCGCAGGCGGTCCTGAACCGGAACGACGGTTCGTTCCAGACCTTCAACTTCACCGAATGGCAACATCTCTCAACTGAGGAAGCGTATGCCGAGTCGGTGCGGACGGTATCCTTGCGGTTGCGAATCCCCCGGGTCATTTTGCTGCTGGTGTACGACCACGTGCCGAAGAAGGAAGTCAAATTCACGCGTCACAATATTTTCGAGCGCGATAAAAATACCTGCCAGTATTGTGGCACGACCTGCGACCGCAAAGATTTGAACCTGGACCATGTGATCCCGCGCGACCGTGGGGGTCCCACGACCTGGGAAAACATCGTTTGCTCCTGCATCGAGTGCAACACCCTGAAGGCCAACCGCACGCCCCAGGAAGCCGGGATGCATCTGATCCGCAAACCAAAGCGGCCGAAGTGGCGACCCTTCATTCAAATCCATTTCACCCTGCCGCAACACGACAGCTGGAAACACTTCGTGGACTTGGCCTATTGGAATGTTGAATTAGGCGAAGACGTCAGCTAGGCCCGAATCTTTTTTGCGAAAGAGGGTCAGGAGAAGCACGGCCTCAGAGCAGTTCCAGGAAACGCCGCAGCTCCTCATCGGTGTTATAGAAGTGCGGGGAAAGGCGGATGTACTTCTGACCTTTCCGATCGGTACGTAAGGAAGTGATCACCTGCGCCTCAATGAGCTTTTGGTGCAACGGGGCGAGATCCTTGCCTGGCTGGAAAAAGGAAGTAATCCCACTACAGTTCTCAGGCGGCGCATCGGCATTCAACACTTCGTAGCCTTTAGCCTGCAATGCCGGGACCAAGAAAGCGCGTTTGCGCAACAGTTCCCGGGCAATCTGCTCGATGCCAAGCTCCAGGATCAATTCCATGCCCGCTACCAAACCAACGAGCCCCAGCAGGTTATGGGTGCCCGCTTCGTACCGGGCCGCGCCACTGCGTAAAACAATCTGTTCCTGGGCTACGAAATCCGGGGAACGGACGTTGTGCCAGCCATAAATCGGCGGACTCAACCTCTCCTGCAGGGCGTCGCGCACATAAAGAACGCCGGCGCCGCAGGGCCCAAGCAGCCACTTGTGCGCGTCCGCCGCCAGAAAATCCAACTGGGCCGCTTGCATCGGGAACGCTCCTACGGTCTGGATGGCATCCAGACAAAAGAGAATGTTGCGTTCACGCAGAAAGCTGGCGATCGGAGCCAGGTCCAATCGGAAACCGCTGATAAAATGGCAGGAAGCCAGCGCGACCAGCCGGGTATTCTCGTCCACCTGCCCGGTGACATCGCGCGGGCGGATCACTCCCAACCCCCGGGTATTCA
>DASRFK010000128.1:0-15806 GCA_035651635.1 Verrucomicrobiia bacterium | reverse complement strand
GCGCTGCGCCGTCCGCGCCGCGTTAGCGGCGCAACGTTGGATGTGAACGTCACTCCTCTCGCATTCGTTCCGCCCGCTAAACGCGGGCGGGGACATCGCAGCGCGATGTCCCTACCTCCCCGTCTGCCGTGGGACAGGCTTGGCAAAGAGTTTGGGATTGTTATAAAATGGTCCCATGGACCCTTACGAAAGGCGGTTCGGTGGTTTGGCCAGGCTGTACGGCAGGGCTGGGCTGGAACGGTTGCGTCGCGCCCACGTCTGCGTTGTTGGTTTAGGGGGAGTGGGATCGTGGGCCGTTGAAGCACTGGCCAGGTCCGGCGTGGGGAGATTAACCCTAATCGATCTGGACGATGTGTGTATCAGCAACGTGAACAGGCAGTTGCACGCACTGGACGGAGAATTGGGCAAGCCAAAGGTTGAGGTGATGGCCCGCCGCGTCGCGGCGATTAACCCTGACTGCGTCGTGCAGCCACTCCATGCCTTTTTCCTTAAATCCAACGCCAGCGAGATTCTCGCTAATGGTTTCGATGCGGTGCTGGATGCAATCGACAGTCCCTCGCTGAAATGCGTGCTGATTTCCTCGTGCAAACGGGCCGGGATCCCAGTGACGGTGGTAGGCGGAGCTGGCGGCCGGCAAGACCCGACTGCTATAGAGATCACGGACCTGGCGTTTTCAAGCGGTGATCGGCTATTGCAGCATGTTCGCCGCAAGCTGCGCCGCGATTACGGTTTTCCGCGCGGTGACCAGGATTTCGGGATCGAAAGCGTGGTATCGCGTGAAGCGCCGATGTTTCCGACGCGGCAAGGCTGTGTATCAGCCAATCGCGCGGAGGCAGCGGATCTCCGGCTGGACTGCAGCAGCGGATTCGGGACGGCGAGTTTTGTGACGGGCGCCTTTGGGTTGGCGGCGGCCTCGCGGATCGTGCGGCACATCGCCTCCGGTGCGTCGCCAAAAATGAGTCCAATTTCTGACGACGCTATTCAAGCGCCGGCCGCAAGGTCTGTCCAGATGGCTTCCAACACCGGTATCTAGAGTGTCTTCAAGCTGCCAAACAAACGTTTGAAATTCTCCTCGACTCGGCCCGCGAGGCTGTCGATAGGTTCTCCCAAGAGCTCCGCGGCAAAGTTGTAAACGGCGGCCAGGTTGGCCGGATGATTGATTGGTTTTCCCGTTTGCGCGTCGAGTAACGGGTATTTCACACGTTCGGCCGGCAGGGATTGATCGGGAGCATCGGTCTCGAGGAGGAGTCGGTCGGGTGGAACACTTTTGAAGGCGTCGCGTTGTCGAACTTTTTTCTCGTGCGCATAATAACCCGGGAGAGAAAAGTACGCTCCCAACTCGGAGAGCGCAGGAATCATTTCCTTTGGTCCGCCAAAGGAGTGCAGCACGAAACCGCAACGCGGTCGGGGGTGTTGCTCAAGCAATTCCAGGAGCCGGCCCCAGGCTTGCAGACAGTGAATGCTGACCGGCAAGTTGCGCTCGGCGGCCAGGCGCAATTGGGCAACAAAGACCATTTCCTGGTCTTCGAGATCGTAATCCTTGATCCAACGGTCCAGGCCGATTTCGCCAACGCCACTGGGCGTTTGATCCAGAAAGCCTGACAAGGTTTGTTCCCAATCGGCGGACCGCTGCTTGAGGTACCACGGATGATAACCAAAGGAAGGAATGACCTCCGGGTACTGGCGAGCCAGCTCGAGCACCGCAGGCCAGTCTTGCTCGCTCGAACCGTTGACCACCATATAGCGAACCTGCTCATTACGTAGCGCGCGCAGGACCTGATCACGAACCGGGCTCAGTCGCTCGTCCTGAAGATGGTTATGCGCGTCGAAGAGTTGCCGCATTGAGAGTAAACTCACGTGGTTTGCTCGAGAAGCAAGCCCAGACTGCGGAAGCATTACAGAGTTACAGACAAATGTGGAGTGGTGGTAAACCCCCTGTTACCAACAAATAAACGAATCACGGCAGGTAATCCCGAAAGGGCATCGGAGGTTTTGCTCTGAGCCAGCGGTTCGGCGTGCCGCGTTCCGCGTTCGCCCAAATCGCGAGCGGAGCGAGGCCGACTGAAGTCCTGTAAGGACGATGAGAAAACAGCCAGGCCCAGCGAGGGACGAGCGCCGCCTTGGGTAAGAGACACAAAATGATTTCCTATCTTTTTTCCAATCTGGCTTGGCGCGCCCGGGCGCGCCAAGCCAGATTGGAAAAAAGAGAGGCGGGGTGGTGGGCGGCGGTTTACCCAGGGCGGCGGCCTCGGCGGCCTGGCCCTGGGCTATTCTCTCGCCGCCCCTCCCTGGGCTCCGGAGTGCGCCCTTTGCTAATATTAGGGGCACAAACCGTGCAATTTCTACTCTCAATCCGTCCCAATTGGCGCTCATCTTTGCGGCTTAGAGCGTGTCTTAAAACCTCGGCTTGGGCGTGGACACCTGAGTTTGGAGTCCCGCCTTCAGGCGGCTTTGGCGCAGGGCCGCCTAAAGGCGGGACTCCAAACCGAGTTTTAAGACACGCTCTTAGCGACTTGGAGTGAGATTTTGAGGTGCGTGGATCACGCTTTCCGCGCCTTAAGATAACCGGAAATTAGAAATAGCACTGCACTGGCTCGAAGGAAGAGTTGCGCAACGAGCGCCTTGTTCTGCCAGGAACCCGTCTGCGCGCTCCCGTAAGCCATGGTGATAAGAACGCCAGTCGTGATCTCGTAGAGGCCGAGGAGGATCACCGGACCAATTCCGGGCCGCACCCAGAGCCAGACAAAGCCCGCCACGAGCACCAGGATATGGGCTGCATCCGGCAACCAGCCCCCGCCGAGTACAATATCGGCGGTCAGGTAAAGAGCCTGGGCGGCCACTAAAGCCAAAGCAATGCGAAAGGGCTCAGGGCCGGCTGGGAGCTTCTTCAACACCCAGCCAACTCCGAAGGCGAGAGCCAGCGGAATCACCAACAGCCACCCGCAGTAGGAACCCACGGCCGCACCAAAGAGCCATGCGACCACAACCCCAATCTGCCGACCGGCCGGTGCGGGCAGTTTCTGTTGCGGTGGATCTGTTTGTATCGGTGCTTGTGTCTCCATACGGCGCGGTGAGGCCATCAACATGGAACTGAGCCGCACGCGCCGGGCAAAACGCCTCGACGAAGCGACTGACAACCGAAATTGCTAAACACTGGTGACATAAAAGGCAGCGCGGGCCGGCTCCAGTAGAAAAGGCATCACGTTGCTTTCTCAACGGGCTCATGAAGTAATAGCACAAGCCGTCCGGCGCCGCGACGAAGAATACCTGAAATTTCCGACCATCTCGCTCATCCACACGCGACCTCCCACGCAACGCGAAGAGGTTAAAAGCGTGTTTTAAAAACCGGCCGGGCCGCCGGCGCCGACTTGGGCGTGGGCGAATAGAGTTCGGAGTCCCGCCATTAGGCGGCCCGGCGCCAAAACCGCCTAAAGGCGGGACTCCAAACCCAATTCTAACACACGCTCTAAGGTTTTCCTGAGTCAGACCCGTCAGCCTTATTGCGCTTGGGGTGAGAGTGGGAGGTTCTCGTAGACCTCTGCGGACTGAAAATCGGCAGGCCGCCGTGTTTTTGTTTCATTTTGGGCAATTTTCGCGGATGTTTCCCCACAGGAACCGGATGTGATTTGAAATTATGCGCCAGGCGATCGGGGTTTTCATCTCGTTGTTTTTCCTGAGCGCCGCCTTGGTGGCCGTGACGTGGCTGCTGACATTGCGGTTGGCGCCGGAAGCCAAGCAGGGCCGGTTTAACCGGTGGCTGTTAGGGTGGACAATCAAAGGGCTGCTGCTGCCTGCGCTGCTCTGGGCGATTCTGAACATTGGCATTTCGATATACTTGCAGCCGTTCATGCCACAGGTGCAAGCGGCCCGCAATCGCGGCGGCGCCTGGGCACCGGAGTACCTGTTCGTCAATGCCGAAGGCCTGGTTCTGATGAGCTCTTACTGGAGCGCGATGACTTTGGGGTGGGTGCTTCTGAGCGCGCTGGGATCAGCCGACGCCAAGGCCCGGGAGGATTTCCGAACGCTGGGTGTGACTTGCCTGTTGGCGCTGGGGATCCCCACCGGCCTGATCCTGTTCTGCGGCGGGTTGCGGGCCGCCGGGTTTGCCGGAACGCTGTTGCTGGGGCCGATTGCCGGCTGTTCCCGTGAGTTGCTCCAGCCGCGCAAATTGCCTCCGATGTACGCCCGGGCCATCGCGCGTCTGAAATTTGGCAAGTATGCCCAGGCGGAAGCGGAAATCCTCAAGGAATTGGAGAATTGGGAAGACGATTTCGAAGGCTGGATGATGCTGGCGGACCTGTATGCCACGCATTTCAATAACCTGCCTGACGCCGAGCAGACGGTGCTGGATATTTGCGCCCAACCGGAAACGACTGCGTCGCAACTGGCAGTCGCTTTGCACCGGTTGGCGGATTGGCACCTGAGGCTGGCCGAGGATCCGGATGCGGCCCGACGGGCGTTGCTGATAATTTGTGACCGACTCAAAGGAAGTCACCTGGCCCATATGGCCCAACTGCGGATCGACCAGTTACCGGCGTCCGGGGCCGAACTGCGTGAACAGCAGGGCGCGCGCGCTATCCCGTTGCCGGCATTGGGCGACCAATTGGACGAACCGGCGGATGACGCCCCGGTCGACCGCAACAAGGCGGCAAACGACGCCAACGCTTTGGTCGAGCAACTTAACCAGAATCCGAACAATGCCGCCGCGCGGGAAAAGCTTGCGCGAGTATTGGTCGAGCGGTTGGATAAAGCGCAACTTGGGATCGAACAAATTGAATTGCTGCTGGCGATGCCTGAGCGCTCGGACGCGGAACGATCGGGTTGGATGGGGCTGGTGGCCGCCTGGGAAATCAAGTACCGGCACGACCTCAAACGCGGTCGCAGCTGGCTGGAACGCCTGACGCGTGAGTATCCCAACAGCATCCAAGCTTTCGCCGCTCGCCGTCGGCTGGAATTATTGGTGCGACAATCAGGCACGGAGCGGCCTTGACCCGAACTAAGGCCCATGCCACGTAACCAGCCTCGGACGCGCACAGCGTTTCTTTCGCTTCGCAACGCCACGTTTCGCCTGGGCGATCGATTGATTTTTGAAAATACAAACTGGGCTTTTAATCGGGACCAACAATGGGCGATCATCGGGCCTAACGGCTCAGGCAAGTCGGTCTTCGCCGACGGATTGCGCGGTCGTCTGCCCCTGGTTCATGGTGAGCTGCGGTATCTTTTTCGACCGCCCCCGGGTCTGAGCCCGGAGGAAGCAATCGGACAGGTTGCGTTTGAGGACCGCAAAGCCGAAGTGCATGGCACGGTGGTCCAATCGCGGTGGACCAGCTTTGAGGAAGAAGGGGCCGAGCGGGTGAGTGACTTTCTTGGGTACGATCGGGTAATGGAGATTAACCCTTACGAGGTATCGCTAAATAACGATCAGGCGAGGGCGCACTTTGACGCCCGGCTCAGGCGGGTGGCACGATTGCTTCAGATCGAACCGTTGTTCTCGCGCAGGCTGTTGGCGCTATCCAATGGTGAACGGCAAAGGGTTGAACTGGCGCGCACGATGGCTCGGCCACTGCGCCTGCTTATCCTGGACGAGCCCTATGGCGGGCTGGACGCTTCGAGTCGGCAGCAACTTCACGCAATCCTGGAACGCTTGCTGAAAACGCGCTTGCGGGTCCTGCTGGTTACCGCCCGCACCGAAGACCTTCCACGTCACATCACCCACCTGCTCCTGTTGAAGGAATGCCAGGTTCTAGCCGCCGGGCCTCGCAAGAAGATCCTCGCCTCGTTGGAGCGGCTGCGGCCCCGACGAATAACCCGACCGCGCCTTTCATCGTCCGCCCGCAAGAGCCCGCCTGGCGCTGGATCGACACGAAATCTAATTGAAGTGCGCAATGTCACAGTGCGCTATGGGACGAGCACCATTCTCAGTAATTTGAGCTGGACCGTTCGAGCCGGGGAGAGCTGGGCACTGCTCGGGCCGAACGGCTCAGGCAAGACGACGCTCCTGAGCCTGATCCAGGGCGATAATCCCCAGGCTTATCTCAACGAAGTAAGTGTTTTCGGACGCCGCCGCGGCAGTGGTGAGTCGATCTGGCAGCTCAAGAAACGCATCGGCTGGGTCTCGCCGGAACTTCACTTGCATTTCGATGATGCATTTTCGGTGCTGAACGTGGTGCTGTCCGGCTTCCACGACACCATTGGGCTGTTTGAAAGAGCGACACGGCATCAAATGGCGAGGGCGCGGTATTGGCTCAAGCGCTTTGGATTGGAGACAGCCGCCGAGTTGCCCATGTTTTCGTTGTCCGCCGGTCTCCAACGCGTCGCCTTGTTCGCCCGCGCGCTGGTGAAAAAGCCCAGCCTGTTGATCCTCGACGAGCCTTGCCAGGGTTTGGATTCGGCGCACACAAACATTGTGGTGCAACATGTCGACGTATTGGTTCGTTCAAAGGAAGTCACGGCGATCTTTGTTACCCATCGGCCGGAGGAAATTCCTCACTCGATCAAACGAGTCTTGCGGTTGCCAAACCGCTCCTCTGCCGCTGACGTCATTTGGCCGGGTTAATCAGATCGATATCACGATTCCGAAGCCACCGGCTGCGCCTTAACGGGTGGGATAAGCGCAGGCAACCGGTAATCCGGGACACGTTTGGCCAACCGGCCACCGAGTGCCAGGACCAGGGCTTTGACGGTAATCTCGAAGATCAGAAAGGGCTTCGTGACGAGATCGGTCCCGCCGCAACGGCTGGCTTCGGCGAGTGTTTCGGGATCGTTTTTTGCCGTCACGAACACCACCGGCGTCTGGTGGTTGGGAACGGATTCGCGGATCTTTGAGCAAAGCTCAAACCCGTTAAGGCCGGGCATCATGATATCCAGAAAGATCACATCGTAGCCAATCGCCGAAGCCTGCGCCAATGCCGCCTCGCCATTGGCGGCCAGGTCCGGTTGGTTAAACGCTTTTTTCAAGGACAGACCCACTGCGTGGCGGCTGATCAGGTCGTCGTCTACGGCTAGAATCCGGATCGGCGCGGCCAGCAGCAGCTCGGCTGTGGCGCCATGTTTGCAGAGAGCTGCCAGCAGCTCCAGCGCGACGGCAACCGTTTCATAGCTGGTCGAGGCGATTACGCGGGTACGGTCCATCAACTGGCCTACTAACCCTTCCGTGGCGGTAGCGACCTGCCAGATGGGAAGCAACTCAGCGGCATTGGCCATGCGCGTGACGGTGCCCAGCCGAACCCGCAGCTCTTGCAACAGTGGGCGCCGAACGCTCGGATCGGTTTCCTTGCGAAGCGCCTGGAGCACACGCTGCGCTTCCAAGGCCTGCTGCAGCGCCGAAGTATGTTCGGTCGCCGAATGCGGCGGAGAAACCGATGTGTCTTTCAAAGTCTCCGGCGGCATGGGCTTGGCCGGAGCCGCAGGCAAACGAGGGCCGGCTTTGAAAGAGACGATGAACTGACCGAAGGCTTTCTCTTCGGCGAGAGCCGCACCGCCGGTTCTTGAATATTCCCTTGGGCCTGCAGTGGTGGCAAAAGATCGCGGCATTGCGTCACCCAGCTGGGGCGCGATGCGAGTCAAATAGAGCATCAGGGCCAAGCCGACAAGCATGGCCAGCAACACGCTCTGAAAGGGGGTAAGAAGGCCCTGAACCGGCAGTTCGGCTCGACCTAAGCTGGTGTGACCCACTGGGGCGTCGGCGGGTTGATCCAATCCCCGAGAGAACGCGCTGCGAGGCAGAGCGAACTGAACGCGGAATTTTTCCTGGGTCTGTTTTGCCATCGAACGCAGCCACACCTGCTGGTCCGGGCTCTCGCGCACCGGGGAGGCTTCGAACAGGGCGGTTTGAGCACAGAGACGGTAACCCGCACACAAGGTGACCAGCACAAAAACCACACACCATAGAAAAGGGCAAAAACAACGCCGGCACAGAAGCGATTTCAATCCTGGCAAAACCTGGTGAGGCGCGTTTGGAGCAGTCATCTTAAAAGGTGGCTGGAACTGAGGTTTGACCGGGGCGGACGGCCGCCCAGCGGCTGCGAATGACCTTGTACAAACCGGGGGTCAGCGGCGGCAGCCTGGTTGGATTATCAAAATTCGTATCATAGGCCCAGACCCGTTTGGGGGGCGAATAAACATTCGTGCCACCCCAAGAATTGGTCGCATAAAGACTGGAAAACATTTTTACCATCGACCCATTGAACGTGAACTGGTTGGCCAACCCCCACGTCTCGAGGTAGCGAGGGAAGTTTTCCATGCCACCGCTGTAGCTGGTGGCGGTCGTTTCAACGTCTCCAGCCAATAGGGCAGAGTTCACGGTCGTGGGTGCGGCCGTGCGTGTCCCGACCGCGGCGGCGCTGGTGGCATCGCTCCAGCCTTCGGAAAGAACGGTTATAGCGTCCGCGGCAAGCGAAGCGGGCAAAGAGGTCGAAGTGTCCGAGGTACCCAGGTTGCTACTGTTATACTGATTGTAATTGCCCAAAATGTAAAGAGGCCGGCCGGTCGCCACAGTTAACCCCCGAGGAGGCAATTGGGTTCCGTTTTTTAACCGGACTGCTCCCAAAGCGCTGCCGGACAAGGTGCGTCCGTCAACGACATAGACGGAGGAAACGTCCTTTGATCCCAGAGCATTGCGCAGATTGGAATTGGTCGCGCTCCAGGCCACGAGGCCAGCGACGTCGATGTCGATTGGCTGGACGGTTTTGGACTCACGCGAATCGTAAAAACTCGACGCAGTGGAAACAAAAGAAGTCAGTTGAGCCGTTGGAACGGGCACCATGAAATTGTTAAAGCGGCCGCTGGAACCCGTCACCACGACATTGGTGCCGATGTTGGTGACGACCAACAGCATATCCGTCTGATTGAAGTACCGCTGCCGCCCCATGGGCGAATTGGGATCTTCTCCCGGCGGAGGCGGCTCGATGATTTCACGAACCGCGGTCAGGGTATTAGTTACACCGATAGGCAGCGTCAGTGCCGGAACGTGAGAACTGGTCGGCGCCTGATAGACAACCGAGCCAACGGGCGCGGTTCGACTGTCGAGTGGAGCGCGCTGGAAAAGCAGGTCGCCGACCGAGGTAACGGCGGATTGGAAAGTTAAGAGGTTGTCCGGTTCAACGTATAGCTGGCCGTTGGAATGAACCCGGCCCGTGATCGTGAAGGGTTGTCCGCAACTGATCTCCATGTCACCGGAGGAATACATGGCAAACTGGAAGACCGGAACACGGGCCAACTGGACTTGCTGGAGCACCGCGCCAACAACGTCCTGAAGGACTCCGTCCTGGCGGGCATTGCTGAGCACCGTATAGGTCGAGGCGTATCCTTTCAGCCCTGCGTAAGTCGAGTTCAGGACAACGTAGGAATTGGCGCTGGCGAGATTAACGTAAGTGGAGTTGGCGGTGCCATTGCCATCACTGAAATGCCAGTCATTCCAAAAAGAGGAGTCCGCCGTCGTGGGAGCCGTTTGTTGGTAGCTGCCCAGATTGGCCTGCACGAGGGCCTCTCCGCCGTTGAGATAGTCTTTGGTGATAAGACCGACGACCTTTTCGGTGGCTCCCTCGGCTGCCGCCACAGCGCGCTGGTATTGGTCAGCCCGGGAATTCAGTTTCGTGCCGGAGATCGAGTACGCAATGACGGCCGTCATCATAATCAAGGCGATGCCGGTGAGGACAGTGGTAATGAGCAGCGCCGTTCCGGATTGGCGGCGGTGTCGGTTGGAAGGGCGAGCATTCATTCTAGTCGGTTAAGCGGCGGGTAACCGAAGTCTCGAGCTTGGAGAATTGTCCGGCGGGCAACCAGGGCTGGGCAGTGACCAGATCCAGGGTGGCGTGAATAACCCGATCGCTTTGCGAATTAGTCAGCACATTGCCCAAACAGTCCTGGGCGGAAAAGATCCCGGTATTAGTAACGCTGGAGGCAAGAAGCGTGGTGGTGGACGCTGCGCTGGCCATGCGCCGAAGCGACTGATCGGAGTTGTTCAGGAAGTAGATCACGACGTTAGTTGCATTGGTGAAAGGCTGCACGAGCAAAGCGCTGCCGACCTGCGGTTGGCCATCCAGCAGCCCGACAAAATTCCCATTGGTCACATTGCCAATCCATAGGCTGTTGCACTGCCTGATTTCGTCGGCCATGGTGCCCAGAGCTTTGCGCGCGCCATCGGTCGCCTTGAGTTTGCTCGAGGCCATCTGGAACAAACGCATTCCGAATAAGTTCGCCCCCACCACTCCGCCAAGAAGCAAAACGAAAAGCGTCGATGAGATGAGCGCCTCGGGCAATGTGAACCCAGCGCATGATTGAATGCGCGGGCTACGGGCGCGACATCCGGTTGCGGAACGCGGGCTCATTGGTCAGGTGCGCGGCAGGTTTCGATGGTGTTAGTTAGCAACTGAACCCCTTTGAACCGCCAAACACAATCGACTCGAACCCGCTTAAGCGGGGGGTTGGTCGAGATTTGAGAAATCAGAGTAAAATTCGTCCCGCAGACCGCAACGTTGTTCGGGCCGACTAGATCCAGTATTACCACCTCATTAGGGAAATTGGATGCCACCAATTGGTCAACCGCGGGCCAACTCGAGAGATCCCATTTGGCGCTACGGGCCTGTTCTATTCGCTCCAAAGCCCTTTGCGTCGCCGCCAACTGCATGGCCGACTTTTCGGCCATACCTATCCCAAACAAATATCCCAGGATGATCGCCGCGATTGCCGTGATCGAGATGCCCAGTGCGACGACGACTTCGACGAGAGTCATACCGGACCTGGATAAGGTGGCCCTCTCTGATAGGTGGCAGGTGACCCTTGTCGAATAACAGCGATTCGTTTCGGCGTTTGGTCGTAAACTCATGTTCCGCGCAGACTAACGCCACATTGAAGAGCATCTTAAGTGCCACTAAAACGCCGGATGCGCCCATTTTTTGGCTGCATCGTCACAAATGCGGACAGTACGGAGGCGCCCGGCGTGAAACACCGGACGGACGAAGCGTCCCCGACGAGAGAAACCGCCTATAACAGGTAATCCTTAAGCCATTAATTCACTGCTTAGTGGCAATGCAGGTGTTCTGACAAAGTAACGTCGCTCGCTATGACCAGTATTGCACCTCCTCGCCGTCCCGTTTCTAGACACGAACTCCTAATTGAAATTTAGACCGCGGAGGGCGCTGGTGGCGCGGATATTGACCCGCTTTCGTGGGGCGGTCCAATTGATTGAAGCATTCAAACCCGAAGGCGCGCTGGTGGATCGCACCGGCTGAAAGCGGGATTCCGAAGCCCGGGTCGACTCAGCGACAGCTGACAGAGCCGTTGGCGACGCCTTTGCCGAGATCGATGAAAGGGAAAAGTATCTTCATGAGCTTCGGCTGATCGATGATTGGGATGGCAGGGGGAACGGGGATCTTGGGGATGGCGAGAGCCAGGAGCATCTGTGGGGTGGGAGGTGCCAGAGGGAGAGCGAGCTTGGGGGCGGGGACGGCCGGCATGGGTGGACCAATCTTAAGTCCAGCGGCGAGCATAATGGCCCCGGCAACCGCGGCAGCAGTGAGTCCGGCGGCGCCAGGAATGGCGGGAGCCCCCGGAATCGGCGCCCACATGCCGGCCTGGGCAGCCCAGCTTCCCGGGCCGGTAAAATCGACTTTTCCCAGGGCGGCTGCCATTGAGCCACGATTCCCAGCCAAAGGGTTCTTGAGCCAGCATTCCGTACCTTTCAAGGCGTCCAACTCGGGACCTGAGAGCTTGCCAGCATTCATGCGAGACGCCTGGCAGGCCCAACAAACCGAATCGGTTGGCTGCATGCCGTGCGCCAGGAAATGCACAGAATCGACGGACATCTTGTTCTTCTCCAAGGCCGACTGATATTGAGTTGGAGTCATGCCCGGTTGAAGGAGGGCTTTGCCTTGGGGAGAAGGCTTGGACTTAGCGCAAATCTCGGCCGCGGTCGGAGCGGTGATTTTCGATAGTTGCGGCTCGGGCCTGCTAAATAACATGACTAGGCAATGCTGGTGGTGACCTGGCCGGGAAATCCGATCTGGATCACACCGCCCCAGGAGCACATGCATGTAGAAGTATTGTTCAAGGCGGGCATGCCGCCGATCATCACGGTCGCAGAACCCGGAACCCAGGGGGCCGTCACCGGAATGCAAGGCATAGGAGTCAGCACACCCAGAGCCGCCGCCGTAGCAGCGGCAACAGTCGGGTTGGCGATGGACATGCACATGCCGAACGGGGGGATGTTGACCATGGGCGCGCAATCCATGATGGTGGCCGCGGGCGCGCCAGCCATGGTTTTATTCGTCGGCAAAACGTTGAGCGTGGACGGAGCCATGCCGAAGGTGCACATCATCATGGCGCCGGTGGTGACGAGTTGAGGCATATCGGTTAAGGGGTTGAGACGGATGTGACGATGGTTACGTGAGATCGTGGTTGGAGTGCAGGCCCGGATGGGGAGCAAAGCCGCTGGGGTCCGCCCTCACCCCTGCCCTCTCCCCCAGGAGAGGGAGAATAGGGGCCCGCCGCAGGAGAGGGGGAATGGTGGTCCACCGACGGACAAAACCTGAGGCCATGGTTTTCGGAGGCCGCCACCTGGCTGTTCCCTCTTATTTGGACTGGGGTTGGATGGTGCACTTGAAGGTTTTCGTTTTGCTGAAACTCTTGTCGGCATGCTCGGCCGCTTTTTTTACATCCGCCCGCGCTTTGGCGACATCCGCTGCGCCTTTGCCATAGATTCCAAGTTTTTCACCGATGGTCATACTTTGGCGGCGTTTCGTTTTTCGATGAGCGAGAACTCTTCATCCATGCGTTGATACAGGCGATCGAGTTTCATCCGCGGGGAGAGCAAGCGATCGGACAGGATTGGCCGGGTCCATGAGGCGAGGGGGTTGGCCTCGAAATTGTTGGCGAGAATAAAGTAGAGGTCGAGGTAACGAACGAGGTCGTGTTCGACAGAAAGGCCAAGGGCGGCGCCCCGTTGAATGCCGTTGCGAACGAGCTCCGCCAGGCCCGCTTCGCCCAATTCGGCGCATTCCTGCGGCCAGACCGCCTTGAGGTGGGCACTCACGCGTGAAAAGAAGAGATTCACGACGTGGGTTTCGAAGGCGGCGAGGTGTTCCTTGCGCAACTTGAACATACGGATGGTCAGGCGGGTTTCCTGGTCCGAAAAGGTTCGGACTTCAAAGCCTGCCCTGTGAAAGTGAATTGGACGCCGGTATCGGGCAGGTCACCCTCGACCAGGAAGCGTTTGACGGGGCCGAAGAACTGAGTCAACTCGGGTTCATTGCATACCGGGAGGAAAATGCGCAAGACGCGCGGGTCATAATAGCGGAAGATAACCGTGCGCTGATCGGGCAGCTCAACTTTGTGGAACTCGCGGAAGTGATCTCGAAGGGCGCGCAGGTCACCGCCACTGACAATCAAAACCCCCCAATGGGCGCCCCAGCCTTCCTTGAGGATCTGCTCGGTGAACGCCTTACCCGATTCGAGGCGAACGAGGTAAGGAGCCACCGCCGCCATATCGGGTTTTAATTCACCCGGATACAGGCAGCAGAACTCGGGCTTTTGCTCGTGGAGCGTGTTGACCAGCGTGGGAATGGAAGCGCCATCCAGGACGGCATAAACGGCGGCGTCCTCCTTGGCAAAGAGCAGCTCAGCCAGGGCAGCAACGGGTGCTTCAGTTTGTGTGGGCGCACTCATATTAGGCAATCATCACACAGGTGCTGAAAGGGCGGCGGCAGGTTGGGCGGCGGCAGCGGCAGCCGAAGCAGTAGCCGCGGCCGCCATGGCGTTGGCGGCGGCACTGGAAGCATTGGAGGCGGCGGCGGTGGCAGCAGCGGCGGCGTTATTGGCGGCCGCCGCGGCATTATTGGCAGACGTGTTGGCCGCTGGAGTTGGGTTGTTATTAGCGGCGGCGGCAGCGGTGCTGGCCGTAGCCCCTGCAGCCGCAGCATTTGCAGCGGCGGTGTTCGCAGCTGCGGCGGCGCTGTTGGCGGCGGCGGCGGCGCTAGTGGCGGAAGCCGCAGCGCCGGAAGCGCCGGCGGCGCTGGCCGAGGCGGCAGCATTGGTCGCGGAAGCGGCGGCCGTGCTCGCGGAAGTAGCGGAGGCTGTCGCCGCGGCACTGGCGGCATTGGCGGCGCCGGCGGCATCGGAAGCGTTCGTGGCCGGATCGGAGGGAGGTTCAACCATCGGCGAGGCGCTGGCGCTGGCCTCCTGCATGGTGGCGGCAGATGGCGAGAAAGTCTTGGGCGTCGGTGGACTGGGAGCCGTCATGGCCGTATCGCTGGAGCCCGGGTCGGCTTCGGCCGCTTCGGATGCCTCGGTCAGGGCGTCGGGCGAATTCGGATCGGAGGGCGAAGCGGCTTGAGCGCCAGACCCGGACCCGGCGGCGCCGCCCATGTTGATGTTGACCATGGTGCCCTGGATGGAGATGCCAGCGGGACCGATATCGATGAAATTGGAACCGGCCTTGAGGGAAAGCTGCATGCCGGCCTCGACCACAACCACCATGCCCCCTTTGACATGGACGTTCATGTCGCCAACGACGGCCGCATTCTGGCTGGATTTGATGTCCGCGTTGCCCGTCGCGGTGAGGTGGATTTCGCCGGTGGTCTTTTCGTGGTGGTTGCCGGTGATTTTTTCGTGAAGATTGCCGCCGATTTTGCGCACGTAGTCGCCATCCACGGCCAAATGATCGTTGCCGGTGATTTTGGCGACCTCGTTTTTGGCCACGGTTCGGCCGACATTGCCCTCGACCTTGAGTAACTGGTCACCTTTAACGTGGGTATGCTTGTCCTTCTCGACGAGCTCGCGCTGGTTCTCCTTGACGACCAGGTGCCGATCTTTGCCAATCCATTCTTTGGTCACCTCTTTGACGCGGATGTCCTGATCTTTTTCGGCATGAAGAAAAATCTGCTCGCTGCCTTTTTTGTCCTCGAAGCGGAACTCATTGAAGCCCTGGCCACCCTTGCTGCTGTTGGACTTGATGGTGGACACGGTAGCCTTGTCAGGGAGCGTGTAGGGCGGCTTGGATTCGCCATTGTAGACCGCGCCGGTGACAATCGGCCGGTCGGGGTTGCCTTCGAGAAACTCAACGATGACCTCCTGGCCGATACGCGGCAGAAAGACTGAACCCCAATTCTTGCCCGCCCACGATTGCGCCACGCGCACCCAGCAAGGTGAGTTTTCATTGGCGGGACTGTAGCGGTCCCAATGGAACTGGACTTTGATCCGACCAAACTCGTCGGTAAGGATTTCTTCACCGGCCTTGCCGACGACAATCGCGGTCTGGGGTCCCTGGATACGAGGCTTTTGGGTGATGCGGGCCGGGCGAAAGACATGGTCGGCGGGAATGGCAGTGAAATCGCAGACGAACCGATTGCCTTGGCTCTGACCTGCACTCTGTTTATAAGCTTCGGCGGTGCATTGATAGTTCACGGCGACGACAAGGTAATCGCCGTTTTCATCGTCGCGGGGATGGTCCTCGAGGGTAAATTTCGAGCCACAGGCAATTCCCGGGCTATTCGAGCGGCCGACGATCAGATCGTGCTGGGCCTTGAGTTCTTCGATGCGCAACTTGGCATAGGCGTCTCCGTGGTCGCCCGCCTCTTCATCGGCGTAATTGGCGGCGTAATCATAGATTTCGAAACCGTCGTTGGCATGGCTGTCTTCCTGTGTGTCAGTGCCAAGGAGACTGGTCTTGGGCCGTTTAAAATCGAAATCATTGACCTTGTAGGTACCGGGCTGGACCTGCTTGACGCGGGCCCAATCGAGGATGGTCCCCGCATCGGTGGCGGCTTCCTCGGTGGTGGCCCGGAATTTGAGGGTGGCAAAACCCGGGTAGG
>DASRFK010000127.1:0-31633 GCA_035651635.1 Verrucomicrobiia bacterium | reverse complement strand
AGCCTGGTGGTTTTCGCTGCCGGCCTGCGGCTCAGTGTTGCTGCTGGCGACGACCAACAAGTTATGTTTGGACGTAGCCGCCGTTCCATTCCTCTGGATGCTGCCTTTGAGCCTGTACCTGGCAACGTTCGTGATCGCTTTTGATCGGCCGGCGTGGTACCAACGCAACGCGTTTACGTGGTTGCTCGTTCCGCTCCTGGCTGCGTTGTGCTACACCTTGTCCCAGGGATCCCAGGTATCGTTATGGCGCCAAATCCTTGTATACGGCGGCACCCTCTTTGTCGGTTGCCTGGTTTGCCACGGTGAATTGTGCCGGCTAAAACCCGCGCCGCGCTTTCTGACTTCGTTTTACATGATTATCGCGGCGGGCGGCGCGGCGGGTGGAATCCTGGTAGGGATCGTGTCACCCCTGGTTTTTCATTCCTATGCAGAGCTGAACTGGGGTGTCTGGCTCCTCGCGGCGCTGGTCTTCGGCATTCACTTCCGCGAGCAAACGACTATTCCATGGGTGGACCGGCGCAGACGACTCTGGCCGGCCTTGCTGTCGGGAGTGAGCGTGTTAAGTGCGGCGCTGTTCTTCCAGTCCTCGCGCGCCGCCCGCGATAACGTCTGCATGACCCGCAATTTTTACGGCGTGCTCCGGGTCGTTGAAGGGGCGGTCGGCACACCTTTTCATGCTTATAAGCTCAACCATGGCGGCATCACCCACGGATTGCAGTTGGCCAGTCCTTCGACCGCGATGGTGGCGACCACCTATTACAATGAACCGAGCGGTGTGGGAGTGGTCCTGAAGAATTTCACTCCCCAGAGCCATCGGCACGTGGGTGTGGTGGGATTGGGCGCCGGCACGCTGGCGACCTACGGACGCCCCGGCGACACCTTCACCTTCTACGAGATTAACCCGGAGGTCCGGCGGCTCGCCGAAACCTACTTCAACTTTCTCAAGCTTTCTGCCGCGCGCATCGAGGTGGTGCCGGGCGACGCGCGGCTCTCGTTGGAACGTCAACCAGAGCAGCATTTCGACGTGCTGGTGCTGGATGCCTTCAGCAGCGATGCCATTCCGGTGCATCTGCTGACGCAAGAGGCGTTTGAAACGTACTTCCGGCACCTCAATGCCGACGGCGTTATGGCCGTGCACATTTCCAACCACCACCTGGACTTGTTGCCGGTAGTCGTCGGGGTAGCCAAACGGTTTCAGCTCATGTTGATCTCCGTCGCCTGGGATGAAAAGCCGCGACCGTGGTGGTTCTCCAGCTCAAATTGGGTCATTCTCAGCCGAAATCAGCCGTTCCTGCTTTCCCAGCCGGTGATGTCCCATGCGACTATCATGGCCTCGCACTACGCCAAGGATGCGATCCTCTGGACGGACGATTACGCCAGCCTCTTCCGCATTATCAAACATTGAAATAGTTTGGATCTCTTCACCGCGCGTCCCTCGCCCCTCGCCACTCGCCCCTCGCCACTATTCAGCCTGCCTCAGGGGGACAATCCACCCGTCCGGCACAGGTCCGGCGAGGTTTACATTTGGGTCGATGAGTGGTTGGCTGGGCCGGCCATTCAGTGCTGCAAACGCATCCACTGTCACCTGCGCTTGCACCAACCCGCGAGCTTTCAAGTCGGCTGCAAGTCGCCGACCCATGGCGCGAACCAGGTAAGGATCCTGGGCCATGAGCGTTTCTTGACGCGGGGTGAGGAAATTCTTTACGGACAATCTCCAACGCCGGCTGGTGGACGGGTCAAATGCATAAAATTCGGCGTAGCCCGTCTTTTCGGCGATCATCACGCGCCAGGCGCAATTAAAGCCGGCGCAGGTCCAGGCGGAAGGCTGCGATACCAGCCAGGGCCTGAGCGGCAACGCCACTTGGACCGCCGCGTACGCCGCCAACAGAACCAAAAGGAACGAGCAAGGCCGGTCTGACCATAACCCGAAGGAAATCTCGTCGCGGGCCCCACCACGTTGCGGCGAAAGAGCTGTTTGAGAATCCGCTCCTCGTCCCCGCAGCCACGCCAGCCATCGTCGCGGCCAATCCGCCGGAAAGAGCAGCAGCGCGGCGACGATCATAATCCAGGGAAACATGCCGATGTTGAACAGGACCCACGTTGCCACGTGAAACAAAACCAGGAGGGCGTACGCCGGCCAGCGGGTCCGTCTCCAAAGCAGGCAGAAAACTATGGAGGTGTCGAAGAGCGCTCCAAACCAGCTGGCGCCATAGGCTACCCAAGCCTGCCCGAGCCAGGGACCGACCAGTGGCAGGTCGCTTCGTGCTGGCAGCCAAATCCGCAGCGGCTCGGCGCGGAGCAGCCAATCGGCATTGAACTTGGCCAGGCCGGCAAAGACATAAACCACCGCAACTTGAAAGCGCAACAGGTTCAGACACCAGGCCGGCACAGCCTCCAGCCGGAGTTGCGGTTTGCGCCACACATCGATGGACCAGGCCCGGTGAGCGGGAAGGAAAATCAGCAGCCCGCTGAGCAGGCTGATCAGATAGTAATGGTTGAGGTACGCGGTTTGGTCCAGGAGTTCGACATAGGTGAAGCCCAGGAAAAAGAGGGCGATACAAACCCGGTAAAAGATTCCAAACGCAATGCCCAGCGCCAGGATCGCGAGAACTATAAAATGGACATGCATGAGAAACCCGGGCCAGGGGCGAAGCCATTCAAGACCGGGATAAGAAAAGAAAAACCTCGGCTCAATATACAATAGCCGGATCCAGCCTTTGGCCAAAAAACGAACCATGGCCGCGGCCATGAGCAGGCCAAAGAGGAACCGGAACGCGGCGAGCGAGGCGATATCAACGGGCCCCGAGATGAACCGTTCAAGGATTTCGCGCGGCTTGTTTAGGCTAATCGCCATCGCCGGAAGTGAACGAGATGGTGACACCAAGCGCGCTGGCGAGGTCCACTTTGAAAAGGATTTCCAGCGCATGAACCTTGTTGCAGGCGTTCTGGATCGCATCGCGTTTGTCCAGCACCGCCTGTTCCAGCGGCTCGCCGATGGTTTTAGTGGCCGAGATCGCATCGACAAAAGCATCCTCGACGCGTTTGGCCAAAGGCGCGTTGACTTGCTTGAGTGTGTCGGCCAGACCCAGGCCGCCGGCGCCCCGATAGAATCGTTGCATCCCTTCAAGATATGCGATGGCGCCTTGCAGCGAAGTGCCGCTGGCGCTGCCTTCGACGCGATAGAGTTGCCGGCCAAGGGGCTGGGGCAGCACCAGGACAAAATTCAAATGATTCTGTTGCGCATCTTCGATGGAATGCGCGAGTTGGTTGACCAGGAGATTGACGCTCGCCTGCCCGGCCTTGACGAATTTTGCGGCGGCCCCTTCGTCCCCGGATGAACTCCAGTCTTGCGCCAGTTGCGCGGCTTTGGCTTCCAGATCTTGCGCAAGAACCAACAGGTAAGCGCGGCGGTGCTCGGATCCTTTTCCGGAAAGCATTTCCAAAACCAGGGGACCATCGGGTTTGTCGATGCCTGGATAACCCTTGTGGCCAAAGAGCAAATACTCCAGTGCGAACAAGCCCTTGGCGTTGCCGTCCAGTTGCGGCACCTGTCCCCGGTCAATCGCGTTGGTTTGCTGGATGAGTCCGTTAATGGCCGGCGGCGAAATCCGCACGTAATAGAACGTCGCGGCGTACTCGCGATCCACCAGCGGCCCGGTTTGAAAACAACGCACATGGTTGGCGGCCATGGCTACGGCCGTCCATGCCTGGCGGGCTCTGGCGAGTGCAACTTGATTCGGAGTCTCCGCCAGTTGGCCGGCCGCATTGGTCAGGCCCTGGCAACTGGCGTCGAGATCCTCATACCCGGAGGCGATGACCTGTCGCGCCAGGTCACGCAGCATTGCCTCACGCGTCGCCGTTTGCGCCGGCGCAGCCCAGAGCAACATATTTCCGGCTAGGCAGAAAATGCTCGAAACCTTTGCCCACCACTGGCAAGTCCTCCCGCCAACATTTTCTCGCACCGAGGTTTTCATTTAGAGGCCGGATCCTGCGAGGGCAAGGCGGGTATTTTTGCGCTGTCGGTCCCCGGCTCCCACCGCTGATTAAACACCGGAGGATTGGTGGGAACGGTAATGACAATGAACGGGCGCCCGGTCGACTGGTGACAGGTGTTGCACATCAGAATGGAATCCTGGTACGCCTTGCGAAACAACGGCCGATCGCTCACGTCTAACGCGTCCTTTAGGCTTGAGAGCGGCCCGGTGGGACTGTTCGTAAAGGCGCCGATCATCCCGACCAGGCTCACGCCGTTTTCTTCCGGCTTGAGCGCGGCGACCGTGTTGAGGTCTTCAACGATTTCCTCACGCTCAAACCGGGCGAGGTCCCAGTTGCGCGCTTCCGCAGCATAATAAAGTTTGGCGAAGTGCAGGTGGATACTGAGCATGGTTTGCCCAACATCCGGCGTGACTCCTTCAAGTTTGCTTACCCGTTGAAGGATATTGGTCGGTAACAATGGGGGCGAGGTTTGCGGGCCGGTGGAAAGCGCCTCCAACCGCGCCCGTAGCTGGTGATTCTGCGCGGTGCACCAGCCAGCGACAATAAGTGCCAGCACTGCCACAGCAAGCGTCGCTCGTTCGAGCTTCATAGATTTCGCGGGAGGTTACCAGCCGATCGCGTACCGTCAACCGGCCCCCCCAAACCGCTCCCACGTGGTTTATTTCGTGTCTCGTTTTTTGTCATTTCGGCTAGAGGATTGGTCGGCGCGCCGTTTGTTTGTGTTTCTCTAAACCGCTTAAACAGAATCAAATGCGATTATTTCGACGTTCGCACTGACTAACTTACAAGCCCCCGGTGGTACTAGAAGTGCTGTTATCGCTCTTGGACATGTCACTAATAGTCGTCATCGGTGTCGAGATAAACCGTATTGGTGATACGGATTTCAGACAAGCTTTAACGCTAAAACTAACACCGTTATTGGGCCATGTGTTGTTACAAAAAAGCCCTCAGTCAGGATCTGAAAATGCTGACTGGAGAGCTCTCCCTGGTATCCGTGGGGAGGCCCTTTATGACTCAGTCAGGATTTACGAGGGTTGGGGCAGTTCGTGCTCTGACCGACATCGCTGGAGCAGCGATGCCCATTGGCCCGGTTAATTCTCAAATCTTCCAGGCGGTCTTGAAGTGAAACCATCAACCAACAATCGAGCCCGAAGACCTCGCTTGGCGAAGGTTTATGGCACATCCAGAACCCGATCGAACCCGCCTTGGATGAGCTCTCCAGTTGCCTGCCTCCATTCGTCGGTTGGCCTAATCGACCAGGGAGCCTTTACGCTCGTGGAGGTCATGGTGATGATGGGATTGGTGGTGATTCTTTTTGGGGCGGGCATGGGAGCCCTTTTGTCCATGGATCTTTGCACGCGCCGCGCCGCCGACTATAACGCGGTGCTGGCAGTGGTGGAGGCCAAAGTCGAAGACATCCGCGCCGCCACCTACAACCCGCCGAATTCTCCCTGGACCTCCTCGGCAGTTTACCTGACGAACAGCGATTCCATCGCGCTGAATAAAGCAGGCGTCACTTTCCAGGTTGCCGGCACGGTCGTATCCCGGATCGAACCGGTGGCGGCTGGCCATTTGGTCACAGTCACCGGGACGTTTCAACAGCCGCGCGGGCCCGCCCTGGTGGTGAGCCTGCAGACGTTGGTCAATAAGTACTCTGGAGGCCAGCAATGAAACTGCCTTGCCACTCTTCGCCGCTGGCCAAAAACTTCACTCGCCGAAGCCGCGCTTTCACCCTGATGGAGGTGATGATCGCTTCGAGCATCGGATTATTTGTCATGGCCGCCGCCATGTGGTTCCTCTGGTTCTCCGGTCTGGCGATTTCGGGGGTAACGGCTCAGGGGCTCACAACTCAAAGGGCCGGCAACGCGATCGAGTTCATCCAAAGCCGGGTTCGCTTCGCTGTGAGTATCACCAACGATAGCTCCGGCAACGCGCTGACCCTCGGCTTCGACGACGACCCAACTACCGATTCCGACCACGATAGCGTGCCCTACAACGACAACGACCATTTCGAACGTTTCCAGTTCATCGGCGTCAATGGCAGCAGCACCACTTCCAATACCAATAGCCTCGTCTATTACCCCAATATCACCAGGACCAACCGCCAGGTCCTCATTGCGGCAGGCGTTCGCAATCTCCCGGGGTATAATATTTTCACCGTCACCAATCGCTCCACCAGCATCGTCCGCTTTGGAGTGGTGGACGGCAATGCCAGCGACCATTACCAATCGATAGATATCCAGGCCACCGCCGTTCCGCTCAATCGGCCGGCGACGACTAACTTTATTGCCATTCTGCCTTGATGCGACTCCGCAATCATTATGCAAACCACCTTGCGCGAAAGTAAAAAACTGCAGAACGGCTCCATCCTGGCGTACTTCATGATTCTGGTGATCATTGCCGGTACGATTGCCAGCGTCGGGGCCTACGTGGCGCAGACCACCCGGCTGGCTCAGCGCAGGAGCAACATGGCGGCGGCGAATCAGTTCGCCATAGCCGGCGCGGTCATTGCCTGCAGTGATTTGAATTCCGCCGTCACCAATGGAGGGTCCAGTACCCTGGGGACAAGACTGACCGCTCTGTCAAACCCGTATACCTTAAGTGGCAGTTTGGGCTTCTCCACCCAAGCAGTCTATTTGCGCACCATTACCTCTCCGTTCACCAATCAAACCGTGAGCGCGCAAATCTGGCTTCCTAACGTATCCTCTCCATCCGGCGGCAAAATTATGACTTCGGCCACGGTGGGTGCGGTCACCCAAACGGCGACGCTCAATTTCTCGGTCGGTTGGGGTTTTCCGGCGGCTATCATTAGTGTCAACGACGGCACGACCTCGACCTCGGTGGCCAAGTCGGCCGGCCAGGCGGGCAACGTGGTGATCAATGGCGACAAGAGCGGTCCGATTGTCGTCTATGGGGGGCCGGGTCTCGCAGTGCTGGCCAACGGAAGGGTAAATCTGGATACCAACTACGTTAATGCTCCCGTCAGCGCCTACTCCATGACCAATTACAGCACCGCCAACGAGGTACCCGATTACACGGCGCAAGGCACCTCCAATGCCCTGTTTGATATCAATCGCTTTATTGCCGTGGCGAATGCCACCCCCAATGGCTACTCACCATCCCTGAACAATCATTTCACCAATCTCGCAGACTTCATGACCGCAGCGAACCTGCACGGCACCAATGCTCCAATGCAAGGAGTGGTGGTCGTGGACATCTACACAACCGATAAAAACCTGAATAACCTAACGGACAAGAACATTCCCCAGGGGATCAATATCGAGGGCACTATGGTCTTCAATTTTTGCGGGTCCGGCTGGGATCCCGTTACCGAAAAAATTATTGTCACCGCCGATTTAAACCTCAACCCCGCCGATTTAAGCCATTTGGTCGCCACCAACCCGGCCACCTATACTACCGGCTACCCTCCGAAGTACACCGATCCGACCAAGAACCCCGCCAACATCAACATCGCCCCGGCCTACCAGAATTTCAGCGCGAGCGACGATCTGCCGGCTGAGCTTTATACGTACGGTTGCCTGGACATGCACGGCAACGCCAACATCTGCGGCGTTTGTTACACGCCCAGCTACATGGAAATTGAAAACAAGGTCGCGGGAAATACGCAATACATTCGAGGTGCCTGCATTATGGGCAACGGCATTTACTACGAAAACACCTCTTCCGGGTCCACCTCCATCATCAGTTTCGATCCTACCACAGTTGACTCGTTGGCAACTTTGGGGGTCGCGGGCAAGCAGGTCAAGGTGACCTACTGGCAGCCCTAGGTGAAAAACCGCCTCTTAATCCTGGCTTGTGCGTTGTTGGTTGGCGAACTCGCCTACCTCCTCGTGGGCATGGGCGCTCGTACCACCGACGTGACGACCGGCGGGATCGCCCCCCCGGCGGGCGTTCCGGTCCACGTGGAAGAAACTCCCAGACAAAAAGCCGAGTACCAGGAACGGATAGCGCAGCTGGCCAAGATGGAAAAAGCCCAGGAGCTTCAGAGCCGGCTGGAAATCAAAGAACGAGAAAACCTGCCGAATTTGGAATTGCTTCTGCACGCGAGGGCGGACGCGTGGGCTTCGACTTTGGCCACAAACTGGATGGCTTACCAGGCCCTTCGGGAGCTGGCCGCCGCTTCTCCCACCAAGACCGCCCATTGCACGATTTGCGACGGACGAGGCCTAATGCCCTTCTGCGCGGTGTGCCAACACAGCGGCAAATGCATTTACTGCCAAGGGGCCGGCCGAACATCCTTTGGGGAGATTTGTCCCATCTGTCGCGGGAGCGGCAAGTGTTATCTCTGCTTTGGCACTGGCAAAATGGCGTGCCTGTTCTGTGACGATGGAGATGTTTATCTCAAAGGCCCCCTTCCATCCACGACCATGCCCACGCCAAGGGTCCCTACGGTTCTGCCCCAGTCCCACAGGATCGTAGCTGAGGAACCAAGCCCAGACTCCTCGGCACCGGCTGCCCCCGTTCGCGAACGCCAGACCGCCGCTCAGCCCCCTCCCTCAGTCGCTGCGCCTCCTCTGTCCATCAGCCAACAGCTGATGCTCGCCGCCGTGGTGCTTCTTTGTTTGGTCTTCGCATTACGCGTGGTGGCGCCGCGAATAGCCACCCTGTTGCATACCCACTTCAATCCTTGGGCTCCAAAGGCCGGCGTGGTCAGTCCGCTGTCATCCGATGCGGCGCCCGAAGAAGAGTCGTTATTGCAGTTTGCCGAATGCTTTCGGACAGGGCGGCTCGACACAGGCTCTGGCGATTCTTGCGTCAACGCTGCCGCGCTTCCTGAGCCCGCTGCCGCAGTCAGTCACGAAACCGACTCATCGTTCGCAGACCTCGCCAAACACCTTCAGATGGCCCGAGATTTTATATTTGAAATCAAGCGAACCACAAGTTCGGTCGGCAAGCAGAAGCTGCTGGCCGGCTTGTTGGCAGAGGTTGCCTCCCTCAAGAGCACCTCTGGGTTGGCTGCACCGCTGGCCATGCGGCAGATCACTTGCGCTCTGGAGGGATTGCTCCAGCAGCTCACGCGAAACCCGCACAATATCAACGTCTCCACGTTTTCAACTGTGGCGCAGGCGGTGGACTTGCTGGGAGCACTCTGTGTCCCCGGCGTGAGACCCGACCTGGCGACCACGCCTGCCGTCCGAATTTTGGCCGTGGACGATGATCCTGTGAGCCGTAGAGCCGTGGCCATGGCCTTAAAGGCGTTTACTGGGCCCGACCTGGCCGCCAACGGCAAGGAAGCCCTAGGCTTGGCCTCGCAGCATGCTTACGACGCCATCTTCCTGGATGTGGAGATGCCTGGCATGGATGGATTTGAACTTTGCGCGAAAATTCGCGAAACGCCTCTCAATCACAACACGCCTGTGGTTTTCGTCACCAGCCCCGGGCATTTCGATTCCCACGCCATTTCATCACGGGTGGGCGACCAGGACTTCATCGCCAAGCCTTTCCTCGCGTTCGAGCTCGTTGTCAAAGCGCTGGCGCTCCTCCTGCGTGCCCGGCTTAGCGATCCCAACGGGCAATTCGCGTCCGCCGAAACTCTCCAACCTTCTTTACCAGAGCATGCCGAAACCCTCACGTCGCTTGCCCGGGCTGACCTTAAAACTCTGCGAGCAAAGTTGGAAACTCTTGCGCACACATCCGACCAGAAGCTCCGCCACGAATCCATCGAGGAGTTGTATCTCGGCCTCAGCGCGGTGATCTCAGGGACCTCGGGCGCACAGTTCCAGTTAGCTACTCTGCTAGCCTCGGCCCTTCAAGGAATGTTAAAGAAAATCCTCGAGGACCCCGCGCGATGCGGCCCGGCTGTTTTAAGGCTCGCTGCCGACGGGTTGGACGTGCTGGACGACCTGTGCGCAGCCTCGCCCGATCCAGATCTGGCCAATCCCGCGTTTTGCGTTCTGGTCGTGGATGATGACCCCATCGCCCGCCGCGCTGTTTCTGCGGCCGTGCGAGTGGCTTGCGAAACCCCCGAAAGCGTGCCAAGCGGCGAAGCGGCCGTGGCTTTGGCTGCCGAAAAGCCGTTCGATTTGATTTTCCTCGATGTGATGATGCCCGGAATAGACGGTTTCACCGCCTGCCGGAAGATCCACGAAACCGCCCCGAATCGTCAAACGCCGGTGGTGTTTGTCGCCAGCAATAGCAACGCGGAAGCCGTCGCTCAGGCCATTCAATCCGGCGCGGTGGGTTTCATCGCGAAGTCCGCGCTCTCCCTCGAGATTGCCGTCACCGCCCTCACTTTCGCAGCGCGCGCGCGCCTCGGCCAAATCCAGCGCGACCTGACTCCCCAGGAGCCGCTCTATTTGGAAGCTCATCCGAATTGAGCTTCGAAGACACATCTAAAGTCGCCTAAGAGCGTGTTTTAAAAATACCGACTTGGGCGCGAGCGTATGGGTTCGGAGTCCCGCCTTTAGGCGGCCCGGCGGCAAACCCGCCTGAAGGCGGGACTCCAAACCGCATTCTAAAACACGCCCTGAGACCGGGCTAGAATCACAACTATGTCAGGGCTGAAAACCGCAATCGTAAAAGGCTTGCTCGTTCTTTCATTTTATCTGAGAGCGTGGTTTGAAAATACCGACTTCGACGTTGGCGTACGGGGTTTGGAGTCCCGCCTTTAGGCGGCCCCGCGCCAAAACCGCATGAGGCGGAACGCCAAACCGAATTCTAAAACACGCTCTGAGACGGGGCTAGAATCACAACTATGTCAGGGCTGAAAACCGCAGCCGTAAAAGGCTTGCTCGTTCTTTCATTTTATCTAAGAGCGTGGTTTGAAAATACCGACTTCGACGTTGGCGTACGGGGTTTGGAGTCCCGCCTTTAGGCGGCCCCGCGCCGAAACCGCATGAGGCGGAACGCCAAACCGAATTCTAAAACACGCTCTAAGGGTCTCTTTACATCTCTACTGCCGGATTAGATTGACCTGGCCTGGCTCGCCCGAGAGGCTGATTGGGAAAACAAACAAATCCGAAATGACATTCGTCTCACGATGCTTTGGCATAAGTTTGACGAGGTAATACCACTTGGGTTCGGTTTCGTCACGAAGGCGCTGCAAACTTAACTCTGTGACTTCCCAGGCCGCATCGTCGCCCACAAGTTTGCGCAGGTCCACTCGAGCCATTTGCTCTGCCTTCGCCAGCGTCAACGGCAAGGGTGAGTCAGGGCTCCAACCCGGGCCGGCGGAGATCTGTTCACGCGAGAGGTTCGCGGAGTATTTCTTGCCGTTCACCGAGAATTGCCACGAGAACCCTAAAAACTCGTGACGACGGGCAAATTGGTGTTCCTGCGTTGCAAGCGGAACCGTCGAAGGAAGGGATTGGGCAAAGATCAGACCCGCGCATAGGCAGGCTCCCGCAAGGATCGGTGTTTGGAGTTTTTTCATATTTAATTGCGGTTCAAGTGAAACTTAACGTTTTCCTGAGCGATTGTCTCTTAGGCTGCCAGCCCGGGCGTCAACCTCACGAGCGATCGAGCGAGGCGACGCTCGTCTGCGGCAAATGGTTGGCCCACGTTCCTGAAATCCGGGCCGTGCGCGTTCATCGTTCAGCGTCGAAAAACAACGTCTCCAAGGTACAGTCCGGCATAAGCGTTGTCATTCTTGTCGTGGTTGTCCAAGTCGTACATGGTGATGTGTAGCAGCCCGGGACGAAGCAGGGTAAAGGTAATGTCGAACTCGGTCCTTCCGTCCCGGAGCGTTTTGGAGAGCGACGACCCCGCCGCGGCTACGATGGCATCGGAGCCGGCTTCGGCGGTGTTTCCGAGATAGAGCGTGGCGTTCTTGAGGGTCTGTTGGTAGCAGGTCCCCACGATACGATAGGTCCCGCCGGTCTGAAATTTTCGCGCGGTTCGGTGACGGACTTAATCTGGATCGAGTCGCCGGAGTGGAATGCCCTCTTGATTTCCGGAGTGACGGTGAGCTTGTGTTGGAGCGCCGTCGTGTCCGGGGCGGCTTGCACGACGCTGACCGCGAATGCAGCCACGAGGGAGGTGAGGATGCGTGTCTTCATGTTCGTGTTTAGTTTAAAGGTTTGTCGAATCGATTAAAAGCATCTCAGTCGCCTCAGTCGCCCAAAGTGTTCCTAAGTTGCCGATAATTCAGGTGGCCTCTGGAGCCCCAGGAGGGGCGGCAAGATAATAGCCCAGGTCCAGGCCGGCGTGGCCGCCGCCCTGGGTAATCGCCATCCCACCCCCCAATCTCATTTTTTTCCAATCTGGTTTGGCGCGCTCGGGCGCGCCAAACCAGATTGGAAAAAAGTGAAGGAATCATTTTGCGCCTCTTACCAGGCCGGCGCTCGTGCGGCAGACCACCGCTCGTTGAGCTTCTTGTACAACGGCGAAGCGTCCAGCATGACCTCTGATTCGGCAATTTGCTGCTCCGTCATCTGAGCCCTAAGCCGGTTTGATGCTTGATGTGCCCCGTCGCGAAACAAATAGCCCCCTCCTTGCAGGGCCCCCACTAGATTTGCCAAAACAATCCACATCAACCCTTCCACGACGTTCCTTTCAACTCCTCGGGCCTCCCCGAGGTAAATTCCTAAGCGAAGCTGTGCACCGTAATGATTTTGCTCCGCGGCTTTTCGAAACCACTTCACCGATTCTGCATAGTCCTGTGGCAAACCGTAATCGCCGCTTTCGTTGGCACATCCCAGAGCGAACTGGGCTCGCGCGTCGCCAGAGATCGCCGCTTCCTTGCACTTTTCGATTCTCCCGTAGTGCGGCACACGGTTGGGCAGGAGTTTCTTGTAAAGGCTGTAAAGCCTGTCAAGGCCGTAAAAAAGAAAAAAGCCAAAGGCTACGACGAGCACGTAGAAAATGCTCATTACGTAGAGTCCCTTCAATGGCCACACCAATATACCGAGTTCATCCTTCAGAACCTTTCGTCCGTAAAAGATGTAGGCAACCGCTCCAAGAAAAATCGCTGAAACAAGGACCCTTCGCGCGACCCTGCGCACCTTTGTCCCAAAACCCGCCTGGGTTGGTTTTGCGTTCTTCTGCTGCGTCCTATAGGTAAGGAATACAGAGTGCGACGTAGCCTTGACCCAGAGTTGGGATTCCCAGTCGAAAACCGAACCTGCTTTCACTGTCCGGCAAAGGTCATCGTAGTGTGTCGCCTCCGCTGCATCAGTCGTCCACAGCCTGCCCTGTTGCGTGTCGGCGCCCTCCGAAATGGCAAACTGAATCGCTCGACTTTTACCCGGATGCCCGCGGACAAGGATGGCTCCGACGCGATTTGCTTCTGTTTCAACTGCGCTTCGCATCGTCTCACACAGGAAGAATCGAATTTGGCGACCCATGCTCGTGAAGGCTACCGTTTTGGCTCAGGCAGGCCGGGCCAAGGAGCCAGGACAAACAGCCAGCCGTAACCCGGCCTTGCCTGCAACCAATTCTTGGGCATTCGGGTCCGGTACATTTCCATTCGCTTGACTCCGGGAATCCCAACGGGATTCCGTCCCACAGCCCAGGGTTGCACCGGCCCGGCCGGGGCTACCCTGGGTTATGCCGCCCCAATGCCCCTCAACTCCAACGGAGTTGCGTCTTTGGGGCATCCCGGTCGCAACCCGTTCCGGGTTGAACCAATCTTCTGCCGAGCCAACCCAGGGTAGCGCGTTCCGCGCAACCCTGGGCTGGAGGGCGAAATCCCCTTTGGGATTCACCGGCCAACGAACCTCTGCGACTGGCATCTGAGATTTCTCATTGAAAGCTAGAACACCTCTGACTCTCACGCTCGATCCCCGGCGAAACCCAGCGCCGGTGCCAGCTCGCAGCAGGGACTTGTTAGCGCTTTTTCCGGTTGAATTCATCCAGCCGAGTATAAAAGTGGTGCGAACCAAAGAAATCGTTGCACAGCATCTCAAAGGCATCTCCGGCAAGTTCAATATTGTCTTGCTTGAGATGCTCAACAAGAAACTTCCGTATGACCTCGCTGCTTTTGCGACACGCTTCGCTATCATGGTTATCGAACGCTTCTGGATGCTCAGTTTCCAGCAAATCGTAGAGCCTGCTCCGATACGAATCCGAAAGGCAGATGAGCCCTCGCGCAGGGTTCATGCCCGATGTCGAGGCGAAGTAAGCATCGGCACAGTCTTGGCAAAAGTGTCGCTCTTTGGTTCCTGGCTCATGCCCTTCGGCGGCCGCGTAAAAGGTCTGCGTCAGGTGAACTGTCGCCTCCCGTTTGTTACAAGCTTGGCAGAGCATGCGCTAACGACGAACGCATTAAAAACAACCCTGCGACAAAAGCCACCCATGGAAGAGTGACAAGCGTGTTATCAAACACTCGTTCAGAGAGTGGCGGTTTGGTTGATTGGCTATGGCTTATGGACTTCGGTAGTAAGCCCTAACTCTGATTCTGCGACACCTGTCGTTGAGCAAAAGCCAAATTCCCTCCGGTTGCGCTTTTCATAAGCTGTTAAGCCCAACTCCCATATGCGGGGAGCCTATGCTGTCCAGTTCGTTTTTTACAAGCCGAAAGAACCCATGTAACCCATGTTTTCCCACCGTTACCCGTGGGCTGACGAACCCGTTGCAAATCCCGCCCCCCGCCGCAGTCCAGTCCTGCGGAATCTGCGAAACTTGTTGGGCCATTTACCCCACTGGGTTTTCGCGCGCCGCGGCTTAAGGTAGCCACAGAGCGGGTCGTGCGCACCAACCTGCGGCCCATGAAAGAGCACTATTCTGCAGATTCGGCCTCCAGCGTCGGCGGCCCAAAGCAGCCGCGCGGGCACGTCCGGACCAGGCGAGGCCATTGGTGGCGGGTTACGGGTGTAATTCTGCTGGTGCTGGCGCTTGTCCTCGCGGTTGGCCGAGCGCTGCTCCCGTCCTTCGTTCGGGATTATGTGAATCGAACTTTGGACCGTAACCTCCTGTACGAAGGCCGCATCGGCGACGTCCAGATTCATCTGCTGCGCGGAGCTTATTCCATTAATCAGGTGCATATCAGTCAGCGGACGGGCAATGTTCCGGTGCCGCTGCTGGCGTCCAAGCGCGTTGATTTCTCCGTCCAATGGAATGCCCTGCTCCACGGCCGCATCGTCGGCCAATTCGTCATGGAACAGCCGGAATTAAATTTCGTCGCCGCCTCGGACGAGAACCAATCCCAAACCGGCTCCGGTGGGCCGTGGCTCCAAATGATTCAGGATTTGTTTCCCTTCAAAATCAACAGCGCGGTCATCCAGGACGGTTCTGTTCATTTCCGGGCGTACCAGGCCAAAAAGCCCGTCGACGTGTACCTCTCCCATCTTAACGCCACGATTGACAATCTGAGCAACATCCGGGACGAGTCCAATCCGTTGGTGGCGACGGTCCAGGCCACCGCCCTGGCAATGGATCAGGCCAAGCTGCAGCTGCGCATGACCCTCGATCCTTCCTCGTATCGCCCCACCTTCCACCTGGCAGTGCGCCTGCTTGGTTTGGATGTCACCAAACTCAACGATTTCGCCCTGGCTTTCGGCAAATTCGATTTCAAACGCGGTTGGTTCGACCTGGTGCTCGAAGCCGACGCCAAGGAGGGGCAGCTCACCGGCTACGTCAAACCGCTCTTCCGCAATCTCAAGGTCTTCAGCCTCGCCCAGGACATCAAAGAAGACTCCGTCTTGCAGTTCTTCTGGCAGGCGCTCGTCGGCGGCACCATGGCCGCTTTCAAGAATTTTCCGCGCGACCAATTTGGCACCTTGATTCCTTTCACCGGAGATGCCTCCGGGACGACCACCACCGACATCCTGGCTACTATCGGTAACATCCTCCGCAATGCCTTCGTGCGGGCTTACCTGCCGCGACTCGAGACCGACCAGGGCACGTCCCCCGAACTCCAGTTCGAAGCGCCCAGTTTTATCGACTCTCTTTCCACCACCGCCTCGGAAGCTCAGTGAATTCTAGCATTAAACAATCAAACAATTCAGATTAAGGGAGGGAAAATGAACAGGGTGTATTGGGGTCTGATTATCGGCGTGCTGTCCGTCGCCGTCGCATCCGGATTGTCCGGCTGCAAATCCAGTCCGGCTCAAAAGGCCAATACCAATTTTTTCACGTCCGGCAGCCGCGAAGCCGATCAACGCGCCAGCCAACGCATGGCCCAATCCGAACAACTCAGCGGCTCGGGTGAAGGTTCAGGCGAGAAAGGCGTCAAAAAAGCCGAAGTCAAGAAATCCGATTCCCAGACGCTTAGCGCAACTGGGCCGACCAACAAAGCCGCCGTCGCAACTGAGAAACTGGCGCTGTTCGACCGCCTCGGCGGAGAGGTGGGCATATCAAACATTGTCTCCGATTTCACTCCTCGGGTGTTGGACGACCCCCGGGTGAATTGGAGCCGCGAGGGAGTCACGCGCGGTGGTGTTTCATTCCACCGCGGCCAATCAGAGACCTGGAAGCCGACCCAGCAGAATGTGGCCACGCTCAAAAAGCACCTGGTCGAATTCCTGGCCCTCGCCACCGGCGGCCCCGCCCATTACACCGGCAGGCAAATCGAGCCCGTCCATGCCCATATGCATATTTCCAACCCGGAGTTTGACGCCGCCATCGGCGACCTCAAAGCCACGCTCGATACGCTCAAGATCCCCAATCTCGAGCAGAAAGAACTTCTGGCTATCATCGAGAGCACCCGTCCCGAAATAGTGACTCAACGTTGACTGGAAGATTTGCCACGGGGCGCGGACTTCACAAGTCCGCAGAGATCCCACGAACTGAGTATGGCGAAAGGACAAATTCTGGCGTCAGCGGGTAGTCGGACATTCCTGCGGGCAGAATGCCCGCGCCCCGGCGCGCGGACTTCCCAAGTCCGCAGAGATCCACGAACCGCGTATGGCGAAAGGACAGATTCTGGCGTCAGCGGGTAGTCGGACGTTCCTGCGGGCAGGATGCCCGCGCCCCGGCGCGCGGACCTGCCAGGTCCGCAGAGATCCACGAACCGCGTATGGCGAAAGTACAAATTCTAGCGTCAGCGGGTAGTCGGACGTTCCTGCGGGCAGAGGTGCCCGCACGCCGGCGCGCGGACCTGCCAGGTCCGCAGAGATCCACCAATGGGTATGGCGAAAGAACAAGTTCTAGCGTCAGCGGGTAGTCGGACGTTCCTGCGGGCAGAATGCCCGCGCGCCGGCGCGCGGACTTCCCAAGTCCGCGAGCAGCAGGGACTCTTCATCAGTCTTTCTTGCTTTTGGCACAAAAGGCGCTGTGTTCCTGGGCGATCACACAAAGATGAATCTGCATCGTCGATTGACAGATAGCTTTTTAAATCGTTAACTGTTCTTATGGGCAATTTTGCGACCGATCCAATTAGCCCCTGGTTCCATATCGCTGAGGAAGAGGGGGAGTTTATTGGAATTCGCTTTGGCCGCCTCCCTCCAGGCAGCAATGAGCCCGAATGGAAGTTCCTGCGGCATATTGACTTCGACGGCGTTGGCGGTTTTGGCGAGTTGTTGCGCAGAAGCGGTGCAGACCTCCCGCGCTTGCCACAGATAAAACATCCGGCACCCCCTTCACGCCTGGCCTTGGTTAAATCGCTGCCGAAATTTCTCAAGCCGCGCCGCCGAGTACAATGGAGCCCCCTGGAGCGCGGTGCGCAGGTTCCGAGCAGCAAACTGCAGCCCCCCCTTGCAGTAGCATGGCACATTTTCGATGAAGCCGAGACGACTCAGATCCGTCGCGTTTGTCGCAAGAACGGTTTCACCGTTAATTCTTTCTTGCTCAAGCACTTGACTAAGGCCATTCGCCCTTCGCTGAAGGACGAATCCTCGGTTGTGCCCTGGATGATCCCGGTCAATCTTCGCGGAAAGGTTTGCCGGGACCGTGACACGGCAAATTTCACCAGCTATATAAGTGCTCGAATTAGCTCTTACGAGACGGTCTTCGATATCCACCGCAACATTTATGCTGCGCTCGGACGCAGTGAGCACTGGGCCAATTGGTACGCCTACGAGCTGGGACGCCTAGCCTCCAAAGGGATGAAAAAGCAATTGCTCAAGCGCGACTTGGCCATGGCTCAGTGGAACATCGGGTCCTTCTCCAACCTCGGAGATTGGGATCCAGAAAAGAATATCACCCAGACCGAGTGCGAAGGGGCGTGGCTCTTTGCCCCACCCGTTCTGCGCTGCCAGATGCTGGGCGCCGGATGTGTCACCTTCCAGAATTGTCTAAGCCTGACCCTTCAGGCGCACCCCGATCTGACCTGTAGCCCGGCTGTGCCCGCGGGTTGGGTCCAGAACTGGGTCAAAGAAATTGATTTGGACGTGACGAGCATGCTGGCCGACCCCCCTCGCCGGCAATGGCTCGCGGCTTGAACCTGGCTTTTCCGGGCGCCAACAAATCGCCCATCGGGACGGCATCGACAGCGGCTGGCTTAAAACTCACATTAGGGTCTCCTAAGAAAGTTGAAATGCGTCGTTGGGTCTTACGCGCACAGCCGAACTCTGCTCACCAACCCAGCGCTGCGCACGCGAACGGCGCGCCAAGCTATGCACGCCAACGGCGCGTCTCATATCAGCCCAGGCCGCAGGCCTGGGAACCACCGCTCGGAGAACCAACCGAAGCGCCAAAGGCGCGACTCTTCCTTTGGAATCCTGCCTTTACGCAGCCCGTCGCCGAAACCGCCTAAAGGCGGGACTCTAAACCGAACTCTAAAACACGTTCTTACAACTTCAGCACGGTCCGGCGCTCAGAACTTGAGCGTCGCCGAGATATTAACCGCGTTGTTAAAGGTCTTGTAAGTGCCGTCGACCATCGGGTTCACATTGCCACTGACCTGACGCCCTCCATTGTAGGCGAACTGGTACCCGACCGCCCAATCCCAACGCGTTCCGCGGTGACCCACGCCAACACTGCCCAGCTGCAGATTAGCGTCCGGGATGATTGGATTGAAGTGTTGGTCGGGACTCGAATTCTCGCTGTAAAGATAACCAACGCTGGCAAAATATCCCTTGCCCAGCTGACGGGTCACACCAAATTCGTACATGAAACTGGATTTGTAATTCAACACCAACGGAAGATTTCCCAGGGGAGTGCCTTTGAAGACAACCTGTTTCAGCTTGCTCCATTCGGTCCAATCCAGGTCGAATTCCACGTTCCAATTCTTGGTCGGCCGGTACGAAATGCCACCGGCCACGTACTGGGGAAAGTAAATCGAGGCGCTGGTGGGCGTTTCTGGAAAATAGGGAAAGGGCCCGGTCGGCCCCGTTTCGGTCGTCCCATGATAATCCTCCGTGGTGGAGGATCGGTAATTAACGCCGAACGCCAGTTGCGGCAACGGTTCCCATCGGATGCCGGCATTGAACCCAAAAGCGACGTCGTCGCCTTTGAAATGGAAGAAATCATTCGGATTAATCGCGGAGAACCCTTGCTTAAACGACGCTTGAGAATAGTTAATCGTCGGCCCGATCGCTACCGACAGCGTAGGAACGATTCGCCAGGCAATCACCGGGTTGACGCAGGCGTACAGAAGCCTCCCGCGCTCGACCACGGTTCGAAACGGGTTTTGATCTCCCCAGTCGATGGCCAGCCCGTAGGGGGCATAAACACCCAATCCAAACGACAAGGGCAAATTCTGAAGCGTGTCTACCGCATACAACTGCGGCACCGGCTGAAAGCTGGTGTCCGTTTGAGCCTTCGCTCCCGTAGGTGAGGTGAAAGAACTATCCGCCGAAATCAGGTATAAGCCGGCCCGGACCTGCACACCCTCCAGTTGGGTAATCCCCGCCGGGTTGTAATAAATCGCCGAGGGGTTATCTGCCGTCGCGGCAAACGCATCTCCGCGAGCGATGCCCTCCGGATCCTGGTTGGGCAGGCGAGCCCCGACCGCTCCCAACTTCGAAGCCGCTCCGACGCTGAACAACAGCGCAAGCACCAGCGCCGCTTTAACTTGGCGATGCTGCCAGGGACATTTTCGCTCCCTGGTCATTCCTGCCGATGGGAAAAGCTTTCCCGTTCGTGGCCGCGATTTAATGATGTTCATAATCAGTTTAGTGCATCTATGCAGTCCAGGTTTTTTTTGGCTAGCCGCGGCGCTTGCTTTGGCAATTCATGTGCCTGTGTCACAACAGCACAACACATAAAGCACACGCGGGTTTTATCACCACCAACCCGCATTAGGCTTAGCTAAGCACAGACGGTGCCACCCGTAAGGCCCGCCGGCGCGACCAAAACGACCGAGGCGATATCCCGGCGCGCAGCACGTCAATTCCGCATCGCTTCGTGCCGTCCAACGTAATTCGAGCCGGCACGTCCGCAGTCGTCTTGCGGAATCAAAACCAAATCCTGGCGCCAGTACCAGGGTCAAGATGACAGGTTGGGCTTTTACTCGCGCTTACGATGACCTCAGACCCCCACGACTTGCAACCTGTAAACCGGGAAACCCGTGCAGCACGACGGCCTTCCCCTCAGCTGGACCGGCCCCCGCGCGATGAAAAATATAGTTGAAAAGCAGCTTGCTTATTTGCGTAGCTTCTTGCACGATAAGCTCGTGAGTCGAGCTCGAAGTAACGGCTGTGTTGTTCCGGTCCAGGTGCCGCCGTACCAACGTGCCGACCTGGAGGAGATGTTTCTTCCGATTAAGCAGATGCTCCAGATCGAGCGAGTCATCGAAATCTCCAAAGAAGGTCTGGTTTGTGAGATGGATGTCTCCCACCATTGGGTCTTCCCCTTCCATTTTCCTTCCGATCCCATTTTCCCGGGGACTTTCTTGATTGAAGCCGCCGGACAGGCGGTAGCCATTTGGGCCTGGAATGCGGGATTCCGTGGCCGGCCCCGCCTCGGAAAGGTCTCAGCAAAGTTCCTCGCGCCGGTTCTCCCCGAGCATCGAATCGTCACGATTGTAGCGAGGGTGCACCACCGTAATTCGGTTTTCAACGGGATGGTTGAATGCTTTGTAGCGGGGCAAAAAATGGCGGAAATCGAGCCGGTGCTAATCATCATTTCTGAGCCGGCGGATGTTCGCGCCCCTTTGGCCGTTACCAACGGGCATTGAATCGAAAGTGCTCTCCGCTTCAGGTGCGGCCTTCCTGCTTTTTCGCTTTTTGGACCCCAAATTGCTCTTTTGCAGCTCGGCATTGATTCACAATGCAATAGCGCTATTGCACATCGGTAAATTGGGCGGGTATGGGCAAAATCTGCCGACCCCGTAACCGACTTTTATGGACACAGCAGCTCCTGTTAAAAGCCCGGTCGCAACTGAGGGCGTGGTAACGTGCCGGAACAGCCAAGGTTTGGAGGTTCGGGCGACGCTGGTCCATTTCACCCGCTACACCGCGGTCTTCGAGGTGTACACTGCCTCGGTCCTGCTGCGAGCTTCGGAGGTTCTGAGCGAGTTCAAAATCAACTTGGACAGTCACTTGGCTTATTCGGGCAAGGCCGTCGTCAGCAATCTCATCAATGCCGGGTCGGTCCTGCTGTGCGAAGCCAACCTGAACGAAGGATGGATCGATCTCGCCTCCGGTCTGAACGGAGGCGCCGGCGAGCTGGCCAGCGAGTTCCAAAAGTTTCTGGGCCGCTGGCAAACCTCGTACAAAGTCGTGCCCGAATTCAAGCTCGTTGTCGCCGACATGCAATCCCTGCTGGCCGACTTGCACCTGTGGCTCGATCAGGTCGAACTGGCCATTCGCGCGTCACCCAGCGGAGAGAGAATCGAAATGATGCGGGAAGCCGCGCACGTGGTCGCGAGTCCGGCGGTGCGGGCCATCGAGTCGCTGGGGGACCGCTTTGAAGAGGTGGCCAGTCAACTCACTCCCGAGATGCGCCCGCCCCACATCCATTTCGCGCGCCGGCACCTTCACTCGACCTTGCTCAGCTCGCCTTTTGCTTATCGAACGTTCTACAAACCCCTGGGCTACGCCGGCGATTATGAGATGGTGAACATGATCCAGCGCGACCCCTATGAAGGCAGCTCGCTCTTCGCTCGGGTGGTCAACGCCTGGTTCCTGCAGCAACTGCCCGCTGAAGCTCATCGCAACCGGTTGAAAATCTTAAAGCAGAAACTGATCGAGGAAACTGCCCGCGTGACCCGGCTGGGGCGGCCCGCCCGCATCTTCAACCTGGGCTGCGGACCCGCCGCCGAAATCAAGGACTTCCTGGCGGACAGCGAGCTCTGCAATCAGGCCCAATTCACCCTGCTCGATTTCAATGAGGAAACCATCGAGCACACAGGTGCGCTGCTCCGTGAGGCGTCCCTTCGCTTTGGCCGAAAAACTTTGATCCAATTGCAGAAAAAGTCGGTTCAGCAACTGCTCCGCGACGCCGTCCGAGCAGCCGGCCCTTCCAGTGCCGGCAAGTTCGATTATGTGTACTGCGCCGGGCTGTTTGATTACCTGCCCGACCGGATCTGCAAGCAATTAATGGGCGCGCTCTACGAGTTGCTCACCCCGGGCGGCTTGCTCCTGGCCACCAACGTCGACGGCACCCGCCCGTTCCGCAACAAACTCGAGTTTATTCTCGACTGGAATCTGATCTATCGCACCGGGACGCAACTGACGAATCTTAAGCCAGACGGGGTTGATGCCGATGCCTGCAAAGTAACGGCGGATCTTTCGGGCGTGAACGTTCTGCTGGAAACCAGGAAATCAGGCTCATGAAAAACACCACGGTTTCCAACCTGCCGGAAATCAAGCGGGCTTACCAGGAATGGGATCGCAGCGAAACGATCAACAATTTTAAAATCGCGTGCTGCCTGGGAATCATCCTGATGCCCGGCGGGGCGATCATCGATCATTTCGTTTACCCTGACCGCGTTCGGCTCTTCCTCGGGCTGCGCTTGCTCTGTTCCGTGCTGGTGGGCGCCTTCATGCTCGTGCTCCTGACCCCCTTTGCGCGACGCTACTATCGGGGTCTGGGTGTGGCCCTGGCCATGTTGCCTTCCTTCTTCATGTCCCTGCTCATTTACCTGAGCGACGGTCCACACTCAACTTACTACGCCGGCCTAAACCTGGTGCTCCTGACCGTCGCCTTCGTGATGCACTGGACTTTCCTGGAGAGCATGCTGGCCGTCTTGCTCGGCGTGTTTATGTATGTGCTGGCGTGCGGACTTAATCAGCAGGTCAATCGCTGGGGCGAACTGCTCAAGGACGGCGGTTTCCTCACTAATATGTGGTTTCTCTCCCTGACCGGGATCATTGTGATCACCGGCCGGTTCTTTCATAGCCAGTATCGCTTTCGCGAGTTCGCTTTGCGTTTTGAGTTGGATCGCAACAAGCAAATGCTCGAGGAGAGCAATCGCAAGCTGGTTGAGCTGGACCAAATCAAAGGACGCTTCTTCGCCAATATCAGCCATGAATTGCGCACCCCCCTCACCCTGCTCATTGCCCCGCTCGAATCCTTGCTCCGCCGCTTCGGCCTCGACGCCGACACCAAAGACTTGCTCGCCACCATGCATTCCAATGGCATGCGCCTGCTTAAACTCATCAACGATTTGCTCGATCTCGTCCGCCTCGAATCCGGACGCATGGAGATCAAATCCGACTCGGTCAACCTCGCCGATTTCCTCAAGGGCCTCGCCAGCGCCGCCCGCCAGGTCGCCGACGACAAGCGTCTGCGCCTCGAGATCCAGGTCGATCCTCAGCTCGGCACCGTCCAGACCGATCGCGACAAACTCGAGAAAATCGTCCTGAACCTCCTGTTCAATGCTCTCAAATTCACCCCTTCGGGAGGCCGCGTCGAACTACGCGCCAGCCACGAGCAAAACCTCTTCGCCATCCGCGTCGCCGACACCGGCATGGGCATCTCCGAGAAAAATCTCCCCCACGTCTTCGATCGCTTCTGGCAGGCGGACGGCTCTTCCAAGCGCAAGTACCAGGGCGTCGGCATCGGCCTGGCCCTGGTCAAAGAACTGGTCGAAGTTCAAAAAGGCCAGGTATCCGTCGAAAGTCAGGAAGGAAAAGGCACTACCTTTACCGTCCTCCTGCCCTACCATCCCGCGCAGGCTCCCGCGCTCGCCCCAAAACCAACGGTCGAAGAACCGGCCGCCGCAGAAGAGTCCACTGGCAGCACGGTGACCTCCGAGGAATGGCTGGCGAACCTGTACCGTCGCGCTGAACTCTTCCCGGCCCTCACACCGGTGCAAGATTCCATGCGACCGCTCGAAACCCAATCCAATGGGAACCATCCTACCATTTTGGTAGCCGATGACGAACCGGACATGCTGCGCTTTCTGAAGTCGCAGCTGAGCACTCATTATCGCGTCCTCGAGGCGGTCGATGGCCAGCAGGCGATTGAAAAGGCCAGCCAGTTCTTGCCCGATATCATCCTGCTGGACATGATGATGCCGGAGAAAGACGGCTTGCAGGCCTGCCGTGAATTGCGCGAGCGCACCTCGACCCAAAGCATTCCGGTCGTGCTTCTGACTGCGCGGGCGGATGAGGAGACCAAGCTGGCCGCTCTCTCGGCCGGCGCCAGCGACTTCCTGGCTAAACCGTTCTCAACCACCGAACTCCACGTCCGCATCAAAAACCTCGTCGAGTCTCATCAGTACCAAGGCAAGCTCTCGAAGCAAAAACAAGTCCTTGAATCCACCATCGAGCAGCTCAAGGACACCGAAACCCAGTTGGTCCAGACCGAGAAACTGGCGTCGCTGGGTCGAATGAGCGCGGGCATCATCCACGAGATCAACAATCCTTTGAATTTTGCCACCACCGGCCTTTTTACCCTCAGAAACAAGAGCAAGTACATTGCGGAGGAGCAGCGCGAGGAATATCAGGAAATTCTTAAAGACGTCGAGGACGGCATCGTGCGAGTCAAAAATATCGTCACGGACCTGCGGATGTTCACGCATCCGGAAACCGAGAGCCGTGACCAGGTCGAATTAAGCGAAGTGCTGTCGGCTTCGCTTCGATTCTTGAGCGCCGAGCTGAAAAACACGGTTCGCATCGAGCAACACCTGGCCGAGCACCAAACCGTCTGGGCCAACAAGAACAAGCTCATTCATCTCCTCACCAATTTGTTGCAGAACTCGCTGGATGCGCTCAAGAACAAGACTTTCGACACTGACCAACCTACGATCTGGATTGAAGGGCGTCTCAAGGGCGCATCCAGTATCCTGGTCGTCCGCGACAACGGCACTGGCATCAAACAGGAGCACCTGGACAAGATTTTTGACCCGTTTTACACCACCAAAGACGTTGGCCAAGGGATGGGCCTGGGCCTGGCGATCTGCTACCGCATCGTTCAGGACTGCGACGGGCGGATTTCGGTGCGGACAGAACCTGGGAAATTTTGCGAATTTACGCTGGAGTTTCCCTCTAAAGGATGAGATTAGAAACCCTATGAACGGGACTCAGCGCCAGTCCAAAACGCCCGGCCCTTTAGCGGCGTCTCCGGGCGAAACTCCGGCGCAGCGCTGCCAACCCCCTCACTCAACGCGGCCATGAACGACCTGTATAATTATAAAAAATTCGCCATTCTCTACGTGGATGACGAGGAGATGTCGCTAAAGTACTTCACGCGCGCTTTCAGCGAGCAATTTCGGATTTACACGGCCAGCAGCGCGCAAGAAGGCCTCAAGGTACTGGAGGAGCACAAAGACGACATCGGCCTGCTCATGACGGATCAGCGGATGCCTGGTGAAAAGGGGGTCTGGTTGCTCGAACGCGCCCGCCAGTTGCGCCCACAAATCATTCGCATGCTGGCCACGGCCTATGCCGATATGGAAGCCGCCATTGCGGCGGTCAATACCGGGGCCATTTATAAATACATCACCAAACCATGGGATCCGCCCGAGTTGGAAAACACTCTCAAGCGCGGCCTGGAGTTCTTCATCGTTCAGCGCGAGCGCGACCAGTTGCTGCGCGAGAAAATGTCCGTGTTGCACAACATGATGATCGCCGACCGGATTGTCAGCCTCGGGTTGCTGGCCGCCGGCCTGAGTCATCACATCCGCAACTCGCTGGTGGCGGTCAAAACTTTCCTCGATTTGGCGCCGGCTAAAATGGAGGAGGAGAAGATGGACCTGCATGGGTTGCGCAATCCTGATTTCTGGAAGGAGTACTACCAGAACGTTCAGGGGCAGGTTGAGAAAATCAACAACATGCTTAAGGACCTCTGGACCGCCTCGGAAAGACCCACCTTCGAATTTCGCGACCGGGTTCAGTTGCGCAACGTCGTTTCGGATGTCATCGCCCAGCTCAAGGACGGCTTCGATGCCAAAAACATTCAGGTCGAAAACCACATCCCGGAAAAACTGCCCGAGTTGCACGTGGACAAACCCAAGTTCCACCGGCTTTTTGAGCTATTGCTCAAAGACGAAATCGCCAGTCTGCCGGCGGGCAGCCGCATCAGTTTCTCGGCCAAGGCCGATGCCGGCCACGCGGCCGACCAGCAGGTCGAGATCGTGCTCAGCGACAATGGTCCGGGCTTGCCCAAAGAGGCCCTGCGGCTGGTGTTTGATCCCTTCGTGGTCCGCAGCGACAGTCCAATGGAATACGGCATCCACCTGATGGCCTGTTATTTTATTGTGCATCATCACGGCGGACGCATTAATGCCCAGAGCGAAAATGGAGCCGGCACGACCTTTACCATCAAAGTGCCGACCAATCCCAGTCACGCCGCGGCTTCCCAAAAGACCGATACGGATTTTCTGCAAAAAGTGCTGCTCAACGATTCGCTCTGGGAAAAACTCATTTCGAACGAGTAACCCGCGCGCCGCTCGAACGCCGCCGCCTAAAGCGTCCAGCCCGCGCGATATTCTGTGCGGACGAACTTGTTGGCGTCTTCCAAATTGCTGAATCTGAGCTGTTCGGAATCCCATTTCAGGCGCGCCAGGGTGAGATCTTCTCGCAGTTGAACCCGCAAGGCCACATTACCCAGCAGAACCGACTCCGCCAACGGCCCCGCCCAATCGAAGTTCGAACCCGGCTTTTTCCCGCCTTTGCATCCTAGGATCCACTCTTTGTAATGCCCGGGGGAAGTTGGGATTTTATACTCGAGAGCGGCAGCTTCCTTGGCGCAGGCCTCGGGAAAGACCTGGTTGTTCACGTTGCTTAGAATAAACCCCTTCTCGCCAACCAATAGCTTGCCATTGTCCCCCATTTTTTGGCCTTCGGGCAACTGATCGGGCCGGGGCGGACGCAGGCCGCCGTCGTACCACACCAGCTTGCACGCGGGCATCTCAACCTCACCTGCTGCGGTTCCGGTTAGGCCCGCCACATGGACGTTGTTCGCCTGGGCTGCCGCCGAGCGAGCCGGGAACTGGTAAGTCACCATCGAACCGAGCGGAAAGGTTTCCTCGTTCACTCGCGTCGAGGCCCCTTGCACGGTGGTCGGCGCTCCGAGTTTCAAAGCGCGAAAGACTGGATCCATGGAATGACAGCCAATGTCTCCCAGCGCGCCGGTCCCGAAATCCCACCAACCACGCCACTTGAACGGCAGGTACGCCGGGTTATAGGGCCGTTCGGGCGCTGGGCCGAGCCACAGCTCCCAGTCCAGGGTCGAGGGCACTGCCGGCGTGTCCTTGGGTCGGGAAACTCCTTGCGGCCAGTACTCGTTGAAGAGGCCGTTCGAGGGGCGATCCGTCCAAATGTGGGCTTCGTGGACCTTGCCGATCACGCCGGACCAGACCAATTCGCACATGTGCCGGGTTTCGCGAGAGGCTTGTCCCTGGTTGCCCATCTGGGTGACTACTTTGGCGTCGTGCGCGGCTTTGGCCAGTTGGCGGGCTTCCCAAACAGAGTGTGTCAAAGGCTTTTCGCAGTAAACGTGTTTGCCGTGGCGAATGGCCTCCATGGCCACGAAGGCATGGAGATGATCCGGCGTAGCGATCACCACGCCGTCGATCTCCTTCATTTCTTCGAGCATCTTGCGATAGTCGGTGAACTGCTTTGCCTGCGGGTACTTTTTAAAGACGTGAGCGGCGTGGTTTTGGTCGACGTCGCAAAGCGCGACGATATTCTCACTCTCCATATTGCTCAGGTCCGAGGCACCCTGGCCGCCAATGCCGATGCCGGCAACATTGAGCTTCTCGTTCGGTGAAGTGCCCGCTCGCAAACCCACCACACCCGCGGGCAAAAACATGAATGCGCTGCCGGTGAAAGCTGTGGCCCGCAGAAACTGCCGGCGGTTAAATTTAGTTTGGGGCTGATTGGGTTTGGTTTTCATGGTTAGGTGCAGCGTTAATAGCTCTTAGACTACGACGTTGGGCAAGCCCGATTATTCACGGATTGTGTTCCACACACCGGAAAGATTCGCTCAACTGGCTTTTGTGGAGTGACGCTGGCAGGTGCTCGTTTTGGAGATCATTTTGGAGTCTCGGCGGACTGACTTCACGGTGGGGCAACCAGGTTCAAAAAGCGGTCGAAATCGACGATAAACTGCTGGCGGTTGGTGAGAGGATCGTTGTGATCACCCAGCAGTTCGCAAAAGAGCTTCGGCTCGTTGGCGGCGGCGAAGTTTCGTTCACTGTGTTGGAATCGAATGAGGCGGTCGGCCCGGCTGTGCATCACCAGGATGGGAACCTTTATCCGCGGCAGTTTGCTCAGCGTATCGTATTTGATGTGCGCCAGCCAGCGCACGGGCAGCCACGGAAACAAATCGGACCCAATATCCGCGATGCAGGTAAACGTGCTCTGGAGAATCAGGCCGCCGCAGGTAAGGCGGCTGGCCAACTCCGCCACCACCCCGCCACCCAGTGATTCGCCGAACAGCAAAATGTGTTTGCCGTCAAAGCCTCGCTGTCGGAGCCATTGGTAAGCGGCTATTCCATCACGGTATGTTCCTTCCTCACTCGGATGACCTCGGCTGCGGCCGTAGCCGCGATAATCAAACAGAAACACACTCACCCCGGTCGTCAGCAAAGCATCGGCCATTTCCAACCGGTGACTGATGTTGCCTCCATTGCCGTGGCAGAGCAGCACGACCAGCGACGTATTTCCTGGGAAAAACCAACCGTTGAGCTGAACGCCATCCTCGCTGTCGAAATACACGTCCTCGAAAGGTCTCCCGAGCTCGGCGCCCGTGGCGTCCATCACGCGGCTCGGATGATAAACCTGATTATGTTCAAACCAGCGCAGCATCAGTGGCAGCGACAGGCAGGCCCCGAGGCAAATGAGCAACTTCGCCCGCCATCGTTTCATAGGGTTGAAAGTGCCATACCGAACGGGCAACGGCTAGTATCTGGTAGGTTTACTTTTGTTCGTTGAGCCGGCGCCACGCCGCAAAGGGCGAGCGCCTTCGGGCGTAGCGATCCTCAACGGTCGTTCGTGCGAAACCGGGGCGACTCCCAATCCGGTCATGTCACCGCCTGAAGGCGGGACTCCAAACGCTTTGCCCTCAAAATGGAATAAGCCGATAGACCCGGGTGGGAACTTTCGCCGGAGGCAGCCGCCCGTTCTGACCGGTATCGACGACAGTTCTGGAGGCGCCGGTAAGATTAGTGAAAGTTTCAACCAACTCCCAACTGCTCTGGGGCAGGGCATCGCAGGATTGGAGTTGCCAAATCGATCCCACAGGGGTTTCGGCCGAGAGGCTGATCGCGCCGGGGCCGGATTTAAGGTTGAGCCTCGGAACGATCGGATGCGAAGCGACGGCCTTCAGGCAAACGTCAAAGGCGACATCATCGTAGTCGGACCAGGTGTTTCCGATCTGCACAGCGACGCTGTTGGAGCCTGGCTGAAGCCAGGAAATAAAGGGCGTCAGATCGAAGTAACGGATTTGGTTGCCTTGCATGGTGACTGCCTCGATACACGAAGGAATAGCGTGTCCGTTGAGCCAAAGCTGGAGCGCATAGATCTTAGCCACGGACACGTCTGTGCAGCTCGCTGAAAGAAGCAGTTCCTCGAAGTTCGTGGAAGTCACGATGAACTGTGTGCGGAAATAGTAATTGGGCAGCCACTGGGGCAATCGAGTCGCAATATTTGTCGGACCGCTGCCGGCCCCAAACTTTGCGCGCCCCACGAGCCATTGGCTGTCGTTAAAGTCAGCGGCAGACCAGTTGGCGGGCGGGTTACTACTGCTGTAGCGCCAGGTGGCACCAAAGGGAACCAAGGTCGTCCAATTCGTGGCGCCCGGATCGGGTAGACGTCGGAAAAATACATTATCCAGAAAGAGCGAGCCGCTGGTGATACCGGGCGTGTAAAAACGGTGCCGCAGTTCGATGTTGGGAAAACCATCGGGCATCTGGAAGGTGCGATTCAGGTAAGTCCAATCCACGTTGCTCGGTCCCGCCAAAAAGTGCGGTGAGTAATAGAACGGGTCCGGCAGTGCCGGCCTTTCATTCGTGTCGACTCCGGTCTTGGTTGAGCTCCATTCCAGCCAATGTTCGCACTCGGCCGAAAAACCCGGACTTTTGAAATAACCGCCAAAACTATAAAGCGCTCCCGGAGTCACCAGGATTGAAGCATCGGGTATCCCATACTGGTTGTTTTGGGCAATCGTATTGTCAGAAGTCTGATTCTGGAGCAGAATTTGCATCGAGCGTTGGCCTTGCCACGACTCGCTCGTGCTGGCCCACATGTTGGTCAGGGGAACCGTGCCGGCCCATTTATCCCAACGACAATTGTCGTCGCGCTCGAAGCCGGAGTTGGCCGCCAGGTTATTGTTGAACAGGGAGAGGATTGCGAACGGCGCCGATAAAACGGTGTTGGTCGAAAATACCGCGCTGATTTCATAAAAGTACTGCCATCCAGCCTCGAGCCCAGCATCGGTGTACGAAAAGGTATCCGGAGTCAGGGTCGCAATCGCCACGAATGGCTCCCCCGCTTGTTTCGCGCGGTAAACGCGATAAAGCTCGGGCGGGCTTTGGTTCGTCCAACTAAAGCTGGCGCGGTTGTATCCTGACGAACGCGCGGTGACCAGCGGGGTTCCGGGCGGATAAAGCGACACGCCAAAGTTGCCGTCGCGCCGCATGTTCCCGCGATGGGTTGCCCAGGAAACCAGATTGGTACTGCGGGAGCCGAAGTTCCAAATATAGATCTGTCCCGAAACGCTGCGACACACGACGTCCAGCCGGCCAATTCCCTCAACGTCTGCCAGGGCGGGAATCTGCTTCACCCCGCCCGGAACTGGCACACTTTGTTTGAGGGTGCCATCCAAACCATAAATCCGAAGTTCGCCAGCCAAAGTGACCCCAGTGGGATCATAGGTGCCGACGATGATCTCTTCAGCGCCGTCTCCGTCGACATCACCCACTACGGGCGGGGTCGGTAGTAACGGGTAGAAATTTTTGGGCCAGCCAGCGTGATTCACCAATTCAATTCCGTTCCAGAACCGGTAGGTGAGCTCATAGGAGTGATTCCAGCCCAAGACGTCGATATGGTTGTCGTGGTCCGGATTAACCGGGATGAGGGAGGCGCTGTTGAGCCAGCCCATATTGTTGGTCAGGTCCAGGTGCGGCAGCCAGCGCCGCCACAGAATCCCGCCATCATTATCCAGGATCGTTTCGTTTGGTTGCCAAAGTGAGCTGAGCTCAGTGCCCGCGACGAGCACCTCGTCCAGTCCGTCTCCGTCCAAATCAGCGGCGTACACGTCGATCGGCACCTGGTATGAGCCGCTCATGAGCCGCTGGTTTTTTCCAAACTGGCCGTGGAGCATGCCCTTGCCCCAAAGGCCGAATGGTTGCGACTTATCAAACGCCACCACGCTATCGCTGTCGTTCAATGCGCAGATATGCGCGGGTCCGACCGAATTCAGACGGGCAATGGCCAGCCCTGACTCGACCAACTGATGGAAGTGA
>DASRFK010000126.1:0-10999 GCA_035651635.1 Verrucomicrobiia bacterium | reverse complement strand
GAACGGCGTATCCAGGTTCAGTTGCGGCCAGAACAATTGGCAGGCAATCAACAGACCCGCCGCCGTGCCGACCAGGCCCCAAATGGCCGTCGCAATTGCAAACGCGCGCACGATGTGGTTGTCGTACTTGAATGTTTCAATCGTGTCCGGCGGACGCCGGCGACCGGTGGGTTTAGCGCTTTCCAGCGGCGGGGAATCTAAGCTCATGTTGGTTCAGTTGTTTGGTGTGTTTAAAATTCGTTTGGGTTTGCTTGATTCTTCGTCAGTCAGCATCCGCATCGACGGCGTGCAGGTGTCTTCGAACTGGCCGGATTTGACGGCCCAGACGAACGCCGCCAGGAAACCGATGGCCAGCGTCAGGCTGATGAAGATGAGTAAAAAAATGACGAGCATGGTTATGAAGCGCGGAGTGCGGAATGCGGAGTGCGGAGTGGAGAGTGCGGCATGGGGAATGGGGCGGGAGTGCGTAATCCAGAGGGCGCGCGGAAATCAGAATTTCCATTCCGCACTCCGCACTCCGCACTCCGCACTCCGAGGATGCCAGACCGTTTGGCCGCCCAGCTGGTCAGGCCGCAGGCAAATAGAACCACGGTGATCGAGCTCAGGGGCATCAGCACCGCACAGATTAAAGGCGAGAGAACTCCGCCGGCGGCTATGCCAATTCCCACCAGGTTGTACGCCGCCGAGACGGCAAAGCTGGCCCGCACCACTCGCGTGCTCCGCCGCGCAAAATTCAAAATGCGCGACAGTTCCTGGACCCGGCTTGCCGCGAGGATCATGTCGCTGGCCGGAGAAAAAATCCCAATCTTCTCAACAACTGCCACCCCAACGTCGCTGCGTTTCAAAGCGCCCGCGTCATTCAGACCGTCCCCAACCATCATCACCGTTTTGCCCGACGCCTTAAGCATTTCGATGAAGTTCAACTTTGCCAAAGGACTTTGGTTGAAGCGCAAACGAGCCGTCGGCCCGAACAACCGAGTGAAGCGCGCGCGTTCCTTCTCATTATCTCCCGTAAGTAAGGCGAGCTCGTACTGCCGCCCAAGCTCGGCAAACAAACGCTCACTTTGTGGTCTCAAAGCGTTGGCCATCATAAAGGTGCCCCGGTACTGGCCATCGATGCATAAGTGAGAACTACTGCCGGCTGCACAACTCACCCCTTCCAACTCGATCCGGCAACTTTCCAGCCAGGCCCGTGAACCGAGACGGATCTCATGGCCGGCGACCACTCCCGAGATACCGCCACCGGGGACTTCAACAAAATTGCCCACAGCATGGCACATCTCCACATCTGCCAATGCTTCGGCGATTCCACGCGCGTGCGGATGTGTGGAATGACTCGTGACCGACCGAATCCAACTTCGTTCGGCATCCGTGAGTTTTGCCTCTTCACGTGCTTCGTGGCGCCGCTGTGCGGCACTTGGCGGCGCTTCCAGGACGCCTAGGAAGCTTACTTTGCTGGAATGCGGGGTCGTGAGAGTGCCCGTCTTATCAAAAACAATTGTGTCAACTTCCGCCAACCGCTCCAGCACCAGGACGTTCTTGAGAAAAACCTGCGTTTTGCCCAATAAACGCTGGGCTGTCCCAAGCGCGAATGGCGCAGCCAGTGCCAGCGCGCACGGGCAGGCCACAATAAGAACCGAAGCAAATGCCTTCAGTCCGCGCGCGGGACTTCCGGAAACAGCCCAGAACAATGCCGCGCCGCAGGCCACCCCAATCACAATCCGGGTAAAGCGGCGGCTATACCGATTGGTCAGCGTGTTTAGATTATCCCCCCGCTCTTTGCGGAAGGCTTCATCATTCCACAACGAAGTGAGGTAGCTTTGGGACACAGGTTTAATCGTTTCGATTTCGATTCGGCCCCCAACCTGTTGGCCCCCGGCATAAAGGTAATCTCCCGGCGCTCGGGCAAGTGGCTCCGATTCTCCGGTGACGAAGCTGTAATCGATTAAGGCCGATCCGCTTAGCAGTTTCGCGTCGGCCGGGATTAACTCGCCGTTTCTGAGGAACAAGCGATCCCCAACCCTGAGGTTGTTCAGCCCAATGTTCTCCTCGCCATCAGCGCTCTTACGCGTGACCGAGAGTGGAAAGAAGGACTTGAAATCACGATCGAAAGCGATCCGCTCGTGTGACTTCTGCTGAAACGCGCGGCCGCACAAAAGAAGGAAAACCAGCCCCGCCAGAGAATCGGCATAACCTTCCCCGTGACCGGATATGACCTCAACCAGGCTCTGCGCGTAAAGCGCCGCCAAACCCAACGCGATGGGCACCTCCAGGGTCAGCCTCCGTTGCCGAACGGCCAAATACGCCGATCGCCAATAATCCGAAGCGCTGTACACCAGAACGGGTATTGCCAGCGCCAGGCTTAGCCAGCCAAATAGCGCCTTAAAAGCCGGCCCGCTCAAGCTGTCCAGGCCAAAGTACGTCGGCAGGCTAAACAACATGATGTTGCCAAAGGCGAAACCCGCTAATCCGATTTGAAGCCAGAGCCGCTTATTGAGCGACCCGCGCCTCGGCTTGTCCAGTTGTCCAAAATTGAGCTCGGGTTCATACCCAATCGAGACCAGGAAACTAACCAACCGGCTGAGTGGAACCTGGCTCGACGAAAAATTGATCGCTACCTCACGTCTAGGGAAATTCACCTGGGCAGTCCCCACACCGGGCAGCAAACGGAAAAGATTTTCCAGCAGCCAAACACACGCCACGCAGTGTATTGCAGGTATATGGAACGTTACCCGGCTGGTCTTGCCATCTGTGAAATCCAACAACTTCAATCGCACCGATGGCTCATCCAAAAAGCTCCACTGTGCGCTCGAAGTGGTCTTCTTCACCCGCACTCCCGGATGAATGTCCAGGTCATAGAACCGTTCCATCCCGCTTTCGCTCAACAATTCGTGCACGAACAGGCAGCCCTGGCAGCAAAACACCTTCTCCGATTTCGTAAACGGCTCTCCTCGGCAAGGCTCGCCGCAATGAAAGCACGCGACCCATTTCTGGCTCTGTGCCCTTCCTGCCGGGGACTTGCCCGCGCCGAATGCCAACGTGTCAAGCGCCCCTTGCGACGGCGTGAGCAGGCTCATTTGGTTACCGGTAGCCACTTGCGTGATTCATCTTTCAGCCTTCAAACCCCAGTGAACGCGCCTCGCCCTTCCGGACAAAACGCGGCATGGAGCAGCTCAGACAGCGCTGCAAGATTTTGTTATAATCCATTTATCGATTGCCTAACAAATAAGCAATACTATGCAAAAGAAGTAATCAGAAGTGACGCTTCTTTTCTCAACATTTTTTGTCATTCATTTGGCAAAATTTGTTGTACCGAGACATCCCTCCACTACGGATGGACAGGGATGAACACTGATAAAGAGGGAAGAAGAGCTCTTTTCTGCTTGGTTGGAGGTCACTGAATTGTGAGCCGTTCTGGAAATCCAATTCGGAGATCTTTTTGCCTTTCCGTGTTTATCCGTGTTCATCGGTGGTATTCCTCTGAATCGGTGGTCAAAAACCCTTGAGCGCGGCCCTGCGGACGTGCTAAATACAAAGCGAATCACGAGCAAAATCTTTACACCGCCATGCCTATCTTTAATTCGCCGGACGATTTCAAAGACCATAAACAGTACGTGGCGCTGCTGAAGCGCGCGCTGCTGGGCGTGAAACCCGACGCCCGTAAGAATTTTCTCTATTTCAAACAGTACCAGTTTGGTCCGAAAAAACTCCAACTGGTGCTCGTGGATGCGGCGCCCTCCCTCAGGTCGACTCTGCTTAAGGCAGGGCCGAAGCCGACCGCCGAAGGTTTCGTTTCGCTCACGCCCGAGGACGAACTGAATTTCGAGTCCGAGAAAAGTGACTTCAAGCGAGTTAGGATTAGGCGCTACTTTTCGACTTTGGGCGGGGGCATTAAACCGGTCTACGTGCCTGCGGGCGAAGTCGATGACGAAGCATTGCCGGAGGCCAATCTTGCCGCGGAATCATCGGCAATCCTCCCCGCGACCGAACCGCCTCCCGTGCCGCTTCCGCAAGCCCCGCAGCCGGCGCCAAACCGTCCGGCGCAACCGGCGCCAGGCCCGCAGGTGAGCCGGCAAATGGACCAGAAGATTGCCTTCGAGGAGGCCAGGTTCAAACTGAATCAACGAATTCAGGCGTTGCGCACCAAACCGGCTCCGCCCGAACTGGCGGCCAAAAAGGAGGAGACGCTGACGACGGCCAATGTCCTGCTGAGCAAGGGGGATTTTGATAACGCCAATAAGCTGCTGGATCAACTATCGGCTCGCCTCGCCTCGCCAATCTCGCCGTCCTCCCCCAGGCCAGTACCACAGCAACCCCCTCCCGTGGCGCCCCCCACACCGGCCCCCTCTCCGAAGCTCTCCGCCTACATGAATACAACCCGGGACTGGCGGACCGCCAAGAAAACCGCTGCCGACGGAGTGTTTGCCCTCAAAAATGCAATCTTTGCGGCTTGCGATCCCGAACTGAAAAAGGAGGTGCAAGCCATAGTCGATCGATTGAACTCGATTCTGAGCGTCATGGACGATGCCATTATCGTGAAAATTCAGGAAGCGGGCAGCGAAACTGACGAGGAACGCCAGGCCGAGAAGAACAGGGCCCTGGCGCAGTTTGCTGGCAAGCAGCTCTCCGCGTTGCGAAGTCATCCCCTGGCCCAAGTAGCGGATTCGAATCCTTTCGGGAATTTCACCATTTGCAGACCCGTTGAAGATGTCCTAAACAAGATCTCCACTACGTTCGGAATTTAAACTCCCTCTCTACCACCCACAGGATCTGCCATGCCTTTTACTGTTCAACAGTTGAATTTTCTCGGAGTCCATCTCGGCCTGGCCGTCGCGCCGGAGTTCATAGAAAATAGACGTTGCGCCGAGCAATTTAAGGAGCTGCGCGCCAAATTTGACCAGGATTATCCCGACTTGGCCAGCCATCATCAGGGTCGAGCCATCGCCACCGCCCTGCTCGAATGCGATGAGCTGGCCAAAACCGGTACCCGCTTCGCCCAGGCTTTGAAGCTGCTGGAACAGGCTCAAGCCTTGGCCCAGATGCCGCCGCCGCCGGTCGAACCGCCACCAGTTCAGCCTCAGCCCGCCGTTGCGCCGTCTCCCGAACTTGTTGCCGAACAACCTCCAAAGCAGGAGGCCCCGGTCGCGCAACATGCCCAACCAGCCCAGGCCGACCAACCCGATCAACCCGTGCCGCCGGCCCCGCCTGTCCAACCCGACCCGCCAGCCCAGCCTATCCCGGCCGACCAGCCGCCGCCGCCTCCAATCGATCAACCCGCCCAGCCCGCTCCAGTCGACCAGGTTCCCCCGGCCCCGGCCGACCAGGCTCCGCCTGCTCAAGCGGCTCCGGCTCCGGCCCTACCCACCAACCTCGTCGACGCCGTAAAAGTCATCAGCCAGACGGCTGCCGCCGCTCAGGAAACCATTCGCGCCGGCAACGGCGAGCTTATGGCGCTGCAAAATCGCTTCATCGATCTTCAAACGTCGCGCCAGGAAAAGCCGCCCGGGATTGAATTCGATGCCCTCACAGCCCAGATGACACAGCTGGTGGAAGACATTAAAAAGGTCATTGCCTCGCAGGATCAGGCCCTGGCGCAGATCACCGCTGAGCAGCAACAGTTGGCCGGCCTGGCCGTCAATGCGCCCGACGTGCCGCCCACGGCTGCCGCGCTGCATCAAAAAGCGACTGCCGAGCTGGCCGATCGGCAGCGGAAAGCCCAGACGATTTGCGCCGAATCAGCCAAGATGCGCGACTACGCGATCCAGGCTTTGGCCGATGGCTCCTTTACCGCCAAAGCCGGTGTCAAAGTGTATGAACCCGGTCTTTTCGAGCTGCCTTCCATCATACGCGATCTCATTGCCAAACTGCAAGCCACCACTCGCCAATTCCAGGATGCTAAACAGCAGTTAGATCCTTTATTGATCCAGGCAAACGGCCTATTGAACACAGCCAGCTCGGGTAAAGCCTTGCCAGCTCCGGCTGGCAATGACATCGATCAGATGGAGGCTACGGCAACCCGCCTTTCCAAGAGCTTCGGCTCGTGGAACGCCGCTATTAACAACCCTTGGAAGAGCGTCCGGTCCCAGCTCAACGGGGTTAAAAAAGAAGAGAACCTCGAAGCCACCGACCTGTTCTGGCGCGGCGAGAAACTCTACGACGGCTTCTCCCAGGCCTACGGCGAAGCTGACGAGGCGGCGAAAAACGTGACCCACATCGTCAACAAGCTTCGCCTTTATACCAAGGCCGCCCCGGCTTCGCCCGACGCCGCTAACGCCGAAGTCCGCTCGTTCTGCGAGGCGATGGACAAATTGCGTACGGTCATTAACGACCCGGTCACGAGGTTGAATGACGCCAAACGCGAACTGCCGGCCAAAAAGAAGGCCGCCGCCGCCGTGGACACCACGGGCATTGCCTCAATGGAAAAAGCTCTCACCGATCTCAACCAGGACATAGAAAAAATCCGCGCCAATTCAAGCGCCTTGGAACGCGCCTTGCAAGAGGCGGGGCTCATGTCCGGCCTGATCAAGAGCCGTTTCTCCGCCAAAGGGGTCGACAAAAAACTCGTTGCCAACCTGAAGAAGGCGGCCGAAGCCGTCGAGAAAGCCGCCTCGGCTGCTCTGGCCGAAGGCAAGAAGACCGAATCAGCGATGGCCGCCATTCGCGACGGCCTGGCCGCCAAGCGCGGCGCCCTCGGCGCTCCCGCTTCCGTCGAGGACACCGTGCGTTTGCAAGGGGCCCTCAAGACTCTGCCGGCGCTGCCCGGCAAGGACGTCTTGCTGCCCGCCAATGGCGTTAAACAATGGAAAGCCCAAACCGAAAAAGGCGGCGATAAAAAAACCGCCAAGCTGTTCGCTGACGTGGTCAAAGCCTGGGAAGCCGCGGAGAAGAAAGCCGATGCCGCCGCCCTGGATGAATTGGCCAGTCGCGCCGCTCTCTTCCTCGATGCCTTCAACGCTCTGGATTCACAGGCTCAGGCCGATCCGACCGAAACCAAGCGCGCCGACAAATGCCGCGAGGCGCAAAGTGTGGTTCGCAAGCTGCGACTGAAACTCGACCGCGATTCCTTGCCCGAACCGCCGTGGACCGATGCCCAGGCCACCAAGGCCAAACAAATTGAGGCTTGCACGCTCCTGGAAACTGGCACCCCGGCCAAACCGCCCAGCGCCAAAGGCGAGTCCGACTCCTTCTTCATCAAAAACGGCGACGCCAAACCTGCTTTCATCTTCAAACCCAAGCAGGGTGAAAATGTCAAAGACGGCGGAAAAGAAGGCGAAGGTGTTGTCCGCGAGGTTCTCTCCAGCAAATTCAACAATCAGCTCAAAGAAATGACCGGTATTGATGTCGGGGTCTGCCCCACCAACCTGGCACGCCTCGAGAGCGACAGTTTTGCCCAGGGCGAAAAATCCAAAGCCAAATCCCGCGTCGGCGCCCTCCAGCAGGTCTCGGACAATGAAGGCAATCTCATCCAACAGGCGGCCAAAGATCCTACCCTGGTTTCCAAGATCAAAACCGAGGACGTCCAAAAGATTGCGATGCTCGATTTCCTGACGCTCCAGGGCGACCGCAACCCGGACAACATTTTGATCAAAGACGTCGGCGGGGAAAAACGGCTGGTGCCCATCGACGGCGGATTCGCCTTTCCGTCAACGGAACTATTCAACACTTACTCCTCAGGCATGGCCGCCGATCCCAAAGGCGGAAAAACCGGCCAAGTCCAGTCCGGCCAGAACGGCCTGATGCAGCTGCCGCAGTCTGACCAGAAATTCACGCCGGAAATGCTCAAGGCCATCGATGCGGTCGATCCCGCCGCCCTGGTCAAAGGCATGAAGCAGGCCAACGCCGAAGTCGCCAAGTCCGCACCCGAACTCAAGGGAATGGTGGCGGATGAGAATATCGAAAATGTCCGCCGCTCCGCGTTGTTCCTTAAGCAAGCCGCGCGCGAGTTTACCGTGGCCGAGCTCGCCCAGGTTTACGCGCTCGATTTCAAACGCGTTCTGGCCGCCCCCCCAAAGCAGCTCGACAAGGAAATCGCGGCAGTGATCAAACAGGGCAAAGCCCGCGTCGCATTGGAAAAAGCCGTGAAAGAGGATAGAGCTGAGTACGATAAGTTGGGCGGTGATGCCGAAATCGCCAAACTTGGGTGGGATTTGCAGGCCGACCGCCTGCTGCGCCTCAATTGGAAGCGCAAAATCGAGATCCTCAAGAAAAAGGAAAAAGCCCCGCCAGCGCCCAAAGCGGCCGATGCCCCGGCCAAGCCCCCTGCGGACGAAGCCGCACTGGAGCGAGAGTTTAAGACCCTCGGCGGCGACAAAGAATTCCAAAAAGTCATCCAGCGCCCGGACAACTCGCCCAAGCTCCCTGCTGACCCGAAGTTAATCGCCAAAGTGGGGCGCCTGCGTTCATGGAAGCTTTACAACGACCTCGGCGGCGACAAAGGCTTCGACCGAGTTGTAAAGCTGTACCAGGACAACCAATACACGCCGTTTGATCGCTTGCCAAAAACGGCCCAGGCCGCCGTTGCCACTTTTTCCACCTGGAGCGGCGACCCCTACGCATTGGGCCTGGGCGGCAAAGCCGACGCGATGAAGGAGTTCAAAAAATTCAGCCAGTGATCTGGCCTGCGCGAACTCAAACAACCAACCTCAAAGAGGTTGCGCCTCAAGCATTATAGCTCTCACTTGGGGGCAGCAAAGAAGGGGCGGGGACGTCTCGTCCACGCATCCTGCCAACTGAGTTCAAAGCCTGTAGGGACGAGGACGTCCCCACCCCGGTTCACACTTCTCCACTTGGCCACAGCCTCTCCAACCCATTCCATTCCGCCTTTCCCATCTGCGGTCGCCCCGAATCTGCGGGGAAATCCATCCGTATTCGCGTCCAGCCTCTTCGCCCCCAAACCGGCGGTCCACTTTCGGACATCTTTATTGGGCACAGACTGGAGAACATTACGGCTGCTCTTTTCGCCGAAATTTCGCCGCGGGACCGGCTACAGGGGATACGCGAGCGTTTACTCAGACGAGCATGACTACCTCCGGTGTCGCCAGCGGAAGAAGGGGCGGGGACGTCTCGTCCCCGCATCCTGCCGCGCTGAGCTCAAAGCTATGGGGACGAGGACGTCCCCACCCCGGTTCACGCTTCTCTACTTGGCCACCGCCTCTCCAACCCATTCCATTCCGCATTTCCCATCTGCGGTCGCCCCGAATCTGCGGGGAAATTAGATCCGTATCCGCGTACGGGCAGCCCAGTAGCGGCTTGATGGGTGATTCTCACATTGAGCTCATTATGGCGCGAGCGATCCGAAAACGAGTGGGCTGATGGCCGCTGTCACGCAGTTCACAACCTGCCTCCAAAGCGCGCCGAAGGCTCCAAACCCCGGAATTTATAGCTTGACAATCCCATGAGCCATCATTAACTATGCTATCCGGTGGGTTAATAAGGCAACCGTGGTTGGAATCTGGCGCGCCCGAAGTGCGCGTGAACGACTGGCACACCGCGTTTAGACGCATCCTTTCAAATATGAAGAAGCACCCGAAAGCTCTCCCGACTGGCCCTTTCACAAAATTAATGCCAAGGCCATCCTGGATCCTGGCAGCATTCGTTGCGGCAGCAGGTTCGGACGCCCTGGCCCAATCCACCGCCACCAATCTGGTTATGGGCGCGATCTCGTTTCCCGGTCAACGAGACAACTATGCATTTAATCTCGCGACCAGTTCGCGCTTTTATTTTGACTCGTTGACCAATTCCTCGACCCTGACCTGGTCTCTCACCGGGCCGGAAGGCGCTGTGGTGACCGACCAGGCATTTTCCGGTTCGGACGCGCAGTCGGTTAATAATCCCACCGTCACGCTGCCAGCCGGAGCTTACACCCTCACGGTCAGGAGCGGCGGCGGCACGACCGGCGGCTATGGCTTTCGTTTGGTGAATTTGGCGGATGCAACCTTACTGTCCCCGGGAACGGTGGTTACCAATCCGAGCACGCCCGCCAACCAAACTGTGTTGTATCAGTTTCCGGTCACCGCGGGCGACCGGTATTATTTTCATCAAATTTCACGGACCGGCTTGCCGAACGCCTGGTGGCGGCTGATGGATCCTTACGGCAACCAGATTTTTAGCCAGGGATTCAGCGACGTTGGCACGGCTGCGAATCCCATTTCACTTACAGCGGCGGGCACCTATACCTTGATGATCGAAGGCTACATTGGCGATACCGGCGTCGGCTCTTATTCCTTCAGCGTCGTCCCGGAGGGCAATGTTCCGCCAGCCTCGTTCACCGGAACGCCGATCAACCCGGGCGACCTGGTTGCCGGCATTCTGCCCGCTAACACGACCAATTCGTATATTTTCACCCTGGCCAATGCGATTCGTGTCGTTTTCGATCCGTTGACCAATAGCCCTAATCTGACGCTGACCTTGAGTGGGCCGTCTGGAATTATCGTAAATCAACGCGGCCTCAACAGCGTCGGAGGCATTTACAACTTCGGTCCGCTTAATTTGCCCGCTGGAGCGTACCAATTGAACGTGCAAGGCAATGCGACCAATTCGTATCAATTCCGGATGTTGGACCTGGCCTCGGCAACCCCCATCACTGCCGGCACTACGGTCACCAACGCTCTGAATCCGGCCAGCGCGGCCGCTCTGTATCGTTTTAACGTTGCTACCGGCGTCAGGTTTTTCTTTGACAGCCTTGGCGTCAATAACCTGCCCGATGCCTATTGGCGATTGGTGGACCCCAACAATACCGTGATTTTTATGACCGGCGCGGGCAATAGCCAGGGCCCCCTCACTTTGTCCAACGCGGGGACCTATACACTCGTGGTTGATGGTTACTTCGGCGATCCCGGCAACGGCACCAATATTTTTAGGGTGGTTCCCATCACGGACGGTCTACAAGCTTTGACTCTGGGCAACGTCACGGGGGGAGCCATCCACTCGCCCGGTCAACGCCAACAATACACCTTCACACTCGGCTCCGCCGCCCAGCTTTATTTCGACTCGCTGACCA
>DASRFK010000125.1:0-3466 GCA_035651635.1 Verrucomicrobiia bacterium | reverse complement strand
AAAAACGTCGCCGCATAGCAGCAATGGCAGCAGCGCACCCGTCGACTCTCGTGCCGGCAAAACGTTGGCGAATAATGCCACGGTCAGCACGGCGGCTCCGGCAATGCCCGTCTTGGACAATCCGCTCAAGAACGCGCCGAGCGCCAATACGGCCCATTGCCACGGGGTCAGAGTCATGGCGGCGCATCATGCGGACTGCTTGCCCCCGTTGCAACCGACTTTTGCGCTTGCTTTGGTTTTGCCGGAAAGATGCCGTTGAGCCTAAACCGGGAATCCCACCCTGCTCGATGGCCTCTTCAAGGCGCGCAAGGGTGTGATTAAATCTGTCGGTCATTCTGTGTTGAGCGGCAGAAAAGCGGCAGAGGGCTGCCGCACTCCAAAACCTTCGGTTCTCGATGCCCGCGCCAGTGTCGCGCTTGCGTTTTGGACTGCGGCAGTCCTCTGCCGCTTTTTTCGGCTTCCAGCCAAGACCGACGCTTCTAATCGCACCCGGCGCGCAGGCGGCGCTTGACTTCAAGGCATAGCCGTCCTATAGTCATATGACAGTAAAATTGTTGCGTGACTTTTGGCCCTGCGCACGGTCTTTAAGATATGAGCACTCAATCGCCGGTGGTCGTGGTCGAGAATTTCACCAAACATTACGGCCCGCTTGCCGCCGTCACCGCCCTGAGTTTCGAGGTTCAAGCTGGCGAAATTATGGGATTGGTGGGCGCTAATGGCGCCGGCAAGACCACCACTTTACGGGGCATTACCGGCATCTTGCGACCGTCGGCCGGACGCGTATTCGTCGGCGGACATGATATCGAGCGCGACCCGGTCGAGGCGAAGCGCACCTTCGCCTACATACCAGACACGATTCACCCCTACGATGCGCTGACCGTGACGGAGCACTTGCATTTCATTGCGCTGGCCTACCGGGTGCCAAACGCCGAGGCCAAATATCCCGCGCTGCTCCAGGAGTTGGAATTGACTGAGAAAGCACATGAGATGGCGTCGAATCTATCTCGTGGGATGTTGCAAAAGCTATCGCTTGCTTGTGCTTTTGTGCGCGAGCCGCAAGTGGTCATCCTGGACGAGCCGCTGACCGGGCTGGATCCGCGTGGAATCCGCAATATCAAGCAGTCGATCCGGCGCCGGGCGGCCGCGGGAACCGCGTTCTTGTTGTCCTCCCATCTTCTGGAACTTGTCGAGGCTTTATGTGACCGAGTGATGATTTTGCATCGGGGCAAAAGCATCGCTTTCGGTTCGCTCGAAGACATCCGGCACCGGGCCACATTGCATGAGGAGGCCTCGCTCGAGGAAGTCTTTTTCGCCGTCACCGAGCGTACGGCCGACTCGAGCGCGGTCTCGCAATGCACATGAATCGGGCGCTGCTATTCCTTTGGACGGCATTGCTACGGGGGCGCGCGTTGCGCTTTATGCGCGGGTTGCGCCGGCCGACCTCGTGTCTGGGGCTGGTGGCGACGCTGGTGCTGCTGGGTTTCTTATTCTATTTCCGAAATGAAAAGCTTTTCGGACAGTTGGTGCGGAAGGAGAACCTGGTCGGGGCCGGCTTGATCATGGTTTGCGGCTCGATCTTCAAGGGGTTCTTGCAGCGCGGTCTTCGGTGTGAACCGGCGGATATCGAATTCCTGTTCACCAGTCCTTTCACCCACCGGCAAATCGTATTGTACCGGCTGCTGCCCAATTACCTGTTCGCAGTGGTGCAGAGCCTGGTATTCCTGGTGCTGTTCGCCGGGCACTTGAGCCATCCTCTGCTGACCGCGCTGTGCGTTGCTTTATTCCAGATCGCCTGTTTTCATATCTCAACGGCCTTCGCCTTGTGGGCCGGGACAGTTTCGGACGAAACGCATCTGCGAGTGCGCTGGATGATGCTGGCCTCGTTCTTCCTCGTTACCGCACTATATCTGCGGCTGGCGTGGAACTTTCGGGTTCTGCCGGCGTTCTGTTCGTCTCCGGTGCTTCAGTTGGCTTTTTATCCGGCGGTGAATCTTTCAGAGGTGGCCAATGCCAGCGCTATACATCGATGGATTCAATTTGGTTCAAACACCGATGTTTCGTTCCGGTCCATTGGCCAGAGCGCGTTGTGGTTGGCCGGTTTCGGAGCCATGGCCGCCGCGAGTCTGTGGTGGCTGATGCGATTCAAGGCCAATCCCTTCGAGGCAGGGTTGAGCGTGAGCTACCGCACGGCGGAGCAACGGCGGCGAGTCCAACAGGGCCGGACCAGTGCGGCTTTGGCAGCGGCTCCCGCGTGCTCAATGCGTTTGCCAAAGTGGTCTTTGTTCCAAGGCGCCGGCGCCCTGGTTTGGAAGAACTACGTGGCAGTGCGGCGTGCCAGAAAGGAAATGCTCGTGGCGCTTTTTTTCACGCTGACCTACACCGGCGCGTTCACGGCACTGCTTTGGATCTTCCATGATATGGAGAAAAAGGCGGGACCGGCGCCACTCTACGAGGCGCGGGCTTTCACGACCGGGATTGCGGTTTTTCTGGGGATGCTGGCTTTCTTCCTGCAACGCATGTTCCCCTTTGATTTTCGACACGATGGCCCGCATTTGTTGAATTTTCGGACGTTGCCGATCTCGGCCTTTGGAGTGGCGTTAGCCGAAATCGCGGTACCGACATTGCTTTGCTTATGCGCGCAGGCCTGTGGGGTCATCCCGTTAATGCTTTGGGGCAAATTCGATTGGCCGACCCTGTTGCTGGTGGTGTTCGGTTTTCCCGCTGTCGCCCTGGCACTCAACTCGGTCTGGAACCTTCATTACCTGATGGCTGCGGCAAAACAGATCTCCGGACGGGCCAGTTCCAGCACGGCCGTGGGGATGGTTCTCGTGGTCGCGCTCTCGTTTCTGGTTTTATATCCGGCGGGCTGGGCCACGATTAAAGTTGCCAATCTGTTTACAGATCACAACCAATCCATCGCGTTCACGGTGGCTGCCGGCGCGGGTTTAGCGATCCAATATGGCGTCGACTTGTTGTTAGTCCTGGCGATTGGCCAATTGTTCCGCACGTTCGAGTTGTCGCGCGAGGCTTGATGCTATGAATGCCTCCACAATTGAAAGCCCTGACGCTGTCCCGGTGCAGACTTCGGTGGCGGCAAAGATGCTGAACCTGTTGGTCTGCCCAACGCTGGTATTTGATGAGGTTCTGGCCGGACCTCCCAAAACCGCCAATTGGCTTGTCCCGGCGGTTTTCGTCTGTCTGAGCAGCTTGCTTGTTCTCGGAATCACCAGCGAGCCGCCCCCCACCAGCGACGGTACCGCCGTCAGCATGCATTGGTCCGGGATTGCCAGGTTGGTGCTCTGCGCAAGTGTGTTTTTGGGGACGCTCTGGTCCGGCTTGGGCCTTTGGCTGATCGGGCGGTTTCTGCTGAAGAGGAGGTTTCAATTTGTGAAGGCTGTGGAAGTGGCCGGGCTGAGCGCGACGATTTTGGTGTTGGCCACTATCACGACCGGATTGCTGACGTTGG
>DASRFK010000124.1:0-23521 GCA_035651635.1 Verrucomicrobiia bacterium | reverse complement strand
TGCTGTTCCGTCGTTAATATTGGTCGATGTTTAGTCTTCATCGACCCCAGGTGTAGAAAAAGTGCAGCCCGAGGTCCAGCTCAAATGAACAGAAATTTGTCTCTCAAAGACTTACCTCAACTCTGACTCCGCCATAGCAATGGGTGCGATTAGAAGTGTCGGTCTTGGCTGGAAGCCGAAAAAAGCGGCAGAGGGCTGCCGCAGTCCAAAACGCAAGCGCGACAGGGGCGCGGGCCTCGAGAACCGAAGGTTTTGGAGTGCGGCAGCCCTCTGCCGCTTTTCTGCCGCTCAACACACAGAATGACCGACAGATTTAATCACACCCGGCAACGGCGATGCTGGCCGTCAGCCGGTGTTCGGATATTTCTGCCGGCAAGATACCCGCGCGCCGTCTTTGTCAGTGACTTTGGGGGCGTTTCCGCCCACATTCGGCGCGGGTTATCGAGCATGAAAAGAGTCTCTCCCGTATCGCGCAGTGGACGGTTTACCGGCAGTCCGGCAGCCGAGGTGGCGCGCTTCACGGAATCGGTTTCGTTTGATTGGCGCTTGTGGCGCCAGGACATCGTCGGTTCGCGCGCGCACGCCACGATGTTGCGGAGAATTGGGGTGCTGACGGCAAGGGAATTGCGAGACATTCTGGTTGGTTTGGATGAGATCGCCGAAGAGATTGGGGCGGGAAAGTTCAAATGGAAAGCCGAGCTGGAAGACGTGCACATGAACATCGAGGCGGAATTAACGCGCCGCGTGGCGGCTGGGGCCAAGCTGCATACCGGCCGCTCGCGGAACGACCAGGTGGCGCTCGACATGCGTTTGTGGGTGCGCCAAGAGTGCGACGAGTTGCGCGCCGAGCTTCAAACGCTTCAAAGCGCGCTGGTGAGCCTGGCTGAGCGGGAGCGCGAGGTCGTCCTGCCGGGTTACACGCATTTGCAGCGCGGACAGCCGGTTTACCTGGCGCATCATCTTCTGGCTTATGTCGAGATGCTGGAACGCGACCGGGAGCGCTTCCAACAAGGACGCCAGCGCCTGAACGTTTGTCCTTTGGGCAGCGGAGCATTGGCCGGATCAACTCTGCCGCTGGATCGCGAACTCACCGCCCGGTTGCTGGGATTTGTCGATGAACGAGGGCGCCCACGGCTTTCCCAAAACTCGATGGATGCGGTGAGCGATCGGGATTTTGCGGTAGAGTTTTGCGCTGCGGCCGCGCTGCTGGCCGTTCATCTTTCCCGCCTGGGCGAAGACCTGGTTCTCTGGGCAAGCAGCGAGTTTGGGTTTATCCGCATCGCGGATGGATTTACGACCGGTTCTTCGCTGATGCCCCAAAAGAAGAATCCAGATGTGGCCGAGTTGACGCGCGGCAAAAGCGCGCGAGTCATTGGCAACCTGGTCGCGCTCTTGACGCTGCTCAAAGGATTGCCGATGACGTACAACCGCGATCTGCAGGAGGACAAGGAGCGCTTGTTTGACTCGGCCGATACCGTGCGAGCCGCGGTTCGCCTGTGCGCGGGAATGATCGAAGCCACGAGCGTCAACCGGCAGGCTTGCCTGGCAGCGGCTCGGGATCCGGCTTTGCTGGCAACTGACCTGGCCGATTATCTCGTGCTCAAAGGACTGCCCTTCCGCCAAGCGCACCAGGTCGTGGGCGCGCTCGTAGGATTGGCGGAACGCGACGGAAAAGGATTGGACCACCTCTCGCTCGAGGAGTTGCGCTCGGTCGAGAAGCGTTTCGGACCGGATGCCCGCAAGATCTTTAACCTGAAACAAGCCATGGGCCGGCGTAAGATGATTGGGGCGCCCGGCACGCGCGAGGTGCGCGCCCAAGTGGCGCGCTGGCGCCGCCGCCTGGGCAAAAGCCGCTAAGCGGCTGCGGGCCAAGGCAAAGGCAGCGGGACCGGACGCTTCGTGCGGCATAGAATGAACAAGCGGACTTCGATGGAATCGTGGCGCCCACAGGGTTAAGCCGGATAATGGCATACGGGTCAAAACAGCTGCTCAGTTCGCTGCTTCGTGACGTATCGCGCTCGTTTTATCTGACGTTACGAGTGCTGCCGGCAGCCATTCGACCGCAAATCAGCCTGGCGTATCTTCTCGCGCGGACCACAGACACCATCGCCGACACTGAGTTGGTGGCGCTGGATCAGCGGTTGGCCGCGCTGCAATCGCTGCGCGAACACATCCTGGGGACTTCGAGCCGCCCGTTGGAATTGGGGGATTTTGAGAGCCATCAAGGTTCGGCTGCCGAACGCGCGCTCCTGGGCAACTGCGAATCCGCATTGGAGTTGCTGCGCGGTTTGACGGCCGCGGATCGAGATTTAGTCGTGGCGGTACTGCAGACCATTACCAGTGGCCAGGAGCTGGATCTGCGACGCTTCTCGGGCGCATCGCAAGCGAACATTATTGGGCTGCAAACAGCCGCCGAGTTGGACGATTATGCATATCGAGTAGCTGGTTGCGTTGGGGAGTTCTGGACCCGAATGTGCCGAGCGCACCTGTTCGCTTCAGCTCGACTCGATGACGCCTTTCTGTTGGCGAACGGGATCCGCTTCGGCAAAGGGCTGCAGTTGGTGAATATCCTGCGGGATGTGCCCAGGGACTTGCGGACGGGACGATGTTATTTTCCGGCTGAGCAACTGAAAAGCCACGGCCTGGTCCCGTCCGACCTGCTCCAGCCAGAAAACGAGGGGCGATTCCGCCCCGTTTACGATCAGTGGCTGGAGGAGGCGCAGGCGCATCTGACGGCCGGTTGGGCTTACACCCAGATTTTACCGCGCCGCGCCGCGCGAGTCAGGCTTGCTTGCGCCTGGCCGCTGCTGTTGGGAGCGCGGACCCTGGAACTGCTGCGGCGCGGCCGCGTGCTTGAACCAAGTGAGCGTCTGAAAGTCTCGCGTGGTGAGGTGCGGGGAATCCTGTTACGTTCGCTGGTGTACTACCCCTGGCCGAGGCGGTGGGAAGGCTTATTTCAGCGAACTTGTTGCCACCATTAACCTGTTGCGTCGGCCCACTGTTTGACGTAAAAGGCAGGTATGCAGATCTCCAGAAGCCTGTTGGTTGCCTGCGCCGCTGCGTGCGCGACTACCCTGGCCGTCCGCGGAAACGATACCCCCGCCCAGATCAAAGCCCGTGAGGCGCTCCGCCAAAAGATGCAGGAAACCCCGGCGCAGTCAGCTCCTTCAAATCCCCCGGCCGCGACGACGTCCAAGGCCGACTCCGACGCAATTACTAAAGCGCGTGAAGCGCTGCACGAAAAAATGGAGCAACCGCAGCCGGCACCTTCACCCGCCGCGACGACAGCGCCCGCGCCCGCCCCTGTGCCAAGTCCCACGCCGGCTCCGGCTGTGGCCCCCGCTCCGGCCCCGGCTCCGATTGCCCAACCCGCCCCCACTCCCGCTCCGGCGGTTGCCCCCGAGCCCGCGGCTGTCTCCGGTGACGCCCCGGTGCCACCCCCTGCTCCGGTTGCTCAGCAGGCTGACCCGGACGCAATTAATAAAGCCCGCGAAGCGGTGCGCCAAAGAATTGAACAGAGCGCAGCTACTCCTCCGGCATCGGCAACCGCGGCTGCTCCGGCGGCGCCAGCGCCCGCTCCCGCGCCGGCCCCGGCTCCGAACCCTCCCACGGTAGTCATACCGCCTCCCGCGGCAACCAGTCCTTCCGCGAGCGCCCCGCAAACAGCCGATTCAGACAGTATTGCCAAGGCGCGCGAGGCCCTGCGCCAAAGGATCGGTGAGGATTACGATGTCGGGCCCAAAGCGGATGCGGAATCCATCGCCAAAGCGCGCGAAGCAGTTCGACAACGAATGCAGTCGATGACCTACGCCGAACCCACCTCCCGCGCCGGCAATTCGCCGGAGTCGAATTTCCTGCCCTTGGAAGGTCCGCCTTTGCCGATTTCCTCGGAGAAGCATCAGAAGCTGAATGAGCTGCTTCAGCGGTATAAAGCGGACCAGGTGACGCCGGAGCAGTATCAAGCCGAGCGCGCCAAAATCCTGGCCGGGCCGTAGTCCATTTAAATCCATGACCCGCCAGATTGATTCATCTGGCGGGTTTTTTGTTGATCGATCTTATGCACGAATTCCATTACGTCGGAAAAAAACTGTATTGCGAAGGTGTGGCTCTGGAATCGCTGGTTGGCAAGTTCGGCACTCCGCTTTATGTCTACTCGCAAAAGACGCTGACCGACCATTTTCAGAAACTCGACCGGGCCCTCGAGCCGGTCGACCACCTCATCTGTTTTGCCACCAAGTCGAACTCGAACCTGTCGGTGTTGCGCACGCTGGCAAACCTGGGCAGTGGGTTTGATATCGTCAGCGCGGGCGAACTGCAACGGGTTGTGGCGGCCGGCGGTGATCCGCGGAAGTGCGTTTTCGCCGGCGTCGGCAAGACCGCCGAGGAAATCGAGTTTGCCTTGCGGCGAGGCGTCTACTCCTTCAACGCGGAGAGCGAGCCCGAGTTGGAGCGGATCAATGAAATCGCGCGACGTTTGAAAAAAATCGCGCCGATCGCGGTTCGCGTGAATCCTAATGTCGAGGCACACACGCATAAAAAGATCACCACCGGAACGTACGAAAATAAATTTGGGGTCGCCTTTGATCGGGTGGAGGCGGTGTACGCCCGGGCCCATCGTTTGAAAAACCTGCGGTTGCGCGGAGTACAAATGCATATTGGTTCCCAGATCACCGACGCGGGTCCGTTCGAGGAAGCGGTCCGCAAAATCGCCCCGCTCGCGAGCCGCTTGCGGGAACGCCACGGGATCGAATTCCTGAGCATTGGGGGCGGGCTGGGCATTATTTACGATCCGGCCCTGGCCAGTGGCCGGGTCGAATGGTGGAAATCGGGCCGCGCAAAAAAAATCCTGACACCACAGGTTTACGCGCGGCGCCTCCTGCCGCTATTACAGCCATTGCAACTCCGAATCCTCATCGAACCGGGCCGGTTCATTTCAGGCAATGCCGGGGTGCTGGTTACCCGAGTTGAATACGTCAAGCGGACTGGCTCGAAGAATTTCCTCATTGTGGATGCCGCGATGAACGACCTGATTCGGCCCGCCTTCTACGAGGCCTATCATGAAATTGTGCCCCTGACTCACCGGAACGGCCGCGCCCCGATCAAGTCCGATGTGGTCGGCCCGATTTGTGAATCCGGCGATTTCTTCTGCCAGGATCGACCTCTCCCGAAAGCCGGCGAGGGCGATTACCTCGCCCTGATGAGCGCCGGCGCCTATGGCTCGGTTATGGCTTCAAACTACAATACCCGGGCGCTGGCAGCCGAGGTTTTGGTCAAGGGAAGGCGAGCCGAGCTGGTTCGTGAGCGCCAGCAACTGAGCGACATCTGGGCGCACGAAAAGCTGGCGGTTTGGTTGAAGGACGCAGGCCTGAAACGTTGAAACGTTGAAATGTTAAAACGGCGTAGTGAACTGTAAAAGCGTTGAACGCCCGAAACTGCCGGTCGTTTCGTTTTAACGTCATCTAAGGTTTTAACGGTTTTAACGGCCGCCTCCGCCCGGCCTTATTCAGAGTATTAATGATACCGAAATCGTGCGGCGCCCGCTTGCGCGCGGTGCAGGCACCAGCTATGTATGCGTTCGGCAATCTAATCCTCTCATGTTTTGGGAGCTTGCCATTTGGCCGCGGTCGAGTTGTCAAAAATTGTCTTAAAGAAAACAATTGACGTTTACTGCCGATGCACAACAATCCATCGCTCTTGAGCTTATGGTAAGCTGCGCCGAACCTGAATGTATCTCCTGGCCTTATGATGGCCGGAGCGTTTTTCTGGGGCACCGGCCCCATTCCGGGGCCCGGAGGGCCCGCGCAGACTCCTAACCAAAGGACCGCTCGATGTCGGCGATTTTCCCGAAATGGACCAACCGCCTGCCGTTGATGATAGTCATCGGCGCAATTTTGCTGGGGACAGCATTGACGGCGGGTACGTGGTACTATCTGAGTCCAAAGTATTCGAAGGTGGGATATCAGCCGATTCAGCCGGTGGCTTTTTCCCATGCGACGCACGCCGGGCAGTTAGGAGTGGATTGCCGGTACTGTCACAATGCGGTTGAGAAAGCCTGGTTCTCAAACATCCCTGCCAGTTCGACCTGCATGAATTGTCATAAACAAGTGTTGGCGGACGACCCGCGGCTGGCGTTGGTGCGCGAGAGCGCCAAGACCGGCGAGCCGATTCCCTGGGTCCAGGTGCATCGCGTTCCGGACTTTGTCTATTTCAACCATTCGGTCCATGTCGACCGTGGGATTAGTTGCGTCGAGTGTCACGGGTCGGTGAACAAAATGGACGAGGTTTATCAGTACCAGCCGCTGAGCATGACCTTCTGCCTGGATTGCCATCGGCATCCCGAAACAAAGTTGCGTCCGCTTGATAAGATTACCGATCTGAATTGGCGGCCTGAATCCCCGGAAAAACAGCGGGAGTTTGGCCAAAAAGCCATGGCGCAATGGCATGTTGAATCGCTGCAGACCTGCTCCGCGTGTCACCGATGAAAAATCTCTCTGCTCTAAACTCGACCCCGAGTTCGGGCCGCGCTTACTGGCGCAGCCTGGATGAACTGGCCGAGACACCGGAATTTCGGCAATGGGTCGAGCGAGAATTTCCGGCGGGCGCCAGTGAGTGGACCGACCCGATTTCGCGGCGGCACTTTACGAAGATCATGTCAGCGTCGTTCCTGCTGGCTGGGCTGGGGTTTAGCGGGAGCGGTTGCCGGCGCCCGGTGGAAAGGCTGGAGCCGTTCGGGCAGATGCCGGAGAACTATATCCACGGGTTGCCGCAGTTTTACGCAACGGCAATGCCGACCCAGAACAGCGCCATCCCTTTGGTAGCCAAGTCCAATGACGGCCGGCCAACGAAGCTCGAAGGCAACTCGCTGCATCCTGACAGTAACGGCGGCACTGACCGATACGTTCAGGCATCGATTCTGAACTTGTACGATCCGGATCGCGCGCAACGCTTTACTAACAAGGGCGCCAACGCTCCGGTTGAAGGGGCCTTGGATTTTCTGACGCAACTGTCGCGTCAGGCCCAGGCGAATGGCGGTCAGGGCCTGAGTCTCCTGGTCGAAGCCAACAACTCCCCATCGCGGCTGCGGCTGCAGAAGCTGATGAGCAGCAAGTTGCCGCAGGCGCGGTGGTACAGCTATGAGCCTGTGGATTTGGATGCCCATCGCCGGGCGGCGACGCAGGCTTTCGGGCAATCCGTTAAGCCGTACTATCAGTTCGACAAGGCGGACGTAATCGTGTCGCTGGATTGCGACTTCCTGGGCGCGGAAGAGGATATGCACAGCCATATCCGTCGTTTTGCCAGCCGGCGGTCGATCGAGAAACCGAGCGACTCACTTAACCGGCTGTATAGCATTGAGAGCCTGATGACACTGACCGGGTTCAACGCCGATCATCGGTTGCGTCTGGCCAGCAGCGCGGTAGTCCAGGCGACGGGCGCTTTGGCGGCCCAGATTCTGCAGGGGAGTGTCGGCGGTTTGGAAAACATTGGGCTGCCGGCCGGCGTGGATCCGAAATGGATTGCCGAATGCGCGAAGGACCTGCTGCAGAATCGCGGCAAATCGCTGGTCGTGGCAGGCCATCAGCAGCCTCAGGCGGTGCACTTGCTGGCGAATGCGATGAATGCTGCCCTGGAGAACACAGGCAAAACGGTTTTGTTCCACCCGGTACCGGAACCGATGGAACGGAGCATTGGCGAGCTGGCCCAGGCTTTGAAAGCGGGGCAGGTTGACACGCTCGTGATCCTGGGCGGCAATCCGGTATATTCCGCCCCAGCCGATTTGGATTGGGCCAACACGCAACGCAAAGCCAAAACCGTGGCCCGTTTGGGTTACTACGAAGACGAAACCTTCGGCTATTGTGATTGGCACTTCCCCGCGGCTCATTATCTCGAGTCCTGGGGTGATGCGCGAACCAGCGACGGCACGTTGGTACCGATCCAGCCGCTGATCGCGCCGTTGTTTGGCGGGCTGACCGAACTGGAAGTGCTGGCGCGGATCGCCGGTGAAACAACCACCGATGCATACGGCATCGTGCGCAAAACCTTCAGCGAGTTGACTGGTGGCTCAGAGTTCGAGGCGAACTGGAGGAAATTCCTGCATGACGGCTTTCTGCAAAACTCAACGGCCAAACCAGTCGAGGTTAAGCTTAACTCCGCCGCGGTTTCGCAGTCAGTGCAGGGGCTAAAGATAACGGTTCCTTCGAAAAACCAGTTGGAGGTGGTCTTTCACCGCGATTATAGCGTCGATGACGGCCGGTACAACAATAACGGCTGGATGCAGGAATTGCCGGATCCGACAACGAAGCTGGTATGGGACAATGCCGTCTTGGTCAGTCATAAGACGGCCAATGAACTGGGGTTGAAGAATACCGACTTGGTTGAAATTCAGGTGGGGAGTCGTTCAGTGCGAGGTCCCATTTGGGTCCAGCCGGGCATGGCGGATTATACATTAGGACTGGCCCTGGGATACGGCCGAAGCAAGACGGGGCGGGTTGGCACCGGCACCGGCTTTAACGCGTACGTGCTGCGAACTGCGGATGCTCTGAGCTTTGCCTCAGGAGCAACCGTGCGGCTGACGGGCGAGACGTATCCCCTCTCGTGCACGCAGGATCATTGGTCGATGGAAGGCCGGCCGATCATTCGCGAAGCCAACCTCGAGCAATTCCGCCAAAAACCTCGATTCGCCAAAAACATGGAGCTCGAAGAGGGTGAGGCTAAGGACCAGAAGCCGATGTACCCCAACCCCTTTGATCAGCTCAAACTCAGTGGAGTTCATCAATGGGGCATGGCAATCGACTTGAACCGCTGTGTCGGTTGCTCGACTTGCATGCTCGCCTGCCAAAGCGAAAACAACGTGCCGATCGTGGGCAAAGAGCAGATCAAACGCGGCCGCGAAATGCATTGGTTGCGCATCGATCGCTACTATTCCGGACGGGCGCCCGCCGGGAAACTTGCGCCGCAAAGCCGCGGCGATTTTCTGGACACGTTCCGCCCCGACCGGGAACAACAATTCGAAGACTGGATTGAAAATCCGCAAGTCGTCACCCAGCCGATGCTTTGCCAGCATTGCGAAGCTGCTCCATGCGAGAATGTCTGCCCGGTTAATGCCACTTCGCATGATCAGGAAGGCCTGAACGTGATGACGTACAACCGGTGCGTCGGCACGCGGTATTGTTCGAACAACTGCCCGTACAAGGTTCGCCGGTTTAATTATTTCGACTACAACAAGCGGCCGATTGGCAAGTTTTACCTCGGACCGTTCGGGCACCGCAAAGATGACGAGTGGGATTTGCTCAAGATGATCAAGAACCCCGATGTGAGCGTGCGCATGCGCGGGGTGATGGAAAAGTGCACTTACTGCATCCAGCGCATCGAGCAAGCAAAGATCGCCCAAAAGACGAAGGCGGGCGCCTCGGGTGATATCCAGGTGCCGACCGATTCCTTTACCACCGCCTGTGCCCAGGCCTGCCCGGCCGAAGCGATTGTATTCGGCAATTTACTGGATGCCAACAGCCGCGTCTCGAAACTCAAAGCCCTCGAACGGAATTATTCCGTGCTCGAATTGCTCTATACCAGGCCGCGGACGACTTACCTGGCACGCATCCGCAATCCGAATCCGAGCATGCCTGATTACTATGAAGCGCCGTCGACTCTGCGCGAGTACGAACAGAAACACGGTGATCCTTTTAAAAACGAGGAAGGCGCCCCGCAGGCGGGTGAACCTGCCGGGAAGGGAGCGCACTGATGGCCTCAGGAGCAGCATCGATGAAAACTTCGCCTAGCCTCGCCGTCACGGTGCCGGAGACTCCCGCTGAACTGCAACGCATCCCGCTGGTTGCTAATTTGCGAGGGTTCGGCTGGATCTCCAACCGGGTTGCTTCACTCAGTGAAGACAAGGCCCCGGTGTGGTGGTGGATCCTGTTTGTTCCGAGCGCGCTTTGCCTGGGGATGCTTCTATTCATGCTCAGCTACCAGGTCTCCACGGGGGTGGGCGTGTGGGGAAATCGCCACCCGACGATGTGGGCGTGGGACATCGTCAATTTCGTGTGGTGGATCGGCATCGGCCACGCCGGGACATTGATCTCGGCGATCTTGTTCCTGCTGCGTCAGCGTTGGCGTACCGCGGTGAACCGCGCGGCCGAAGCGATGACGATCTTTGCGGTTATGTGCGCCGGTATTTATCCCGCCATGCACGTCGGCCGCGTCTGGTATGATTGGTGGCTGTTCCCGATTCCCAACACCAATTCGATTTGGCCCCAGTTCCGCTCGCCGCTCATGTGGGACGTCTTTGCCGTCTCGACCTATTTTACGGTCTCGGTGTTGTTCTGGTACATGGGCTTGGTGCCGGATCTGGCGGTCATGCGGGATCGCGCCAAGACTCGGCTGCGACAATTCTTTTACGGTCTTTTCGCGCTTGGTTGGACGGGCTCGAACCGGCATTGGAGCAACTACGAAAAGGCCTATTTGATCCTCGCCGGCCTGTCGACGCCGCTAGTGCTCTCGGTGCACTCGATTGTGTCACTGGACTTCTCGGTGTCACAGTTGCCCGGCTGGCATACGACGATTTTCCCGCCTTACTTCGTGGCCGGCGCCGTTTTCTCCGGGTTCGGCATGGTGCTGACGTTGCTGATCCCGCTGCGGTCGATCTTCAAATTGGAGGACCTGATCACCATGCGGCACATCGATTTGATGTGCAAAGTGACGCTGGCCACCGGATCGATCGTGGGATACGCCTACGCGATGGAGTTCTTCATCGCCTGGTACAGCGGCAACCCCGGTGAACGCTTCCATTTCCTGAATCGTGCGTTGGGACCGTATCAATGGGCGTGGATCCCAATGATAAGCTGCAACGTTTTGTTTCCACAATTGTTCTGGTTCCGCAAAGTGCGCCACAACCTGGTGGCGGTGTTCATCCTTTCGATCGTGGTCAACGTCGGTATGTGGTTCGAGCGTTTCGTCATTATCGTGGTCAGCCTGCACCGTGACTTCCTGCCTTCGAGCTGGAATTATTATTACCCCACTTGGGTCGACATCTGCACTTACGTGGGGACTTTCGGCTTGTTTTTCACGATGTTCCTCCTGTTCATCCGATTCCTGCCGATGATTGCCATTTCCGAAGTCAAAGGCGTGACCCCGCAATCGGATCCCCATCACCCCCTCGGAGGAGCCAAGGTGAAGGAGCCAGCGTTGATATGAACGGCACCGCTCCAGGGTACGGCATTGTCGCCGAGTTCACCACGGCGGCCAGCGTATTGCACGCTGCCGAAAAAGTTCGCGACGCCGGGTTCCGAAAATGGGACGTGTTTACGCCATTCCCGGTTCACGGGATGGATCGCGCTATGGGGCTGAAGAATTCGCGGGTGGGCTGGTTTGCCTTTATTGGCGGTGTGGTGGGCTACACCACGGGCATGCTGATGATCTGGTATATGAACACATTCGATTACCCGATCGTGATTGGCGGCAAGCCGATGTTCAGCCCTTTCTCGGCCTTCCCGCCGTCATATGAATTAACGATTCTGTTCGGCGCGTTCGGCTCGTTATTTGGCATGCTCTTCCTCAACCGCCTGCCGCGGCTGCATCATCCTTTGCTAAAGAATAAGCGTTTTTCGCTGGTCACCCACGACCGGTTCTTTGTGGTTATCGAATGCAGTGACCCGAAGTATTCCGAAACTGAAACCCGCAAGCTGCTCGAAGAACTAGGCAGCCGGCACATCGAAGTGGTGGAGGAGTAATGCGCTACTTTGTGGCCATACTCGTTGTCTGCACCGCCGCGGTGGTAGGCGTTCTCGGTTTTCGGGGCACGCACTTCCGCCAGCCGTCGCTCTACATTTTCCCGGACATGGAATGGCAGCTCAAGCTCCGGCCACAAAAGCCGAGCGGGTTTTTCGCCAATGGCCGGACCTCACAGTTGCCGGTTCCGGGCACGATTGCTCGCAGTGCCCCGATCCAAACCGTCTCCGGAGTGATTTACGGTTATGAAGACGCTCCGGTCAACACCGGGTTCATCACCGGCACAACCAATTTTGTCGAAAACAATCAAATGCCCATCACTGCCGCTATGCTGAAACGCGGGCAACAACGGTTCACCATCAATTGCTCACCGTGCCATGGGCAATTAGGCGACGGCAACGGCATTACGAAGAAAATCGGCGCCATGGCTGTCGTGGCGAACCTGCACGACGCACGCATCGTGAAAATGACTGATGGTGAACTTTTCTATGTCATCACCAACGGCCGCAATCTGATGGGCGCTTACGGGCCGAACGTCACCGTCGAGGATCGCTGGGCCATAGTTGCCTACCTGCGTGCCTTGCAATTCAGCCAATTGGCTTCCGTCGATGACGTGCCGGAAGCTCTGCGCGCCTCACTTAAAAAGTAGCTATGCAACATAAACACATTGCTAGCGCGGCTCCGTTGGACCTGTCCAGGTGGCGCAACCTGCCGGTGATTTTGATGGTGGTCGGCGCGGTTTTATCGGCCATCGGTGCTATTTGGTTCACCAGGGAATTTGCTTATTCCTGGTTGTTGGCCTTCATGTTCTTTCTGAGCATTTGCCTGGGCGCACTATTTCTGGTCCTGGCCCATCACTTGTTTGACGCTGGTTGGTCCGTGCCGATCCGCCGCTTCTGCGAGCACATCGCCTGCCTTCTCCCCTGGATGGCGATCCCGTTCGTGGTCATCGCCCTGTTTGCCCACTCCAGGATTTATGCCTGGATGAATGCCAATCCTGCCACCGACCACGCCTTGGCAGCCAAACAGCCATTATTCACGATGTCGGGATTCTATATTGTCTCGGTCTTCTGTTTTGTGGTTTGGGGCTTCCTAACCTATGGCTTGCGCTATTGGTCGCTGGAACAGGATAAAACCGGAGCCGCTTTGCCGACTTATCGAATGCGGCTTTATTCGGCCATTGGCGTGATCCTTTTTGCCGTCACGCTGACATTGGGCGTGTTTATGTGGATGAAATCACTGCAATACCAGTGGTTCTCGACCATGTACGGGGTTTACTATTTTGCGGGGGGCGCCTGGACCATGCTTGCGACGGCCTATGTCATTACCATGATCCTGGACCGCCAAGGCGTGCTGACCGAAGTGCTGCATGAGCACCAATACTACTTTATTGGTTCACTCCTGTTCGCCTTCACGGTGTTCTACGCCTACATCCATTTCGCCCAATACTTCATCATCTGGAACGGCAACATGCCCGAAGAAACCTTCTGGTACGTCGTGCGCGAGAAGGGGACCTGGTGGTGGATTGGGATGATCATCATCTTTGGGCACTTTTTCGTGCCTTTCCTGGCGCTGCTGCGCATCGACGTGAAGAATGTCTTCTCGTTTATGGTGCCGCTTTGTGTCTGGGCCTGGCTGATGCACTGGATCGATATTTCTTTCAATATCATGCCAGTCCCGCATCCCGATGGGTTCCCCTTTGCGTGGTTGTGGCTGCATTTCGGCTGTTGGGCCATTTTTGCGGGATACCTCTCCTTCTTGTTTTTGCGAGCTTACAGTGCTCATCCGCCTTACCCCATTAAAGATCCGCGCCTGATTGAGGCTATGGGCCTGTTTCACCCGGTGGCGACCCAGATCTCTGGGGGCGAGGTCGGGGAAGCACAGGAACTGCCCGATGCACCGCCCCAATTTAGAGGAGGTCTGGAATGAATTCTGATCCACGAACCGAACGCAGCGGCCTGGCGTACATCCTGGCGGTGCTTGGCTCTTTCCTCATCGTGGCCGGCCTGGTCTGCGCGATGAAACATTACACCCAGACTGCGCCTGTGGGTGAAGATCGCGCAGCCGTGCGCGCCAAGGCGCTGGCGGAACTGCGCGCAGCCGAAGCGGAAGCCCTTAACAACGTCGGCTGGGTCGACCCGGCCAAAGGCATCGTGCGGCTGCGCGTCGAGGATGCCATGCACTGGGTCGAAACGGAATGGGCCCGCAATCCCGCCGCGGCGCGTTCCAACTTGAGCGCCCGGGTAGACAAAGCGACCGCGCCGCCCCCCCGGCAACCGGAAAAACCGAGTCAGTTTGAATAGGCGCCCGTTGTGCAGATGAGGCCTACCAGTCCAACGAGGGATGGGGTGAGCGGGAACCTATGACGCCGCCCTCGATCCAACCGGCATCCGACGCATCAGCGCCGGTGCTTCGAACGGCGACGGTGTCGGAAATTGATATTTCGTGCCGGTTGCCGCTGATGGTCCTGTTTACCAGCGCGGCCAAATGGCTGGTGATTGGCTGGGTTTTTGAGCTAATCGCCTCGATTAAATTTCACGACCCGAACTTTTTAGCCGATTATTCGTGGCTGACCTACGGCCGAGTTCATCCCGCTTTTAGCAACTCGATAATCTACGGATTCTGCCTGCAAGCGGGCTTTGGAGTGGTGTTATGGTTGCTGGCTCAAACGGGCGGGGTTGCTCTGGCGCACCGCTGGCTGGTGACGGTTGGCGCGATTTTCTGGAACCTGGGGGTAACTGTTGGAGTGATTGGCATCCTGGCCGGCGACAGCACCGGTTTTGAATACCTGGAGATGCCGGGGTACGCAGCAGTGCTGATGTTGATTGGTTATCTGCTGATTGGGCTTTTGGGCGTGGTTACCTTTCACCAACGGCGCGAGCGCCAGTTAACAGTCTCGCATTGGTTCTTTTTTACAGCCCTGTTCTGGTTTCCGTGGATATACTCAACGGCCAACCTGCTCCTGGTGACCTTTCCCGTCCGCGGCATGACCCAGGCTGTTATTGCCTGGTGGTACTCGCAAAACCTGCTGGTCGTCTGGTTGGCGTTGGTCGGTCTGGGCACCGTGTTTTATCTCGTGCCGCGATTGGCCGGGCGGGAATTGACCGGCCGGTATACGGCTATTTTCATATATTGGGTGTTGATTTTGTTTGCCGGCTGGGGCGGGATTCCCAACTCAGCCTCCGTGCCGGCCTGGCTCCCTACGCTCAGCACAGTAAGCACGGTCCTGTCCTTGCTCGCCTTTATCGCCGTGCCATTAAACGTCTGCGAGACGCTTGGGTGCTCGCTAGCACCCGCGCGGCGCAACTACCCTTTGAGCTTTTTTGTGTTCGGGGTCATTGCCTTCTGTATCTCCGGCTTCGCCCGCGCCGGTTGCGCGCTCCTGGACCCCAATCAAATCGCGAATTTCACATGGCTTAATCCCGCCATCAGCCAGCTCAGCGTTTATGGTTTTTTTGCGATGGTGATGTTTGGAGCCATTTACATCATTCTGCCGCGTCTGCTCGGAGTCGGCCTGCCTTGGCCGAAGCTGGTCCGAGTGCAGCTCTGGTTATCAGGTCTTGGGATCATCCTGGTGGTTCTACCACTGGCGATTGGCGGCGTGATCCAGGAGGTCCAACTTGGGGATGCGCGGAGGCCGTTCATCGAAATAATGCGGTCGAGCTTGATGTCCTTGCGCATGAGCACGGTCGGCGATTTGCTGCTGCTCGTTGCCCATGTTTTATTTCTGGCGAACGTGGCGGGGCTGGTCATTGGATTCTATCGCGCGCGCGCGGTGGTTACTTATGAAGAGCTAACGGAGGACCTGTTCAAAGCGGCGAGGGCCAAGGCATGAATTTGGGTCCGCTCATTTTCCTGGCCGCCTTTTTCGGGCTGGCATGGTCGTGGTTTGGCATGGTTCTCACGCCTCAAATCCAGATCGGTCGTTTGCAGCAGACAAATACTGTGCCGGCGGGGGCGACCTATCCGGTGGGCCGGCCGGGGCTGGCCCGGCAGGGTTTGGCGGTTTACCGCGCTAACGGCTGCGCCTATTGCCATAGCCAGCAAGTCGTTCAGACGGGAACGGTTTGCGACGTCGTCCTGACGGATGCAGGCACCAACCACGCGGGGTTGCTCGTGGCTCTGCGCAAACTTAGACCGGCGCTCAGTGAAGCCGAGGATGAGCAACTGATGACCGGTTTGCCCAAGACAATTCGTGAGAGGCTGACCAAGGACGAAGCGGATCCCATGGTTAAGACACTGACCAGCGCCGGCGCGAAAGCAACCACCTGGATCGTGCCGGTCGGACCGGACATTGCTCGCGGCTGGGGAACCCGGCGAACCGTAGCCGAGGATTTCCTGTTCGATTATCCGGTGATGCCCGGTTCCCAGCGGGTCGGCCCGGACCTCGCCAACGTGGGACTGCGGCTTCCGGACGCGAAGTGGCAACTGCGTCATCTCTACGCGCCACGGTCCGAGGTGAAAGGTTCAACCATGCCGCCTTATCGATTCTTGTTCGAGAAACGAAGGATCGAACACACTCGTTCTTCCGATGCTCTGTCGCTTCCATCGGACCTTGCCCCGGAGGCGGGCTTCGAGATTCTGCCCAAACCGGAGGCGGTTGCGTTGGTGGCGTACTTGGCCAGCCTGCGCGCCGATGCGCCATTGTTCGTCGCACCGTTAAGCGTAGCGGAACCGGTTACGACCTCGACTAACAATGCCGCGACGAACCAAACCACTGCGGCGAGCTCCGGGGCGACCAACGCTCCTGCCAAATGATTTCCGAGCCGAACGCATCCACGACGCAAGCAGGGCAGGCCACGCTTCCGACCCGGCGAGCGCCCGTTCCGATCTGGTTGATCATCCTGCTGTTCCTGCTGCTGTATTGGGGAATGGTTTATTTCGATCAGCGGAGTGGTTGGTTCGACGAGCGGGTGTACTTTCCCTACCATAGTTATTCCCAGCTCGAACAATGGCAGCCGGCAACCGGTGCTCCGAACATGGTTCAACAAGGCAGGGCCGTATACAACAAACCAACCTGCGTGGCCTGTCACCAGGCCGATGGCAATGGTTTGCCGGGACAGAATCCACCCCTGGCCGGCTCGGAATGGGTGAATGAAAAGGCCCCCGGCCGTGTCATCCGGATTGCTCTGAATGGACTTTCGGGCCCGATCACCGTTAAAGGCCTGCCCTTTAATGGCGCCATGGTGCCTTGGAAGGATGTACTGAGCGATGAAGAGATCGCTGCCGTGTTGACCTATGTCCGCCAGAACAAGGAGTGGGGCAACAATGCACCCGAGGTTACACCCGAACAGGTCAAAGCGGTTCGCGCCAAGATCAAAGATCGAAGCACCCCCTTCAGCCCCGACGAGCTAAAACAGATCCCGCCAACCGACTAAAGGTCGGAGCGCCTGCTCGCTCAGAAAGTTCAATGGCCATGGCGACGGACATGCCGCCGCGGATGCAAAGGCGTCGAATTCCCAATCGGATCAAGCGATTTCGTTCCCTCGGCATGCGTGTCAATTCATGTTAATCCGTGATTTTTCGTCCATAAATCGATCGGCTTAAGCGCATCCGTCGTGAACGGCAGTTTCACCTTGCGCCCGGTGCCGGCTGATTCGTAAGCGGCGAACAAGACCTCCATCACCACCCGCGCATCATCCCCGGTAACGATCGGTTCGGTGTCATTTTTCACGCATTGAACAAAGTGCTCCATCTCATGCACAAACCCGTAGTTCCAGATTTCCTCGTAAATGGTGAAGGACCAGCCGACCGTGGAGCCCGCCTTTTCGACGGCATAATCGTAGCCGGTCGCGCTGTAAGTCTCGATGGCGTTGCCATGGAGCAAATCGGCATAGGCGACGCCCTTGGAACCGTGAACTTCGGCTCGATCATCCATTCCGCCCAGCTTGGTCCAACTTTCCTCAGCCACCGCGGTGACGCCATTGGCAAACTCGAGGATGAGGATGGCATTATCTTCGCCCCGGGTTTTGTCACTATGCACGTGCGTGCCCATCTGGGCATAGACGGACTTGATTGGGGGCCTTCCCAACATCCACCGGAAGAATTCAATGGCGTGGCATCCCATGTCCATGGTGACGCCGCCCCCGGACCGGTTGACATCCCAGAAATGGGCGGCGTGCGGCCCGTCGTGTTTCTCTGATTGTTTGATCAACACGGGTTTACCAAGCGCGCCGCTATCCAGGAGCTGTTTGAGCCGCACATATTTCGGCACGAAACATAACTCCTCGGCGTACATCAATTTCACTCTGGCTTTGCGGCAGGCCTCGACCATGCGATCGGCGTCTGCGAGGTTCAGACACATGGGCTTTTCCAGGACAATATGTTTGCCCGCCGCCGCCGCCTGGAGCACGGCATCGCAATGCAGATCATTGGGAATGCCGATCACGACCAGGTCGATTTCATCCAACTCCAGTAGTTTTCGGTAATCGGTGAAGTGCTGAGCCATCCCGTGCTGTTTGGCGAAGGACTGGGCTTTGCCGGGCGTCGGTGACGCGACCGCCAGAAGTTCCGCATCGGCGCTCCGCTTTAAGGCGTCGGCATGGATCGCCGAAATGAACCCCGAGCCCACCAACCCAACGCGCACTTTGTCTTTGGTCATAAGCTCCAGCCGCTGCGATATTCGTAATGTAGAAACTTGTTGGCATCCGGGTCATTGGTGATTTTCAGGTTCTGGCTGTCCCAAACCAGTTTGTCGCCCCCATTATGAATGCAGACGCTCCCGAGCAGCACCGCTTCGGTGAGCGGCCCGGCAAAATCAAAATTGGATCGCGTGGGTGACCCGTTTTTGCACGCCTGCACCCATTCTTTGTAGTGGCCTTCCGGACATCGCGGAAGGGTTTTGGCCGGACGCTTGTATTCCTTGTCCAGACTCTCGGGCAAAAGTCTTGGATGCTCGCCGCCCCAACCAGTCACAAGCATTTTGCCTTTATCGCCGATGAAGAGAATCCCGTCCTCAGGATCCAGTTCGCGGTTTGGTTCCAACTCACCAGGCCGTTCCGGCAGCAATCCGCCGTCGTACCAATGAAGCTTAATTGGGGGCATATCGCCGCGCGCGGGGAAGGTGTAATGAACCATCGCGGCGACGGGCACAGTCTCGGGGAACACGGGAGTGGAACTGGCCTGGATGGTTTCCGGAGCACCGAGCTTAAGAGCGGAGAAAACGGGGGCCAGGTTATGAATGCCCATGTCGCCCAGGCCGCCGGAACCGAAGTCCCACCAACCGCGCCAGCGAAAAGGCGCGTAGGCCGGGTGATACGGCCGTGAGGGCGCCGGACCCAGCCACAAATCCCAGTTTAAAGTCTCAGGAACCGCCGGCGTGTCCTTGGGCCGCTCGATGCCCTGGGCCCACCAGAGCGGCATCTTGCCTCGGTGCGTCGGCCGATCCGACCACACGTGTGCTTCGCGGACCGGGCCAATCGCGCCGTCCCAAAGCCATTCGTTTATCAGCCGGTTGCCTTCAAAGGCCATGCCCTGGTTGCCCATCTGGGTCGCCACCTTGGCCTCACGCGCAGCTTTGGCCACGGCTCGCGCCTCGTAAACGGTCCGGGTCAGCGGTTTCTCGCAGTAAACATGTTTGCCGTGCTTAAGCGCGGTGATCGTCACAATCGCATGTTGGTGGTCGGGGGTGCCGATCGTCACCGCGTCGATGGTTTTTTCCTTATCCAGCATCTCGCGGTAGTCTGTGTAGCGTTTGGCATTGGGATATTTCTTGAACATGTGCGCCGCGTGATCGGCGTCGACGTCGCAAAGCGCGAAGATATTTTCGCCGCTCACTTCGTCGATATCATTGCCGCCCTGCCCGCCCACGCCGATGCCGGCGATGTTGAGTTTGTTGTTCGGCGACTCAGCACCGCCGAGTCCAAGCACATGGGCAGGCAAAGCCATGAAGCTGGTTACGGCGCTGGTGGCTGCCAGAAAATTGCGGCGGGACATCCCAGCCGTCTTGCTTTCTTTGGTTTTGCTTTTCATATTCTTCGGTAGGTCTTCTTTGTGCTCTTTGCGCTCTTTTGTGGCGATTGAATCCGCGGGGCACTTTCACGATCGCAAAGGACAAAACCTCGCGGATGCAGCCACACAAACGAGGCTGGAAACTGCGTTGTCACTTTTGGCTTCAGCAGCCGTTCGAGCGCCTCGCGTTTGTGCCTCCCGTTGACCATCAAGAGCACCATGCCGGACGATAGAATGTCCGTCATGCCGAGGGTCAAGCCGAAGCGCGGCTTCTGCTTAAGCTCTTTGAGCATGGGATGCTTCAGCGAACTTCGGGTCAAGACCGAAACATGCGCGTGTGGCATCAATGCCGGAGCCGGTTCGTTCATCGCGACATGTCCGTTGACGCCCAGGCCCAGGATGCAAACATCAATCGGCCCGTTTTTCGCCAGCCATCGCCGCATTTTCGAGCATTCCGATTCGGGATCCGGCGAGTCGGTTCTGAAGCCGGCATACCGTTCCCCGCGGATCTGGAGGGGCTCGAGCAGTTTGAGGCGCAAATCGGTTTCGCAGGAAGCGGCATGCCTGCGGGGCAAACCGCCCCATTCGTCAATTTGCAGCACCCGCATTTTGCCAAACAGCCGAGGTTGGCGCTGGTGTCGCGCCGCAAGCAGTTCGTAGAGGCGCGTCGGAGTGCCCCCGGCCGAGGCGCACAGGATCAGGCTGGGACGCTTTTTAAGCTCGGCCATGACCAGTCCCGCGGCCCGACGACTCATTAGCTCATAGCTCTCTGCCACCTCAATGTTCACAGCGAAAATCGTGCTGTCCGCAAGCCCCCGCTGGTTACTCGCCAAAAAACGGGAACAGCCTTTTCAACTCCTCGGAATTGGGACGCTTGCCGTATTCACAGATCTCAAAGGCTTCGGCGTAGCGGACCGAGCCGGCTTTGTCCAGGCCGTAAAAGTCCGCCAGTTTGCTCTGAAACCGTTTGGCCTGACCGGCATTGCGCTGCTCGAAGCCGGAACGGACCTGGCGATGGCGTTCCGTCTGTTTGGCGGGGTCGGTAGGCACGAATTCGGGCGAGCCGTTGGCGCCGCCTTCGTAAAACTGCGATTCGAGCGCGTCCAAGGCATCGAGTTTCTTGTTGATCACGCCGTCGATCGACACGGCTACGTCTGGCTGAAACGGATTGGGTTTCTGAAAGATATCCGGGTAGTACATGAAGACCGGGTTATTTTTAAGATAGGGGACATCCGGGCAAAAGAACGGAACTGTGACCATGTACGCCGCGTCCTGCACCAGCACACCGGTATAACGATGGTCCGGATGATAGTCGTTTGGCCGCGGTCCCAGCACTAAGTCAGCTTTCCACTCGCGAATCAGGCGGGTGATCGTCCGGCGGTTTTCAATTGTCGGCAGCAGTTCGCCGTCGTGGATATCCAGCACTTCGGAGGTCACGCCAAGGATTTCATCTGCTTTCTGTGCTTCGGCTTTGCGCCGTTGGGCCAATGGCCCGCCGGCTTCGCGCCAATGACCGATATCACCGTTGGTAACGGAGACGAGCTTTACGTGGTGGCCTTTAGCGGCCCACATGGCCGCGACGCCGCCCGCCTGGATTTCGCAATCGTCCGGGTGTGCGCCGAAACAGATGATGCGCAGTTTGCCGTCTTCCGGCGGAGCCTGGGCGCCGGCAAAGGCAAGTGAAGTAATGGAGGCAATAAGCGATGAAAGGACAGAAGCTTTCATAAGGGTTCCGGTGGTTGGTTTACGCCGCGAGTATAGAAGCGGAGGAGGAGCGGTGCAAAGCATTTCGGCCAACGAATGATGAACCACAGAGAAACCGAGGCACAGAGACGATCGAGAATTGCCAACACTCTCCCTTCCGACACTTCCTGCACCGCCTGTCTTACCTCGGTGTCCCCGTGCCTCTGTGGTTATCTCTCCGGGACTGCTTCCCCGTCCTTGCGTGGGTCGGAGGCACCATAATTGATGCCGGTCGCAAAATCCCTGAGCACGGCCTGGCCGCCGCCCACTGAAGCGGTGAAGGGGCCGCGCATTTGGAGTTGGTGCCCTTTGGCGGCCAGTTCAGCGCGCACCGATTCCGGCACACGCGATTCCAGCTCGACATCGCATCCTTTGAAGGTTTGCTTGGTGAATCGCGGCGCTTCGAGGGCGGCTTGGATGTTCATTTGGTGGTCGACGATATCGGACACAAACTGCGCATGCGCTTGTGCCTGGTTCCATCCGCCCATAATCCCAAAGGCAATCCGCACCTGGTCCTTGGTCATAAAAGCAGGAATGATCGTGTGCAGCGGACGTTTATGCCCGGCCAACACGTTTGGGCTCGCCGGGTCAAGGCTGAAGAGGCCACCGCGGTTTTGCAGGGCAAAGCCCGTGCCGGCCGCGACCACTCCCGAGCCGAACGAGTTATAGTTGCTCTGAATATAGGAAACCATGTTGCCCTCGGAATCGACGACGCAAAAATAGGTGGTGTCGGTGCCCATTGGCGGAGGTTGTCCTGGGTCAACATCGCAATTTGCCTTGGCCAGATCGATGAGGGCAGCGCGCTTTCGAGCGTAATCTTTGGAGAGCAACCCAGCGACGGGCACCTTGTTCACCTCGGGGTCGCAGACGTAGCGGATGACATCGGCATAGGCAAGTTTCTTGGCTTCGATCATGACGTGGAAGGCATTGGCCGATCCGGCGCCGTACTCTGACAGGGGGAACTGTTCCATGAGATTGAGCATGATCAGCGCGCCGATGCCTTGTCCATTGGGCGGCAGTTCGTAGACCCTCCAGCCGTGGTAGGTGGTGGAGATTGGCTCGACCCAGCGGCCGGAGAATTTGGCGAGGTCTTCGGCGGTCATGCGGCCGCCCAATTGCCGTGAGGTTGCCACGATGCGCCTGGCGATTTCTCCCTCGTAAAACGCCTTACGGCCGTGCTCGGCGATCTGCCTGAGTGACCAGGCCAGGTCCGGGTTACGGAAGATCTCCCCTGGAAGGGGCGCGCGGCCGTGAAGCAGGAAGGTTTGCGCCGCGTTGGTATCGCGCCGGAGCTTGGCTTCGCTTGCCACCCAGTAACTCGAAAAGATTTCCGTGACTGGAAATCCCTGCTCAGCGTACTGGATGGCGGGGGCGAGAACCTCGGCCAATGTTTTACGGCCAAACCGATGCAAGAGCTTGTCCCAGCCATCCACGGCACCCGGGACGGTGACGGCTTGGATCCCGCTTTGAGGCATGTTGGTAATGCCCTGGCTTCGCAGGAACTCCGGTGTTAAACCCAAAGGTGCCCACCCGCTGGCGTTGAGTCCGTACAGCTTGCCGGACTTTGCCTCATAAACGATGGCGAAGAGATCGCCACCCATGCCGTTGGCCATGGGTGCAAACACACCGAGCGACGCGTTGACCGCCACTGCTGCATCCACGGCGTTGCCGCCCTGGGCCAGGATGCGAGCGCCGATCTGGCAGGCCAGCGGTTGTTCGGCTGCGACGATCCCGTAGCGCGTCATGACCACCGAGCGGGCCTGGCTTCGGTCTTGTGCTTGGCTGGTTATTGTGGCGCTAAGAAGAATCGCGAAACACAGAAAGCCGAGGCAGGCTCGTAGCCGGGGAAAACGTTTCATAATCCTCGGATACCTCAGCCCTGAAACTTGTTCAAGCGATATAACCACGGAGGCACTGAGACCGGGGCCCCTCTACCACGGAGGCACGGAGACACAGAGAAAAAGCGGGGACTACCTTCTCCGTGGCGTTTTTGCCCTTCAGAAATATTCAGGACACTCTTATCTTCTTCGCTTCTTCCCTCCGTGCCTCTGTGTCTCCGTGGTGAATCTTGCTGAATAACTTGATAACCTCCTCCTAACTCCAG
>DASRFK010000123.1:0-2439 GCA_035651635.1 Verrucomicrobiia bacterium | reverse complement strand
CGGTTGGATGCATTTGCCGCGGTTCGTGGATAAAATCCGCCTGCACCTGGCAGGCCATTTGCATCCTGATTACCAGCCCAACTTCTGCAAAGGTTTTGATGGCGTTTGGCTCGAGGCCGCGGGTGTTCAGGCCAACGAGTTTATCGAAGTAGTCCGCCTATCCATTACTGATGGCCAGGTCTGCGACTGGGTCCGACAACATGTCCAGAAACCCGATTCCGTCAAAACGGCTCATCGTGAGCGCATGCTCAACTCCCCGAGGAAAGACGATCCCGAAATGCAGGCCCGGCTCAAAATGCGCAAGGAACACGCCGGCATCCCTCACCGGGACGATATTCAAACGTTTGTTGATTTCATCGACGCGGATGAGAAGCGAATCTAAGGATATTTTTACCACCTCTTAAGGGGGGAATCACGCATCGCTCGGCTCCCCTCTCCTGTCCGATATTATCGGATGGAAAGTTCAGGGACGGGCTCAGGCCCGGTTAAGGGGACGATTAGACATCGAGAAACGGAAGAATACTACAAAGGCGAAGGTCAGTGGACCAAAGATCCGCGCGAGGCGAAGCAGTTCGAGACACTGACACAAGTGGTCAGTGAAGCGCAGCGCTTCGGGCTCAAAGGCTCTTGTGAATTCGTGGTGGAGGTCGGCGGCCAGATCGGCTTCCGTGTGCTTCTGCCGCTGTAGCTGCTGGCGCCCGGAGACGGGCAATGCAGCCAGGATTTGCCAGGCGAGGCGCAGACTTTCCTGCCACAACGCCAACGGCGTTGTTCATACCAGCCTAGTCTGGAGGCCTGGGAAGATTGGCGGAGTTGTCTCTGGGCGGGCCAACGGGCCGCATCATGGTGCCGATTAAAAGTGCCGTCCAATGCGGGCATTGACGGCGCTCGGTTGGTGTTGCGCGTGAAATTTTCAGCTTCATCGTCTTACAATGGCCATCAGCCACACCGCGACATGTCGTGAGTGAATTGCCGTTGTAACTTCTATGCTCTTGCGGGATGTCTGGCTGTGGGCGCCCGTCAGAAGACAGCTAGGCCGCCTCCATTTCTGCTTCCAGTCCATCCTCATTCTGCTAGGGTCGTTTCGTGTGGTAATTCGGCGGTGTTTCCTTTATGAAACGAACCACGGCGCTCGCAACGGTAGCATTCACCCTTCTCTGGCAGTCCACAATGATGACCCTGGCCGCCGAGCCGTCCCCATCGGCGACGCTCGATGAGAACGCGCAAGCGGAGAAATTGATTACCGCGGTCTTGAACGGAGCCGGCGCGGAGGGCATCCAAAAGCTGCTCGACGAAGGTTTGAAGATCAACAGCCGCATCCAAGCCGGGCTCAGTGTCTATCAAGCGAGCGTTCTGCGAGGCGATACGGAGTTGAGCGGATTCCTGGCGGCGCGCGGCGCGCTCACCAACGCGCCGATGCCCGCGCGCGATGCGCTCGCGGATGTACTCTTCAGCAGGATGACCACCAACCATGCGCCCGGGCTGGCAGTGCTGGTTGCCCAAGATTGCAAGGTTCTCTTTGAAAAAGGCTATGGACTGGCTGACCTTTCGCATGGCACGGCCATTACTCCCAAAACCAAGTTCCGAATTGGTTCGATCACCAAGCAGTTTACCGCGTCCTCCATCCTGAAATTGCAGGAGCAGGGCAAACTCAGTGTGAACGACAAATTGTCGAAATTCTTCCCTGATTTTCCTCGCGGCAACGAAGTCACCTTGCGGCATCTGTTAACCCACACCTCCGGGATTCGCAGCTACACTGACAAGCCCGGGTTTATCGAGAAGGTTACTTCTCCGGTTACGCCTGGTGAGCTGATCGATTCTTTCAAGAACGACCCCTACGATTTCGATCCGGGAGAAAAATGGCATTACGACAATTCAGGTTTTTTCCTGCTTGGGAGCATCATCGAGAAGGTTTCCGGCGAGTCCTATGGCGAGTTCCTGCGCAAAAACTTCTTTGATTCGGCAGGCATGCGCGACACTGGCGTGCATCGCGCCGGCGCGGCGCTGGAACACGAAGCGCTCGGTTACCAGTTTGACGGCGGCCAGTTTACCAATGCGTTGAACTGGGATATGTCCTGGGCGGGTGGCGCGGGGTCGCTTTATTCCACAGTGGAAGATTTGTATCGGTGGAACGAAGCGATCTTTGGGGGCAAGGCATTGAGCGAAGCGAGTCTCAAAGCCGCCTGGACGCCAGTCCAGACCAGGGAGAATAAGAACGAGTCGACGGACACCGGTTACGGATTTGGATGGTCACTCGGACAGTTCCGGGGCGAGCGGGAGATTTCCCACGGAGGCGGCCTCAACGGTTTTAGCTCGTTGCTGCTGCGGTTGCCCAGCCGGCATTTCACGGTAGTAGTTCTGGCCAATGCGTTGCCGGGCGCGCCTGGGGCTGATCCAGGCGGGTTGGCCCATCTCGTGACCGAAATCTACCTCGGCGAT
>DASRFK010000122.1:0-33930 GCA_035651635.1 Verrucomicrobiia bacterium | reverse complement strand
GAAGCCGAAAAAAGCGGCAGAGGGCTGCCGCAGTCCAAAACGCAAGCGCGACACGGGCGCGGGCCTCGAGAACCGAAGGTTTTGGAGTGCGGCAGCCCTCTGCCGCTTTTCTGCCACTCAACACAGAATGACCGACAGATTTAATCACACCCGAACGGGCGGGCGGGCTTGACCCGGGGTGAGGCATCATCGAAACTGCGAGCTGCGCGCCGCGAGAAACTGCGGCGCACCTATTAATGAAATACCAAATCCTGCTAGCATTGAGCGCAACCCTCTTGGTGGTGGGTTGCAACAAAGAAGACAACGCCACGACCGCTAAGAACGACACAGCGCCTGCGGCCAGTACGCCGTCCGCCGCGGCCGCGACCAATTCCGACATGATCACCACAGCCAGTGGATTGCAATACCAAGTGCTCAAACACGGGGCTGGCACGGTCTCCCCCAAAGCCAGCGACACCGTGAAGGTGCATTACCACGGGACGTTGCTCGATGGAACGGTGTTCGACAGTTCCGTCGAGCGCGGCGAGCCCATCAGCTTTCCGCTGAACGGGGTGATCCCTGGCTGGACCGAGGGATTGCAGCTCATGAAAGTCGGCGACAAATTTAAATTTATCATACCGCCAAATCTGGCTTACGGTCCGAACAGCCCCAGCCCGAAGATCCCACCGAACAGCACGCTGGTGTTCGAAGTTGAGTTGCTGGGCATCCAGTAGCATAGCAGAGCATCGCGAAGGCGAAAGTTCGCGCCCACTTTTGCACGGGGGGTCGGGCGTTGTGGTTGCCCGACCGGGTGCGCGGGGTGCAAATCCGATTGGCGCGCTGGGCCAGATCGACTATCATGAAGCAGAGCAGCGACAGGGTTGGCTCACGAATCAATTGATCTATGCAAATCACCAAGCAACTGGCCATTTTCCTCGATAATCGTCCCGGCACACTCGCGCGAGTGGCGGATGCGTTAGCCGAAGCCAAGATCAACATTTATGCGATCTCGACCAGTGATACCGTCGATCATAGCGTCATTCGCCTGGTGGTGAACGATTATCGCAAGGCACTCCATGTGTTTGAAGAGCACGGGACTTTGGTCGTGGAAGATGACGTGCTGATGGTGGACGGCACCAATAAGCCCGGGGAACTTGCCCGCATGGCTCATAAGCTGTCCGACGCCAAGGTCAACATCGAATATTGTTATAGCGCCACCCCGGCTTCGGCCAAGAGTGGGCTGATGATCATGCGAGTGTCCAATCCGGCCAAGGCGCTCAAAGTGCTCAATTCCTGAAACGAACTGCCGCCGGCCGCGCGGCGCGGCCGCAGCGCGCATTAACTGCTCGTCCTTCACCTTTCGGGTGCGCCTATGTCCTATCCGCTCCTATACGAAATTAACACCCGTTGTTGGCTGCGCGATCGGTCGGAGAAAAGCGGGCGTCGCGTAACCCTCGCTGACGTGCCGGAGACGGAGTTCGAGCAGTGGCGGTGCTTTGGGTTCACGCACATTTGGTTAATGGGCGTATGGACCGGCGGGGCGCGTTCGCGCGAGATTGCCCTGGGCATCCCCGAGCTTCGAAAAGCCTATTCTGAAGCCTTGCCAGGCTGGACCGAGCAGGATGTGGGCGGCTCGCCGTATGCCATCGCCGCTTACCAGGTCGACCCTGCACTGGGCGGTGAAGAAGGCCTGGCCGCGTTCCGGCGTAAACTCCAGGCATCGGGTTTGAGTCTGATGCTCGATTTCGTGCCCAATCATCTGGGGTTGGATCATCCGTGGGTTCGCGATCGTCCGGAACTCTTCGTCCAGCTGCCGGATCCAGGATCGGACACCTTTGCGCAGAACACCAGGGATGGGATCCTGAATCTGGCCTATGGCAAAGACCCCTACTCGCCCGCGTGGACCGATACCGTTCAACTCGATTATCGCAGGAGCGAGACTCGCGCCACCATGGCGGGTTTGCTGCAAGAGGTTGCTCAACGCTGCGATGGCGTGCGGTGCGACATGGCGATGCTGGTGCTCAACGACGTCTTCGCCCGCACCTGGGAACGCTCTCTTTCAGCAGAACCCGCGCCGAAAACCGAGTTTTGGTCAGATGCCATCGCGGCGGTCCGGCAGCGCCAGCCCGGGTTCGAATTTCTCGCCGAAGTGTATTGGGGAATTGAAGACCGTTTGCAGGCTTTGGGTTTTAACTACACCTACGACAAAGTGTTGTACGACCGGCTAGTGGGCCACGACACGCGCGGTGTGCAACCTCATTTATTGGGGATGGGGCCGGAACGTGTGAGCGCCAGCGCGCATTTTCTGGAGAATCATGATGAGCCCCGCGTCGCGGCGCTACTCGATTTGCCCGAACACCGTGCCGCCGCGCTGGTAATCCTCGGTTTGCCCGGCCTTCGTTTTCTTCATGAAGGACAGCTCGATGGCTTTAAAAGGCGTTTGCCGGTCCAATTGATCCGCCGGTCTCGTGAAACACCCGACCCGGAGGTGCGGCGCGTGTACGAACTGTTGCTCACGCGGTTGCAGGGCAGTGCGGTGGGGCAGGGCAGGGCTGAATTGCTCCTGCCCGCGAAGGCCTGGTCCGACAATCCGACGGAACAAAATTTCGTGCTCGTGCAGTGGATGAACGAAAAGAGCGCCTTCGATCTGGTGGTGGTGAACCTGGCTCCCCACCAGGGACAATGTTATGCCCCGGTAAAGCTCCCCGAGTCCCCGGGAGGATCGTGGTCAGTAACCGATTTGCTCGGGGCCGAGAAGTACATTCGCACTGGCGAGGAGCTTCGAACGCATGGGCTCTATTTGGATGTCGGCGCACACGCCGCGCAGGTTTTTCATTTCGAACCACTGGCACGGTAGCATTAGGGCAGTCGCACCGCATTTATGCTTGCGTCGGGACCCCAGGGCCTGCATAAGGGCGGCATGTCTATGAGAACCTTTCGTCGGATCCTAACTTCTATTTGCTTCATCGGGCTGACATACGTCGCATCGGCGGCGGCTAATCCCTTTCTGGGTCAATGGGCGCTGACGATCCCGGGAGGAGCCGCGGGCTGGCTCGGAGTCGAGGAGCAGGACGGGCAGCTCAAGGCGAGCATGCTCTGGGGTTGGGGTAGCGTTGAGCCGGTCGCTTCCGCCAGGCTGGATGGCGACAAGCTGGTCCTCACCCGCAATCATGTGGTGGAACACAAGGATGCCTCCGGTAACAAAACAAAAATTACCCTCACCGAGACCATCACCGGCACGGTGCAGGGTGACGAAATCAAGCTGACCAGCAGCAAACAACGCGAGAACGGGCAGGGCGAAGACGTCGCCGAATTCGGCGGCCAGCGCCAGCCGCCAGCGCCGCCCACGCCGGATTTGGCGCATGTTAAGTTCGGTAAATCGGAGCGTTTGTTCAATGGCAAGGACCTGACCGGGTGGCGCCTGACGGATCCAAACGCGGTGAACGGATGGAGCGTGAAAGACGGGCTGCTGGTCAATAATCCCGTGCAGGAAGAAGGCAAACACAAGAATTATGGCAACCTGCGAACCGACAAGGAATTTGAAGATTTCAATTTGAAGGTGGAAGTGCGCGTCAGCAAAGGACAGAACAGCGGTGTGTACATTCGCGGGATCTACGAAGTCCAGGTGGCCGATACTTATGGCAAGCCGCTGGATCCGCACAACATGGGAGCCGTTTACAGCCGAATCAAACCAACCGTCAGCGCGGAAAAGCCGCCGGGTGAATGGCAGACCCTGGAGATCACTTTTGTCGAACGGCATGCGACGGTGGTGCTGAATGGCAAGAAGATCATCGATAATCAACCGGTCCTGGGCTGCACCGGCGGCGCCTTATGGTCCGATGTGAGCAGGCCGGGGCCAATCTATTTGCAGGGCGATCACACCGGGATCGAATATCGCAGCCTGGTGCTTCGCCCCGTGGTTCGTTAATACACGGCGACCGCACCAACTACTGTGCGCCCCATTTTGTCGCCTTAAGAAAGGCGATCAGATCCGCCAGCTCCCCCCGGGTGAGTTGTTGCTCCAACCCCGCCGGCATCACCGAGACCGTTCCCGGCCGGATATCTGCTATGTCCGCGCGGGCCAGCCGCACTTCGGTCACCGGACCGGTCGCGAGGACAATTTCGTCCGGTGCATCCTTTCGCAGAACTCCGCTATACTCGTCATCAGATTTGGTGCGCACCACGTAAGGTTCGAAACTGCGGACAAAACTGGCGCTTGGATAGACGATGGATTCGAGCAGGTCGCGCTCGGTGCGCACCTGGCCAATGGAAGTCAAGTCCGGGCCGACATGCCCGCCAAGGTAACCCATGGCATGACAGGACGAGCAGGCGGCTTTTTGACTATTGAACAGGGCCTGGCCACGACGGATATCCCCTTTGCCCAAAGTCTGCATCAATTCATCGAGATGGGCTCGCTGCTGCGGCAAGTCGGCCTGGACCGATGCCAGCAGTGCTTTGCCTCGGTCCGGGACCGGCTGCGGGTAGTGGGCCAGTACCTTTTCCAAGGTGTCGGCCCGTAGACTGGTCCGGCTTTTGGAGCGTTGCAGACTGTCCACGAGTTTAATCCCTACGGCCGGGTCCGACGATTGCGCGAACACGTCAAGTAATCGCGAGGCCTCCAGCGGACTGGCAATCTGAAGCCGCTCGGCGAGTGCGATTAACTGTTCCGAGGTCAACCTTGAACGGGAGAGAACGGCCGTAGCGCTGCCACGGGTTTCCACGGGTTTTGCCGGGTCCAGATTGTTGAGGAGCAAAGGCAACAAAGCCGGATCGAGCGGCCTTTCTTCGGGTGTCAAAGCGGCCAGGGCTTGCAGGCGGAGGTCATCCGGGGAGTTAGTGTCGTTTCCGACGCGCAGAAGTGGCTGCATGAGATCCTGGCTATGTTTCTTTGCGTGATTGAGGGCAGCCGCCGCATTCACGGCCGCGCGCAAAACGGCTTCATCCCGCGCGGCGAGACAACTGGCCACTGCAAGAATCCAGCCGGAGGGCGGCTCTTCCCCGGAACTCATGCCAATCACCTCTAGAAGAAGCTTGCGCATTTGCGGGCTGGTGTCGGATCCGGCGAGCCGAGCGCTGATGGTATCCTGGATAGCCGCGGATGGAGAGAATTCCGCTAATTGTTTTTTGAGCTCGTCTTGTTCGCCCGAAGGCAGGTCTTTGCTCGAGAGGCGCGAGCTAAAGTAGCCGCTCAAGGCATCACCCCAATCCGGATGATGGCTGGCAATCCACACCGCGGTTTGCCTCAATCCCGAATCCGATGAGCTAAGCAATGGCGCGATTCTCTCCGCTACCAATCCGCCCTGGTCCATCTGGTCCAGGGCAATCAGCGCGAGCCGGCTCACGGTAGGATTGCCTTGGGCCAGGCCACGAAGCGTTTCGGCCGGCGCATCGATTTCGATCAACGCGTAGGTTAACGAATGTTCGAGCACTCGATCGTGCTGCTCCGCGCAGGCCTTGAGCAATGCTGGGACAGCGGCTTTATCGCCAATGCGGCCCAGTGCTTCGGCGGCCACTCGCTGCACGGGAGCACTCGAAGAGGCGAGGAGTCTCAGCAATTGCGGTTCGGCCGATTTGTCACGCCAAAGGCTGGCCGAATGAATCGCGGCGTGTGTGACCAGTTGGCTGGGATCTTCAAGCGCTACTCTCACGGCATCGCGAGCGCTGGGCGTATCGATGCGGGTGAGGGCCCAGACCGCATCGGCTCTGGCTTCGGGTGAATTGCTCCCCTGGAGAGCCTCTTTCAATGGCGGCACGGCCGCCCCACCCATTTTGCCGAGCAGGAACAGGGCACGCTTGCGAACGGCGGGCCGCGCATCGCTCAGAAGTTGCACGGTTTGTGCCGGGTTCAAGCTGTCCCAGGCAATGGCCAATCCGCGGGGGTCGGCGACCTTGGATGCGCCAGAGCGGCGTATGCGATAAATGGCGCCCAGCACATCCGGTTTGGAAAGCTGGGAGGTCGGGCAACACAATTTGTACCAGGCACCGGTATCGATCACGATGAGACTGCCGTCGGCGTCTTCGATGACATCAGTCGGATGAAAATCGGTGTTGTCAGAAACCAGAAAGTCGCTGTCCGTGGTCTTAAAAGTCGCGCCTTCAGGTTCGAGTTGGTGCCGGGTGACTTTGTGGAGATTAAAGCAACAAACAAACAGGCTATTCTGGTATCCCGGGCCGAAGGAATCGGACTCGTAGCGGATGACGCTGCACGGAGCAGCGGCGCCCAGATGGGTCATGATCGGCATGAGCTCTCCCGTTTTAGGGTGGCCCTCGAGAACATCGTTGGATTTGCCATACACTCCCCCGTAAACAGCGTGTACAATGCCGTCGCGTTTGCCGGCTTCCGGGTGCATCAAAAATGTGCCGCACATGAAGCGCTCGCCGCTCAGCGCAAAGACGACCCCGACCGGATTATCCATTCCCGCGGTCAGGACCGGTTCGAGGTCGGCATGATCTGCTGGCGCGCGGAATATGTGCGAGGCGCGTGTCACCAGCGGTTTGCGTCCCGGACGGTCATAAGTCTGCCGCGCGAAAGCGCCTTTGCACCAGTAAATCCAACCATCCAATCCCAGGTACGGGCCGTGCAAATCATTCGCGCAACCCGTCAGCGTTTTGCCCTGATGCCATTCCAATCGTTGGTCGGCCTGGCCATCCGCATCGGTGCCGGTAAGTTTCCAAATGCTGGGCGGAGCCGAAACGTAGAGAGAACCATCGAACCAGAGACAGCCTTCAGGGAACATCATGCGCTGGGCGAACACCGTGCTTTTGAGAAAATGCCCGGAGGGATCGGCCGGTTCGAGGCGCAAGACCCGATGCGGTTTCTCGGCTTCCTGCTTTTCGACTTTGTCATTCGATCCGGAGGAGTCGGTGACATAGAACCGTCCCTGTTCATCGAAGGAACCGGAGATTGGCCGATCGACCACCGGCGGCCCGGCGATTTGCTCAACTTCAAATCCGTCCGGAACGGTGAAGGTTTGGGTTGAGAACTTAAACTGGGCCGCGTTGAGGTTGAAGCCAACCAGCAAGGCCGCCGTCGCAACGGTCCTAAAAGGAAAACGTCTCATGCAAAGGTCTCTTTCGGAGTTCTTTCGGAGTTCCGATCTGCGGTCGCCCTGAATCTGTGGGGAGATTCATCGAGAGCATGCTGTTGCCAGAACCTAGCCCAAGCGGACATGGCACGGCAAGCTGGCACTTTCCGGTCTTTTCGGTCGAGCCTCCGCCGGCCTCCAGCCGGCATTTGGGGTGCGGATAATTCCTGGGACACGTTGCCGGCAATCCAGGGATGGGCTGCCGTGTAGTCCCCGTCAACGGGAGTGACCCGACCGCCGCCCGCTTGTGCGTGTTTTACTCACACAAAGATCCGTGTTCTCCTTACAGACGCATCTCAAAGGCCGTATTATAGTGGGGCACAATCGGAGAAACCACTTTATGAAGAGAATTCCAACTGCTGCCCAACGCGGGAACCTTTCTGTCATTTGCGCACGCCAACAAGACTCTTTGCTATACAGCTCATTAATCCCGTGTCTCATTATTTGCGCCAGCCTGGTGAACCCTTATCGATCAGACGCGCAGACTTTTAAGACCCTTTACAATTTCACGGGCGGGAACGATGGCTCCGCACCTTCCGGATTAATCTTATCTGGCGGCCTTCTTTATGGAACTGCTGCATACGGTGGCGGTTCAAGCAATGGAACTGTCTACTCGGTCAAAACCGACGGCACTGGCTTCAAAATGCTCCACAGCTTCACCTCAGCGTCTGCTGACGGCGCCCAACCGTCAGCGCCATTGGCTTTATCGGCAACCAACCTATACGGGACAACAAGCTATGGCGGGCGAAACGGTTATGGCACAGTATTCAAGGTCGGCACAGACGGAACGGGCTTCACCGTGCTGCACCATTTTGCGGGAGTTTCTTCCACTGACGGAGCCTATCCGTTGGCCGGTTTAACAATATCCGGGAACACTTTATTTGGAACTACGTCTGACCGTAACGTTGGCTATGGAACGGTTTTTAGCATCAACACCGACGGGACTGGGTTCAGACTCGTGCACGCTTTACAGGCAAACGAAGGGGTTCTTCCCCAAGCCCCCTTGCTGCTATCGGGTAACACGCTTTTCGGAACGGCTTCAAGTGTGTTTCGAGTCAATACAGACGGCAGCGGATTTCGAGTTCTTTATCCTTTCTCGTTCATTGTGGACGGTACGAGCTTACATGCCAGTTTGCTTTTGGCTGGGAACCGGCTTTTTGGGACCGCAGCAAGTGGGGGAAGTGACAACGACGGAACGGTGTTTGCCTTGAACACGGATGGCAGTGGCTTTGAAGTCCTTCACAATTTTACCGCAATCATCACTAACTATGATGGGGCTGTCCCAGAGGCTGATTTAATTTTGTCTGGCAACAAAATATTTAGTTCCACCTTCGGGGGCGGTTGGGGATGGGGAGCCATCTTCCAGGTCAACGTGGATGGGACGGGTTACAGGACCATTTATAATTTTAGCGAAGGGTCCTTCGATGCTCCACAGGGCGGAGCCTTCCCCACCCAGAAGATGATTCTTTCGGGAAACGTATTTTATGGAACGACCCTTAAGGGTGGCACCTCGGGAAACGGAACGGTATTCAGCTTCTCAGTGCCGATGGAACCGTTACAGCCAGCTATCAGCGCCGGCCGTGGAAACGTTGTTCTGACATGGCCTACCAACATTATCGGCTTGAAACTTCAATCCACAACGAACGTTGCTGCATCGGTGTGGACGACCGTTTCCGCGGATGCTTTGGTCAACGGCCAGAATACCGCCACCACTGCAACTTCAGGCCCTCAAAAATATTTCCGATTTATCCAGGATTAGAGTCAGGGTCAGAAAAAAGAAAAAAATCAGTCAGGCCGGGGGTCAGGCCCATATAATGTAGTATTTTTTCCCAGTTGCTCCTTGCGCGGTTTCAGCTTATGCGAGCTCCTGGAGTGGATCGCAGAGTGCGCATTCCATACCCGGGCGCGACTTACGACGCGGGGAATCGCGTCGATCATCACGAGCGGATTCCCCTCACCCATGCCGGCAACCGTTTGTTGGCACAACCCCCCCCCGCCGTCTTCCTCTTCGTCTCCCTCGTCCTCGTCCTCAATCTCGCCTGTCGGAACCTATCCGAACCTAAAAAGATATTTCTTTGCCAACACATTCCGGTACTAACACCGTCGAAACATTTTCGGTCCGCGATGGGTGGCATTGCCAAGCGCGTTAAGGTTTGCAAACTTTGGGGATGAGCTTCCGTCCGATCCTGGAACGCGAGCTGCGCGTGGCGGCACGGAAGCGCAGCACGGCATGGCTGCGAGTTGTGGCGGCCCTGATTGCCTTGGTCATTGGCTCGGGATTCCTGACGATGAGCACGGTGATGGGACTGGGGATGGTTCAATTTGGCCGCGGCCTTTTTGGAACGCTCACGTGGCTGGCCCTGGCGACCGCCTTGGGAGCAGGCCTTTTCTTTACCGCTGATTGCCTGAGCGGCGAAAAGCGGGACGGGACGCTCGGTTTTCTATTTTTAACGGATCTGCGCGGCGTAGACGTTGCCGGCGGCAAACTATTGGCGACATCGTTGCGCGCCAGCTACGCATTGATCGCGATCTTTCCGATTTTGGCCGTGACGTTACTGATGGGCGGTGTGACCGGCGGCCAGATCTGGCGCAGCTCGCTGGCGATTCTTAACGCGTTGTTTTGCTCTTTGGCTATCGGTCTGCTGGTGTCCGCGGTATCGCGCGATTCGCAGCGAGCGCTCGCCGGAACCTTTGTTCTTTTACTGCTTGTGTGCGCCTTGGGACCAGTAGTCGATCCAATTCTGATGCGAGTGGCAAGCCTGCGTCCGAAGCTCAGCTATAGCAGCCCGGCATATGCGTTCTGGGCGGCCACCGCCTGGGGGAGCAGCGGCTTTTGGCCGGCGCTGTGTGTCAGCCATGCCCTGGCTTGGCTAGCCTTGGGATCGGCCGGGGTCCTGGTGCGTCGCACCTGGCAGGATCGCCCGATTTCCAATAGAGGTTGGAGCGGCCTTTCGACGTACCAGTACCGGTACGGCGCCGGAATGGCCGGTCAGTCCAAGCGCCGGAGGCTGCTGGATCCAAATCCAGTCATGTGGCTGGCTCTCCGGGGCAGGTCGCAATCCGTTGTCGCTTGGGTGCTGGCGGGGTTGGTGCTGTGCTCCTTCAGCACGCTGGCGCTCACGTTGCCTTCCATGGTCTGGATTGTCTGGAGCCAGGTGAGCTGGATTGTGGTTGTCGGCTTGTACTTGTGGATAGCTTCCCAGGCCTGCCGTTTTTTCATTGAAACCCGGCGCAGCGGATTATTGGAAGTGCTCTTAGTGACACCTCTGCGCAGCGGCGAGATCGTCCAGGGTCAATGGAGCGCCTTTCTACGCGCGTTTAGTTTACCGGTGCTCGTGCTGGTGTTGGTGCAGGCTGCCGGTGTGCTCTTGTCACAGCAGGCGTCCTTCTCGGCAATGTCGGCCACCGGTGGGGGAGCACTGTTCGCATCCTGGATCGCGGAAGGGCTTCTGGCCGCCGCCGCCGCCGTGAGCACGACCGCTAATCTAATCGCCTTGGTTTGGGTGGGAATGTGGATGGGCCTGACTACCAGCAATGGCAGCATGGCGGCTTTGAAAACATTACTCTTGGTGCAGGTGCTGCCAGCGTTGGCGATCTACTTTTTATCCATTATTCTCGCGGCGGGTGTGATGATTCCGGGGCTGTTCCGCGCAGGCTGGGCCGGGGCGCCCTCGAATGGTGCCGTGTTGATTTTCCCGTTGGTTATGGGCGGTGTGGCGGCCGCCCTAACGGTGGCCAAGGACGCGGCCTTCTTTTTTTGGGCACGAAAGAACTTGCGTGAGAAGTTTCGAACGGAGGCGGCGCAAATAATCAACCCTCGGTATTCGAGCCAAAGGGTTGCTTTAGCGCTCCCGGTCGTTCCGCCGCTTATTCCGCCTCAGGGCTAAGAGCTTTTAAAATGCGGTTTGGAGTCCCGGCCTTAGGCGCCTTTTGCGCCGGGCCGCCTAAAGGCGGGACTCCAAACCCGGGATTCTCCAAACCCAAGTGCCCACCCTCAAACCGAGGTTTTAAAACGCGCTCTAAGACTTGACCTCACCACTCGGAGTGCCGGGCGCTGATTGGCGGAGGCGTTTCTCTCGGAAACGCTCAAGCTTTGCGCGCTCCAGTCGTTCGTTGCGCTTTTGACGAAACAAATCGTAAACGAGGAAGCCGACAATCGCCAAGGCCAAAACGGCCAAGCCAACCAACGCCGGCTGCACGTGGCTCGCGGGCGGCGGCTGAGCATTCAAGCCCTGAACTCCGGGGAGTTCCACATCGGCCAGGACCAAAACGGATCTGATAATCATGCTGCGTGAATGCTGATCGCTTACAACTGGGGGCTAGTGTTGCCCGCCATAGCACCGCCCGTAGACTCAGGTTATACTAACCCCCATACGCGCGGGGTCAATTTCAATAACTGACTGAAACCCGACTGGAAGCCTGCGCTAGTGTCTGTTCAAATGACTTGAAACACAGTCTGGCCCTCCTACAGTGGCCTTGAAACGCCATCATTCGCACGTAGCCGACCGAGAATGTCCACCCCAACGCAAATAAGCCGCGTTGCTTCGTTCAAAAGCCCAGAGGCCTTCCGCGCCCATCTCCGAACACTTCGAGTCGAGATTCCTTGTGACGATCAAATTGTCCGCGGCGCAAGTTCCCCGCTGGCGCAACCGCTGGAAAACGTCCGCATCAATGGAAAACCGATTCTTAACCGCTATGCGATCCAACCGATGGAAGGCTGGGACGGCACGACGACCGGCGGAGTGACCGATCGCGTCATGCGTCGGTGGCGCCGGTTTGGGGCCAGCGGCGCCAAGTTGATCTGTGGCGGGGAAGCAATGGCGGTGCGTGCGGACGGTCGGGCGAATCCCAATCAACTCGTCCTTAACCAGCAAAACCAGGGCGATTTGGCGAAGTTGATAGACGTCTTATTGCAGGCACATCGCGAACGGTTCGGGAGCAATTCAGACCCGGTAATTGGTTTTCAACTCACGCACTCGGGCCGCTTTTGCAAACCCGTGGACCACCATCGGCTCGAACCGCGCGTCGCGTACCGCCACCCGCTTCTGGACGGCAGGTTCGGCGTGTCCAGTGACAGTCAGGTATTCACCGACAACGAGATCGAGGGGCTCATCGCGGATTACGTTCGGGCGGCGAGAATAGCGTGGAATGCCGGGGCGGATTTCGTCGATATCAAGCACTGTCACGGGTACCTCTTGCATGAGTTCCTCAGTGCCTGGCACCGACCGGGGAAGTATGGCGGGTCGTTCGAGAACCGCACGCGCATACTACGCGAGATCATCGCCGGCATTCGGGCGGATAATAACCCCATCGATGTGGGCGTGCGACTGAGCGCATTTGATACCGTGCCTTTCAAACCCGATCCGGCTCAGTCAACGCCCGGCCGGCCCGGACCGGGTGTTCCCGAGGATTATTCGAGGAACCTGCCCTATGAATACGGGTTCGGGCTCAACGCTGGCAATCCCTTGGAGGTTGATTTGACGGAACCTTTAAAGTTCCTGAAACTTTGCGTCGAGCTTGGGGTAAAAATCGTTAACCTGAGCGGCGGTTCACCGTACTACAACCCACACGTGCAGCGTCCCGCGGCCTATCCTCCCTCGGACGGTTATCTTCCGCCGGAGGACCCTTTGGTTGGTGTGGCGCGGCAATTGGGTGTGGCGCGGCGGCTCAAATCGCAATCAGGCCAGCGTCTTGTACTAGTGGGTTCGGGCTATAGTTACCTGCAGGAGTTTCTGCCGCAGGTGGCACAAAGCGCGGTGCGGACCGGCTGGATTGATATTGTGGGAATTGGGCGCATGGTCCTGTCGTATCCGGAAGTCTTCACCGATGCGCTCACAAACGGAGCACTGGATGCAAAACACATTTGCCGAACCTTCAGCGACTGCACGACTGCGCCCCGCAACGGACTCAGCAGCGGCTGCTATCCCTTGGACGAGGAGTATGCCAGCAGCGCCGAAGCAGGCCAACTTAAGCAACTGAAGCGCGGCCCCAGGTCGGCCCCGGCAGCGCATTCTACTTCAGCAAATGCTGGAACTCAGGCAGGGAGCGGATCGAGTTAAACCGCGGATCGCGGCGAAGTTCCTGCGCCAGGTTACGAGCCTTCGGATCCCGGGCCAGCCGGGCATCGCTCAACTGGAGCGCCTGGCGAAGCGCCTGCAAAGATTCTGCCGGTTTTCCAAGGATGGCGCGGAGCGCCGCCAGGTCGTACCAGGGCTCGGGGGAGTTCGGCGCGACGTGAGTCAGCTTATCCAGGGCAATTTCGAGCCGAGGATAATCGGACAAAGCAACCAATTGCTGAGCCGCCTGGAGAATGATCCCGGGATCAGCGGCCGGGTTGGTCAGAATGTGATCCAGCGCCTGGAGCGCCCCCTGCGGATTGTTCAACGCGCGATCCGCTTCGGCAATTCCAACCGCGGCTTCGAGGTCGGCGGGATTGCTTTGCAGCTTGGAGTTCAGGACATCGGCGGTTTGCCGCAATTTCGGTTCATTGGTCACGGCCGTGTACAAGGTCAACAAAGTCCGCAACAATGCCGTGGGCACATTGCTGCCGCCTAAGATTCTGTCGAGAGCCTGCAGCGCGGCTCCGGTTTGGCCCAGCTGAAAATACTCGCTCGCCAGGTTGAGCGCCGACTGAAAATCGGCCGGGTGCCGTTGGAGTTCCTGTTCCAGTTTGGCGGGATTGAGGTTGCCGCGTTGGGCTTTCCAGTCATTAATCCGCGCAATCAGGTCGGCGATACTGCTGTTGAAGGGATCGAGTTTTTGGCTCGTGCGAGCCAGCAGAAGCGCATCATCAACACGGTTGACCTCGGGGCTCAGGAGCAGGTTGACGTAACGGAACAAAGCTTCAGGGCTGTACGGGCAAAGGGCGAAGGCCTGGCGGAAGGCGAAGTCGGCCTCATGAATCATCCTTTGGCGTTCCGGGGTACCGGGTCTGGCGGCGGCAATCCGCCAATTGTACAAGCCGGCAATCGAGCTGCGCAGCTTGGAGAAGCTTTTTTGCGCCTGGTCATCGCGGATGAACCTGCGGTCGCCGGCGAAGCCGGCGAAATTACGGCGAAGGTAAATACGCTCGCTCCAATCGGCAATCTCTCGAATCGAAGTGTTGTCCTGGATCCAATCGCCAATCAGCCGGCCACAATATCGGCTCCAGAATTGATGTTCCGTTTTCACCGTGGCTTGGTCCAACTCGTGCACGGGCTCCCGGTTGATCTTCATAATGATGCCGTACGGCGAGAGGTACGGATACATCCAATCCAGCGGGAAGCTTTCCTCGATGAAAAATTCGTTTTTCGGGTTGTGATCGAAAATGACCTTTGCGATCAAAGCATTGATGCCCATTACGGCCACCGGTCCGGAAATCTGGAGGCGATCTCCCTGGCGCGTGAGATCTTCTCCGGGTTTAAGCTGGTTCAATTCAAATCGACGTTGCGCCTCGAACGAGTACTGGTTGAAGCAGCGGCTGGAATCCTCCGGCGTAGGGATATAAATCTCACGGTCCGGGTAGATTGCGCCCGGGCTGCGCGCGATTTCACGCGGATAAGCAGCCTCCAGTAAAAGCCGGTCCAGCCGGATGCGGCTGTTGTCCCGTGGATTTTGGCGGATGAAATCCTGCAAGTATTCGGATAAGTGGACCTGGTTGAAACGGGCAGGCGTGTACAGCACTTCGGTTATGTTCGATTGGCCGCTTGGCGGCGCGCCGGGAGCAATGCGTCCGTCGTTTTCCAGCATTAGGTTCAAGTCTCGGGCAAGCTTCATTCGCAGTGCGGCGTCGGCTTTTGTCCCAAGGAGATCCCGGCTGTCCGGGGCAAGATGCTGGTACACATAAGCAGAGACGGCGTCCTGGCCGGGGCCTGGCCGGAGCCGTGACTGAATCGCAGGCAGGTCCAGAAAATCCTGGCCAGTGAACCAGGAAGTATAAGTGCGGCGGCGCTTCTCAATTTTTGCTCCCAGTCCCTCAAACAATCGATCCAATGGTTCAACCGTTCTGGCCGCGAGGTTGGTTCGAATATTCTGCAAGCGTTCTTGGTCTGGACGCAGGAGTTCCTGGAAAAACGGCGGGTCGATTTGCTTGCTGCGGTTGTATTGGGCGCGGATGTACTCGAGATAAGTGCCATCGGCGAGCGCATTTTGAGTGATGAGATACACATCCCGACGGTCGAATTTCCGATCGGCCGAAGGCTGGCACCGATGGGGAATAAAACTGTCGCAGAAGATCATGTAAGTCGGACAAAAACGACCGGGGTCAGTTCCGCCGAACAGGACGGCGTTTTGGGGCATCTCCGGATAGAGCGGCTGGCCATCCGATTTCGTGAAGGGCGGCGTAAACATATCGTGCCCGAAGTAATAGCCAAACCAGTGATTGCGTTGCTCGTTATCCGCCCAATGCGTCAGGATCGAGTGGAGCGGCATCAGGCTGAAGATCGACAGAAACAGGGCCAGCGGCGCCTTCTCGCGGCAACGCCAGGTGACCAGGACAAAACTGATGGTAAGGCCCATCAGGATCAGCCCGGCGAAGATTGGCAGTCCGAATTGGTTCGGATCGGTGAATGCCCGCCAAGTCAAGCCGAGGAGTTGGCCGGGACCAACGCTGGCCGTTTCACCAAAAAAAGTTCGTGCGGTGAGATCGCTGAAAGAGAACAGCGCCAGGGCCATTGCCACAGCACCGCCGGCCAGACCCCAAAATCGAAAGGCCCGGTAATGACTTACGCCGTAGGCGGCAATCAACGTCAGACTGTACCCAACCAATAACGCGATCACCGTGTGCGAGGCCGTGAAAAATACCCTGACCAACTGCTGGGCTGCGCGGTCTGGTGGCGGATTCAATAGAATCAACAGCAGGACTCCCAGGCAGAAATAAATTGCCGTCAATCCCACCAGCCAGGCGCGTTCGCGGCGGTGGAGTTTGAAGAAACAGGCAAATGGCACCAGCGCCAGCACCGCGTAGACCCAATTGAATTCCTCGACGATCCCGTCGCCGAGCATAGCCAACTGCGTAATGAACCGGCCGGGATCATGGAAAATATCGGTGGGATTGGTCTTTTCGTACTGGCCCCGGGTGAAGGCATGAATGAAGCCGTCGACGGTCCGGGGATAACCCCATTCCATGGGTGAATTGGTCATGCCCGCCAGCGGCATGTAAAAATAAAATGCCGCGCCTGCGATCCAACAGCAGCCGCACGCAATGACCACCAACCATTCGAGTCCAAATTTCCGGGTGGCGAGAGCGAGTTTTACCAACAGGACCAGGGCAGCGGCCGCGGCGATTGCAAACAACCAGCCAAACACGGGAACCAAAGTGAGTGAAATGAAAAAAACCGTCAGGGCGGCATCCAAGCCGTACTCGAGGAAGGTCTCTTTGGAGAGAAAACTGAACCAGCAGTAGCAGGCAATAGACGCGATGCCCACAACGTTGAAAATGACAAAGATCGCCGCGTTTTGGTCGAGCGCGGTCAGAATATGCTGCTGTTTGAGAATCAATCCACCGAGATAGATGATAGAATTGCCCAAAAACAGGTAACGCCCCATGCGATAGCTAACCGCCGCGATGGCCACTTCGAGCCCCATGGCGGCAACGATCAGGGTCTGGTGGTTGGTAAAGCTGATGCCGTGAAAGAAAAGTGCCAGGCAAAGATACTTCCATTGGCCGGGCGAATAGATCCAGCGCAGCAGGCAGAGCAGAACCAGCATCAAGGAGGCCACACTGAACGAATAGACCTCCACAATGACCGACTGACTCCACATGAAACCGTTAAAACCGAGCAGCATTCCGGCAACGAATCCGGACACCACGCAGATCGCATTTTCCGCGCTCCGGGGCAGGTCTTTCAGGGCTTCAATTCCTCCCAGGAGCAGGCTGCTGCCGCGCGACACCAACAGGGCGAGCAGTCCAGCGGCCAGGGCCCCGCTCGTCGCTTCGCCCATCGCTACTCTCCACGCGACATTTTTGAACGGCAGCAACACCGTCCAAAGCCAGGTGTAAATGGTCCAGACTGGATAGCCTGGGGGATGGGGAATTCCCGCGTAAAAGGAAGCAGTCGCTAATTCGCCCGAATCCTCAAGCGTCACTTCCGGCGCCAGAGTGAGACAATAACCCAGCCAAACGAACAGAAAGGTGATGAGAAAAGCCCGCCAATCTACAGGGCGAAGCAGACCGCGCGACGGTGTGTCAGAACCACCGAATCCCCCTTGGGCCGGTGCGGCAGAGGTCGTGGTTTTCGCCTCAAGAGCGCACAGATTGTTCATCCATTAGTTCGTTGCGTCCGAAATCGAACGCGAACCAATGCCTGAACTGGAACGGCTGTCGTTTGTCCACTCGAAAGTTCCGGCCGGCAACCCGTTGTGCTCGCGCGAAAAGCTGCCGGGGAGCCAGGGCGCGATGCTTTGGTTGCTCAGGGCCATGGCGACGATGGAATTGGAACCCGCGGAAGGAATGGCCTGGCCGCTATGCTGGTTGAAAAGCACGCACAACAGCAGGAGCGCGGCGGTGGCCGGCGGCAGCCACCCGAGGCGGAACGTGGGGACGGCGTCCGGCGCCGCGCTCTGCTTGCGGAACAACCGCCGCTTAAGTCTCGCCGAAGGGCGGCGTAGCGCCCAGGAACGCAATTGGAGTTCCAGTTCGTTCAATTCGCTCATACATATCTCCTTTAAGGGAGGTTCTCAGTTTTTGCAGGCCATAACGATATCGGCCCGCGGCGGTATTAGGTGAAATTCCAAGCAGAGTCCCGATTTCTTCAAAGGTATGACTGTGCCAGATCTTGAGGACGATTGCCTCGCGCTGGTCTTGGGGCAGTTCGGCCAACGCGCGCATGGCTTGGCGTTCCGCAGCACTTTCATCGGGGCTCCGTTCGAACCAGCGAATCGATTCCCACTCACGGGTCAGCCGGCGCCAGAGGCTGCGCCGGTAATTGAGTGCGCGGTTGCGGAAGGTGCGCACGCAATAGTGCTCGGGTCGATTGGGGCGCTCCGCCAGTTTCAGCAAGGCGATGAACGTTTCCTGCAAAACGTCCTCCGCCTCGCCATGACTCAGGCCCAGGGCGCGTCCATAAACAATCAGTTCCGCCGCCTTTTCCTGGTAAAGCGCCTCGCACCAGCCTGGTTGGTTTTCGTCACTCACGTCCGCTGCAAGTCTTACCTATTAGACACCAGCTTGCGGCCATTTTGTATAACCGATTATTGCGGCTGGCGGGCGCGCGGCCAGCTGCCGTGGCTCACTTGGGCAGGGGCACGGTTGTGGCCCGGGCAAGGCGATCCAGATCGGCATTGCCGAATTGGTCGCTGTCCGGCGCCGCTATCTGCAAGGTCCGCGGGTCGCGAGGCCGCCAGAGTTCCGAATGGCCATCCCCAAAATTTAGCGTGAAGTTAAAATTGTGGCGGCGCGCGGAAAGGGCGGGAAAATCGAACCAGGTATGAGCGGTCGGATCGGTCACGAAGAACCCGTCATTGATGCTGCGCTCGTCTTCGTCAATCAACACCCAGAGTTCCGAGGGACGCGCCAGGTCCGAATCCTTCGAGAAAAAACTCACATAGCCACTGGCGGTATCGGGGATGAGGGGCAGGTTGGGGTCCCGGGCTCCCATGAAGCAGTTCATCGAGTAACTTCGCAAAGACGGCACCGTTTTTCCATCGATCGTAACTCCGAGATCGCCGGGGCAGTGATAGGTCGCCACGTTTTGTGCGTAATGGAAGAGCTTGCCTTGAATGATCAGGTCCGGATTCACGGCTTCGGCCGCGTTGGTCATATTACCCTGAACCCACACGTCCGGGTTGCCCGGAAAGGAAGGCACAAGATAACCGTTGCTGTCGTTATAGTACATCTGCCAGGCGACGCCCAACTGGCGGAGATTGGAGAAGCAGGCGGTGCGTTGCGCCTTGATTTTGGCCTTGCTCAGAATAGGCAAGAGCAGTGCCGCAAGGATCGCAATGGTAGCGATGACGGCCAGGAGTTCGATCAGCGTAAACCCCGGCCGCCGAGTTGGCCGACCCGATTTCATATAAGCCCGATCCGGAACGCTGTGCTAATCTCAAAGGTACACAGAAAACGCATGGTAAGCAAGGGTAAACCCAACCGGATCAACTGGATTCAGCCCCACCCAAGCCAATGACCCAAATGAAACGTGCAGAACGCACAGCCCCAGGCCAGCAAAGCCATGTAGAACCATTGAAACAGCGGCCACTTCCAGGAATTGGTTTCCCGTCGGACAATCGCCACCGTGCTAACACATTGCAGCGCAAATACGTAAAAAACCATCAAAGTCAGAGCCGTCAATGCCGTGTAAACCGGCGTCCCGTCAGGATGTTTTTGAGCGCGCAAGGTTTTTTCGAGGCTGCTCCGGCTCGTTTCGGAGCGATCGTATTTGCCCACATTGTAAACGGTGGACATGGTGCTTACAAAAACCTCTCGTGCGGCGAAGCTGGTCACGATGCCAATCCCCATTTTCCAATCAAAACCCAGCGGCGCGATGGCCGGTTCGATCAGCCGTCCAAGCCGGCCGGCAAAGCTGCGCCGGAGTTTCTCGCCGGATTGCTCATTGTCCAGGGCCGCTAATTGAGCCTGCAGGTCCACTTGGTTGGCGGGATCCGCCCCGTGAGCGACTGCTCCGGGCTGAATTTCCTTCGCGCCCTGGGCTCCGCCGCGCTGCCCAGCGATAGCGACACGTCGCGCCGCAAAGGCTTCATCGCTGCGGGTGTCGCGCGGATAGGTCGCCAGGAACCAGAGCAGGATGTTAATGCCGAGAATGACGGTGCCAGCTCGCCGCAAAAAGAGTTTGGACCGATCCCACATGTGCCGGACGACCACCTTGGCCAGCGGCCGCTTGTAGGGCGGCAATTCCATGATCAACAAGGGCGGCTCGCCTTTCAGCAGTGTCTTTTTGAAAAGCCACGCCATCAACAGCGCGACCACGATCCCGAGCAAGTACATCACCAGCATGGTTACGCCCGTGAGCTTGAGAAAACCCAGCACCGTAATGTTCGGGACGCAGGCTCCGATTAAGAGGGTATAAACCGGCAACCGCGCCGAGCAACTCATCAAAGGCGAGACGAGGATCGTCACGAGCCGATCCTTTGGACTCTCGATGGTGCGTGTGGCCATGATCCCGGGAATCGCGCACGCAAACGAGCTCAGCATCGGAATAAAGCTCTTTCCATGCAGCCCGACTTTGCTCATCAGCCGGTCCATTAAGAAGGCCGCGCGGGACATGTAGCCGGTGTCCTCGAGAAAACCGATAAACAGAAACAGCAATAGGATTTGCGGCAAAAATACAATCACGGCGCCCACCCCGGCGATCACCCCGTCGACGAGCAAGCTATTAAGGTCGCCTGGCGGAATGAGCCGGCCGATGGTATCGCCCAGCCAATCGACTCCTGTTTGGAGGGCGTCCATGGGGATCCGGGCGAAGGTGAAGATGCTCTGAAACATCAGAGTCATAATCGCGATGAAAATGAGTGTCCCCCAAAGCTTATGCGTCAGAACCCGGTCCAGCCGGTCACTGAAGGTTTCCTGCGGAGCGGCAGTCTGAGTAGTGACGCTTTCCTGGATATTGGCGACCGTGAGATACCGGCCCTCAATCACCGTCCCTCGCCAATCGATTCCAGCTGTCTCCAAGCGCCGGCGCGCGCTCTCGACGAACGTTGTTACCTCCGGCGGATAGACGTTCGAGTTCGCCTCGAGCGCTTTCTCGTTGCCCAGGATGAGCAGCGCCTCGGCTGAGGAACGAATTGAGTCTTTCCGGCACACCCGCCCCAGCAACGTTGCCAGGGAAGCGACCTCCTCGCGCAAAAGCTTTGGGAGGTCGCAGAATTGGCGCGAGACAATTGGTGGCGGATTGCGAAGCGTTTCGGTGAGACACTCGCGCAGATCCTCCAGCCCTATGCCTTCGGTGGCGACAATCGGAATCACTGGTGTTCCCAGTTCGTCCGCCAGGCGGCGCGCATCCACCTCGTGCCCGTTTTTGCGTGCCACGTCCACCATGTTCAGGGCGACAATACTTGGATACCCCAACTCGATCACCTGGGTCGTGTAGTACAGGTTGCGCTGCAAATTCGAGGCGTCGACCACCACGATGACCAGCGTCGCCGGGGGGAGTTCCGGCAATCGATTGAGCAGCACATCCCGTGAAATCTGTTCATCCATTGATTGCGGGCTCAGGCTGTACGTCCCGGGTAGATCCAGCAGCCGGATGTTGAACCCGGCCGGGCGGCCCAGCAAACGCCCTTCTTTGCGCTCAACTGTGACACCCGCGTAATTGCCCACCTTCGCCCGTAAGCCCGTCAGCGCATTGAACAGGGTGGTCTTGCCGCAATTGGGGTTGCCGGTTAGGACCACATACAGGGGCTGGGATGAAGAGCCTCTTTTTTGCTCACGTTCCACACCGGGGGAGGGGGAGCCAGCACCGCCCGCACGCTCGGGCAGGGTAGGTTGCCCTTGGGTGCTGGAGGTTCCGGAACTCATCGCACCTCGGGCGTCTATTCGCTGGCTTTGACAAAGATTTGCTCGGCCTCGTGCTTGCGCAGGGTCAAATTGTAGCCACGCACCTTGATCTCGACCGGGTCACCCAGCGGCGCAAAGCGCACCAACTCGACCCGTGTTCCCACCAAAAGACCCATTTCCATTAGCCGCGGCCTGCTCGCGGGTGGAAGTTTTATCTCCACAACCGTCGCGCTCCGCCCCACGCCGACCAACGTCAAAGGCTGGAGTATGGCCGGAGTCGTCACGGCATCGCCTCGGCCGGCGGCACCGCCTCGACCAGAATAGAGTCAGCCAGTTTTTCGCTGATTCCAAAGCGAGCGTTGCAGACCTGGCAGATGAAAGTGGATTTACAGGCCAACACCTTGATTTGCTGATCTTCGCACAAGCCGAGTTCGCGCAGGCGTTGCTTCAGCTCCGGGGCAGTCGAAAGCTCTCGGATGCAAACTGTCGTGCCAGCCTGGACCCGGCTCAGGGGGCAAACCTTGGGCCCGGCACATTGGCCGCCCAAAAGGTAATAGGTCCGCATCGGTCTCTCTTTCACTGAGCGCAGAATAGGTCAATTGAGACTTAGTTGCAAGAGCGATCCGCTCTCGGTCCGCAGTCCCCGCTTTTGACGCCACTGCGTTTGGCCCAGACTCTCTGGAATCCGAAAGGACTCTGTCGCCGGGCCCTGGGTTTGGGCGGAAGAGGCTGGCGCGCAAATTAACGGTTAGAATTGAGAATTTTCCCGCTCAGTCCCGCTCAGCAATACTGGTGACATCGAACCTGTTTGCGCGCACACTGGCCACCAGCAGATGTATCGCAATCAGAAAGTCGTCGTGGTAATGCCGGCTTACAACGCGGCCAAAACCCTGCGCCAGACCTACACTGAAGTCAGGGAACAGCAGCTCGTCGATAGCATCATCCTGGTGGACGATGGCAGCCGGGATGAAACAGTAGCCGTTGCCCGGCAGCTCGAAGGGGTGCAAGTGCATGTGCACGATAGCAACAAAGGGTATGGGGCCAACCAAAAGACCTGCTACCGCCTGGCTCTGGAGGCAGGGGCCGACATCGTGATCATGATCCATCCGGACTACCAGTACACCCCGAAATTGATTCCGGCCATGGTCTCCATCATCGCCAGTGATCTGCATCCCTGTGTGCTGGGCAGCCGAATTCTAGGGGGATATGCCTTATCCGGCGGAATGCCCGTTTGGAAGTACTTCTCAAATCGCGCTCTGACTTTTGCCGAGAACATTCTGCTGGGTGCCAAGCTGTCGGAATATCACACCGGCTATCGCGCCTTCTCCAGGCAAATCCTGCTAAAGCTCAACCTGGCGGGGAATTCAGACGACTTCGTTTTCGATAACCAAATGCTGGCGCAAATCCTGTGGCACGGGTTTACGATCGCGGAAATTACCTGCCCAACCCGCTACTTCCCTGAAGCCTCTTCGATCAACCTGAGGCGCAGCATCCAATATGGCTTTGGCTGTTTGCGCACCGCCGCGGAATACCGCCTGGCAAAAATGGGCGTGATCGACTCGAAACTTTTCACCGGAGCTTGTGCGCCCGGGATTGAGGGCCAGGCCGGCCCCGAGCAAGCTCGGTAGGCTACTTCGCGCGTGCCAGGCGCAAAGCCAGGCGCGATTTCTTGCGATCAGCCGTGGCGCGATGAACGACACCAGACTTGGCGGCCTTGTCGAACGCCGAGGCAACCGCCCGCAGCGCCGTGGAGGCATCTTCCCTCTTGCCTGCCCCAAGGAGCGCGAGATAGCTCTTTTCCAGAGTGTGCAGGCGCGACTTGACGCTGCGGTTCTGGAGATGCTTGCGTGCGCTATTGCGCATCCGGCGTTCGGCTGACTTGGTATTGGGCATAAATGCGTCTTACTCTGCTCGTTTAAGGGCGCAAACAGTACCTCAACGGCCATCATTGTCAACGTGCATCGCGACACGTGGTGCGATTAAAAGTGTCGGGGCTGGAAGCCGAAAAGAGCGGCAGAGGACTGCCGCAGTCCAAAACGCAAGCGCGACACGGGCGCGAGCCTCGAGAACCGAAGGTTTTGGACTGCGGCAGCCCTCCGCCGCTTTTCTGCCGCTCAACACAGAATGACCGACAGCACACCCGGCGACACGTGCATCACAAAGCAGCCTGGCACCCGTTGCCGTGCCTGAAAAAGTGCGAAAAGCCGCTGAAGTTGGCTAAAACAGTTCTTAAGAGAGGTTTTCCGGACTTGGGAGTGGCAACCAGACCCTTGGCCGGTCTGTCGGGGGGCAAAACCCGTAGGACCCGTATTTGTGCGGAGAGACACCTAAGGGGAGGCGCGTAAAAACAACATAATGGGTTATTCTATAGGAATTAACATCAAAATTGTACCTCCTCTCAACTGACCTGCTGGCATCTGGAATGCTGCCCTAAATGTGATATTTGACGACCATAACACCTTAGTGAACGCGCCCTTGCAAATCCTGCACTTGGAAGACGACCCGGATTTTTCCGATCTGGTGCGTTCGCTTATTGAAAAAGAGGGTATCACCGCCGAGTTGATGGTGGTGAGCAGCCGCGCACAATACGAAGAAGCCCTTAAGCAACACAGATTCGACATCATCCTCGCGGACTACTTGCTCCCGGGCTACACCGGACTGGAAGCGCTTCAGTATTTCAGGCAAAAATGCCGCGAAACACCTTTTTTGTTGATTTCGGGCACGATTGGTGAAGAAGCAGCTATCGACAGTTTGCGCTCCGGGGCCACTGACTACGTTTTAAAACAGTGGCCGGACCGACTGGTACCCGCCTTGCGTCGAGCGGTGCAGGAAGCAACCGAGCGCAGGCACCGACGGGAGGCCGAGACCGAACTGCTCCGTCGTGAGAAGTACTTTCGCGCGCTTACCGAGAATACGCTGGATATCCTGACGATTCTGGATAGGGAGGGAGTGTATTTATATAACAGCCCCTCGCTTAAACGGGTTTTAGGCTATGCACCCAAGGAATTGGCCGGGCACAATGCCTTTGCCTTCATTCACCCCGACGACCTGGAGAATGCAAAAACAGCTTTTGGCCAGGCCATGCAGAATCCAGACCAAACGGTGCGATTGGAATTCCGCTTCCGTCATCAGGACGGTTCCTGGCGCTATTTGGAAGCGATAGGTCAAAGCCACCTGGCCGACTCGGAGATCGGGGGAGTGGTGATCAACTCGAGGGACGTAAGCGACCGCAAAATGGCGGAAGACGGCATGCGCGACCTGGAAGACCAGTTGCGCCATTCTCAGAAAATGGAAGCCATCGGACGATTGGCCGGTGGCGTGGCCCACGACTTCAATAACATTCTGACGGTGATTCATGGGCATGCCTCGCTCTTGCTGCAAAATGCCGGCTTGATCGGCCCCTTTGCTCGCTCCGCCCAACAGATTACCGAGGCTGCCGACCGGGCGGCGGCGTTGACCAGGAAGCTGCTCACCTTCAGCCGGAGACAAGTCATGCAGCCGCGACGGCTTAATCTCAACGAGTTGGTCAATCATATGACCGACATGCTTGGCCGTATCCTGGGAGAAGATATTACGCTGCAGGTTATTTATCTTCAGGAAGGCGCTTTTATTGAGGCCGACGCCAGCATGATCGAGCAGGTCCTCCTCAATCTGGCAGTCAACTCTCGCGATGCGATGCCCCAGGGCGGCGCTCTCACGATTAGCATTTCCCTTTCTGAACTGACCGGCCCTTCACGCCTGCCGGAGATCCAACCCGGAAAGTTCGTTTGTCTCACCGTAACTGACCGCGGCTGCGGCATTTCGCCGCAAAACATGAGCCGGATTTTTGAGCCCTTCTTTACTACTAAAGAAGTCGGCAAAGGCACCGGGCTGGGACTGGCGACCGTGTATGGCATCGTTAAACAGCATCAAGGTTGGATTGAAGTCGAAAGCCAGGTGAATCAGGGTGCCACCTTCAAGGTGTTTCTGCCCTACGTGAAGACCGCCGAGAATGCCGCCGAAGCCCCTGAGGTTGACGACGGCGCCCCGCGCGGAGGTTCAGAAACCATCATGGTCGTCGAGGACGAAACTGCGGTCCGTCAGTTAGTGTGCGACCTGTTGTCGGCTTACGGCTACAACGTGCTGCCTGCCGAATCCGGCCGCAAAGCCCTCGAACTGTGGCAAGACCACCGTGAAAAGGTGGACTTGATACTTACCGACCTGGTGATGCCAGACCGGCTCAACGGCCGGCAATTGGCCGAGAGACTTTGGGTGGACCGCCCCGAGCTTAAAGTGATTTTTACGAGTGGTTACAGCGCTGAGGTCGTTGGGAAAGACTTCGTGTTGCAGCCCGGAATCCATTATCTCCAGAAGCCCTACCCGCCCAATGCTCTGGCCGCGAAAATCCGGGAGTGTCTGGATTTACCCGCCAGGACGAACTGAAGCTGGAACTCCCCGCATGGCCCCCGGTGCCAGTCAAAACATGCGCCGGGAGCGAAAATCATGCCAAAAGATTCTTGAGTTCTGGATTGGGTTGCCTAAGATAACGGGATGGCACAGGGTCTGCAATTATCGCAGCGGTTGACGCAGTCATTGGTCCTGGCACCGCAACTGCAACAATCGCTGGCACTTCTGCAAGCTCCAACCTTGGAACTCAAGGCTTTGGTCGAGCAGGAACTCCAGCAAAATCCCGTCTTGGAAGAAGCGGCCGCACCCGAGGCGGATCAGCAGGAAAAGGATAGCGGCGATTCGCCTGGTGCGGAGTCGGCCGATCCGGCTGAACCACCCGCCGATCTGAACTTCGATCCCACTTCAGAAAAGCCCTCCAACGAACCAGTCGACGATTTTCAGGCTGAGTTTGATCGGTTAGTGCAGCTGGACCAGGAATGGCGGGATCACTTCGCTCAAAGCAGTTTTCCCACGCGCACCTCAGCCGAGGATGAGGAACGGCGCCAGTTTATGTTTGACTCGCTGGTCGCGGGCACCTCCTTGCAGGAAGTTTTGCTCGAACAGGTGCGCGAGTCGGCGCTCAAACAAGACCTTTGGCCAGTGGCCGAAATGCTCATCGGCAACATCGATGAATACGGCTATCTCAAAGCAACCCTCGAAGAGTTGGCCAGTTCGACCGGCTTACCCCAGGAGCGAATTCTTGAGGTCCTCAAGGTGGTTCAATCTTTTGACCCCGCCGGTGTCGGAGCGCGCGATCTGCGCGAATGCCTCCTGCTGCAATTGGAACGAACTAACCAGAAAGACACTCTCGAATACCGCATCATCAGCGATTTTATGGAGGCTCTGGGCAAGCGGCGCATCCCCGAAATTGCCCGCGGCACCGGCACCGAGGTCGACGAGGTCCAGGACGCGATGGAGAATATCGCCCGCCTCGAGCCGCGGCCCGGTCGCGCTTATCTCGCCGACAACGACCAGTACATTCTGCCGGAGGTTTTCGTGCACCGGTCCGGCGACGAGTTCGTTGTCTCGACCAATAACGAGCATATTCCTCATCTGCGCATCAGCAATGCCTACAAAGACCTGATGTCTCAAGGGGGCAACTCCTCTGAGGTCCGCAACTATATCCGCGAGAAAATTCGCGCGGGAAAGTTCCTGATAAAAAGCCTGCACCAGCGCCAGCAAACGATTTTGAACATCGCCAAAGAAATCGTGCATCGGCAGCGCGATTTTATGGAGAAAGGCGTTTCGGCGCTCAAACCCCTGACTATGGTCCAGATCGCCGAGGTCGTTGGCGTCCACGAGACCACGGTCAGCCGCGCTGTTTCCGGCAAGTACATGCAAACCCCTCAGGGCGTTTTCGAAATGAAGTACTTCTTCACCGCGGGCATCCAGACTGCCAACGGCGACGGCATGTCCAACACCAGCGTCAAGGACATGATCGAGGAAATCTTTAAGAATGAGAATTCCGGCAAACCGCTGTCCGACCAGGAAGTCGTGCGTATGTTGCAGGAGAAGGGCATTGTGATTGCCCGACGCACCGTGGCCAAGTACCGGACTGAGCTGAATATTCTGCCTTCCAATCTGCGTAAGGTTTATTAAGGGCGGCCAGGCGGTGCCGAAGGGCTTGCGCGTGAACCGAATCATTCGATTCTTCGGGGTGGGCTTTTTGCTGGCCGGCAGCGCTCTGGCTCAGCCCCAGATCCCGCCGGTGCCCGTTGACAAACCCGTCGAAGTGCCCGCCGGCGCGAGCCTGCCGGCTGAGCCGCGTCTCACCCCGTTCACCGCGGATCCTGCGCTGCCCAGTTTGCGATCCGCCGATCTGGAAATCCTGCACTCCCGTTCGCCATTGGCCGGGTTTGTCATCAAGATCGCCGGACAGCCCTTTGGCATCGGTTCACCTCCGGCGGCAGTCGGCTATGTCTACCGAGACGAGTTGCACTGGCTGGATATGACCAAGGCGGCCCTCCAGAAACAAAGCGTGGGCGTCGAGCGCAACCAAATTCAGTCCGCTTTTCAATGCGCCGATCTTGACGGAGCAACCTGGCACGTGACTCAACATCTTCGCCCGCAGCGGGTGGCCGGAGCCATCGAGGTGCAGACCGACATCAGTGTGGATCAGGACCGCGCGGTGGCCTGGCTCCCGATGCTGATGGTCTTTCCGGGCGCAGGCGCCTTCGGCACCAGCAAAGGGCAGGGGCTCTTCGCTGGTCTGGAATATCTCGCAGACGAACCAAGCAGTTCGGAAGCCGACGTGATTGGGCCGGCGTCGCAAAGACAGGTGCCGGACGAATTAAAAATCACCTTTCCCTTGATGGCGATCCAATCTCACGACCGGTACCTGGCGCTGACCTGGCAGATGCGGCCCAGGTTCAGCGCGCTGTTCGATTCACCGGACCGGTTGTTCGGATCCGGCGCGCACGCCATGGGGCTGGTCTTTCCGGGGTCAAACGGCAAAAACCGCGTGGAAGGAAGCCTGCTCCCACACCAGGCCGAAGTGCTCCATGCAAATGAGGTCCTCACACTTCGAGCGACGATCCTCGCGGGGGCCGGAACCACCATCGTTCCCGCGGTGCAACATTATTTGAGATTGCGTCCCCTGCCTTCACCACCCGCCGCTCCGGACTTGACAGATTATCTGGCACGAGCATCGGGTGGGTGGCTTAATTCCAAAATCCGCCAAGGCGAACTTATACGCCACGCCGTGGCGGCTGGTGGTTTCCCGCCCCAACCAGCAGCCGACGCCGCGCTGTGGATGCGTTGGCTCGCTGTCCATGATTCAAATGTGGATCGCCAGGTCCGCCTGAACGACGCCACCACGAACATTCTTTCCGCGGTAACTCCTCCGCAGTACGATTCCGCTGGTGTTGGCCACATCCGATACCCGGCAGAATCCCTGGTCTTCGGCCATGTCGAGGAGAATGCCGAGCAGGCGCGCCGCCGCGCCACCGAGCTCCTTACCCGTTTTGGCCAGGATGGGTCGGTTAAGTACCAGCCAAAACCGGGCGGTCCGGACCTTGCCAGAACTCACTCCACCAACGAAGCGTCCGGATTCGCTTCACGGGTGGCGCTGGACCTGCTGGAAGCTGCCGCTTTTTGCGGCGACCGCGATTTGATCGATAAAGCCCTGCGCCAACTCCGGGCGCTCGATAAGTTCCACGAAGGAGTTCCGCGCGGTGCTCAGACCTGGGAATGTCCGCTCCACACACCCGACATTCTGGCGTCGGCGCAAATGGTGCGCGCCTATACCGTGGGTCTCGAACTGAGTGGCGACCCTCACTTTCTGGAGGAGGCCCGTTATTGGGCGTGGACCGGCGTACCGTTTATCTATTTGGTTAACCCAACCGAAGCGCCGGTGGGGCTTTTTGCCACCATTGCGGTTTATGGCGCCACCCAATGGAAAGCGCCGGTGTGGTTTGGCCTGCCGGTGCAATGGTGCGGGCTGGTCTATGCGGATGCGTTGTATCGCTTCACGCGCTACGATCCAAAGGGACCCTGGAAACAGATTGCTGATGGGATCACCCTCTCAGGCATGCAGCAGAGCTGGGCCCAGGACGACCATGACCTCCAGGGATTGCTGCCGGATTCTTTTGCTTTGCGGGAACAACAGCGCAACGGACCCGCGATTAACCCAGCCACCCTCGAAGCCTGCGCCGCCCGTTATTTTGATCTTCATCCGGTGTACGACTTCCATTGTTTCCGCACCAACGGCCTCTGCCTGCATGTTCCCGGTGAAATCCAGCACCTCGCCGAATCCAAAGGGCATGTCAGCTTCCAGGTCGAAAGCTGGGTCACCGATCCGTATTACGTTTTGCTGAGTGGGCTTGCTCGCCAGCCGCTCCTGAAAATCAACGGCCGAGTAGTGGACTGCGTTGCCCCTCACCAGTTCACTGCCTCCGAAGGATATCTCGTTCTCCAGCTGCGCAGCCGGGATACTGTCGAATTGACGTTTTAGGATCCCCAACTTCCCGAACTGCTTGAAATCGGCTGGACCTCATTGTGTTTTGAGTCTGAAGAACGAGGTGTTCCCTGTGATTGGAACAGTAACCGTGTGTAAATGGTCATCACCAACGACCACGTCGCCTGTGGGTTGCCAGACTGCGTTGGGTCCGAGCACAGGGGAACTTAGCAGTTGGTAATTCGTGGCCGGTCCAATGCCCGAATCGGGAATGTCGGAGGGGCAGGCAAAGGTCACGTTCACACCGTTTGTGCTCACGTTAATTTCGCCAGTAGTCAGGTCCGCCTGGTAGTAAAGGTAGAACGGCGCAGAGGGCAAGTCCACCGGACCGCCGTTTGGGCCATTCGTTGAGGTGTCGACAAACTGCCAGGTGACCTTGTAAAGACCGGGCTTGTCGAAACTGTAAATCCGACCATGGAGGTGGCCATAAGGGTCGGAGGTTAGCGAGCCGTCGCTTTCGCTCACGTGAATCAAGTTGGTCCCGTTATGAAAAGGCACGGGCAGGCTCCAAGTAAGATTAGTGCTGTCCACTCCGTCTTGGGCCGTTTCCCAAAACCCAAACGAGGCGCCAGCGGGGCCTTCGATGCTGCGCAATTTGACCTGGACATAAGTGCCAAGTGCGGCGGCTCCAGGCTCCGGTCCACCATCGTCCGGCGTTGCCGCCAGTGCGATGAAGACCAGGTCATCAGTGTAGTAGTAGCCAAGGTAAGCGTCATTGGTCGTGCCTTGAGCGAGGTTGAAAACAAACCCGGTATCTCCACCAAAGTCCCCGTCGTTCTGGAAGATTAATGTTGCTCCATTGGTGTTGGAAGTCGCTCCGGCGGCCAAATGGTCGTGAGCCCGCACAATCTGTCCGCCGAATATCAATAGGACAACAACCGCGAAACGGTTCAGTTGCAGCAAACACCTCATAACATCTTTCTTAATATTCAATTGTTTGGAAGGCCATCAGGACGGACGAACCGGCTGAGGGCATTGGTTAAAAGAGGAATGACTCGCGGCCAGGGCAAAGACTGCGTGTGACTGTCCGCGAACAAGTAATTGGCGCTTCGCTGGTGGACTGTGACCGCCACTTGCGATTCAAAGGAGCGAGGTGTGAAGCCGCCAGATTGGGCGTCGGCAAAATGAAAATGATCCGATCCCGTGTAATCACCTCGCGCTTCGCCCAGGTGCAACGTTTCGGAGGTTGCGGGGATTCTGGTGAGTTTGGAAAAGTCGAGCTGTGGGGCTCCGAAAGGATTGGGCGTGAGAAAATCGTTGATGGCATAGCTGGTGATGCGCATGTGGTTTGTGTCCAACGGGCAGATGTAAACATTGGTCAAACTGTAGATCGCCAGCTTCCCAATCCACGAGGCAGTTTGATGTGAGGTCTCAGGCAAGGCATCGTAGTTGTCCAGTTCGTAAAGGGCGCACCCGATACCAATCTCTTTGAGGTTGGATAGGCACTGAGTGGACTTGGCTTTCTGCTTGGCGCGAGCGAGCGCCGGCAGGAGCAAGGCCGCGAGGATGCCAATGATGGCGATCACCACCAGCAGCTCGATTAGCGTAAATGCGTTTCTGAATCGCTTCATTCAAGGGTCGCCGCAGGCCACAAGCCCGCAGTCGGAGGAATTTCAAATGTCGGTCAAACCGGTTTAATCCGGCGTTTAACCCCGGCAGAAACTCTGCCGGGTTTAGGAAGCGTCGGCGTTAAGCCGTCTTGGGAGGAGGGACTGGCGGTGTTTCGCAGAGTAATTCAGCGGCAGTGTTACTGCAGCGCGGACAAACGGCCCAAGCGGTAGGGACAAGAGGATTCCCCCGGCTCAAATCAACGCACTCGAGTTTTTTAGCCTCGAACTGTCGTTCTGATTTGTGCTGCCCCTTCTTTGCCTCAGCTATCTTGTTGCAAAGGGAACAGGGATGTTTGCCATCAAAGGTCTGACTCAAGGCCTCGGTTAATGGTGCCTGTTGTGAATACGAAATTACCATGCCGACCCAGGCCACCGATTGAAAGAATGCCCAATGAAGACCGATGGAACCGGCCAGGGCGAGTGCTACCAGGAACTTTGGCAGCTTTGAGATCACGTTCCACAATAGGCCCTCAGTCCATGTTGTCAAACGCCAACGATGCCAACGCACTTCAGGTTGCGAAGGGAAATTGGGGTGGGGAAATTCGCTCGGCTCGAGTATTGGCACTAAAACATTCTTTTTGACATAGTAATGCGGCCCGTGGTATAAGCAGGGATCGTATGGAAACCAAAAACTGGCAGGTAATCGGGAGCATCGCGCCCATGAGCGCATGATTTAGCCATGAGCTCATCCTCCCGGCGCGTGGAGAGGAAAGCGTCTGGCGCCCCACCAGGCGCAAATGGGCTGCCCACATCAAGCCCGGACGGCGGTCACTTGTCGCTCGAAAACGTCCACGGCACCATCGAGCTGCCCAACCAACAAGCCGGCTTTTGGCAGCAATGGCGGGCTTTTGTTGGGCCCGCGATCCTGGTCAGTGTCGGGTACATGGACCCGGGCAACTGGGGTACCGACCTCGCCGCTGGCGCTCAATTCAAATACGGGCTTCTCTGGGTGGTCGGACTGGCGAGTTTAATGGCCATCTTCATGCAGGTCATCGCCTCCCGTCTGGGTGTGGTCACTGGAAAGGATTTGGCTCAGTGCTGCCGCGATTGGTATCCGAGTTGGACCCGCTGGCCCAATTGGTTGTTCTGCGAAGTGGCCATTGGCGCCTGTGACCTGGCGGAGGTGCTCGGCAGCGCGGTCGCGCTCAACCTTATGTTCCATATCCCGCTGCTCTGGGCGGTCATCATCACTGGACTGGATGTTCTGCTGCTGCTGGCCTTGCAGCGCTTTGGGATGCGAACCATTGAAGCCATCGTGCTGCTTCTGGTTCTGACGATTGCCGTCTGCTATTCCATCGAGATCTTTGTGTTGCCCCAGACCCACCCGAATTTCCTGGAAATGGGGCGAGCCCTGATCGCTCCCAGTCTTCGGCAGGCCGGGATGATTTACATCGCGATTGGCATCATCGGCGCAACCGTGATGCCCCATAACCTCTATCTGCATTCGGCTCTGGTCCAGAGCCGCAAACTACAGAAGGACGAAGCCTCGATCCGCACCGCGATTCGATTTAACACGATTGACTCCGTTACCGCCCTAACGATTGCCTTCTTTGTTAACGCCGCGATTATGGTTCTGGCGGCGTTGGTCTTTTACGGTAAAACCAACATCACGGTGGCAGGCGGCCAGACGGTGACTTTTAGCTCCGAGAGCGATTGGATTCGCATCGCGTATCTCACCTTGGCGCCGCTGCTGGGGACTTCGCTGGCCAGCGTGCTGTTCGTGGTGGCTCTGCTTGCCAGCGGGCAAAGCAGCACAATTACGGGCACACTCGCGGGCCAGGTGGTAATGGAAGGCTTTATGCATTGGCGGCTGCAACCATGGCTCCGCCGGCTCATCACGCGCGCTTTGGCCATTATCCCGGCGGTTCTGATTATTGGGCTTCGCGGAGACAGCAGCGTGAATGATCTCCTGACGCTGAGCCAGGTTGTGCTGGCGCTTCAACTCCCGTTCGCGATGTTCCCGCTGCTCCACTTCACGTCCTCGGGCAAACGCCTGGGTAAATGGAAGCTTGGTTGGTTTCTTTTGCTCGGCGGGTGGGGGAGTGCGCTCTTGATCACCGCGATGGACCTCTGTGGATTGCCGGACTCGCTAAAATCTGCCTGGCATGTCATTGTTGGCGGATGAGGCGATCGGGGGCCGATTTGACGCATGTATAAAACCATTCTCGTGACACTGGACGGCACCTCCACCGACCAGGCGATCATCCAGCACGTCAAAGAACTGGCGACGCTGGCTCAAAGCCGCATCGTCTTACTCCATGTTGCCGACGGTTGGGCGGCGCGAACCTACGGCCAGGATGCGATCAGCGCCGAAATCACTGAAGACACAGCCTACCTGAAGAAGGTTCGCGCGGAGTTCCAGTCCGCCGGGCTCAACGCCGAAGCGGAACTGGCTTACGGCGAGCCGGTCAGGGAGATAGTCAAATGGGTCAAACAAAAGGGGTG
>DASRFK010000121.1:0-28684 GCA_035651635.1 Verrucomicrobiia bacterium | reverse complement strand
GATTAGCCATTGCAAGGACCGGCGCCAAGCCTCCATGAGCGGCTTTTACGATTTCATGTCCGCTCAGACTGGCAATAAAGCCTTCAAGCTCGTAACTGTCTCCAACCCCTCATGGTTACCTGATTACTGATTCAGCCATATCTAAGCGGCTTAAGCGGCTTTCCCGGATTGACGCTCTGCAGTCAGACCCCTATGTTCCAGCCGTGATTCCCCCGTCGCGGGCCGTGAATTGAGGCAAGGGGATCGAACCAAGAACGACAGGACACCTGTAAACAAAGCGAGTTCGTCATGCCTGAAGTAACCATTCAAACTGCAAAGACAGCCGATCGCATCGTTTTCCTCAGCAATTTGGCCAAGGTCGAGATCGCCAACAAAATTGGCCTGAAAGTCGAGGACCTGGACGACAATGACGTTAAGAAACTCAAGCTGGTCGAGTTGATGACCAAAAACAAAAAGCCCGTCGAATTTGTTATTTCCTTCGATGGCACCTGGTTCACCTTGTACATCAAAGTCGGCAGCTTTAAGCACGAGTTCAATTCCATCAACCTGGTCGAAGATCGCAGCGTTAAGGACAAGCAGAAGGTGATGAAAAACCTGATCCAGTACGGTGCCGCGACTCAGGCACAATTGGACGCCCTGAACGAACGAAATCTGCTGGATCAATAGGCATTGAACCCGAGGCCGCCGCGCGAAAGCCGCGCCCGGGTCGGTATTTTTAAAACATACCCTTAGGCAGATCCCTTATGCAGGCCGGACTGTGCCCCGTGGTTCGGTGGCATGAATGCGTCCATAATCCACCGTTAATGCGTTGTCCTCGATTTCATTGTACACTTCGACGAATTGATGGTTTACCAGGATGTCTTTCCAGGTATAGGCGTGATGGCTTTGGACGGGTGCGGGAATTACTGTATCAATGCAAACAATCGAGGCGCTAAACCGTGAGTCGTCTCGCTGCATATCCGGCAAGGTCAATCCTTGCAGCGGGCTCTGTTGGTCGATGATATGGCGGATCGTGATAATCGCCGGGAACGAAATCAAACGGTCAAATTGTAATTTCAGCGGATAGAAACGCCGAAAATTTTCCCCTTCCTTGGTTGGTTCGTCGCGCATAAGCATCAGGCGGAACTCAGCCTCGGCCATCGCTTGATCGCGCAGGTTGGCGACGCGAAACATGAGCGCCGGTTGGCCATCGAAGGAATCGAGCACGAGGTTGTTGCTGAAGACAATTCGAGCGATCGGCCGGGAAAAGCGGATGAAAATAAGGCCGGTTATAATGGCCATGCCGAACATGCCAATCATGATTTCCAGCGTCGCCACCACATGTCCGAACAACGTTTCCGGGTACATGTGGCCATACCCAACCGTCGCCAGGGTCTCGACGCTAAAGAAAAAGCAATCCGACCACGAATTGGAGGCTGACCCGGCAATGGAGTGCGGACGCAGATAATAGCAGAGCGAGAAGAGCAGGTTAATAGCCAGATACATCCCAAAAACAAAGGCGGAGAATTGCGGCCAGCTTAATGTCAGTAACCAATGGTAAGCATCACGCCATTCCCACTTTTGGGTATTCAGCTTGTGGAAGGTGATCTCGCCGAAGCGGGTCACGGGGAATTGTCGTTTGGGCCGCAGGCTCATCTTCGCAAGCTCAACAACAGATCCTTGCTCTCGACTGTATCGTTCAAAGCGACATGGATCTCATCGACCACGCCGTCGATCGGAGCGGAGATGGTGGTTTGCATTTTCATGGCTTCGAGCATCAGCAGCTTGTCGCCTTTGCTCACTTTGTGACCGACGCTCACGGCGATGGAAGCGATTAAACCAGGTATCGGCGCGGGAACCTGTGCCGGGTTTTTCAAGTCGGCTTTCGGACGCAGCTTAGCTTTCGGCGCCAGTTGCCGGTCGGCAATGAAAGTTTCGCGGGTCATTCCGTTGAGTTCGACGGTGACCGTGCGGCGTCCGTCTTTCTCCGGATCGCTCACGTTGACCAGCCGGATAATCAGGGTTTTGCCTGGCTCGATCGTGACGCCGATTTCCTGCCGGTGATAAAGCCCGTAGAAAAAGGCCGGCGTCGGCAGCACGCTCACATCGCTAAAATCCTGCCGATGCTTGTCGAAGGCGGCGAACACCTCCGGATACATTAGATAGGAGAAGAGATCATCCTCGCTGATGCTGCGTTTGAATTTGGCGGAGAGCTCGGTGCGAATCTTATCGAGATCAACCGGCTGGAGGGCGCCTTCATTGGCGGCGAGTCTTTTGCGAATCGAGACCTCGTATCGCGCCTTGGCTTCCTTGAACTTTTTTTCGCCCAGGATTACGCGCCACACTGGTTCAGGCCAGCCGCCCAGTGGCCAGCCCAACTCACCGTTGAACATGCCAATGACGCTCTCCGGGAACGGCGTCATGCCAGGTTCGAGATTGATGACGTCTTCAGGCCGGATCCCACGGCTGAACAGAAATAACGCCATGTCCCCGACGACTTTTGAGGACGGGGTGACTTTGACGATGTCGCCGAAGAGTTGGTTGACCTGGGCATAAAGTCGGGCGATTTCGGGCCAGCGATGCGAAACGCCCATGCTGGCGGCCTGTTCTTTCAGGTTGGTGTACTGGCCCCCGGGCATTTCGTGCAAATATACCTCGGCGCTCCCGGTTTTCGGGGCGATGTCAAAAGGTGTGTAATGCTCGCGAACCTTTTCCCAGTAATCGGAGAATTCGTTTAAAGTATCCAGATCGACCCGAGTATCTCGCGGGGTATGCTGGAGGGCCGCTACGATCGAGTTCAGATTGGGCTGGCTGGTGCTGCCCGACATCGATGCGATGGCGAGATCCACCACGTCGGCTCCGGCCTCGGTGGCGCGCAGAATGCTGGCGGCGCTGGTGCCGCTGGTGTCGTGCGTATGGAAGTGAATCGGCAAGCCGATTTCTTCTTTGAGGGCTTGCACTAGCTTGCGTGCCGCTGGCGGGCGGCACAGGCCGGCCATGTCCTTAATCGCCAGGAAGTGCGCGCCCATTTTTTCGAGCTCTCTCGCCAGCTTCACATAATATTTCAGCGAGAACTTGTCGCGCCGTTCGTCCAGGATATCGCCGGTATAACAGATGGCCGCCTCGCAAATGGCGTGGGTATCCTGGACGGCTTCCATGGCCGCGCGCAGGTTTGGCAGGTAATTGAGCGAGTCGAAGATCCGGAAGATATCCATGCCGGCGGCGGCGGCGTGTTTGACGAAACCGGTTACGACGTTGGTGGGATAGTTGGAATATCCCACGGCGTTGGACCCGCGAAAGAGCATCTGGAAACAGATATTGGGAATGGCCTCCCGGAGCTGGCGCAAACGTTCCCAGGGATCCTCGGAGAGGAACCGCATCGCTGAATCAAAGGTGGCCCCGCCCCACATTTCGAGAGAAAAGAGCCCATTATCGACTGAGCCCAGCCGGCTGGCCAGGGGGGCAGCGCAGGCCAGCATGTCGTACGTGCGCATGCGCGTGGCCATGAGCGACTGATGAGCATCGCGAAACGTGGTGTCGGTGATAAGCAGCCGCTTTTGTTTCAGCGTCCATTGAGCAAACTTGGCCGGCCCAAGTTCCAGCAACAGATCGCGGGTGCCGCGCGGGATGGGTTTGAGGTGATCGTGCGGAGGCACTTTGGCCGGTTCGAAGGGTTTGGCCGGCTTGAACCCTTTGGCGTGCGGATTGCCATTGACGATGATGTTGCCCAGAAAGTTCAGCAGCTTGGTGGCGCGATCCCGCTTGGGTTTGAACGCATACAGCTCTGGCGTGTTGTCGACCAGGGTGGTGGTCGCCCGCCCAGCCGCAAAGGTCGGATGGTTGATGACGTTCTCGAGAAAGGGAATATTGGTCTTGAGACCGCGAATACGAAATTCACGCAAGGCGCGGTCCATGCGATGGCGCGTCAGGTCCCATGAATCGGCTGAGGCGATTACTTTAACCAGCAGCGAATCGTAGAAAGGCGTAATTACCGCGCCGGCGTAACCCATCCCGCCGTCCAAACGAATGCCGAACCCGCCGGTCGATCGATACGCCAATATCTTGCCATAGTCCGGGGTGAACTTGTTCTCCGGATCTTCCGTGGTAAGACGGCATTGAATGGCGTAACCGTTGCGCGCCACCTTTTCCTGCGCCGGCATCCCCACCTGCGGGCTATGCAGCGGGAAACCCTGGGCAATAAGAATCTGGGCGCGTACCAGGTCCTGACCGGTGATCACCTCGGTGACGGTGTGTTCGACCTGGATCCGGGGATTCATTTCGATAAAGAACCACTCGTGCCGGTCCAAGTCGTAGAGAAACTCGATCGTGCCGGCGTTATCATACCGGATCTCGCGGGCCATACGTACCGCCGCATCGCACAGCTGGCCGATGATCTCCTGCGGCAAGCCATAACTGGGTGCCACTTCGACCACCTTCTGGTGACGGCGCTGCACGGAGCAGTCGCGTTCGTGCAAGTGGATCACATTACCATGTTGATCCCCGACGATCTGCACTTCCAGGTGCTTGGCGCGCGGTATGTACTTCTCCAAAAACACGGCCGGGTTGCCGAAGGCGCGGTCGGCCTCGGTCTGGGCTTCGTCCAACAAGCGCGTCAGGTCGGTTGACTTGTGGACCACGCGCATGCCGCGGCCTCCGCCTCCAAACGCCGCCTTGATGATCAAGGGAAAGCCAAGTTCTCGGGCAATTTTTAACGCTTGCTCGCGGTCGCTAACAGCTTGTTCGGTGCCGGGCAATGTTGGCACGCCGATCCTTTGGGCCAGTGCGCGCGCCGCAGTCTTGTCCCCCATCAGGTCGAGCAGTTCAGGCCGCGGCCCTACGAAGACGATGCCCGCCTCGCCGCAGGCCCGGGCAAACTGCGCATTTTCACTCAGAAATCCGTAGCCAGGATGGATCGCCTGGGCCCCGGTTTCTTTGGCGAGCGTCACGATGCCATCAATATCTAAATAAGCGGCCACGGGCCCTTTGCCCTGGCCGATTTGGTACGATTCATCGGCTTTAAAACGGTGAATGCTGAAACGATCTTCCTGCGCGTAAATCGCGACGGTTCGCAATCCTAGATCGGTGGCGGCGCGGAAAATCCGGATGGCAATCTCGGAGCGATTGGCCGCCATGAGCTTGCTGAACGGCCGCGGCGCTGTTCGGTTGCGGGATTCCTGAGTTTGTGGTGAACCCATATAAATAGACGGGGATTATACGGGAAGTTAGCGGAACTGCAAAATTGCAAATTGGCAGCCGTCAGTCCGTGGCGTATTCTGCTGGCGTGAATTTCCCGATCTCGTGTCTCGCGACCGCGCTTGTGCTTGCCTGCCTGGGGATGGCGGACGTCCCGCAAATCCCCGGACCGCAAGCGCCAACCGCCCCCGCCGATGACCCGAAGGTTGAGTTGCAGAAACTCGATGCGGCCGACGATGCCGCTCAGGCCGAAGTGGATGGGTGGGTGCGCTCGAACAAGCAGAAAATGGCCGAGGGTGCGGGGCTCTCGGACGCTGAGCTTCAACGGCGCATCACCGAACGGTTCGAACCGGTCCGCCGTAGTTACAACGCTTTGCTAAAGCGCTATCCGCGGGATGCCGCCGCGCACCTGGCTTACGGCAACTTCCTCAACGCGCGCGATGATGAACAGGGCGCTCTGCTCGAGTGGGAAAAGGCGCTCGAACTCGATACCAACAACGCCGCCATCTATAACAACTTAGCCGGACGCTACGGGGAGAGCGGGCCAGTCGACAAGGCCTTTCAATATTTCAGCAAAGCCATCGAGATCAGCCCCAATGAGCCGGTTTTCTATCATAACTTCGCGGATGTTCTTTACGTGCTGCGGAAAAAGGCTGCCGATTACTACCACTCCAACGAGCAGGACGTGTTCGGACGTTGCCTGGTGCTGTACAGCAACGCCATCCGCCTTGACCCGAAGAATTTTGCCTTCGCGCGCGATCTCGCCCAGACGTATTACTCCATCAAACCCTTTCCCGTGGAGCCCGCGCTGCAGGCCTGGACCAATGCCCTGCAAATCGCCCGGCAGGAGGAGAATCGCCAGGATGTTTACGTTCACTTGGCGCGCGTCAAAATGCTCGGCGGCCATTTCGCCGAGTCTCGCTCGCAACTCACTTGGGTGACGAACGAGGCTTATTCGCCGGCGAAGACCACTTTGCTCAAAAGCATCGAGCAACGGGAGGCGGCCGCAAGGGCATCACACGGAGATAAACAATGAACTCCAGCCGCTAATCTCAAGCGGTTTGTAGATGCCGCTGAAGTCAATTCTCAGGTTCACCTATGTTAAATTCAAAATTGAAACTCAACTCGTCTGGTCATAGTTCACGAGCGAAAAGCGAAAACAGCTTCTCGATGGATCGGCCTGGGAGCGCCGGCGTCCCGCCGGCGTGTGGGTATGTTGCGAAAAGAACTCGCCGGCAAGACTCCGTCGCTCCCAGGCGGAGCAATCTTTTCGGGCAGTTCTCAATTTGGGCGTGCGTCATCGTTGGCGGTGCATTGTTGGCCGAGGCGGATCCCGCGACGTTGCCCGTCGTGAAAGAAGTGGACCTTCAGCCATTGGCAGCGCAGGTTCGGCGAGTTGGTGAGGCCCTTAATTATCTCGGGGCTCCCCTGTTACCCGACGAGCAGCGCGCGATTGATTCGGCTTTGACCGGCACGGATTCGGCCGTGGCCTGCCAGGCGATTCAGCGCGTGCTCGATCCGCACTGCCTGGTCGGATTGACCATCAATCCCGAGATGCGTGTCAAAGTGGCGCCTGGACCGGCCGCGCCCGAGTTGGTGGCGGACGGGTGGCGCACATTTTTGGTCAAAGTGCAGAATGACGCCGGAGCCACGGCCGAGCTGCGCGTCATCAGCCCGCAAGCCCAATCGGTGCACGATTCGCCCTGGGCCAGAACGGCCTCCGATCGGGCGTATGCGAAGAGTGACGGAGCCGACAAAAACCTTTCATCGCGGGAGCGCTGGCTCGATTTGGAGGCGCCGGGCAAACAGCCTTTGCGCAAAGAACTGAGCGGGCTCGGGCTGGAATATCGGATTGTATCGCTCTATAGCCGGGACGCTGGCAAACGCGAGGCCAAGCTGGTGTTTGATGTGGGCCAGGGCACACAAGATTTGGGCTTCCGCAGCGAGCTGGATCTGTTGTTCAACTGTCTTCCGGCACACGAAGTGAAGTTGCGGGTTTTTGATGAAACCGGTCAGCCCTCCACGGCGATGTTTATCGTCAAAGATCGGCAGCAACGGGTCTATCCTTCCCAAGCCAAGCGCCTGGCGCCCGACTTTGCTTTTCACCCGCAGATCTACCGCGCTGACGGAGAGAATTTCATTTTACCGGCAGGCAAATATATCATCGAGTACACCCGCGGTCCCGAGTACATCGCCGAAGCTTGCCCGCTGGAAGTTAAAGGCCCGGGACAAACTGCAACTTTCCAGTTACGGCGCTGGATCGATCCCTCGAAGTTCGGCTGGTGGTCCGGCGATCATCACATCCACGCTGCGGGGTGCGCGCACTACACTCAACCGACCGAAGGTGTGTTGGCCGTTGATATGTACCGCCATTGCCAGGGCGAAGACCTCAAGGTCGGGTGCAACCTGACTTGGGGACCTTGTTTTGATTTTCAGAAACAATTTTTCACCGGAAAGGACGATACGGTTTCGCGTTACCCGTACCTGCTCCATTACGACATCGAAGTATCCGGCTTCGGCTCGCATCAATCCGGTCACCTGGTCTTGTTACGGCTCAAGGACGAAATCTATCCGGGCGGCGACTCGGACAAACACTGGCCCACACTATGCCTGAACACATTGCGATGGGCCAAAAAGCAAGGCGCGGTGTGCGGCCCGGCCCACTCGGGTTGGGGCTTGGAAGTCGATACGTCCGAACTGCCCAACTATGTGGTTCCACCTTATAGCGGGATTGGCGCCAATGAATACATCGTCGATGTGACCCACCAGGTACCCGGCCCGGACGGCAAGCTCGTGCCGGCCGTCGATTTCATGTCCATGGTCGACACGCCAAGCGTTTGGGAACTCAACATGTGGTATCACACTCTCAATGTTGGATTTCGCACCCGCATCAGCGGCGAAACGGATTTTCCCTGCATCTATGGGGAAAGAGTGGGGTTGGGCCGTTCATATGTGAAACTGGGAGACAAGCTGACCTATGACGCCTGGTGCGAAGGCATTCGCGAAGGTCACAACTACGTCAGTGATGGACGGAGCCACCTCATGGATTTTAAAATCGACGGCGCCGTGATGGGCGAGAACGGCAGTGAGTTGCGTCTGGCCAAACCCGCGATGGTGCACGTCACGGCCAAAGTCGCCGCGCTCCTCGACGAGAACTCCAAGCCGGAAATAAAAAAGCGGCCGTATTCCGAGAAGCCATACTGGGATATCGAACGCGCGCGCCTGGACGATTCCCGGCATGTGCCTCTCGAACTCATCGTCAACGGTTACCCGGTAGCTCGAAAAGAGGTCAATGCCGACGGTTCTCTGCGGGATGTCACGTTCGACGTGCAGATCGATAAAAGCAGTTGGGTGGCACTACGAATTCTGCCTTCGTCGCACACCAATCCCATCTTCGTGCTGGTCGACGGCAAACCGATCCGCGCTTCGCGCCGCAGTGCTCAATGGTGCCTGGATGGAGTGGATCGCTGTTGGCAGCAGAAACAGCGGTTCATTAAGTCCGATGAAATGTCCGAGGCCAAAGCGGCTTATGAGTACGCGCGCCAGACCTACCGACAATTGATCGCCGAGTGCGACTCGGCAAAGTGATTTGGCGGAACGCCGCTGGTTTCCACGCAGCGTCTTTGACCGCGGCCCCGCTGAGCGGGACCGCCTTTTTGCGCTGCGACGCGACGCGAAACCCTGTTTCCCACCACTTCCGTATCACAGCAGCCACAAGCGCCAGGGAAGTCCAAACCCTGCCGACCTCTTTACAGCACTGCCACCCGCGGACGCCCCTGGTGAAGCCGCCCGCCACTCGAGAAACCTCTAGCCAATGTACAGGGCTTTGGGAATGCCTTGATCGAGCGTCACCAGTTGCATGGCGTTCTTTCCTGCCAGTTCCGATAAATGTCCATCGGTGATGGCTTGAGCCTTTTTTACAAACGCCGGCAATTGCGCAGCTCCATGATTGTCCGCGATGAGCTCGAACCGGACCGAGGAGGAGGATTTTAGAGCGTCGAGGGCTTGCTTGGCTGTTTCAACGTCGGGCTGAAGGCCGGTACTGACCGAAACTCGCACAAAGCCCAACTCGGTAATCGAACAGGTATGGAATCCGCGTGCCGAGCCCGACACGCGGGTATACCAACTCGCTGCTTTTGCGTGCAAGGCGTGTCCGGTGTGCGCCAGAGCGAGCAGGGTGTTGACGTCGAGCAGGTATCTCATGGGAAATCGGCCATGGCCGCCCGCACCTCTTCGCTCGTGACCCTCATTTCCGCAGGGGACTGCGTTATCCGCAGCCCCGTTTTCGTATCGGTGATCAGCTTGGGCCGCTCTCGGTTGCCTCGTTCCGGTGTGAGGACGATGGATTCGCCTTCCACCTTGCAGGAGAACTTTGTGCCGGGCTGCAATCGCAGTCGCATTCGCGCCCTTTTGGGCAGCACCACTTGGCCTTTGCTCGATAACGTGGCCGTCATGCCTTACTGTCTTACCCATTAAATGGTAAGTCAAGCAGAACAGCGAGGCCCCGGATACTCGCGCGGCTATCTTGCAACTTGGCGGGATCAGTTTTCGCCAAAAATCGCACTCCTGCCAGACAGCGCGGGGGAGTTCCCCGAGCAATCCAGAGTGGCTGCCGCCTTGCAACACCCGCTCTGCACGCCGGGTTTTTCGGCCACAACGTCCCGAAACCGGTATAACTATTTGAGTCACGGCATAAAACCTGCGTCTTCCTGAGGTTGATAATTCAGACGTGAAGAAGTACCCCCACGCTCAACGCATAAACATCTGGTCATGCGGGTCTTACCTGTGGGCTTGGCTCTGCTTGCTTGGGCTAGCCTGGGCATTCCAGGTCAATGCCGCGCCAACTCACCCACTGCGTGGGCATGTTCCCCCTGCTGCTCAAGGGCGCCAGCCCATTGGGCGCCTCGATCCCGCTTCCCGGCTGCGCCTGGCAATTGGCCTTCCCTTGCGCAACTCGGACGGGCTGACGAACTTGCTCAAAGAACTATACGATCCTCAAAGCCCTCGTTTTCATCAATTCTTGACCCCGGACCAGTTCGCTGAGGCTTTCGCGCCGTCGGAGGAACAATATGCGGCGTTGCTCGAATTCGCCCGCACCAACCGCCTCGAAGTCACATCGACCCATGCAAATCGCGTGCTGCTGGACGTGAAGGGTTCCGTGGCCGACATCGAGAAAGCTTTTGGTCTTCGGTTGCTCACGTTTCGGCATCCGACGGAGAATCGGGACTTCTTTGCGCCGGACCAGGAGCCGTCCGTCACTGTAGCTGTCCCAATTCTAGACATTAGCGGGCTTGATGATTTTAGCCCGCCTCATCCGCTGGTGCATCGGCCTACCCGCCTGAACTCCCAGCCGCAGCCTTTCTTCGGCTCTGGAAGTGGCGGGACCTACCTGGGCAAAGATTTTCGGGCTGCGTATGCTCCGAATGTGGCGGTTACCGGCCTTGGCCAAACGGTGGGATTGCTCGAATTCGACGGCTACTATGCCAATGACATTGCGTCATATGAATCGCTGGCGGGACTTCCAAATGTGCCGCTGACCAACGTTCTTTTGGACGGGTACAACGGCACTCCGGGAGGGAACAATGTCGAGGTCGCCCTCGATATCGAGATGGCGGTGGCAATGGCGCCGGGCTTGAGCCGGATTGTTGTTTACGAAGCAGGCCCGAGCGGGTTTCCCAACGACATTTTGAACCGGATGGCGAGTGACAACTCGGCCAAACAACTCAGTTCCTCCTGGAGTTGGTCCGGAGGTCCGAGTTCGACGACGGACAACATTTTTCTGCAGTTCGCGGCGCAGGGGCAATCGTACTTTCAAGCCGCCGGAGACAGCGACGCTTACAGCGGCGCAGCTCCGCAGCCTTGTGATAATCCGAACATCACCATTGTCGGGGGCACGACTTTGAGCACGAGCGGTCCCGGAGGCACATGGGCGTCGGAGAAGACGTGGAACTGGTACAATTCCGGCAACGGGACAAATGGCACTGGGGGTGGTATCAGCACTTCCTATACAATTCCCAGTTGGCAGCAGAGTGTCAGCATGGCAGGCAACCAAGGCTCGACGACGATGCGCAATTTTCCGGACGTCGCGTTAACGGCGGACAACATTTTCGTGACGTACAACAACGGCAGTTCGGGCGCGGCGGGAGGGACCAGTTGCGCCGCTCCATTGTGGGCGGCCTACACCGCGCTCATAAACCAGCAAGCCCTTGCGAATGGCAAGCCGGTGGTAGGTTTTATAAATCCTGCGCTTTATACCCTCGCCCAGGGCAGTGGTTACGCCGCCGCCATGCATGACATTACCAGCGGCAATAATACCAACGCGTCCAGTCCAACTAAATTTCTCGCCGTAAGCGGATTCGATCTTTGCACCGGTTGGGGCACGCCGGCCGGTGGGGCTCTGTTGAGTGCCTTGGCCGGGGCGGCTACGCCACATATTGTATCCAATAGCCTGGCCCTCGTGATCGAAAGCTGCACCAACAACGCGGTGGATCCCGGCGAGACCCTCACCGTTAGCTTTGGCTTGATCAACACCGGCTCGGCCGATACCGCAAACCTGGTGGCGACCTTGCAACCCACCGGCGGTGTCACTTCTCCCGGCGGCCCGCAAACGTATGGTGTAGTGCCTGCCAGCGGATCGGCAGTAACTCGCTCGTTCAGTTTCACGGCCAACGGCACTTGCGGCAGCACTCTGACTGCCACGCTACAGCTCCAGGACGGACCGGCCAACCTGGGCAACGTGACCTTCACGGTAAGGCTTGGCGCCACCAGCGTAGTTACCAGTTTCTCTGAGAACTTTGATGGCGTGAGCAGTCCAGGGTTTCCCGCTGGCTGGTCGACCTCCGTCGCCTCCGGTGTTTTGGCCAACTGGGCGAGCACCAACGGCTTTTCCGATACCGCGCCAAATTCTGTGTTTGCCGCCGATGCCGGCACGGCGGGACAAACCGATTTGGTCTCGCCTCCCATCGCGATTGTTTCGTCGGCGGCACAACTGACATTTCGCCATAACTACAATCTTGCTTTCCATAGCATCGCACATCCACACACGCTGACATATTACGATGGCGGCGTGCTTCAAATCTCGATTGGGGGTGGAGCTTTCAGCGATATCGTCACAGCCGGCGGAAGCTTTTCAAGCGGCGGCTACAATTGCACTTTGAGCGCCGGCACAGCCAACCCATTGGCGGGGGCGGCTGCCTGGGGTAGCAATTCTATGGGCTGGGTCACGACGACAGTTGTGCTGCCGGCCGCTGCCGCCGGCCAAAACGTGCAGCTTAAGTGGTCGTTGGCGACGGGAATTAACAGCTTCGTCGGGATGGGCTGGTTTTTGGATTCGGTTTCGATCCAGGACAACCAGTACGACTGTTGCGCTCCAACGGCTGATGTGGCGGTAAACCAGTCTGCCGCGCCGAATCCTGTGGCCGTTGGCCAGAACCTTTCCTACACGATCACCGTAAGCAACCTCGGTCCCTCGACCGCATCAAACCTGGCGATCACTGACGCATTGCCAAGTAATGTCACGTTCGTTTCCGCCTCGCCAGGTTGTGTCAACCTCGGCAATGCTGTGGCCTGCGTGGTCGGTGCCCTGAGCGTTGGCCATGCCAGCAATATTGTTGTCACGATCCAGCCTTCTGCGGCCGGGACGCTCTCCAATACGGTGACCGCCACGTCGAACCCCGCTGATCCTAACCTGGGAAATGACCTGTCGGTCAGCTTGGTCAGTGCGGCCGTGGCGCCATCAATCACGGCGCAGCCAACCAATCAAGTAGCAGTTATGGGAAGCAGCGCTAGTTTCTCGGTCAATGCAAGCGGCAGTGTTCCGCTGAGTTATCTGTGGACCTTTGGCGGAAACCCATTGGCCGGCGCCACCGTCTCGAGCCTTTCGTTGACCAACGTTCAACCCAATCAGGCGGGTAATTACGCGGTCGTCGTGACCAACTCCGTGGGTTCGGTCACCAGCACGGTGGCCACGCTGACCGTTTTGATTCCTCCTTCGATTACCGGGCAGCCCACCAATCAAACGGTTTCGCTCGGTTCGAACACGGTCTTTCAAGTTGGTGCGACGGGAACGGCGCCACTGAGTTTTCAATGGATGTTTGCCGGCGCACCGTTGAGCGGGGCCACTTCCAGCAGCGTGGCTTTAACCGGCGTGCAAACCAACCAGGCGGGAAATTATTGCGTGGTCGTTACCAATTCCGCCGGAGCGGTGACCAGTTCCGTCGCCACTCTGACAGTCCTTGTTCCGCCAGCCATCACGCTGCAGCCGGCTAGCCAAAGCGTGGTGCTCGGCAGCAATGTCACCTTCCAGGCGGCCGCTTCGGGAAGTGCGCCGCTGAATTATCAGTGGTTCTTTGGCGGAGCGGTCATCCCGGGGCAGACGGGTACGGCTCTTGGCTTAACCAATGTTCAGACTGCGCAGGCCGGGAATTATCAGTTCGTCGCCAGCAATGGTGCAGGAAGCGCTACCAGCACCGTCGCCCAGTTGACCGTTCTGATTCCTCCGGCGATCACTACCCAGCCGACGAATCAGACCGTGATTTCCGGGGCGAACTTGAGTTTCCAGGTAAATGCGTCCGGCACGGCGCCACTCAGTTATCAGTGGTGGTTCAATGGAACCAATGCTCTTGGCACGAGCACCAATATTCTTGGGTTGAACAATGTGCAGCCGAGCCAAGCCGGTGCCTACAATGTGGTGATCACGAACAGCGCGGGAGCGATTACGAGCAGCGTGGCCACTTTAACGGTCGGGATTCCGCCGGGCATAACGAACCCGCCGACCAGCCTGGTGATCATTCAAGGCCAAAACGCCTCCTTCAATGTAGCCGCTTCCGGCGATGCGCCTTTGGGCTACCAATGGCGATTCGCCTCGACGCCTGTCGCGGGTGCGACGGCCAGCAGCTATACGGTTTTCGGGACTAGTTCCGCCAACGCCGGCAACTATGACGTGGTCGTGAGCAATCCTTACGGGGCCGTTACCAGTTCGGTCGCGCAATTAACGGTTCTAGTGCCGCCGAGTATCAGTAGTCAACCCACGAACCAAATTGTGGCGGCGGGAACTGACGCGCTGTTCCAGGTGCTTGCCTCGGGGACCGCTCCGCTGAGTTATCAATGGTGGTTTAATGGCACCAATGCGGTTGGTATAAACTCAAATGCGCTGGTCATTACCGGCGCCCAAGCGGCCCAGGCCGGTACTTACCAGGTGGTGATCACCAATTCGGCGGGTGCGATCACCAGCGCCGTGGCAACCCTGAGCATTGGAGTTCCAGCCGGAGTTTCGCAGCAGCCGGTCAGCCTCACTGTAATTCAAGGCCGGAGCGCAACCTTCACCGTCATGGGCAGCGGCACCGCCCCAATCAGTTATCAATGGCGGCTGAATGGGGTGGCATTGCCCGGTGGCGTCGGAACGAATTACTTTATTGGCGCGGTAGGGACGGGCGACGCGGGAGCTTACGACGCCGTAATCAGCAATGCCTACGGCTCGATCACCAGCGCCGTGGGCCAATTAACTGTGGTCGTTCCCCCATCGATCTCCGCACAGCCGACCAACCAAACTGTTAGTGCGGGCAGTAACGTGATGTTCCAGGTTAGTGCCACCGGCAGCTCGCCACTGGCCTATCAGTGGTGGTTCAACAATACCAATGTTGTTGGCGGCAATACCAATGTCCTTTGTCTTACCAATGTCCAGGTCACCGCGGCCGGAGGCTATAGCGTCGTCGTGACGAACACCGCCGGTTTCGTCACCAGCCTCGTGGCCACGCTAGTCGTGGGAATCCCCCCGACCGTCACGCAGGACCCGGGCAGTCTCACAGTCACGCAAGGGCAGAATGCCGGCTTTAGCGTGAGCGCCGACGGCACTACGCCACTTACCTACCAGTGGCGGTTTAATGGAACGCCCCTGGCCGGCGGTGCGGGCACCAACTATATCGTCAGCCAGGCTGCCTCTGGAAATGCCGGCAGCTACGATGTGGTCATCACCAACAGCTTTGGCGTCGTGACCAGCGCCTTGGCTCAATTGACCGTTATCATACCACCTTCGATCAATGTTCAGCCCACCAACCAAACCGTCATTTCCGGTGCGAGCGCTGCCTTCCAGGTAAGCGCTGCCGGCACCGCACCGTTCGCGTATCAATGGTGGTTTAACGGGACCAACGCAGTCGGAGCTAACTCGAATTTGCTCGCCATCAATAATGCCCAGGTGAGCGCGGGCGGTAGCTACAGCGTTGTTGTCGCCAATGCAGCCGGCTCGATCACCAGCGCGGTTGCGCAGTTGATCGTCCTGGTCCCGCCAACGATACTAACCCAGCCCAGCAACCAGGTGAGCCTCGTTGGGGGAACGGTCTCGTTTTATGCGGCCGCTGCCGGCAGCGGCCCCTTGAGCTATCAATGGAGTTTCAACGGCTCTCCGTTGACGGGCGCGACCACCAACGGGTTGCAGTTGACCAGTGTTCAGCTCAGCCAGGCGGGCAGCTACGCTTTGCTGGTCAGCAACGCCGCCGGGACCAATGTCAGCACTCCGGCTTCTCTAAAAATACTGGTTCCGCCGCTGGCCCAAAATGCCGTCGCCAGTCCGTCCGGTTTTTCTCTCTCCGTGTCCAGCGTGTCGGGCTTGAACTATCTGCTGGAGTACAAGAATGCTTTGACGGATTCCTCCTGGACTCCGGCCGGAAACTGGACCGTCGGGACCGGAGGTATTCTGGTACTACCGGACACCAACTCACCAACCGGCAGCCGCTTCTATCGCGTGCGAACTGATTAACTCCGGGAGTTCCGGCGTCTCGCCAATCGGCCAGGAGGTGACGATTGGTGGAACATGGAGTTCCAGCCCGAGCGCCAAAGGCGTTCCTCATACCAGCCCAGGCCGAAAGGCCTGGGAATACCGGGCCGCCCTATCTCCCGGCGGGCCACCGGCCCGCTTCATGGGGCGAACCCCACAACTTTTTTGTAAGGACGATCGACACATTCCTATCGCCGCAGATTGCGCAGTTGAAAGAGTGCGGGGGAAGGGCATCGCTCCTGGACCTTGGGTGCCATTCTTTGCGAGGAAACCTCTCCCACCGGTGAAAAAACTACTTTTGCCTGGTTGACCAACTTACCGGTCAACCGGGATTCGGTCATCGCTATCGCCGACCAAGTCGGCCGGTTGCGGCAAAAAATCGAAAAGGAAGGCTTCAACGTTCAAAAAAACAGCGGCTTGAACCTGGAGCACGTCTTCAGCCAAAACTGGCAGTCAGCACGTGATCGGAAGTTGCTGCAGGGCAGGAAGCCCGCGCCGCGGCGGGACTTATTATATATTGCTCTGCTACAAGGGGCTGCTATAATAATAACTGACGGAAATGTTATGCGCCACTGGTGGTCGATCCTTCTGGTCCTGGCGACAAATCTGGCCCTTTCGGCGCAAGCCGGCAGTGTGGGGCTAATCCAGGTGAATAGCGCAATTGGGCCGGCAACAGCCAGCTACATTGCGCGTGCGATTGATACGGCTGCGGCTCACCAAGAGACCTGCCTGATTATTCAACTGGACACACCCGGAGGCTTGCTCGAATCCACCAAGCAAATCGTTCAAAAAATCTACGCTTCACAGGTGCCGGTGGTCGTCTATGTTGCGCCAACAGGAGGCAATGCGGCCAGCGCGGGTTGTTTCATCACTTTAGCCGCTGACGTGGCTGCCATGGCGCCGCACACCAGCATTGGTGCGGCCCATCCGGTATCGATGGGAGGCGGCGGCGAAGAAAAGATGGACAGTATGATGAAGCAAAAGCTGGAAAAGTACGCGAGCACTTATATCCAGGCGATCGCCGAGAAACGTGGCCGCAATGTGGAGTGGGCCAGGGAATCCGTCGTGAATAGCGAATCCATTACCGCCGAGCAGGCACTGGACATGAAGGTGATCGATCTGATCGCCAAAGACATCCCCGATCTTTTATCCCAGCTGAATGGGCGCGAGGTGAATGGCAAATCGCTGGACACCATAGGAGCCGCCATTACGCCGATCCCGATGTTGGCGCGGGAGCACGTGTTTCAGTTGCTCTGGCGCCCGGAAGTGATGTTGCTGCTGATGTTGGCGGCGATGTACGGAATTATTGGGGAATTAAGCAGTCCTGGCGCAATCTTACCCGGCGTGGTCGGAGGAATTGCCCTGATCCTGGCTTTGTACATGGCCTCCATTTTGCCGATCAATTTAGCGGGCCTGGCCCTGATCGGGTTGGCGGCGGTGTTGTTCGTGATCGACGTGTTCGCGCCGACCCATGGGATTTTGACGGGCGGCGGGATCATAGCATTCTTCCTCGGCGCCTTGATGCTGTTCAATCGAGCAGATCCCACCTTCCGTTTGTCGCTGGTTTATATTATTCCAGCCACCGTCGTGACCGCTTTGTTTTTCATTTTCGTGGTTGGACAAGGCTTGCGGGCCCAGGCGTTGCCGGTGCGCACCGGCAAAGAAGCGATGCTTGGCCGGACGGTCCCGGCTCTGGGTCACATCGATGCACAAGGCGGTAAGGTCTTTTTTGAAGGCGCATATTGGAACGCTGTGAGTGACACACCCGTCGAGGCCGGACAGGTCGTGCAAATTGTGGATATCACCGGCTTAACCCTGAAAGTAAAACCAAAGCTGAGCTAGACTCGGCCTTTTACCGAAACATCAACCCGACACCTTATGGATCAACTTTCAACCTTGGCCAAAATCATTCCCTCGATCTTTATCATTCTTATCCTGGTGGCAATTGTGCTGCCGCAAGCCCTGCGCATCCTGCGCGAGTATGAGCGCGGCGTCATCTTCCGGCTCGGCAAGCTTCTGGGGGCGAAAGGGCCCGGCGTCATTTTCCTCATTCCGGTCGTCGACCGTATGGTGAAGATGGATTTGCGCGTGGTGACGATCGACGTATCCAAGCAGGAGGTGATGACGCGCGATAATGTGCCCGCCACGGTCGACGCGGTCGTTTATTTCCGCGTGATCGATCCCGTCGCCGCGGTGGTGAAAGTCGAGAATTTTTGGAAAACCACTTCGTTAGTGGCCCAAACTACTTTGCGCAGCGTGGTCGGAGGAGCAGAGTTGGACGACTTGTTGGCCCATCGGGACAAGATCAACCAGACGCTCCAGGAGATTATCGATCGTCAGACCGACCCGTGGGGCGTGAAAGTCACCTCGGTGGAAATCAAGGATGTTGCCTTGCCGGAAGGAATGAAGCGCGCCATGGCCAAGCAAGCCGAAGCCGAACGGGAACGGCGCGCCAAGATCGTCAATGCCGAAGGGGAGTTTCAAGCGGCCGAAAAGATGGTCCAGGCGGCGAGCATGATCAGCAAAGAGCCCATCGCGCTGCAATTGCGTTTCCTGCAAACCATGCGCGAAATTTCCAGCGAACATAACACGACCACCTTCCTTCCGATCCCCATCGATTTATTCGGCCCCTTCTTGAAGAATTTGCCCAAGTCCTGAGCCGCACCCAAGACGATCAGGAATCCACTTCACGCCAAGGCGCCAAGATCGCCAAGAGAAAAAGCTTCTCCTATCCTGGCGTTCTGAGCGCCTTGGCGTGATCCTCTTATTTCGTTGTGAAACTGATGCTCGAGGGTTCGACTGCCGTGCCTTCGGCGCTGCAAAAGTTGTGAAAGCTCGGAGCGTTAATGCCCACGCGGTAGTGATGCCCCGCTTCCAGTTTAACCGGCAGCACGCAAGTGCGCTTGCCTCGCCATTGAGGTTTCTCGCCGTCTGCTGAGGGCGGAAACTCCGGGCCGCTGCCCGTCCAGGAAAATCCCTCGCCCATATCCTGGTCGAAAGTAACTGTGATTTCCCTGAGTCCAGGGTCCACATCAGTTGCCCCCTCGACCGGTTTAGTAAACAGGATCTTCGGGGCGGCGCTTTTACCGTGACCTGCCAGGCGGACCGGTTGGCGTTCGAACGCATTGACGTATTCCGCCGTTTTGGCCTGCGTATTAACCATAAAGAACCGCCGCACTCCGGCCCTCGTATCCACATCGACCGTCATATCTTTCGGCTCCGGGATCATGGCGTTCATCCCGGCGTGATAGCTCGACCTGAACTTGCCGGCGGCGATTGAACGCATCGGTCCCATCACAGCCGTCGAGGCGCCCGCCGAAATTGTTTCCGCCGGGAAGAGTTTGTTGATTTCGCCCGGATGAAATCGGAGCCAGATGTGAGCAATGGCTTCGGGGCCGGAAGCGCCCGGGCGCGTGAGTTTCCCGCCCTCCACCGGAATCAGCATGGCGCAAATGGCGCCATTGGCACAATGCCCAATTCCGAGATCCGCCGCCCCGGTTTCGATTTTCAACTGATCTCCTACCTTGAGGCTGAACTGGCTGACGCGGTAGATATCACCCGGTAAAAACTGCCAGGGCTGCGCCTGCGTGGGCTCGAGCATGCCCGCGGTAAGTGTAGTGGGGTAGCGTTGCAGCAAATCGATGGCTCTCGCTGGCGTGCTCGCCGCCACGAGGACCGCAAGTAAGAGCCCTGGATTGAAGGCCGAAATCGAACAGTGCCGGATCGGGTGTTTCATAAGGAATTCTCCTGAATTATTAGTTAAACAAATTTATGGCAGGTATGTTGCCCCTTCCCTCGGATGTCAAATCTCAAGGCTGTTCAAGTTTTGCTAAAAGCTTTGCCGAAATTGCTCGACCGAAAACCGGAACGCCGCGTTCACGCGGCAGCCGGCCAAGCTCCTTCAGGCTCCTGCTAAAACTGCCGATGAACACCGATGCACACGGGTCAAACCCGTCCGGATTGCCTTTGACGCGGGTTTATTCCATTCTGCAGTCATGGCCGCTGTGGTGGTGGTGCTCATTTTTGCCGGAGCAAGTTTCTTTTTCTCGCTCGCGGAAACCTCGCTATTTTCCTTGAGCAAATGGCAGGTTCGGCAACTGGCGGAGCGTCAGCCGCGCTCGGGCAAAATCGTGCAGGGGTTGCTGGCCAAACCGCAGGATTTGCTGGCGGCCCTGGTGTTGGGGAACACGTTTGCCAATTCGGCGTTGCTAGCGGTGGCCTTGTGGATGGCCTTGCAAGGCCGCTGGCCAACGGTCGCAACCATTGTGCTGTTGCTGGTGCTGTTGCTGGTCGGGTGCGAGGTGTTCCCCAAAACCATGGCGGTGCGCAAGCCGGAGCAGTGGGCTACGCGCGTGGCGGCGCCGCTCTCGTTGTTTCTGCGGTTCAGTTTGCCTCTCTGTCGCGTGGCGCAGAGCCTGAATCTGTGGATTTTGAAAACAGTCACTCCCCGTTCGGTCCAGCCCCCGGCCGCGTTGACCGATGCCGACTACCAGGAGTTGCTCGAAATGGCTTATCAGCACGGCGCCCTGGCCCAGGCCGAGAAGGAAATCATCCTGCAAATCATCAGCCTCGATCGGCGGACGGCCAAGGAAGTGATGCAGCCGCGGTCGCGAATGGCGGCCATTTCTGACGAGCTGTCGATCGAAGAAATGCTCGAAGCGGCCCGTCGGTACAAGCACCGCCGCTTGCCAATCTATGATGAGACGCCCGATACGATCGTCGGCATCCTCAACACCCGGGCGCTGCTGCTCGATCCTCACGTGGATCTGGCCGATGCCATTGAGTTTCCTTCTTTTGTCCCGCAGACGATGAACCTGCTGCAGCTGCTCAAGAGTTTGCAGCGGCAACAACGCGGACTCGCTATTGTGTTGGACGAATTCGGCGGCACGGCCGGGATTGTTACCATGGAAGATATTCTCGAAGAAATGGTCGGGAAAATCCGTTCGGAATCCGATTCCGAAGGGTTAGTCATGGAAAAGCTGGCCCCGGGCCGTTGGCGGGTGAGCGGGCTGCTGCGCCTGGACGATTTTCGCCGCGAGTACCCGGCGCTGGGAGACGTGGCCGAGGTCGAAACCATGGGCGGCTTGCTCATGAGCCTGGCGGACGTGGTGCCGAGGGTGGGCGAGTCGGCCACCTTTCGCGGGGTAAAGCTGACGGCCGCCGTGGCGGACGAGCGGCGAGTTCGCGAGCTGCTGGTCGAGCAGATGAAATGAGTGGGCAAACATCGTGGCAACCACCTTCATAATTTGGCTGGGCGTCTTGTTTTGCCTGGGGCTCTCGTTCTTTCTTTCCGGAATGGAGGCGGGGGTTTTTGCCCTGAGCCGTCTGCGGATTCGGCAACAGAGCCGGGCTGGCGCGCGTTCGGCGAAGTTGTTGCATGAGTACTTGGAACATCCTGAGCATTTTTTGTGGACGATTCTGGTGGGCAACACGGTAGCCAATGCTCTGATTCTGGGCTGGCTGGTGGTGATCCTTTACCATTACTTGTCGGACCGGCTCGTCTGGTTGGTATTGGTTTACGCCCTGGCGGTCTTTCTGTTTTACGCGCTGTTCGATTTCCTGCCGAAGATGCTTTTCCGGACCTACCCCACCCGGCTGTGCGTATTCCTGGCCCGTCCATTTCGCTGGGTGCATTTTCTTCTCCGGCCCCTGGTGGGGGCGGTGGAATGGGTTTCGGACCTGTTGTTGCGCTGGCGTGGTGGAAAAGTCTTCACCGGGCATCTTTTTGGCAATCGTGAGGAATTGCGGCTGGTGATGCAGGACGCCTCGCCGGCCTTGAGCACGGAGGAGCGCTCGATGATTAACCGCGTGCTCGACCTGCAAACCCTCACGGTGCGTCAGGTCATGCTGCCTTTGTCGCAGGCCAGGACGACGACTGCCCAAACCACGCTGGCGGAGGTGCTGCGGATCTGCCGTGAAAACAAGCTGACCCGCCTGCCGATTTGGGACGCCCGCGACGGCACGCCTCGGATTATCGGCCTGATCAATTCTGGTTCACTCTTGTACCAGCCGGCCCTCGACCCGGCGCGCTTGGCCGGCGAGTTTACCAAACCCGCCCTTTACCTGGACGAGGATCTGCGGCTGGAGAACGCATTGCGGCGAATGCAGCGCGGCGGCCAACGACTGGCCATTGTGCTCTCCCGAGAACGGCGCGAAATCGGCATCCTCAGCTTGCAGGATGTGCTCAAAGCGATCTTCGGCGAGGTGAGCCTTTGAATGATGTTCGCGGCCATCTGGATGTGGCACACATGCTCCTAAAGATCCTGCTGGTGCTCGGCCTGGTCCTGTTGAACGGCTTTTTTGTCGCCGCCGAGTTTGCCCTGGTCAAGATCCGCGAAACGCAGTTGGACATGCTGGTGGCTAAAGGCAACACGCGCGCGAAAATCGCCCGCTCGATCATTGCCAATCTCAACACGTATCTCGGAGCGACCCAGTTGGGCATCACCATGGCCAGCCTGGGCCTGGGCTGGGCTGGCGAGCCGGTGTTTACCGCCCTGCTCACGCCGCTGCTGGTTTCGTTGCATGTCGAGTCGGAAGCGCTTCGCCATTCGATTGCGTTTGCCGTCGGTTTCTCCGCGTTGACCTTTCTGCATATCAGCGCCGGGGAACTGGCGCCAAAATGGAGCGCGATCCAGAATCCGTTGCCCATCGCCCTGTGGGTAGCCCAGCCCCTGCGCTGGTTTTACCTGGCTTCGTATCCGTTTAATTGGCTGCTCAACCATGCCGCTCAGTGGCTGCTCCGGCAGGTCGGCATCGAAGCCGTGAGTGAATCCAAACGCGTCCATTCCGAGGAGGAGTTGCGCTTGCTGGTCACCACTTCACAGAAGCAGACCGGCGCGACGGCTTTCGGCCGCGCGATCGTGCTCAACGCTTTAGACCTGCGCCGGCGCGTCGCTCGCGAGGTGATGCGGCCGCGCCAGGAGATTGTCGGGTTGGACACCGAAGCGACCATTGCCCAGTGCCTGGACGTCGCCGAAAAGACTCGCTACTCCCGTTTTCCATTGTGCGAGGAGGGGGACCTCGACCGAACCCGTGGCGTTGTCCATATCAAAGACCTGTACGCCATGCGGATCAAAGCGCGCGCGGGAGCCGATTTATTGCCGGTCACGCGCAAGCTCATTTATGTGCCCGAGAGCGCCCACCTGGAAAAACTGTTGCAGCTGTTCCTGGATCGAAAGCTGCACCTGGCCATTGTCGTGGACGAATATGGCGGGACAGTAGGCATGGTGACCCTGGAAAACATCCTCGAAGAGCTGGTCGGCCAAATCCAGGATGAGTTCGATCAAGAGAAGCCATTGCTGGTGCGCACCGGCGACAACATCTGGGAAGCTTCGGGGGCTTTGCCTTTGCACGAACTGGAGGAGGTGGTGGGCCTGCCGCTCCTGCAGGAAGGCATCACCACTGCCAGCGGTTGGGTGACCCATCGGTTGGGCGGGTTCCCGCGCAAAGGCGATGTGGTGCCCGTGGGCAATTACGAACTCACCGTCGAGGAGATCGACGGCATGCGAGTGTCACGGCTCAGGCTCGCGAGGGCCACCAAAACAACGGCCGGCTAGCCGTCATGCTTCTCGGATGCGACCGCGGCTGCCGATCCAACTCAGCGCGGCGATTACGATCATTTGCGCCAGCGTGAGACCCGATACGCCCCAGAGATGTTGCCGAAACGTGCCGCTCAGCAGTTGCAAGTTAAGCAGTTCCCAAACCAGCAACGGGTGATACGCCGGCGGTCGCGGCGCGGGGCTTTTGCTAATGAGCACCGGCGTGACAAACAGCAGGATCAGCAACGTCATTACGCCGCAACCGAGAAGATTTGTCCACGGCGTCGTATACCATGAGGAAGGGAGCTTGGTTGGCTTCCAAGTCCAATACTGTTTGATCTCCGTGGCATATGGTTGGAGGCTTAACTGGAAGATTACCACGAGCAGCACGGTTAAACCCATAACTCGGAAACCGTAGTTGGACGTGTGCCGCTGGGACCTCAGCATCAGACGGGCAACCCCGCGCGCATTCAGCAGAATCACCACCCAAAGAACCGGGATAGCCCAGGGCAGTGGGTAGAAAATAAACTGGCCGATGTTGTCCCGCTGATATTCCAGCGGGCCGAAGGGAACGCCGGCCAGGCCATTTATCGCCGTTACGGCCCCCGCGCAAAAGCCAATAAGGAATGAGCCGAAGATCACATTCTGGGCAGGTAATTGACGGCACAGCGCCGCCATGCTGGTGGCGGCGGCGCTGACGAGGAGCAACCCATCAAGCCAAGGTCTCATCCCCAGAAATCGGTTGGAAATCCACAGATTGAGGCAGGCCAAAGCCGCCGCCGACAGGAATAGCGTGGTCAGCCCGACGTGGACCTTCTGTTGCCAGCCCGCGAAGGGGTTCGGCGCCCGGACAGGAATGTGTTTGAGGTCAACTCGGCGCGGCATCCAAGCCAGTTTGGACTGGGACGGCGAAGAAATTCAATGCCGAGAATGAAACGCCACGCTCGGCCACTCCCTTCGCATGGGCCGTTTCTTCCAAGCGGAACGCGCTTGAGGTGCATCGCCGCTTCAGCGCGGTGAATAAGCCTAGTCGGCCAATGAGCGGTTTCAACGGCTTCCCACCCGCACGCCTCAGTTGAAAAACCTGCCACTCGTAACTCATAACCCGGCAAGTTCTCCCTTGGGTCGGAGCTTAGTTGCCGTCGTTGCTCGGCGGGCGGGGCGGACTTTTGCGGGCGTCTTTTTCGATTTGGCCAAGCGTTTTCTCGATGAGCTCTCGGGCTTCACGCCGCGTCCGGTATTGCAGCGCGCGAGCGTCGAGAAAAGCCACCAAAATTGCCAGACCGGTAAAGACAAAACAAAGCAGCCAGTAAACCAGAAACCCAAGGTCGCGCAGGTGGTTTTTAAGCAGCGTTTGGCCGACGACCAGCATTCCGAGGGCCGCAATGAGGAAAAGAGCACCGATGACTCGCCGCCGCGCTGTTGCATCCAGACCCATGCGTTGAGGCTAGCACAAACTGACGGCGAGCGCAGCGGAGAAGGGGAGGGAGCGCACGCAGTCATGAATCGGGAAGGATCCCGCGGGCGGTTTTGTTCGGGCACTATCCATCTATCTGTTTTGGTGTATTATATGGAATTAACAAAGTCGCGAACCTGTTTGAAGGGTCTGCGGCTTTCAAACCGAACGTGAGATCGGAGCCCAGCCGCGCCAGGCATGGCGTGGCCTTACGAAAGGAAAAATATGATCGTAATGGAGAACAGTCCGGAAGTTGCCAGTTTCGATTGCAAAGCTGAACTGTGCGTTGAACGAACGGATATTTCGTTCGAGGATGTGGCGCAAAATCGGGTCCGAATTCGAGTCAGAGTCCAAAATGTCGGCGCGGAACCTTCGGTTCCGACTCCGCTGATGTTGGAATCGGCGCCCCTGGGAGCTTTTGTGCCGTGGCAGGCCTTGGGACAGATGATTGTGCCGGCCCTCGAGCCGGGCGAGTCCCGCGAGTTGAGTATGGAAGCGGATCGACCGCGTCCAACGCCACTTGGCGATTTTGATCGCATACCGCCGAGGCAACTGCTCACGGCTCTAGATGCACCGGACGACGCCTCGCCTCGGCCCGCCTCGCGACCGGTGGCATTGATGGAGTTCCTGCGCAGAGCACGCGGAGGCACGCTTTCCGGCAGGGCCACGGTGGGCCGGACGTCACTGGCACCGGACCTTTGGGACCTGGTAGGTCGTGGGCAGCCCTATTGGGCTGGCAACATTAATGTATTTATTGGTCATCGCCCGGTGGAACGGCATGTGGCAAAGGCGCTCAGGATTTACCCTGGCCGGATGAACCTGGCCATGTTCATCGTGGGAGACCCTGGGCGGCGCGATGCGTATACGTTTGAATTGGCCGGCTTGGCTCCGGGTTGGGAAGCGGGCTTGTATGATTCGGGCGACGGCAGAAGCCTCTTGGTCGACCCCGGCGCACATCCCCTCGAAGAGGGGCGCTGGGTGGAGTCAACCGGCGGGATGCTGATGCTCTTAAGCACCCGTCCGCCGGCGGACTGCCACACTGGGAACCTTGAGGTGCATGTCACCCAGCGGTCTTCGGGAAAGACCGCCACCGTGGAATTCAACCTGGATCCGGCGGCGAAAGGCCCCGGATGCTACACCGTCTAAGCGCAAGCGCTTCATAGTTGCCGGGTGCAATCCTGGTAAACACCAGGTGGCAGGGGCCGAGGCTTGGTCGACGTGTTCATGATCGTCACCTTGCCTCGGAACGTGTTGGTCGAGCCCAATCTAACGGGACCACGCACTGTGAGTTCCTGGCAATCTTTGAGTGAAGGAACACCGCTTTCGAGCGCCTGTTCGAGTTGGTCGACCAATTTGAAGTGATCCGGATCCAAGTCGATCGTGGGCGGTTTGCGTGGGCCGCCCAGGATGATCCGCCAGTCGGCAGTCACTTCGTAGGCGTCAGAACGCAGCGCCAAAAGGTCCGAGGTGGTTTTGACGGGAGCAAATCGGCTGCGCGGCACCAGCAGCGCCGAGGAGTTTTCAAAGCATTGAATGGCGGCGCCCATGGCAGTTTCGAGTTGGAATACCGGCGTGGAAGAGCGATCGCGCGGGTCGACCGTTTTCTCGTTCTTGATCAAAGGCAACGGGAGGAACCCACCACTCTGCTCAAGGAGCTGGTGCAATGATTCGAGCTGGATCCAGAGATTATTGGTATTGAAGTAACGATGCTTCTGGATGTCCTGGAACTGCGCCAGATCTTCTTTGGGGCACTGAGCCGATTCGCGCAACAAAAGCCGACCCTCGCGCCGGGCCAAATGGCCGCCTTTGGAGTCGGACGGAGTGCGCGCTGCCACTTCCATCATGAACGGGCTTCCGGCCCGCGCAAAGTACGTTAACACGTCCAGGTCCAGGCTGGCTCCCAGGTTATCCGAATTGGAGACAAAGAGGTACTTGCACCCTTGCTTGAGCCATCGCTCGAGTAAACCCGAGGCGACCAACGACGGATAGATGTCCCCATGGCCCGGAGGGCACCATTCAAGCTGCGGATTAGCCGGCCAGCTCACTGGATGTCGTGTGCGGGCGTCGACCTTTGGCGCCTGGCTCTGCATTAATTCCAGGTCCTCCGGGGAGCTGAGCTCGGGATATTTGCGCAGGGCCTCCAGGGTGTCCCCGCTGGTGCTGTAACTGTTCATCAGCACAAAACGCAAGGGCACGTTGTGCTGTTTTCGCAGATGCAATACCTGCTTGGCGATGAAATCCAAAAACGTCAGGCCGTCTTTGACCGGAAGCAATGATTTGGCACGTTCCAGCCCCATGCTCGTGCCTAACCCGCCGTTGAGCTTAAGCATGACGACCTGGGACAAAAGCCCCGGCTCACTTCGGGTATTGGCGCGGATGTCCTCCAGGGCCGGGAGTTGGCCGGCAGCCTGGATGCTATTCTCCGGGATCAATCCGGTGTCACCGGCCTGAAGTCGTTCAAAGCTGTGCCGGAAGGCGCGCCTGGGGGCATCTTTGACGCCCGCGGCGTGCATCTTTGCCTCAAACTCGCTGAAAAGGTCGGATCTGTGGTCCATGAATTGCCTGTTCCTGTAACACAGGATTGTCCTGCTGGAAATGGGTGTTTTCCGTAGCGCCGCCTAAGGCGGCGTAGCACCGGCGTAGCGCAGGCATTCTTGCCTGCTGTACCGCAGACTTTCAGTCTGCTTGGTGTGGCAGGTTGCACGCGTGCGAATTTAACACGTTTCGACAGAAGGTGCGCGGCCGACTAAAAGTCGGCGATACAGCAGGCAAGAATGCCTGGGTTACGGCAGACGGAAAGTCGACGGAAAGCCTGCGTTACGTTTCAATCGCGGAAATTGACGTATTGGAGGGCGGCGGGGAATTCGCCCGCGCGCAGGGCGGCAATTACAGACTGCAAATCGTCTTTGCTCTTGGAAGCGACTCGGATCTCGCTGCCTTGAATCTGGGTTGTGACCTTGAATTTGCGGTCGCGAATAAAGCCGGTGATTTGTTTGGCAATGACCTGCTCGAGCCCTTGCTTGATTTTGATCACCTGGCGCGCATGACCCAGGGGCGAAACGTCCGGTTCGCCTTTGTCGACGTTTTTGAGGCTGATATTGCGTTTGGCCAGTTTGCCCATGACGATTTCAGTCAAAGCCCGCAATTTAAATTGGTCTTCGGCGGACAGTTTAATTTCGTCTTTTTCGAGAGTGATTTCGGCGCTGCTGCCCTTGAAATCAAAGCGGTTGGCCAATTCCTTTTTGGCCTGATTGACCGCATTCTCGATCTCCATGGGATTGACCTGCGAAACGATGTCAAATGATGGCATGGCCGCAATAAGCTAAGTGGTCAGCAATATAAATTCAATGACGTTCGCCGCATTGGCCGACAGGGAGTAATCCGTCAGTGGCGGCGGGCCTTGGGGGTCAGTTCGCCCTTTTTCCCGCCCGCAACCCCGGAAAAAGTGTCGCACTAACCCCAAGGCCCGCAGCCGCTGACCCGTTACGCCAGGGATTTTTGGCGCAGGCGAGGCGTGAGGATGAGCACACCCGCCCGTGGTCTGTGAAGGAGCGAACAATTGCTGCTTTATTGCGCTTCACATGCTTCATCTGCTTCATTTTCCCTCTGTTGGGGCGGGAACAAAAGGGGACGGCCGCGAGTTCAAAAGGGGACAGGTGATTTGGGTTGGGGAAACCATCTCTTGGTCGAGGGCTTGAGGAGGCCTGAGCGTAGCGAAGGCCGACGAAAGCCCTCGACCAAGAGATG
>DASRFK010000120.1:0-10445 GCA_035651635.1 Verrucomicrobiia bacterium | reverse complement strand
TGGCTTTGGTGATGGGCCTCTGCTCATTCCTGGTGCGCCTTGTTCAACCGATGGGCACCAATATTCTGAACATGCAGCTCTGCTTTTTTTCGCAATACGTTTTACTCTTCTCGATCGGGATTTGCGCTCGCCGGCGCAACTGGCTGCTGCGTATTCCTTACTCCTTTGGCATGCGTTGGCTTGCTCTTGCCATAAGCGTCGGTGGTTTGAGTTGGCTGGTGCTCATGGCCGCGTTGCTGAAGACTCAGTCGACCGACAAGCTCGGCGGCGGCCTGACCTGGCAAAGCGCCGCCTTCAGTTTCTGGGAGGCCTTTTTCTGCGTCGGTGTTTGTCTCGGCTTGGTTGTGCTGTTCCGCGATAAGTTCAACCACCAGGGCCGGCTTGAGCGTTGGCTCAGCGACAACTCGTTCGCCGTTTACTTGTTTCACACGCCGTTGCTTATTGCCATCACCTTGCTCATGCGCGATTTCGAGGCTCCCAAGCTGGTGAAATTCTTTTGTGCAACCTTGTTGGGTGTGGTGGTTACCTACCTGGCCTGCAGCCTGGTCTTTCGGCGGGTTCCTTTGTTGCGCCGGGTGCTCTAAGCCGGAACGACGCAGTTAGGCCACGGATGAATACTGATGCGTACGACGCCGTGGTGGTCGGGTCGGGTCCCAATGGCCTCGCCGCCGCGGTCCGCCTGGCGCAGGCAGGGCTCTCGATCATTGTTCTCGAGGCCAAAGAGACCGTCGGCGGAGGCACTCGTTCCGCGCAACTGACGCTTCCCGGATTTGTGCACGATCTATGCTCGGCAGTGCATCCGCTGGGTTTGGGTTCCCCCTTCTTTCGCCAACTTGAACTCGAGCAATACGGCCTGGTTTGGCTGCAACCGGAATTTCCACTGGCGCATCCGTTGGGCGAAAGCCGGGCCGCGATTTTAAAAAGGTCAGTTCAAGCCACTGCCGAGGGTCTGGGCGAGGATCGGCAGGGCTACGAAGACTTGCTTGAACCGTTAGTCTCAAACTGGCCGGAACTTGCTGGAGAGTTTCTTCAGCCCATGCTGCACATTCCCGAGCGGCCCTTGGCACTCGTCCCATTCGTCCGCCGCTGTTTCCGATCGACGACCTCCCTGGTCGATGCCTGGTTCACACAGGAACCCGCGCGAGCTTTGTTCGCCGGCCTGGCTGCCCATTCCTTCCTGCCGCTGGAACGCATTCCCTCGGCCGCCTTTGGCGTGGTGCTGGGGATGCTCGGACATGCGGTGGGGTGGCCTTCACCTCAGGGCGGTTCACAACAAATTGCCAACGCGCTGGCATCGCTGCTCCGTTCGCTTGGCGGTGAACTCCGGACTGGCGCCAGAATTGATGATCCAGCCCAGTTGCCCAAGTCTCGCGTCGTTCTATGGGATTTGACCCCTTCACAATTGCTGCGCATCGCCGGTGATCAACTTCCAGCTTCCTATCGCCATTGGCTCGAGAGCTTCCGATACGGACCTGGCATTTTCAAAATCGATTACGCGCTCGCCGAGCCTATTCCCTGGGCGGCTGAGTTGTGCCGCCGTGCCGGAACAGTGCATGTGTGTGGCACGTTCGAGGAAGTGGCCGCCGCGGAACGCGAAGTGACTCTCGGAAAGCATCCGGAGCGCCCTTTTGTTCTCCTGGCGCAGCCTACGCTGTTCGACTCCGCGCGCGCGCCGGACGGCAAGCACATTGTCTGGGCCTACTGCCATGTGCCGCGCGGGTCTTCGGTCGACATGACGACTCGAATCGAAGCTCAAATCGAGCGATTCGCCCCTGGCTTCCGTGACACCATTCTGATGCGGCATACCTCCAACTGCGCCCAATTGGAACTCAGCAATGCCAATTTAATCGGCGGCTCAATTGACGGCGGCGCCACGGATCTGCGGCAGCTGATTGCGCGTCCAATTTTCAGCTCTGCGCCCTATCGAATGCCGCGCGCGGGTTGGTATCTGTGCTCCGCTTCAACCCCGCCGGGCGCTGGTGTGCACGGCATGTGCGGTTTCCACGCCGCCGAGGCCGCTCTGCGGGACTGGTTCCGATAATCCATAACGGCCGGTGCAAACCACATCCCCGGCCTGCGCTGTTGTCTGTGAATCCCTCGGGATCGATACCGCAACCCTCGCGCAATTGTGGTCGTGAACCCGGCAGGGTTCAATGAAAGTAGCTATACGGAGGTCGAGGCCGCGAGACCTCCGGAATCGTGTCCTAATTTCACATTCCGGCACCTTGAAAGGTGTGCCAGAATTTTTCGTCGGTGGTCCTGAGACAGTTTTCGAAACGTCCGAAGGTCCCAAGCAGGCGGCCGGATGCATCCGCCACACGCGGGCAGCAAAGCCGGTTCAAGCCCATTCCACGACTAGGGTGCCAGCTCCAGCACTACGGGATGGTTGCTCATGTTCAATGAGACCGAGTCCGTGCTGGTAAGCGTTTGAATTGAGGAAGCGCTGGTGATTGGATGGTATATTCTGAGCGAAGCAATGGTCCTGCCCAGGTTTACCTTCACCGGGGTTGAGCCTTTTAGCTGTTCGTTCCAGACCAGGAGTTCGAAGGCCCCGTTACTTTTTTGCAGGAACAGGTCGTGTACCGTTGCCGGTTCAGCGGGGATCGAATAATCCAGCTTTCCTGGGGGCTGCGCCGGGCGGTTATCAGAAAGGATAGTGGTCAGGTTGTGGAGGTACACCGCGGCGGGACGCGGGGTGTAATCAGGCCGGTAAAAGCCAAATTTTTGGTTGCCCCCTTCATCGACACGATCGCGCAGCAGGTAAACGGCTGTATAGCTCCAACCCCTTTTGAACTGATCCAAGTACATCGTCAGAAGGTTCAGGCCATGCATTTCCTCCGTGATCTCCCCACCGATGGTGGTCCCGGTCTCGGTGGTGACTCGCGGTAAATCGAGGAGCTCTTTTTCCGAATATCCACGGTAATGATGCGCCCAGGTCGTCCCATACTCGCCGTAGAGGCCATCAACTTTGCAGGCTGCTGTCGGGTCCGCGGCATTCCAGGTCTTATTGTCGGCCGGGTGAGACGAATTGGGATGATAAATGTAGTTATGCACATTGGCGAAGTCGGCGTACTTCGTGCCGGCGGGCATAAGGGTGTTCGCTCCTTCGGGAATGGTGAGGAATTGCAGGCCCACGTTGTCGGTTTCAGCGCCTACTTCACTAATGGACCAGACCGGATACTTCATGAGAACGGGGTCGCTCTTTACCACTTGATACAAGTCCCGTTGGAGTTTGGCCACAGGCATCCATGAATGGCCTCGCCCTCCGGCTTCGCCTTGATAAGTAATCCCCCAATTGTTCGGTTCGTTCGGTCCTTCAAAGGCCAGTAACGCGTCGGCGGCCGCCACCGGTCTGGCCGTTTCGATCAGCTTGCCGATATCCGAGCTGCCGCTTCCAAACCCCCAGCTAAAGCGGACACCGGTTTCCTTGTGAAGTCGGATGAACTCATCCAGCGGAACGTTGCCTTCAATTCCCGCCCGCAACCAGCGGATCCCAAGGTATCGGCAGCATTCGATCGTCTTTTCCAGGTTTTCGCCACGCTTTGAGATCGCCGAAAGCGTCCCAATCGAGTCGAGAAAGGTCGCGGCAGCCACGGCGTTGTTCGCGCTGGAAACGGCCGCCGCTTGCTCTGCGAATAGACTCAGTTGAACGCTTCCGAGACAGGTAATGACCAAAGCAATCGCCGAGTTCCTGAGATTCATTTCGCGCAGAGAATGCTCGTGAAACATTTGGTCTTCCACTGAAATCCAACGAGTTTTCCTGGGATGCGGACATCGCAGCGGTCGATGGCCTGATGAACCCCGCAGATTCGGGGCAACCGCAGAAGCGAAAAAGGAGAAGCCCAGGCGTTCAATGCGCGCAGTTTCGGCTAAATGAATCTCGCCCCGAACTCTCTTCGCGGCGAATTGTCCACGCACCCCCGGTCCAACGGGCCGACCGAACATAGCCCAAAGGGTTGCGGTGATTCGGCAGTGCTGTTACAAGTGGTTTCGAGGATTGGCGGCGCTCTACCGAGTCGCCGTCACGGAGTGCCGCTTAGGGGGCGCGGCGCGCTCGCAGGAAGAATGAGGCGTCACCGGGCAGCGGTGCAGTCCAGGAAAAGACGCCCGAGACATTTGTAATTGTTGTCCAGGGCGCCCAATTCAAGAGATCTTCCGAACGATCGATGACGTAGCGCCCCCCGGTCTGAGACTGAAGCCGAAGCTTAAGTGCATTGGTGGCTAACCCAAGCACGGTCAGGGTTGGTGGAGGATAAAGGATCGCCGCCAGGTCTTCGGTGAAGTCAGCCAGCGGCAGGACCAAAATGCCGTTGTTGCCAACGCCGGTGGTGGTCCCGACGAATGTCCCGCTGGCGGGATCATACCAGTCGGCGATAAAACTGCCGCCCGGCCAATTCGTGAGCGTGATGGTTTGAAGATGTTGCTGCGGCAAGGCTGCGTTGGTCGCGCTGGCCGGAAATGAAACCTGTGGGGCGACGGCGTACAGGAGTGATTCATGCGGCCCACGCAAGCCGATGGCCTCGCACGAAGGCTGCCAGTTGCTCGAATAGTTCGCCGGCAATACCTGTTCGAGGCGCACCGAGTCGAGGTAAAACCAATCGCCGCCGGCGTTGGTGATTTCGATCAGGCGTTTGCCGGCGGGAAGGTTCACCGGGATATCGAGGTTGTATTCGTTGTTAACCGCGTAACCTCCGTCCAGGTTCGGAAGATTAGTGCGGAACAATTCGGCTCCGTTGGCTCGCACCACCATGACGGAGCTATCGGAGACCGAATTGAGGTGCATGACCAGTCGGGCATTGTTGGTCAACCAGGCGCTCAAGATGAAAGGAACCTTGAGATCGGAGTGCCAGGCTCCATGCACGAAACTGTTCAGTGTGACGGCGGAGTAACCCGAGGCGGCCGGGTTAGCCACTGCCAAACGGCCGGAAGGCTTGCCGCCCCAAGTTCCATCCAGAACCAGGGAAACGGCAAATGGATTGCCGCTGGGCAGCAGATTGCCGACCGTTGGCGGCGGCGGGCCCGAGGTCTGGAACCCGATGTTGGTCCAGGCACCCGTTCCCCAGCCTGTCTGGCCGAGAATGCCTCGCAGAGCCGAGTAATCCGAATAATCGTTTTCCGATTGAATGGTTTCCCACCACCAGGAAATAGCGGTGCCCACCGACCCACCCAGCGCACCGCCCCAGAGGCCTTGCCGAAACCCGCGCAGATAGGGATCGTTAGCGCGATTCCAACCCCGCCAGTCGGTGCCGAACTCATCAATGATGACGGGCTTACTGTAGCGCTGGCGAAAGGACTGGCCAATGGTGGCCAGGCGCGAGGCCGGAGACGGTTCGCTATACGAATGGTATGCGGCAAAGTCCAGTTGAGGAATCGACCAGATCTCGGGGCGATCGCTGCCCCCGGTAAGGCTCGTTGTGACCAGATGTCCGAACGGGTCGTTGGTGTGCAGCCAGCCGGCCATGACCGAATGCCACGCGGCCACGTCGGTGGGGTTCAGGTACGCGTATTCATTGTCGATCTCGTTGAGCAATTGCCAAGCGAGGAGATTTGGGCTGTAGCCGTAGCGTGCCGTGAGATAACGCAAGCGCTTCTGGTAAACCGTTTGCGCCGTCGCGTTCGTGAAGAACCCGTCCTGGCTCAAGCACGGCCCGCCGTTGGTCACGTTGTAGGGATTGGAAGGCCAAAAATTGTTGCCTCCCCAGTAATCCGGCGTGACCTCGAACATGCCGTGGAAATCCAGGCACAGCAGCAGGTACATTCCGCGCTGCTCGGCCAGCTGCAGCACGTAATCCAGTTGCCAGGCTCGATCCAGCCGGTAGTGCGTCAAGGAATTCGCATCGGTCTCAATTCCAAGCCACCAGGGACACATCCAAACGCGCGCGTAATTTTCGCCGGCGGTTTGCATGGCTCCAAACCAGGTGTCGTAATCGTAAGTGCCCGCGCTGCCCGGCCAGCCGACGTTTTCCCCCACCAGCGGCAGCGCCTGCCCGTCACCCGTTTGGAAGTACTGCCCCCCGGCGCCATTGCGCACGTAACCAAAGCGGGCCGGCTGATTTTGCGCCGCAACGGTGAAATTTGTGATCGCTGGGGAGCCAACGCTTTGCCCGTTCGTTCGAATGGTCAAGGTAACCCCGTACGAGCCGGTTTCTGGCGGCAGAAAGCGCAGGCGCCACTCCGGCAAGCCGACGCTGGTAAGCGACTCGTTTCCCGCGGAGAGAGCTCGCTGATAATTTTGGTACCAGAATGCCGGAACCACCACCACCCGGCCGGAGGGCAGGGTAAATGTGCCGTCTACGCGAATGCGGTCAGGGTCGAAAGGATTGCTGGCGGCTGGAACGCTGCTAATGCGAAACTCCAGGCGTTGCCAAAGCTGCGCGGAAGTCAGTTGCTGGATCTGGGGCGAGGTTTGGGCTCGAGCTAAAAGAGAAAGGACAGAGGCAAAAAGCGTGGCGAGCCCACGCCATTTGCTGCTCACGAACATGCCTCACCATACCAATTCGAGCCGTCGCGTCAATCGAGGGGATCTGCGGCATTTGGGGCGTTTTCGGCAGTAGGGGTGTCGCGCTGCCGCCTTCCGCGGCGTTGGTAGCGCAGGCGTTCTCGCCGGCTGCATCGCCGAATTTCAGTAGGCTGCGTGACCCACGCGTGGGCGACCCGAGCTCTTCAGGGTCTCTTCGGGGTTTAGCGCCGCTGTGCGCGCGGCCTTTTGCCCTGGTCGCCGACAAACCTCAGGGCCGCGATCGCAATATCGTCTGATTGCGGCTCAAATTGGCGATGCGCTTCGAGGCCCCTTTTAACACCGTCCAGCACGCTGACCAGGTCAGCGTCGGCGCTATTTTGCAGGCATCGGATCAGGCGCCGCCGCGAAAAACAGTCCTTGCGCGCATCGATAGCGTCGGTGACGCCATCGGTGTAGGCGAAGAGTGTCTCGCGGGCCTTTAGGCGAATTTTCCGCGACTGATAACGCGCGTGCTCCATCACCCCGATCGCTTTGCCGACGGGAAGATCCAACGTCTGGACGTCTCCTTTGGCAGTGCGCAGCAGCGCCGGTTCGTGTCCCGCGCTGCAACATTCAGCCTCGCCGGTGCGGGTGTCAAGCGTAAGGCAAAATAGCGTGATGAACATGCAAAGAGGATTATCCTGGCACAGCAGACGGTTCACTCGCGCTACGATCTCGTGTGGACGGCTCCCGAGGCCGGCTTCGGCCCGGAGCAACGACTTACCCACCGCGACGAACAAAGCCGCCGGAACGCCTTTGCCGGATGCATCCCCAATCAAAAGACAGAGCTTATCGCCCTTGGTCATGAAATAATCGTAGAAATCACCGCCCACCTCTTTGGCGGGTTCGATGGTGGCGGCGATGGCAATCCGGCCCTGGATGGCCGCGGACGGAAGGCTATGGGGCAGCATGCTCATCTGGATTTGGCGGGCAATCCGGAGTTCGCTCTCGAGGCGTTCGCGCGCCTCGACCTCGACGCGCTGATTTTCGAGGAACCGCTTAAAAGTCAGCTGAATCAAATCAATGGCCAGGGAGGGTTCCCTTTTGAAGAATTCCAGCACCTCCTGGCGGCCAATTGAATAGGCTTCCAGATCTTGCTCACAAATGGCGGAGGCTGTCCGTTCGGACCGGGGACTGAACATGCCTACTTCACCGATGACTTCGCCTGCATGAACCGTCTTTTGGATTTCCGGAAGCCGGACCGCTCCCCGGTGCAAGTAGAACATCCGGTCCGCTTTGTCGCCCAATTTGAAGAGAAATTCCCCTTTGCGGAAGAGTTCCTTGCGCATGGCCGTGAGCGGCCAATGAAACGGCGGCGCGCTCGAACCGTTGTCCAGCGCCAGCAGAGCAGCGGTCGCGCCAAAATCGGGCGGCTCGCTTCGAATAGAGGTAGCAGGTTGAATCATTAGACCGTCCGCGAAGAACTTATTTTGTCAACCCAACCGGCGTCACCCGGCTCATCAGGGTCAAGATATTCCGGCCTTCCCTGCGCGCATAGCTCAATTCGTCCGCGTTTTTGCGGATCAGATGGACCCCCAGCCCGCCCAACGGTTTTTTATCCAACGGCAACGAAGTGTCCACCTCGGGGGCCTCCATCGGATTGTAGGGATGCCCGTCGTCCTCTATTTCCACACTCAGGGCGGGGGCGGCCAGGGCGAATCGAACGCGAATCGTGCCGGCTTGTCCCGGGTCATATGCGTAAGCGATAATGTTTGTGAGATGTTCCTCGATGGCGAGATGCAACTTATTAAGCCGTGGAACCGACAAAGAGTGTTGTGAGGCAAACGCATCGAGCGCCTGGTGTACCAGCGAAATTTCCGTCGATCGGTTGTGCAGCGTTACTTCCAAAATGCAAGCAGGCCTTAAGCTGTGCGGCGAATGCTCCCGGGTTCAACGGGTGCGTTGGCTACTCTCGACGATCAGATCTTTAAAGCCGGTCATTTCCAGAATCTCCAGGATCGCCGCCGAAGGCCTGGTTACCAGCAGAACTTTGCCTTGGCTCTTCATCTGGCGGTAGTACTGCAGCATGACGCGGATGGCGGCCGAACACATCCATTCGGCTTGCGATAAATTGAGAAAGATTTCCTTGGCGCCCGCCTTGATCGCCGCCAGCACCTCAACCTCCAGTTGATTGGCCATGGCGCCGTCAATCCGGCCGGGCACCATTAGTTCCCAGTTATCGCCCTTGGTAATCTTAGTAATTGGCATAGTCGTTTCTGGCCTGGGTCCAATTAATATACTCGTCGCTTCCAAAACGAGGCAAGGCTATTCCTCCAGGGCAGACGTATCTAATTCTCGCGGTAGGGATGGCGCGCTGCGCCGTCCGCGCCGCGTTCAGCGGCGCAAGGCTCGAACGTGAACGTCCCTCCTCGCGCATTCGTTCCGCCCGCTAAACGCGGGCGGGGACATCGCAGCGCGATGTCCCTACCGCACGGGCGCTCTTTGGATTTAGATGCGTTTGCCCTGACTATTCCTCAGCAAATTGTCTCGGCTCTGTGGGAGCGATGCGTATACTCATTGATGTGAATACCGCCGTCTTTCCCGCTGAACGCATCCTCCTCGGTCCCGGTCCGAGCCCTGTTCCCCAACGGGTTTTGCGCGCTTTGGCCGCTCCGACGCTCGGCCATCTCGATCCACAATATCTTTCCATAATGGACCAAACCTGCGAGATGCTGCGGCAGATTTTTCGCACGAAGAACCCATTGACCTTTCCCGTCAGCGGCACCGGCATGGCCGGGATGGAATGCGTTGCGGTAAACCTGATCGAGCCGGGCGATGAAGTGCTGGTGTGCGTCAACGGCGTCTTTGGCGGCCGGATGAAAGATGTGATGGAGCGATGCGGAGCAACCGTGCGCACGGTGGAGGCGCCATGGGGCGAGGTGATTTCCTTGCAGCAGATAGCCGAGGCGCTGGACCAGCATCCCAAAATACGGCTCGTTGGCATCGTCCACGCCGAAACCAGTACGGGCGCTCACCAGCCGCTGGAGGGGCTTTCCCAATTGGTTCATAACCACAGTGCGCTCCTCGTGGTCGATGCCGTCACCAGCCTGGGCGGGCACGAGTTGAGCGTCGAGGATTGGGGCATTGATGCTATCTATAGTGGCACCCAAAAATGCCTCAGTTGTCCCCCTGGATTGGCGCCCGTCAGTTTCGGGCAGCGTGCCCTGACGCGGATGGACGCGCGCAAAACCAAACCCCAATCGTGGTATTTGGACGTCTCCATGCTGCGCAAATATTACCTCGAAGGGGAGGGCGCCCGCGTGTACCACCACACCGCCCCGGTCAACATGACCTATGCCCTGCGTGAGGCGCTGGCGATTGTCCTGGAAGAGGGCTTGGAGAACCGGATCGCGCGCCACGCGCAGATGCACCAACGCTTACGGGCTGGTTTGGAAAAGATGGGGCTGAGTTACATTCCCAAACACTCGCTCCACACGCTTAACTGCGTGGGCATCCCCGCTGGCACCGATGATGCCAAGGTCCGTCGGCGCCTGCTCGACGAGTATGGCATCGAGATCGGGGCGGGCCTTGGTCCGATGGCGGGAAAGGCCTGGCGCATCGGCCTGATGGGCCACGGTGCAACGGTTCGGAACGTGGACCTTGTGCTGACGGCTCTGCGCGAGATCCTTCGCTAAGCTTCCATGATGTCACAGGCGGCGCTTAATCGTTTGGCGTCGTTGCTCCCGCAGCAACGATTGTTGTTCGAACCGGAACAGTTGGCGGCCTACGAAAGCGACGCTTTGACTGCGTTCCGAAAGGCACCCTTGGCGGTCGCGATGGCTGAAACCGCGGACGAGGTTATCTCCCTGGTGCGGTTCTGCCGGGATGAAAAATTACCCTTTGTCGCTCGCGGCAGCGGCACGAGCTTATCGGGCGGCTCGCTGCCCGTATCCGGGGGCATTGTCATTGCCTTGAACCGACTGAACCGCATCCTGCGGCTCGATCC
>DASRFK010000119.1:0-18022 GCA_035651635.1 Verrucomicrobiia bacterium | reverse complement strand
CGCGCCCTTTGCCAAAGCCAAAGTTTTCTTCCAAATCCACTTGAACCGCTTCAGAGGGGCACAGCGCGAAATCGGTCCGAGCGATGACGTTTTGCTCGTCGGGAAACTCGGCACGAACGGCATCCAGGTCGGGTGGCGGCGGAGCCCACTGCGGAAAAGCACGCTGTTCCAGCGCGAGAATGCGCTCGGCGCTGAGCAAGATGTAGAATTCAGTAACGATCTTGATCCCGGACCGCTTTGCGGCTGCCAGCAAGGGACTGCATTCGCCGAGCATGGAGTAAAGGTGCGTTGCGGTGCCAAATCCTCGCCGGGCCATGGAGCGTCCGAGCGCCTGGCTCACTCGCAACTGACGCCGGAACGCGTTTGCGGGATTGCGCCTTCCGAACAGGCGGCTTGCCTCGAGCCAGGTTTTTATACCGCCAAAACAAACCGTCTTTTCTCTGAGTGAATCCGGGACTCTGCGGCCGGCCAATCGTTCCGCGGCGGCTCTGCAGCCCAGCAGGCAGCCGATTTTAGCCAGCCAACGACCGCGCCCCACATTGCCCGCCAGATCGGTGTAGAACCGCTCGAGCATTCCCGCTTGTTGCAGGATCATCGGGACGGCGTAATCCCGGCGCGCTCCCAATTGTTCTACGACAAATCGCACAGGTTGGTGACTTGGGAAGAACTGCTCATAAAAATGTCTTCATTCTCTTTAGTGAACTCCGCCACTCACACTGACCTCGAGCGCTGCGGGAGGAGCGAATCTGCGGCGAGATAAGCGGACGAATGCCAGTGGCGCCGGGACTTCATGTTCCCGAGCGTGGAAAGGTAACGCTGGGCAACGGCGTCGGGCCGATGTTGCGCCAGGTGGCGGGCGGCATGCACCCGAAAGCCGGCGAGCGCGTCATTCGAGGGCAGAATCGTTGTGAGGAGCGCGGCAAGCGCGGCGGCGTCTCCCGTCGAAAAAGTTGCGCCGCACGGCCCGATAGCTTCCGGCAAACCTCCCGCTTGGCTCCCGACGATGACGCAGCCGCAGGCAATACCTTCCAGCGCGACGATGCCAAAGCCTTCGGCGACGAGCGAAGGCACGACCATGACCCGATGCTGATTGAGCAACTGCGCGAGCGCTGTGCCCGTTACTTCACCAACAAACCTCACCGTGTGGCACAACCCACGGCTCCGGGCGAGCTCAGCTAAAGCTTCCTTTTCCGGCCCGGCTCCAATGATTGTGGCGCTCAGGCCGCGAGCACCGTTTCGTAAAACTCCCAGCGCCTCGATCAAAACATGCGCGCCCTTCCCGGGAATCAAGCGGCCAAGGAAAACGAGATCTTTTGACCGCCGAATGTTCCAGTCGGTGCGGAACACGTGAGCATCATAAGGATTGGGCAGAACGGCGTTTATTGGCCAAGGTACTTTTTGAGCGATGGCATGACTCACCGCGGCGTGGGCAAGGCGCGCGGCGAGTTTCGCGCGGAATAGCCTCGCGCATCCCCTCCCGTGCGCGTCAGGAAACATGTGATGAACCATCAGCGCCGGGCGGCGCAGGAAAAATAAGGGCCATCCGAGATGCGCCACCGAGCCTTGAAGGATAATTGCATCGGCTTGAGCATAAGTTTTGAGCAGGGTCACGGGCCCGGGACAGCGCAAGACGTTTAAGCCGCCCGTCGAATCGCCTGAGTGGTGTTCTCGGGTGATTACAGTGGTTTCATGGCCCGCGCGGACGAAGGCTTCCGCCAGCACGCGCGTTACGGCCTCGATGCCGCCGATACTGGGGAGAAAGCGTTCGCTGAGGATCTGGATTTTCAAGTAAAGAGGTTTGCGCTGATGGAAAGCCGCGTTTCGCGTTGGCCGATGTATTGGTATCCGCCCCAGGACTGGCGCGCCAGCGTCTTGGAGTGCGGCGCTTTGCGCCGCTTTTGGAACCGAACGACGGATCACCTGCGGAAGATCTCAAATCGTTCGACCCTCTTTCGCCCCCAAAAGCGCCGCGGAGCGGCGCACTCCAAAACCTTCGGAGTCCGTACGGTTCATGGAGAGGCTGTTACCTTTGGCCATGTTCTTAGACATGAACCCAGGAATTGACCCTCTCTCCAACCCTCTCCCCGTTCGTTCCTCGGGGGCAAGGGAGACAAACCGTGCGCACCGATTGTGGGAACGCCTTCTCCCTTTCTCCGCTCGTTCGTGTTCCTTTCGCCCCCAAAAGCGCCGCGGAGCGGCGCACTCCAAAACCTTCGGAGTCCGTATGGTTCATGGAGAGGCTATTGCGTTGGCCATGCTTTTAGACATGAGCCCAGGAAATGACCCTCTCTCCAACCCTCTCCCCGTTCGTTCCTCGGGGGCGAGGGAAACAGATCATTGCCCACCGATTGTGGGAAGGCTTTCTTTCTCCGTTCGTTCGTGTTCCTTTCGCCCCCAAAAGCGCCGCGGAGCGGCGCACTCCAAAACTTTCAGGCAGGTTTCACGGGGAAATCGGGCACGAGCCAGGTGGCATTCTTTTGCGGCGCGGGGCGACTGGGCAAAGGCCGGCCCGGGGCCACAGAGGCAGGCCGGCGTTGGTAGGTCACAAGGTACAGTTGAGTTCCAATGGTGGTCTTGAACTCGGCGGGCCTTTTTGCGCCGGAAAGGTCGTAACAGATGCGCAGGGAATCGCCATCGAATTCGTAAATGGCCGGAAAGGTTTTGCCAGCGTTGGGACCCTTGACGCCGAGGACTTTCATGCCTTTTGGTTTGGCATCGGGCTCGATGGAGAAGGTGCCGATGTCGGGCTGGGGCGCGCCTTCGATGGTGACTTCGTAGGTGCCTTCGCCACATTTGAGGGTAATGGTTTTGAGGACGGCCGGGGGCATGGGTTGGCCGCCGAGCTCGGCTTTGATGGGAACCCAAACACCAGCGATGGCTTTGAGATCGGCGTTTTGCGCGGCGACAGACGCGTTGGACAGGGCCGCGGCGCAAGCAAAGCCGAGAAAGATGGAAAGGATTCGTGCAGGATCGCGCACAAAGGATTTGGACGTGAGATTCATTAGGGCTACGGGCTTTTTCGTAGCACGTTCCAGCCGGGAGGTGCAATGAGTTTTTGGGCGCGGGCAGGGTCAATGGTGGCCAGGTAATCCGCGGCGCTCCCCTGCCCTGGCCAAGGCGCGGGCAACTCGATAAGACGAGGTCCGCGCAGGGAGGATTGGATGGCAAAGACCTGGCAGCCGCGCTCGAGCAGGAATTGGTGGGCGGGGCCGGGATAGGTCGAATGGGATTCGAATACGACGTCGCGGAAGCGCGCCTGGCTCAAGGCGCGCTCGGCGCCGTGGAGGACGTCGAGTTCGAGGCCTTCGACATCGATTTTTAGCACGCCGTATCGTGCGGCCGGGAGGATATCGTCGAGGCGCACGGTGCCGACGGGGAATGATTGGCCGACGCCATTGGCGGGTGCGAGCGAAGCGGTGCCGTCGTTGAGGTGGAAAACGGCGGGTTCAAACAAGGTGGCGGTGGCGTTGCGGTTGGCGACGGCACGATCGAACAAGGAAACGTTGGACCGGGGCCATCGGCGAACGTTCTCCTGGAGGCGGCGGAAGGTTTGGGGATGGGGTTCGAAAGCGAAGACGCGTCCGCGAGGGCCGACGCGTTTGGAAAGTAAACTGGTCATGACGCCGATGTTGGCGCCGACGTCGACCGCGAGTTCGCCGGGAGCTGCCAGGCGCCAGAGGATTTCGCAAATGGAAAGTTCGTGCACGCCGCGCATATACACACCGGCGCCGATGAATTTGCGCGGCTCGACTTCGAGCGAGTCGCCCCAGGCGGTTTGAACGACGCAACACTCGGGCCGCGGCCGGAGTTTGCGCCAACACGCGCGCGCGAAGGTGTCCGGGCGAAACACGAAGGAGGGAGTGAACGGGTTAGACACGAATTGCACCAATTAACACGAACCGGTGGAGCTGTACCCGTGCAGTCAACCGCGGATGAACACTGATAAAACGGCTTCTTATCTGCGGTCGCCCCGAATCTGCGGGAAACAACTGTTCCAGTCCGGGTTCTTTTAATGGAGGTCGGGGAGGAGTGGTTTTTTGATGTACTGAGATGGGAACGAGACGATGGGCTCCTCGAGGTGCGCTCCGGGCCGGCGGCGGCCAATGGTGCGGACGTAACCGAGATACCTGCCGCAATCGGCTTCGAGGGCCTGGATTTCCGGAAGGTTCGCCGGGTAATTCATTCGCTGCCATTCGAGCCAGGTCTGCCAGCCGTCGGGCAGGGCATCGGCGAGTTCGACGTCGACAATGCCGCTGCGTTGCCAGTGCCGGCGCCACCAGTCGGGTGAATGGAGGCAGCACAAGCTCGGCTCCCACCACTGGCGCAGGTGCTCGGGGAGAGGGCCTTCGATTTCCTGCGTCAAGCCGGCCCCGGCGATGGCAATGAGGCCGGCCGGCTTCACAAAGCGCGCGAGGTTTCCGAGGAAAAGGTCGTCGGTGCCGTAATACATGAAGGAGTCGATGCTAAGGATGGCATCGAAGAAGTCGGCGCCAAAGGGGAGTGCGCGCGCTTCGACGTGCAAGGGGAAGACAGCGGAATCGACTTTGGCGTCGCGGATACGCTGGAGGTTTTCCGAAGGGCTGAACCAAAGATCAGCGGCCCAGACCTGGACGCTAAATTCGCGGTGGAGAAAGATGGAGGAGGAGGCGCGGCCGCATCCGAGGTCGAGGACGCGCATGCCTGGTTTGAGGTCAAGCGCGGTACAGAGCCATTCGGTCAACCAGAGTGAGTTGGCGCCGCCGCTGGCACTGTCGGTGACCCACTCCGGATTATACTTGGACGAGCGTGGAAAGCGCTCGCGGGACGGGTTCGGCTCGGGTTTATGTTTCACGCAACGGTGCGGGTTTAGGATGCACGCAAAGACGCAGAGACTTAGCGCGGCACAGGCGCAGCGAAAAGGACAAAAAACTGCAGAGGATCACGCAAAGACGCCAAGACGCAAAGAGTGGCTTTCCGACGGCGCGTCGTTTGTTGAGCTGGGAAAGTTCGCCGGCCTTGGTTGTAAGCTGCTCATGATCTCCAACAGCTTCTTCGATTATACGACCGGCCACTGTTCTATTTCAAGCTGCACAATTGGTTGTTTGTACTTGGCTCGGAGGGTCTTTGGGCGGCTCGCCTTATTTTGTTCCTTTGCCATTGGGTCGGACTTTCAAACCGCTGATAAGCAAGGCGGGCAGGATGTACTCGGTTTCGTCGTCCGTCCAGATGCTGACGCGGCCGCCCGCAGGAGATACGTGCGCGTGATCATGGGTCGGAACCTGGTATTCGCGCCCGTCCGCGGTATGCACCACGAAAGGCAGGAAAGGCTGAGCAGCCAGTCTATCGCGAATGTCCTTCGTCATAAGGTAAGCCTACCCAAAAATGGCCCATGCTGCAACCTCAGCCGGCCCGCGCCAAGAGCTCACGGGGCGGTTTCGGCTCGGGTTTATGTTTCACGCAACGGTGCGGGTTTAGGATGCCCGCAAAGACGCAGAGACGCAAAGGTTCAGGTGTGGGGGGCACGGTTTTTCCAGTTCTCTGGCCAGCACGACCTCATGAACTGTTTCAAGAGCGCCGGTGCCAGCTCGGGATCGGCTTCTGCACCCCTCTTTTGCAATAAGCATGCCTTGGTTCATCTTGGCGTCTTACCGTCTTGGCGTGAGTTTGGCCTTTTCGGCGAAATAACATAACGCTCAGGCGCGGCGGGAAGTGCCTCACGCAAAGACGCTAAGACGCAAAGGTTTGCCTCAGGCAGGCCATTTACCACACGCTCAACCCGTCTTTCATCAGGTTGGCGCCGAAGTTGAGCACAAAGCCCAGCTTTAGCCCTTGGAGTTTCAGATAAGTCAAGACCTGCTTTGCGTGGACTTTGCTGAGTTGTTCGACCGATTTAAGTTCCAGAATCACTTTGCATTCCACGATGATGTCCGCGCGGAAACCTTCCTCAAAGCGCAGGCCTTTGTACCGTATGGGCACGGGTACCTGGCGTTCCACCCGCAAACCACGCGATTCCAATTCTCGGCCCAGGACGACCTCGTAAACGCCCTCCAGCAATCCAGGCCCAAGCTCACGGTGAACCTGAACCGCCGCATCCACAACGCTCTTGCCTATCCCATTCTCATCCATCTTTGCGGCTTGGCGGCTTGGCGTGAGTTTGGCCTTTGCTCAGGCGCGGCGGGAGGTGCCTCACGCAAAGACGCTAAGACGCAAAGGTTTGCCTCAGGCAGGCCATTTATTACACGCTCAATGCCATCCTTTATCAGGCTGGCGCCGAAGTTGAGCACAAAGGCCAGCTTTAGCCCTTGGAGTTTCAGATAAGCCGTAAAAGCCCTCCAGCAATCCCGGCCCAAGCTCACGGGGGAGCCTGGATGGCCGCATCCACGACGCTCTTGCCTATCCCATTCTCATCCATCTTTGCGGCTTGGCGGCTTGGCGTGAGTTTGGCCGTTGCTCGGCGCGGCGGGAGGTGCCTCACGCAAAGGCGCGAAGACGCAAAGGTTTGCTGTCGATTCAACTTGCGCGCCAGCCGGGGTTGCTCATTGTGCCTTAGCTAAGAACTAAGAATTAAAAGCTAAGAACTTAGGATGCCCAGTCCCGCAGCAATCGTCCGACGTCTCGACTAAATCGCTCCGGCGGGAACTCCATGTCCGCGACGCGTTTGGCGTTCTCCGAGGAAACGCTCCAGCGCACTGGGTCAGCGGTTAACTGCCGCACAGCGGCGGCGGCGCGAGTGACGTCGCCGCACGAGACCAAAATGCCGGCACCGTCGCGGCACCATTCGGAAATGCCGCCGACATCATAGGCTACTACGGGTGTCCCTTGGGCGAGGGCTTCCAAACCGGCCATGCCAAAGGCTTCGTCCCATCGGCTTGGTATCAACAACGCGCCGGCTGAAGCCAACCATTCGTCGCGTTCGGTAGGGTTGACCCAGCCATGAAATCTAACTCGATCGCCGAGTTGAAGCCGGCCGGCCTGGCTGATTAACCGGGGCAGTTCCGGGCCTTCGCCGAGGATCTCGAGATGATAACTTCCGGGCAGGACGGTCAGAATGGTGATGGCGTCGGCGGCGCCTTTGACGGGTTCGAGGCGGCCGCAAAAGACCAACCGGTGCAGGTCGCGCGCGGGCGGAGGGTGCGGAAAACGGTTCGTGGCCGCAGCGCTCGTGGGAGGCGGGTAAAGAACTGTGGCCGAGCGACGATGCGCGCGGGCAATATAGAAGCTGTTGCAGACAAAGTTGCGAAGGCAGCTCAGAAGGAGTCGATCACGAAGGCGAAAGACGACCCGACCGATCCGCCTCGGTAACGGGACCTTGCCAAAGCAATGCTCGTGTCGATGCACGAGCAAGCACCCCGGACCCGCCTGGCGCCTACACACCGTGCGGCTTTCGGGTAGAAACCGATGGTTGGCCGGACACGTGAGGATCCCATCCTGCCTGATAAAGAGGAGCGGCACGAGGCATTGCAACAGGAGGTAGGTCAGCCGGGGCAAGTCGCCCTGGACGATGACGAGCGAGCCTGGGATGTGAGCGGTGAGATGGCAGAGCTTTAAGGTGTCGAGCATTTTGCCCAACCAGTAGCGAGGGCTGCGCCGGAAAAAGCTCGGAAGGACGATGCCATTCGGGAAAGGCTCTTCGAAACGCTCGGCCAAAACGGTTACGAGCCAGCCGTTCGACGCCAGTTCGCGCACGAGTGCCTGCGAGTAAAGGCTGCCCCCGTGGCGCGATCCCCACACGCGGCCGAGGTGGAAGGCGCGCTGCCGCTGAGCAGTGGGAATTTGCCAGGTCACGCGAGTCTGAGCCGGCGCAAGACCCAGGTACGGTGGCTGGGCGCCAGGGCAAATTGCCAGAGCGAACCGGCCAGCAGGACCATCGCGGTCCCGCCAACGGCCAGAACTTGGAACGCCAGGCCAGCCTGGCGGGTGAGGCTTTTTAAGAACAGCCCAAGGCAAAGAGAGGCGAGAAACAAAACGGCGAAGGGCAACAAGACTTCGCGAAAGTGAGCGCCGAATTTTACGTTCAATCGTCGCGCGGAACGCCAGACCATGAACCAGTCGTTCACGGCGGCTTGAGCCAGAAGAGTCGAGCAAGCCAGCCCAACGAGGCCGAACCGGGCGGTCAGGAACCAGGCGAGAAATATTTTCAGCAAGCCGGTGGCAATCGAGGAGGCCGCGTAAGCTTCGTCGTCGGTTGCTCGCCCGCAAGTGCTGAACACATTGGCATGATGTTCCAACAGGAAGATGGCCAGGAACACGGCGAGGACGGGATAACCCACGAAGTTGCCCGGGCCGAGCCAGAGCTGGAAGAGCGCCGGACCGAGGGCGAGGATGGCGGCGGCACCGCAAGCCATGGTCCAGAGGCCGATTTGGGCGTTACGCCGCAAAATCACGCGAATGCCTTCCATGTCTCCCGCCTGCCAGAGCTGGCTCACAAACACGGGCGACGCGCCGGAAAAGACGCCGGCCAATAAGTGCAGATTAATTACCAGGAGAAAGGCGGCACGAAACGGCGGCAGGGCGGTGGTGCCGCGAAAGGCAGCGATAAAAAATTGATCGGTATTGGCAAGAAGCAGGTAACCTACCGAAGTAAGCCAGGCACGGAGCGCCAAGGGGAGCATTTCGCGAAAGAGACCGGTCCGCCACCGGGTGTGGCGCAAAGGCAGGTAACGGCAGCGGGAACGCACGAGTCGGACAATGCTCAAACGCTGCACCAGCGCGCCAACCGCAGCAGTGACGGCGAGGCCGACCACACCGCCGCCGGCCAGCACGACGAGAATCTGGACCAGCAACGTCAGAGCGTTGACCACCGAAGCCACGATGGTGTCCCAGCCGACATATCCCAGCGCTTGCAGCAGACAGGTCCAACCGGCGGCCCAGGTGCTAATCCCCTGGGCCAGGCACAACACAGCCCAAGCGGTCCAGGCGGCGCTGGCCGGCTGTCCGGCCAAACCGATCCCGCGCAGAAACCAAAAGCCCGTGGCGAATGAGATCGCCAAAGACAAAAAACCGAGCCAGGTGTAAAGACGGCGTCCGAGAGCAACCAGTTCGGCAAGGTCCGCATTACGTGCCGCGTCGAGCCTTTGGCCACCGCAGCGGGCGACAAAGGCCATCCGCCGGGTCAGCACTACCCCAAAGCCGAAGTCGAAAATGCTCAGCGCAGCCCAGGTTTGGCCTAACATCAGCCAAAGTCCCAGCTCCTGTTTGGGCAAGTGCCGGAACAAAACGGGCATCAGTACCAGGCCGAACAAGATGTTGGCGCCGCGACCGAACCAGGCAGCAGCACCGCCAAAGAAGATTCGAAAGGTTAAGCGCAAGACTCGAAAAGGGGACGACTAAAGGTGTCGCCCCTGGTAGGGACGGCGCGCTGCGCCGTCCGCGCAGCGTTCGGCTTGGCAATGCCGTTGCAGAACCCAGCCAAGTTCGTTCCGCCCGCTGGACGCGGGCGGGGACATCGCAGCGCGACGTCCCTACCAAAACGAAAAAGGGAGGTACGAAGCTCCGCCACCGGTCGTGAGGCACGCCATTTTCCCACAGGACCAAAAGCCCGCTCGAACGAGGCCGCAATGCCTCCTCAAGCTCCTTAGCTGACGCTGCCGCCGTGAGCTTTCCTTACCCGCGTAGCCCATTGGCGGCGGGAGTGCTTATAACAGAATCGCAGCAAGACGCAACAGTTTTATTATTCCTACGTCCTTATACGGATAATCTTTCTTATCTTTTTACTTCCTATTTCTATGGTTCACGTGTAGACCCCGAGGTAGCAAGGCCGTCCCCACGTATTCACCGTTTGTGATTTCTAAAGGAATCATTGTTGCCTCGGCGCGGCAAAGGCCTGACAGGACCGGGCGCGACTTAGGGCGAGCCCTCAGCGGCTTGATGGTCGTTCTGTCGCTGAGCTGGCCAAGTTGCGGTCGAGGCCAGGAAGCGGCCCGGCTATCGCTGGCAGGGCAAACGGCCGCCGAAAACCGGCGCAAGTCGGCATGGGCACCGGAAGAACCCACCCTACTTCTGGGCGCAACGAAATGGAAAATAAGCACCGGGCTGGACCTCGAGGTTAATGACAATATCTCGTTTTCCACGAGTCACAGCGCGGCGGATGTGATCGTTCGGCCGCAAGTGCGGACGCAAATGGCGTGGGCCGTTTCCGAGAACAATGCGTTGAATGTGGCGCTCGACGCCGGGTATTCAGCCTATGTCACGCATTCGGACTTCAACCGATTCTTCATCGGCCCGGCCTCGGAGTTCGCGTTTGATGTGTACGCGGGCGACTTCTGGATCCGGCTTCACGACCGGCTAGCGGTGACCGAGAACGCCTATGAAGACCCCACGGTAATTGGAAGCGCCAATTACGCGCAGCTGCAAAACGCGACTGGGTTAGGCGGGACGTGGGATCTGAACAAGGTGCAGGTGAGCCTTGCCTACGATCATACCGTCTATGATGGCCTGAGTGGCGCAAACGGGTTCCCGGGAGGGGACTCTGACATTTTCGCGACCTCGGCCGCCTATCAACTGAACGGCGCAACTCGGATAGGCATGGAGATTGGTGGGGGATTCATCTCGTATGATGGCACAGGCACCAGCTCAGGCCGTGCGGCCGATTGGAACGCGGGCGCTTTCGTGGAAACGCAGGTAACGGAGTACATCCGGCTGCGGGCGAGCGCGGGCTACACGGTGTACGCGCCAGAGGACAATTCAGCGGCTGACGAGTTCACGGGAGTTTACGGGCAAATAGGTTGGCATCATCGGGTCAACCGCCACCTGGAGTACCATCTAACCACAGGACGCAGCGTCAACTTTGGCTACTACGAAGGCACGATTGACCTGTACAACGCCATATTCGAGGCACGCTGGCATTTCTTTCAAAAGCTCAGCGTGGCCACCGGATTGGTCTATGAGCATGGCAAACAAATCCTCACTGGCCAGGAACGCTTCGAGCGCTTCGGCCCGCGTTTGAGCCTCGAACGGCCGATCACGGAAAAGCTGTGGGCTGTGCTTCGGTATCAGTTTTATCATCGAGAGTCTAATCAAGCCGGGGGTGACTACGACGTGAATATCGTGACGGCCAGCGTCACTTACCGGCTTTAGAGCTCAAGAAGGAAAGCAATGTTATGAAACAAGGGTGGATTCTTTTAGTGGCGCTGGCCCTGTGCGCCAGCGCGGGGGCGAGCGACTGGAACAGCAACGCCGTTGGCAACGGGCCTCAAACCAACCGCGTGGCCATCGGCACCCCTGACATCACTGCGCGTGCCGCGGAGAAGTCCGATGGCTACGTGCCCGACGACAAGTACAAGCTTCGGCTGGGTGATCGGGTAAGCTTTCAGGTCCTCGAAGACCGAGACCAGCCCAAGAGCCTGATGATCGCCGATTCCGGAGAACTGGACGTGCCCTATGTGGGACGCCTGCCGGCGGTAGACAAGACCTGCAAACAACTCGCCGCCGAGATTAAGACTTTGCTCGAGCGCGAGTACTATTATCGGGCATCGGTAGTGCTTGCGCTGGACAGCGCGAACCGAGTGCTGGGCCGAGTGTACATCTGGGGTCAGGTTCGCAACCAGGGCCCGCTCGAACTGGCCGTTAATGAGAATCTCACGGCGGGAAAGGCAATCTTGCGCGCGGGAGGTTTTGCCGATTTTGCGAACAAGAAAAGAATCAAGGTGATTCGCAACGGCGCCGCTGGGGCGGCGAAACAGGTATTTGAGCTTAACATGGTCGAGATCCTGGAGAACGGAGCCACGGAAAAAGATCTGCTCCTGCAATCCGATGACTCGGTGATTGTCAGCTCCAGGCTGATTAACTTTTAGGAGCGACATTATGAGTGAAGCAGAGCAAGCGGACGGGTCACCCAACCTGGCGCACCAACGGCACGCCTGGCGCACTGGTTTTCTCACCCGGTATTACCGGTGCCGGACGCAGCTGATTCGACGTTGGTGGCTCCTGGTATGCGGCACGTTATTGGGGTTGGGCGTGCAAGCAGTGGTCTGGCGATTTCAACAACCGCTGTTTGTGTCCTGCGGGCGAATGATCGTTAATCTCAAGCTCTCGATCCCGGAAGGGTCGCTGTACACCGAGGAACTCAACAATTTTCTCGGCACGCAGGCAGCCTTGATGCAAAGCGCCGCGGTGGTCAGCCACGCGCATGAACGCGTCGGTGAGCGTTTGCCCACGATGGACCCTCAACCCGTGGCGCTCAAGGCGTTGATCCAGCCAAAAACGACCATCTTCGTGCTGCAAGGCACAGGCGCGAATGCACCATATACCCGCGAGTTCGTCCAAGCGTGCATGGAGCAGTACATTAATCTCAAAAAGGAAATGCGCGAGCAGACTTCCGACACCACGCTGGCCGGCTTGACCGAGGAACTGAGGCGCTTGGAAACCGAGTTGCGCAAAGGTGACGAGCTGTTGGTCGCGTTCCAATCCAGCAACAGCGTCATTCTGCTACAAGAACAAGGCAACAGCGCCGGAACTTTCCTCGCCGGCCTTACCCAACGGCTGGCGAATTTAAAATCGGAATACTCGCTTTTGGAAGCCTTGAGCTTGGAGCAAATGTTAGAGCGGCAAGAACGACGGGGCGACAGCACCTCGATGCTGTCCACCGAATCGGCCGTGCCCGTCGGCCTCGAAAGCGGGTGGACTGCCGATTCGGACTACTCCCGAGCGCGCCAACAGGTCCTCGTGCTCAAAGCCGAACAGCAGGATTTAGGGAAGTATCTCCGCCCTAAGCATCCCAAAATGGTCGAGCTGAGCGACGACATCGCGCGCCGCGAACGGCTGTTGAGCATCTTCCGCGAACAAACCGAGCAACAACTCCAGAGCCGGAAAGAATCGTTGAAGGTCCAGATTCGAAACCTGGAACATGAGGTTCAGGAGTGGGATGCGCGCGCCCTGGAAATCAGCCGACGGAATGCGGAGTTCCAGCGTTTGAAAGGGAACTCTCAGCGGACGCAAGCCTTGTACGATCGGCTGCTCAGCACGATGCAAACTCTGGATCTAAACAAACAAATCAGCCCCGAAAGCGTCACGATCATGGAAAAGGCCTCACCGGCCGTGCCGGATCGTCCTGGGCTAAGCCACAAACTCATCGTGGGAGCCGTGGCGGGTCTGGTGGGCGGCGTGCTAATCCTGGTCTTGCTGGACCGCCTGGATGATCGCATCGGCTCGCTGTCGGAGCTGCAGGAACTTTTCCCGGAAGAAGTCATCGGCCAGATACCGCGCGAGCGTTCCGCGTTGCGCAAAGGCGAGCCGGGCTTGCTGGGGAGTCAGGACGAGCGTTACGCCTTTGTAGAAGCCTATCGCGGTCTGCGCTCGTCCATACTGTACATGGCCGAACCGCAGAGGAGGCCTCGCACACTCCTGGTGACCAGCTCGGTGCCCAATGATGGCAAATCTCTCACTGCGGCGAACCTGGCAATTACCCTGGCCAGCGCCGGTGCGAAAGTGTTGCTCGTGGATGCGGACTTGCGTAAGGGCAGCCTGCATCACCGCTTCGGCCTGGCAGCGGGGATGCCGGGGCTGTCTGAAGCTTTGGGAGAAGCGCCAGCTTCCGGGATTGCCAGCGCGCCGCCGGCGTTCTCGAAAAGCAGCCGGGCGGGCGAAAGTTCGCGTGCGGACGGGCCCGCGCGCCAGGCAGGCTCACCATTCAGATCCCCACACTGGGCTGAGTTCATTCAGCCTACCAAGATCCCTAACTTGTTTCTGCTTCCACGAGGTGATACCACACATCGTTCGAGCGAACTGTTTTTGGGCGCTTCGACAATCAAGTTCCTGGAGGATGGGGCCGCGCTCTACGACTTCGTCGTTCTGGACACGGCGCCCGTCATGGCCGCGGATGATGTGACCAGCCTGGCGCCGCATTTGGACGGCGTGCTCTTTGTCGTGCGGGCCGAACACACCTCAGCGCGTGTCGCCCGCGCCGCGCTGGACCTGCTCTACTTGCGCCAGGTCAAAGTGCTCGGACTCGTCTTCAATGCCGTCCGCCCTGCGAGCGCTGATTATTACTATTATTACCAGTACAAGGACTATCACGAGTCTTATCCAGCGGCTTGAATGAGAGTCACGCTGCCGCGGCTCACTCCGACTATGGACCATCTCGCGCTCGCTCAGCAAACCGCCCGGGCATGGTACTGTGTCCATACTCACTGCCTGCGAGAACACATTGCGGCCGGTTGGTTGCAAGCGCGACTGCAAGTGGAGACTTACCTGCCCCGCATTAGATTCCGGCGCAAAGAGCGGCATCGGCTGGCCTGGACGACCGAGGCGTTATTTCCAACCTACCTGTTTGCCCGGTTTGACCTGGCAACCGTCCTGCAACAAGTGCAATGCGTGCCCGGGGTAATCGATTTGGTTCGGTTTGGGAGGCATTGTCCGACCGTTCCCGACCACGCCATCGAGGCCTTGCGCGCACGGGTAGGTGCTGATGAGGTGCATGTAATCAGGGAAGAATATATTCCCGGCCAAGGTGTGGAAATCATCACTGGTCCGTTCCAGGGTTTGCAGGCCGTGGTGACGCGCGTGCTGCCGGCCAAAGAACGGGTGAATGTGTTGTTGGATTTCCTGGGCCGGCAAACGAACGTGGAGGTGGCGACGAACAACCTTTCCGCAAATGGGGATATCAGGAGGCGATTGTTTCAATGAATCATAGGGTTGGCGTTCGGCGCAACCTCTTCGAGGTTGATGGTTCCGGTGCGTTTTGACCCAGGGTTGCGCGAAGGAAGCGCGCAACCCTGGGCTGGAGGATGTAATCCCTTTGGGATAGAAATACCACACAGGTTCAAGGGCTTTACCAAAGGAACAACTGCTGGAGAGTACGTGTGGGAAGTCACAACCTCTTCGAGTTCTGACCCAGGGTTGCGCGAAAGGAGCGCGCAACCCTGGGCTGGAGGGCGTAATCCCTTCGGGATGGGGGAGCGCAATCTCCGGTGGCTAGGCCGCCACGAGTTAGAATCCCGAAGGGATTTCGACTCCAGCCCAAGGTTGCCGGGCACCGGCTACCTTGGGTTGGATGCGCAGAAGATCCATCAACCCTGAAAGGGGTTGTGCCGGACACCTCGTTTTCTTTCGCGTTCATTGGCGTCGATTCGCGGTTACCATCGCTTGACCGGCCGGGGCTGGACGTTTAGATTTTCCCGAATTACCGGGGAGCCTACCGGCGCCGGCTTTGGGCGGGCGCGAAGGCTGAGAGTGCCGCGCGGGAGCGTGGCAGACCCGTTGAACCTGCTCCAGGTAATGCTGGCGAAGGGATAGCTCCTCTCTCCAGCCCTGCCGGGCGCGGTTCGTTTATCACGAAAGGCTTATATGATCGCCGACCGGACCGCATTTGAACCGCAAAGCAGCGAACCGCTACCGGCTTCCGCCAAGGTATACGTTGCCGGCAAGCTCCACGCCGACGTTCGGGTGCCGCTGCGCGAAATTCAGCTCGCGGCGAGCAAAAGCATGAACGGCCGCACTGAGCCGAATGCTTCGGTCCGCGTTTACGACTGTTCCGGTCCATGGGGCGATCCCGCTTTTACAGGCCGCGTGGAAGAAGGTTTGCCGCCGGTGCGGCAGAAATGGATTCTCGCGCGCGGCGACGTTGAACCCGCAGACAAAACCTACGTGCCCATAGATGGCCGGAGCACGGTGCCAATTCCGGCAACGCTGCAGCGCCAGGCTTTGCGCGCCAAACCCGGCAAGATCGTCTCGCAGCTCCAATACGCACGGCAGGGCATCATCACGCCGGAGATGGAATTCATTGCATTACGCGAGAACCTCGGACGCGAAGGAGCGGTCGCTCGTTCGGCCGGCGGCCGGCGCGACCTGGGCGGGGAAGCTTTCGGCGCGGGTATTCCCAGCCAGATCACGCCGGAATTTGTGCGGTCCGAAGTGGCGCGCGGCCGGGCCATTATTCCGGCCAACATCAACCACCCGGAAAGCGAGCCGATGATTATCGGGCGCAATTTCCTGGTGAAGATAAACGCGAACATCGGCAATTCAGCCGTGGCGTCGAGCATCGAAGAAGAAGTCGAGAAGATGCGCTGGGCGACGAAGTGGGGCGCGGACACGGTCATGGATCTGTCGACCGGGAAGAACATCCACGAAACTCGCGAATGGATCCTGCGCAATTCGCCGGTGCCGATTGGCACCGTGCCGATTTACCAGGCGCTGGAAAAGGTCGGAGGCAAAGCCGAGGAACTGACGTGGGAGGTTTACCGGGACACATTGATCGAGCAATGCGAGCAGGGAGTTGATTATTTCACGGTTCATGCCGGAGTGCTGCTGCGCTATGTGCCAATGACGGCGCGGCGGATGACCGGCATTGTTTCGCGCGGCGGGTCAATCATGGCCAAGTGGTGCCTGGCGCATCACCGGGAAAGTTTCCTCTACACGCATTTCCGCGAGATCTGCGAGATTATGGCCGCCTACGATGTGAGCTTCAGCCTGGGCGATGGTTTGCGGCCGGGATCGATTGCCGATGCCAATGACGAGGCGCAGTTTGCCGAGCTGCAAACGCAAGGGGAACTGACGAAGATTGCCTGGGAGATGGGATGCCAGGTGATGAACGAGGGGCCCGGCCACATTCCCATGCACTTGATCAAGGAGAACATGGAGAAACAACTGGATTGGTGCGGCGAAGCGCCTTTCTACACGCTCGGGCCTTTGACGACGGATATTGCGCCCGGGTACGACCACATCACGAGCGCGATTGGCGCGGCGATGATCGGGTGGTACGGCTGCGCCATGTTGTGCTATGTAACGCCGAAGGAACATCTCGGGTTGCCCAACAAAAAGGACGTCAAGGATGGCGTGATTGCCTACAAGATTGCCGCGCATGCCGCTGACCTGGCGAAAGGCCATCCTTCGGCTCAACTGCGGGACGATGCCTTGAGCAAAGCGCGTTTTGAGTTTCGGTGGGAAGACCAGTTCAATTTGAGCCTCGATCCGGTCACCGCGCGCGAGTTTCATGACGAAACGCTACCGCAGGAAGGGGCCAAGGCGGCGCATTTTTGCAGCATGTGCGGGCCGCATTTCTGCTCGATGAAAATAACCGAAGACGTGCGCAAATACGCCGCCGAACAGGGGTTGACTGACACAGAGGCTTTGGAAAAAGGGATGAAAGAAAAAGCCCAGGAGTTCGTCGAAAAAGGCGCGGAGGTTTACGCGCGTGAGTAGCTTAATAGGGGTATGAACCAAAGGCCGAAATCCAAAGGCCGAAATCCGAAGCCCGAATGTGACAAGCCATGGCCTGTGTTTCGGATTTCGGGCTTCGGCCTTCTTTCGGCCTTCGGGTTTCGGATTTCGGATTTCAGTTCTGATCGGGCGTCACCAGGGGATTTTTCTCGCCTCAAGGTCGGCAGCCGCGAGAAACGAGTTTAAGGCTTGAATCCTCGGTTCGGCTAATTGTTTCGCCAGCTCAAGTTTCAATTTGCCGGGCAACTGCTCCAGATTATTTCGCAATATTCGCAGCGCGTCGGAAAAAAGGATGAAACGAGTGTCGCGGTCCACTTTGCTGACGGTGCGTAGAATGCCGACCGCGCCAAGTTGCTCGAGGATGTCGGCGTCACGCAGCACAAGGCCTTCGAAGCTGACAGGCTCACAGTGAGGTTGATGAGTGCGGATGGCCTCGGTCACCGCTGGAATCTTTTGGAGCGGAAAGCCGGCGGATTCAAGTATGCCCGGGGATCGCTTGATCGCGTAAGCCAGGCAATCCCAGGCAGCGAGTTGCGCTGGATCTTCGGGCCGGTGGCCGATGAACACGCCGAGGTCATGCAGCCAGGCAGCGGCGAAAAGGACGTCATCATCATGGGGCTGACCACGGGCAAGCTGGGCGGCCAAGGCGTACAGGCGCGCCTGGTGACTGAATTTGTCCGGGGGCTTGGCATTGAGCCGAATGAACTGGATAATGCGTTCGCGGTATTTGGCCTGGCTCATAACCAGGTTGCAGATTGCATGTCTGCAGCCAACCTGCAACTTTCAAATAAGGCTCGCGGACAAAACCGGGCAACCCTATGGATGACATTGTTTTTTTCGAGGGAAGACTGCGCAAATCGGCCCTGCCGGTATTTCACGGCCCGCCTCC
>DASRFK010000118.1:0-10494 GCA_035651635.1 Verrucomicrobiia bacterium | reverse complement strand
CTCCTGCCCACGCGCGATGCGCCAACCGATCCAGCGTTGGCCGCGCAAAAAGCATCAGAAAAGTTCGACCGAGCCCCTTACCATATCAGTCCTCGAGGCAGCTGATGAATAATTACCGAAAGGCATTAGCCTTTAGGCGGTCGGCGCCAAACCCGCCTGAAGGCGGGACTCCAAACCGAATTCTAAAACACGTTCTTAGAGTTCGGTGACGCACGAAGTCGACTGGACAGCATCATATGATGCCAAAACTTGGAAACCTGGACCGGCCGGAGCCGCGCTGGCAAGCGATCCTGGCCCTAATCGCCGTAGGCGGCATTTATACCGCGTTGCCTGGCGAACTGAGCGTCGGGCCAAGGTGGTTGCTGTTGGCGGCTGTAATCGTGTTGCTTGTCCCAAGCGTTATCGCCCATCGAACCGGAAGGCATTCTCTGAATCATCTCCTTGGTATCATTACCAACAGCGTCATTACAGCTGCCCTGGTGGCCTCGGTGGCGTTGCTTGTCGCTGGATTGCCAAGCCATAAAGAGGCGCCTCGCTCGCTTCTCTTATCCGGTGCGTCCTTGTGGCTGACCAACATGCTGACCTTTGCCCTCTGGTATTGGCGGTTGGACGGAGGTGGCCCATTCGACCGGCATCGCCGTGGAGCGCATGGTAGCTGCGCCTTTCTTTTTCCTCAGATGCAAGTGGAGCCGTCCGAGCGCGCGGCGCTCGGAATTGAGAAATGGTCGCCGAGCTTCGTGGAATATTTATTTATATCCTCCAATACCAGCGCCGCGTTCTCTCCGACAGATACCCCAGTGCTTCAACGGTGGGCCAAGCTGTTAAACATTGGGCAGAGCCTAATTTCTCTCACAATTGTGGCAGTATTGGTATCTCGAGCGGTTGGTGTGCTTTAAAGATCGCGAGAAGACCAATGGGCACGCATTCTGTGCGCGGAGATAAGGTGCGAGGGCGGCCGGCACCCCGATAAACTGAAGCGCATGCCTAAAATAGGAACATGCCTGCCGCAGCCGCAAACATAAGCAGCGCAGTAATCCCTACGCAAATTCGCGCTGCCAGCGAACTCGGTTGCTTTTTCATAAGCCCCGAGTCGGACGCAACTATGACAATTGCCACCAGCAGAAAGGGGGCAATTACGCCGTTAAGGATCGCTGTCCAGTACAGGGCCTTCACCGGGTTGACCTTTAGAAAATAAAGCGCCATACCCGCTGCCATGGATGCCACAAATACGGTGTAGAAATGCCACGCTGCCTCCGGTTTCTCATTGAGTCCCTGCTTCCACGCGAAGGTCTCCGAGAAAGCGTATGCCGCTGAACCCGCCAGCGTCGGAATCGAAAGAAACCCAACCCCAATTACCCCAAGGGTGTACAGCCCAGCCGCAAAACTCCCGGCCAGCGGCTTGAGCGCTTCCGCAGCCTGCTTCGAGTTCTCAATGTCGGTAAGCCCATGCCGGTGCAGGGTAAATCCCGTCGTCAAAATAATGAAGTACATCACCAGGTTCGAAAAGAATGTGCCCGTGCTCACGTCCAGGGCGCGCGTATTGATTGCCTGCTGCGAAGCGCCCTCGCGCAGCCGAACCCGGTTCAATCCTTTCGCCTTTTGCTCCTCCACTTCTTGCGACGCCTGCCACACGAAAAGATACGGACTGATTGTCGTCCCGAGGATAGCCACCAGCATCGCTATCGCCTCGTGGCCCCGAGTTAGCGAAGGAATGAATGTGTCGCGCGCGACGGTGCTCCAATCGGGTTTGATAATGAATCCGGTAATCACATACGCAAACAGCGCCAGGCAGAGCCACTTCAGTATCCGCGCAATCTGCTGATAATTGCACCTCACCGTCGTAACGGTGATGACGACCCCAAATACCACCACGAAGAACCCCGCTTTTAACCCCACCAGCATCTCCGCGGCATCCGCCATTCCAAGCAGGTCCGCTCCGACATTGATTGTGTTGGCGAGGAATAGCGTCACCGAGATAAGCACAATGAGTGGTTTGGGAAATTTTTTCCCGAGTGATCTCATCAGGCCCATTCCTGTAACCATGCCGATCCGGGCGCACATCATTTGCACCACGGCCATCAGCGGCCAGGTCAGCAGGGCCGTCCATAACATCTGCGTGCCGAGCTTGGCGCCGGCCATCGAATACGTCGCCACCCCGGAAGGGTCGTCGTCTGCCGCGCCGGTGATTAGTCCGGGCCCAAGTGCGCGAAAAAACCTTCCGAGCGCATTCCCCTTTTCTGTCCGCATCCACGATAACCTACGTCATTTCACGGTCCCGCAAATGCGTATGTCCCCTCAATCCGGCTGTAAGAATGCAGCGCTCCACCCACGATCTTCATAAAGGCCATAAGGAATGATTGACATCTTTCTGCATCAGAACAGAATTCGGTTATGAATGGGCAGAGGCAGGGTCTTTTCTTTCAAGCTTCCCGTCTCCCTTCAACGGCCTTTTCGACGGCCGTTCAAAGCGACGTGACCTTTGTGCGGGAAGACTGTCCATTTCAAAGGATTTAAATGAAAAAAACCGCAGGGAGCTTCCTCCCAATCCATTTGCTTGCCTTGCTGTTCTCCACTTTTGCTGCGCCGGGCCAGTTCGTGGCGTTCAACTGCCAGGCCCCAGGGGCGTCGACATCCCCCAATGCCACGACGTGGAATATCTTCGGCAACCCGCCCGGAGGTTCCCTGAAAGACATCCATTCCGGGGCGGTCCTGCCTGTGTCAGTCGCCATCGCGACCAACGGAGCCGTGCTGGCAGCTTCCGCCGGCGATGGCCCGCTTCCGGGCACTCCACTCTACAACGCGTTCAATGGCTTTGTGGATTTTACTGGCGTTTCCGGCCTCGATGCCCTGGCCGAGCTATCCGGCGCCGCGACAGTCACCTACACCTTTAACGGACTTAACCCAAAAACGATCTATAGCTTCAAAGCTGGCACGGGCGGCGGCATCCCCAACGGCGTGGATCCTGAAGAGTGGTCGCTGTTCCAACTCAGTGGCGCGCTCGCGTTTACTAGTGCTCATACCCCGGGTGCCTACACCAACGCGCTTACCGTCTCACAGGTCGCGCTCAACACGGGTGTCAATACCAATGGCGAGATGGTGGACTGGGAAAACATCGTTCCGGGAACCAACGGCTCGTTTTCCGTTTCCTGCATGCAATACGCCGGGACGATTCCCGGCGGAGCAACCGCGAGCGGCCCATTCGGTTACGCTTTGAGCGCGTTCCGCCTCGAAGAGGTTGATCCTAACCTACCGCGGATTGTTTCGGTGAGCAGCACCGGAACTTTGGTTCGGGTTGTCTTTTCGGTGCCGGTCCAACCAGGGACGGCAACAAACCTCAGCAACTACTCGGTCACCAATTCGTACGGCAACATCCTCCTCACCGCCGCTACCCTCGCCACCGACAACCAGACCGTCCAACTCACGGCTCTCGGGCAGGTGCCCTTCATGCCGCATTGGCTCACAGTCGATGGCGTCGTCGATGCCCTGACCGGAACAAATCTTATCGCCCGTCATTCTACCTCGGTCTACACCAACATCGGTTTTACGACCGGCTACGTCGAAAGCGATTTTTACACCGGCATTGCCGGGACGAACCTGTCCGCCCTCACGGGAAACCCCAATTTTCCAAACCATCCAAACCGGGTGAACTATTACCAGAACTCGTACTGGTTCGACTCCACCGTCGGCAACAATTACGGCAACCGCATGGCGGGGATCCTCGTTCCACCCGTGAGCGGCGAGTATCAGTTCCTGGTTTATAGCATGGGCACATCGCAATTCGCTCTCAGCACCAATGAAGACCCCGCTTTTCGAAAGGTGATCGCCACGATGGTTGGCGGCAATTACACGATTTCCTCGCCCATCACGCTCAGCGCGGGGCAGCACTGCTATTTTGAGGCCTTAACCAAAGAGGGTAGCTCGGCCAGTGACTTCGTCGAGTTGGGCTGGGCCACTCCGGCAGATACCAACGGGTTGGAGTTGATCCCGCCCGAGAACATGGGCAACTACCTGTCTCAAGCCAATGCGCTGGTTCGAATCACGCAGCAACCCACCAATGCGAGCGTGAATGACGCGCGAAGCGCTACCTTTACCGTCTCTGCCGTGAGCACGTCCAAAACCACGGCCTGTACTAACTACCAGTGGCAGGTGAACGGCGTCGATATTCCGGGAGCGACCTCGGCCAGCTACACAACGCCGCCTGTTTATGAGACCAATAGCGGAACGGTTTACCGCGCGCTGGTGATCATTCCCGGGGCGTCGCAATTCAGCAGCAACGCAGTCCTCACCGTGACACGTGATCTGCAGCCACCCTCAGTCGTCCAGGTGCTCAACCTGGGCCTCAACACTGTCGAGTTGGTCTTTTCCGAACCCATCGAACTGCAAAGCGCAACCAACCTTGCGAATTATGCGTTTACCAATGGCGTACCCATCCTGGGCGCGGCACTCGATGCCTCCCAGCTTACCGTGACCCTCACGACCGCGCGACTGGCGTACGGCAGCAACTACTCACTCATCATCAATGGTGTAATCGACCAGGCCTTTATCCCGAATACCATTCCAACAAATACCCTGGTGCAGGTCGCCGTCACGCGTCCGACCTCGGATGACATCGGCAACCCGGCGTTCCTCTCTTTGACAACGGTGCTCAGCAACGGCGTGGATATCGCCGCGGCTGGCACTGGGATCGGCGGCACTGCCGACCAATTCAATTTCAATGACCAACTCTACTCGGGAGATTTCGATGTAAGCGTTCAACTGACCGGGTTGAAGGCCGGCGACCTCTGGGCTAAAGCGGGAATCATGGCGCGTGAAACCAGGGATCCGGGCGCCCGCTTCGCCGCGACCCTGGCCACACCCTCAATGAATGGCATTTTTTTCGAGTACCGCGATCCAGCCAATAGCGCCTCGAGTTTCACCGGCAGCCTGCCGGCGAATTTGCCGGACAACTGGCTGCGCCTGCGGCGCTCCGGAAATTTCTTCATCGGCTACGGCAGTTATGATGGCCGAACCTGGGCCCAGCTGGGTAGCGCGTACATCACCATGTCCAACCTCGTATATCTGGGAGTGGCCGTTTCAAGTCATGATGCCAGCCGGCCTGCTACAGCCCAGTTCAGAGATTTCGGCCTGGCCGGCCCGGACCTGGTGGTGGGCTCCGTCGATAACGGCCACGAAACTCTGGGCCCTTCCAGCCGCAAAACGCCGATTGTCATTTCGGAAATCATGTACAAACCAGCGGCCCGGGCTGACACTAATAATCTCGAGTTTATCGAGTTGTACAATTCCAACCCGTGGTTCCACGACCTCAGTGGTTACCAGGTCACCGGGCCGAGCATCAATTATACCTTCCCGGCGGGATCCGTCATTCCCGGCGGCGGCTTTCTGGTTATTGCGGCTTCGCCCCAAAGCCTGCGAAACGTTTACGGCATCACCAATCTCCTTGGACCTTACAGCGGAACGCTCAAAAAGACTGGGCCAATCCAGCTCATCGATGAGCATGGCGCGGTCCTGTTGAACGTGCCCTATTCAAATGTGTATCCCTGGCCGGTTGCCGCTGATGGCACAGGCCACTCGCTGGTCCTGGCTAATCCAAGTTACGGCGAGGAGGATCCCCGGGCGTGGGGAATCAGCGATCTCATGGGCGGTTCGCCTGGCGAACTCGATTCCTTTCATGGCACTCCCTTGCGCAACATCCTCATCAACGAGGTGCTGGCCCACTCTGAAGATGCCAATGTGCTGGATTTTATCGAGCTCTACAATCATGACAACCAGACCAATGACCTCTCCGGTTGCGGACTAAGCGACGACCCGGCCACCAATAGGTTCACGTTTCCACCCGGCACCACGATTCCTCCGCGCGGATTTATTTCCGTCGATCGTTCCCAACTTGGCTTCGGTCTCAAAGCCGACGGCGAAACTGTTTATTTCACCGCGCCTGGCCGGACGCGGATCCTCGACGCCGTCCAGGTCGATGCCCAGGCCAACGGCGTATCTTTCGGTCGCTGGCCCGACGGAGCGTCATCCTTTTACCCGTTGGCGTCGCGCACCCCGGGAACCCCCAACAGCCCGGTCCTCATCGGGGACATCGTCATTAACGAACTCATGTACAACCCTATCAGCGGAAACGATGACGACCAATACGTGGAACTCTACAATAAGGGCACCAACACTTTGAGTCTGGCCAATTGGCAATTCGCCTCCGGCATTTCTTTTACCTTTCCAAGCAATACTTTGGTGGCTCCGGGAGGCTACCTGGTCGTCGGGCGCAACCGTGCAAACCTGTTTGCAAAGTACCCAAACTTGAACTCGGGAAATACGGTTGGCGATTACACCGGCAAGCTGTCTCACGGGGGCGAGCGAGTGGCCCTGGCCATGCCGGTTGTGAATGGCACCAACACGATGCTGGTCGTCGAGGATGAAGTCACCTATGGCACCGGCGGGCGCTGGGGGCAATGGGCCGCCGGCGGAGGCAGCAGCCTCGAATTGATCGACCCGCGGACAAACCATCGGCTGGCCGCCAATTGGGCGGACAGCGACGAGACGCAAAAATCGACCTGGGTAAACATTGAAACGACGGGCACGCTCGATAATGGGCAGAATTTCGATGCGACAATTGATTGCGCCCAGGTCGGTTTGTTGGATGTGGGCGAGTGTCTGGTCGACGACGTCGAGGTGCATGCCGGCACCGGCGGGGCCAATTACGCCCTGAATCCGGGGTTCGAAAGCGGGCTGAACAATTGGTCCTTGCAAGGGTGCATGGTCCGTTCCAGCCTCGAAAACAGCGGCTACCTCAGCCAGCACTCCCTCCATATCCGCTGCAGCAGCCGTATCTGGACCGGTGTTAACTCATGCCAGGTCAGCTTGAGCGCCAATTCTCTCGGCATAGGCCAGCAAGCGACCCTCCGGTTCAAAGCGCGCTGGCTTCATGGTTGGCCCGAAGTATTAATGAGATTGCACGGCAATTGGCTCGAAGCGGTTGGCGCCATGCCGGTGCCATCCAATCTCGGCACACCGGGCGCCCCAAACAGCCGCCGGGTTTCCAACGCGGGGCCGGCTATCTATGAGGTGACCCACAACCCTCCCCTTCCTGGAGGCGCCCAGCCTGTGGTCGTCTCCGCCCGGGCGCATGATCCCGATGCGCCGCCGAGCCTGACCCTCAATTATCGGTTCGATCCCCAGACCAATTACACGAGCATTCCCATGACCGATGACGGAACCGGTGGGGACGCCGTCGCCGGGGACGGTGTTTTTAGCGCAACCATCCCAAGCTTCTACTCCGGGATTGTGGCGGCATTTTACATTTCGGCAAAAGACTCTCGCGGCAGCGGCACGCGGTTTCCCGCTTTGCGCAACGATAATGCCCCGGTTCCTGAATGCATCGTCCGATTTGGCGATGATAACCCGGGAGGCAGTTTTGGCGCCTATCACCTGTGGCTTACCCAAACCAACGTCGATCGGTGGAGTAATCTCCCGAATCTCAGCAACGAGATGCACGACGGCACCTTGGTCAACGGGCGGCGCATCATCTATAATATGCAGGGCCGCTTTGCCGGCAGTCCTTATCATCAGGAGTTTTATTCTCCTGAGTACAGCCTATGCCACTATAAGTGGACTTTCCCCGATGACGACAAGTTCCTGGGAGCAACCTCCTTCAATAAGATCCATGCGCCCGGCAACGGCCCGGGGGATGACAGCAGCCTGCAGCGCGAACAGACCGCCTACACTTTTATGCGCGCGCTGGGCGTGCCCTGGCTTTATCGCCGGTACGTTGCGCTGTACGTTAATGGCAATCGGAATATCCAGCTCATGGAAGATACCCAATGCCCGGATTCCGACATGGTCAAAGAATATTTCCCCGATGACAGCTCCGGCTATCTCTACAAGATGCAGCCGTGGTTCGAATTTCCCGCGTTCTCCTCGGGTTCCTATATCAATTTCAACAATAATGCCTGGTGCACCATTATCCCGTACACCACCACCGGCGGTGCGAAAAAAGCCGCCCGGTACCGCTACAACTTTGAAGTGCGCAAGACGCCCGATTCCGCGAGCAATTTCACGAATGTCTACGCGCTGGTCGACGCCGCCTCCACTTCACCGTCGTCCCAAAATTACGTTGCCAATCTCGAAAGCATCGCGGACATGGAGAATTGGATGCGGGTTTTCGCGGCCAATCACGCGGCGGGCAATTGGGATTCGTTCGGCAGCCAGAACGGCCAAAACCTTTACGGTTATATCGGCACTCAGAACACACGCTATTCACTGATGATGTTCGATTTCAACATCGTCCTGGGCAACAGTGGCTCGTGGGCTCCGGGCCAGAATTTGTTTCTCGTTAACTCGGCCGACGGCAATGAAGCCAAGATGCTCGCCAACCCAACCTTCCGCCGTATGTACTTGCGCGCGCTGCAGGAGTTGGTCAATGGTCCGTTGACCGTAAGCAATACGGCGCCGCTAATTGACGCCAAGTACAATGCCTTTGTCGCAAATGGGCTCAACGTCGAAAACACGGCGGCCATTAAAGGCTGGCTTGACTCGGCCCGCATCAATATCGCGTCCCAGATTTTTTCCACGACTTTTTCGGTAAGTCCGTCGGTGGTCCTCATCGGCAACGTGGCGATTGTGAGCGGAACCGCCCCAGTCAATATAAAAACCGTTCTAGTCAATGGCATCGAATGGCCGATTACATGGAAATCCATTACCTCCTGGAGCGTCACCGTACCGCTCATACCTGGCTACAATTCGTTCTCCGTGGTGGGCGTCGACATGCATCACCAGCCTGTCCCGGGCGCCAGCGCTTCCGTATCCGTAAACTACACCGGCCCGGTGTTATCCCCCGTCGGCCAGGTAGTCATCAATGAGATCATGTACCGCCCGGTGACTCCTAATGCGCAGTATGTTGAACTCGAAAACATTTCAACGACCCTCACATTTGATCTTTCCGGATGGCAGATCCCCGAGCTGGCTTACACTTTCCCGGCGGGTTCCTTGATTGGCCCGCGAAAATTCCTCGTGTTAACCGCCAATCGCGCTGCTTTCATGGGGACCTATGGGGCCATACCCATTTTTGACACCTTCAGTGCTCCCATGCCCGTTGGGGGAACCCTCACCCTGGTGCAACCGGGCAGCGGCCCGGAAAACAATGTAGTCGTGGCCCAGGTCCAGTACGAGACGGGGTCCCCCTGGCCGGCGGCAGCAAATGGCCTCGGCAGCTCCCTCCAGTTGATCGATCCGAACCAGGATAACTGGCGCGTTGCCAATTGGGCCGCCCATTTTCCGCCTCGCTCTCTGAGTCCCGGCGCTCCCAATACGGTCCTCACCAATCTGCCGGTTTTCCCCAGCCTTTGGCTCAATGAACTCCAGGCCGATAACCTTACAGCGATTACCAACCGCATCGGACAACACGTGCCTTGGTTGGAACTCTTTAATCCCAGCACCAACTTGGTTGCTTTGGACGGCCTGTTCCTGAGCGCTGACTACTCCAATCTTGTCCAGTGGTCCTTCCCGGCGGGCGCCCTTCTGGGCCCGGGACAGTTTAAAGTCGTCTTTGCTGACGGACAAACCAACCTGTCCACTTCAACCGAATGGCACGCCGGCTTTCAATTGACGAGCGGTTCCGGCTCCGTGGCCTTGAGTTGGTTGGATACCAATGGGCAACCCAGGGTCCTCGATTACGTCAATTACACCAATCTCGGCCAGGACCACTCGTATGGTTCAGCGCCTGACGGACAAAGTTTTAAGCGCCAGGAGTTTTTCTACGCCACGCCGGGCACGACGAATAATCCTCACACTTCCTTGCCTGTGGCGATCAATGAGTGGATGGCCGGCAATACGCACACCCTTCGCGACCCGGTTACAGGAAAATTCGACGATTGGTTCGAACTTTATAACTATGGCGACAGCACGGCCGACCTCGCAGGCTATTATCTGTCCCACTCTTTGACCAACGTGTTTGAATTCCAAATTCCCGCCGGCTATGCCATCGCGCCCCACGCTTTCTTGCTGGTCTGGGCCGATAAACAGGCCGCCAATGGCACGCCCGATCTCCATGCTAATTTCAAGCTGAGTAAGAGCGGCACCAGCATCGGCCTGTTTGCCACCAATGGCGTTCCTGTAGATCTCGTGTCTTTCGCCGAGCAGACCAGCGATATCAGCATGGGGCGTTTCCCGGACGGCGCTGGTGGGATTTTCATCCTGCCAAATCCCACTCCGGGGAGAGCCAACGCCAAACCCAACTCCATTCCGGAATTGTCCGCGCCGGGTGATAAGTTCATTTATCTGGGTCAGGCCTTAAGCTTCACGCTGCAAGGGCTTGATGACGATCTTCCTGCTCAAACCCTCACCTATAGCCTGGCCCCGGGTGCTCCGCCCAATGCCACTATCGATCCCAGAACCGGCGCGTTCACCTGGAATCCAACCGCGACCCAGGCCCCCAGCACTAATCTGATTAGGGTCGCCGTGACCGACAACGGCATCCCGCCCTTGAGCCGCCAACAAGGC
>DASRFK010000117.1:0-10857 GCA_035651635.1 Verrucomicrobiia bacterium | reverse complement strand
CATATTGACGACGGAGACTTCCGCAGACTTCCAAGCACGACTCGAAACAAACTGGTCGAAGCGCAATTGCAGTTGGTCAGCAATCTCGTCGAGATCGGCGCCCTGCACATACGCGAGCAGGACATTTCGTGCCGCTGTCATGTTGCCGCCGAACGCGAAAGTGAGCGACCAGCGATGAAAGCGCAAGCTCGGGCGTGTGCAGGGCGTTCAAACCACGGACTGGCTCCGGCAGCACACGGGCCCAGCTGGCTCGCTCCAGTGACCGGGTTCGGCATCATTGCTTGCGTGTCCATTTGTTTGTTTGTTGGTCGACCGCTGTCACGAGGTCGTGATCCGTAAGGCCCAGGATCTTTACAGTTTCTGCAGTCCCGGTAGGGCCGGACAGAGCGAAATTCCACGGCGTCTTGCTTGTGATTGTGCTAACGAGAGCTCCATTGGCTATTTTCCACTCGCCCTCAGATCTCCAACCTTTCGGCCGCACTGTGTTGCTCCAATAGCCTGAGAAACTGCCATCCGGTCGCAGGGCGATCATCCCCTCGACATTACTAATTTCCATGCTCCAAGTTCCGATAATCCTTTGCTGGATTCGGGCATCGGTTGACGCCCCTGCCTTATCATGGCGGTTGCAACCTGCAGCTATGAAAACAGTAGCGAGAAGGGCCAAAAGAACTAGCTCGCGAGGTTTCATTTTGCCGAACGCTGCCCATCAGCCGCCCGCGCCAGGGGCGTCGAGCATGGATTGAAGACGTTGTCGCGGGTCGGCTGCATGAGGCTCGTTATGCCACGGCCAAGTCAACCTCGATAGATGAATAAGAGCGATACCCGCTGCCCATAGGTAAAATGGGATAAAGCCACTCAGCTCTGAAAACAAGTAAATGTATGACGGCCAAGGCAAGACAATTGCGGTCACAGCCAAGGCGAGGGGCATTTTCGTGAAAACCGTTATGTTGGCAATCCATGCAGCCATCATGACCACAAAAAGCAACACGGGATGCGATGGCGCCCCGTCTCGATTAGCAAGTATAGCCTGACAAGCAATCACGGGTGTCTGGATGAACGCCGCACAACCGCCAAAAAGATGAAAATCATCACCGCCTCTCCAACGCGGTGGAGCAAGAAACGATAACACAAAAAGCCCGATACCGATATTCCGAACCACCTTCGGACGTAAGAGTGGCTGGCGCGTGGATTCAGGCATAACGAAAAGTATCACCAACCCGGCGCCGAAGGCAGTCGCCCTGGAATAGAGACGTCATCGCCGGGTTTGGTGCATACGCTGGTTGGACCATCGGGGGCATCATATCAATGATGGTCTCCACTGCTCTCTGCGTACGACTCTGCTGCCCCCTGCATTGTGTCGGTGTCATATGGATGGACATCCGGATTCTCTCGGAGGAAAAAGTATGCGATCACTCCAAGCACGGGCACAAGCAGCACTGCCGACCAGATGAGGCGTACCCAAATATTTTTGTGCCATCGCTTCAGCCAAATGCGAGCGACTATAATAAACCCGACCAACTCAGCTCCGCCAAAGACTATGGTTTGAGAAGTCGTCACCATGCGATACTTGTCCAACTATGTTTGTACATTTAGGAAAATAAACTTAAGTTGATATTGGGGCAAAAACATTGCAAATCCTAAATGTTCCATTAGTATAGCACCCACTGGTAGCGAGGTAAATAAAAGCATTGAATTTTGCCCGAATATGCCTGGGTGGGCGCGACAGCAAAACAGGAAGGCTCTCGAGGGGATAGTTCCCAACCCGAAATTAAAGTTATTGGACCAGGTGCGCGAGGTGATGCGCCTGAAGCACTACGCAATACGCACGGAACAATCCTACGTTGATTGGATCCGGCGGTATGTGAAGTTCCATAACATGCGCGCCCGCAGCGACTTGGACGCCGGCGAAGCGAAGATTGAGTTATTTCTAAGCGATTTGGCTGTGAACGGGCATGTGGCGGCGTCCACGCAAAACCAAGCCTTCAATGCGCTGTTGTTTTTATATCGTGAGGTGCTTCACCAGGATTTGCAGAACATTCAGGCGGTGCGGGCGGATCGGCCAGTGCGGGTGCCCGTGGTCTTAACGCCCGAGGAAGCCAAACAGGTGATCGCAAGGATGAGCGGGGTACCGCAGTTAGTGGTCAAGTTGCTATACGGGAGCGGCTTACGCCTGATGGAGGCGCTTCGGTTGCGGGTAAAGGACCTCGATTTTGAGATGAAGCAGTTGACCGTGCGCGACGGTAAAGGGTCCAAGGACCGATACACGGTTCTAGCCGAGAGCGTGATCCCGGCGTTGCGCGAGCATTTGATCGGCGTCCAGTCCGTTCACCAACAGGATTTAGGGCAAGGCGGGGGGAGCGTTTACATGCCTGGGGCACTGGACCGCAAGTACCCCAGCGCGGCCCGGGAATGGCGCTGGCAGTACGTTTTTCCCGCCGCCCATTTATCCACTGATCCGCGCTCGGGCCAGGTGCGCCGGCATCATATTGACGAAGTGACGATTCATCGGGCCATCAAGGTAGCCGTCGGGCGGGTCGGGCTGACCAAACGGGTGAGCAGCCATACATTCCGGCACAGTTTTGCCACGCACGCGCTCCAGCGCGGGGCCGATATCCGGACCATCCAGGAATTGCTCGGGCATAACGATGTCTCGACCACCATGATTTATACGCATGTATTGCGACAGGGCGGCGCGGGAATGAAAAGCCCGTTGGACCTCATCCAGGTTTAAGTTTTTAGTTTTGAGTTTTTAGTTCCTGGTGCAGGAAACTAACAATTAAGGATTCCCCCGCTCCTGAGAGGGTGAGGATGAGGAGGAGGAAGAGGACGACGTTAAGACTGCTCATCATCCGCTTCATCGATGGCGCGGCGGGGATCAATCCGCCTGGCGCGGGGGTCGTGCAGGGAATCCTGGAGTTTTGCCAGGTGTGCGGAATAGCGGCGCAGATCGCGCGGGTCCACCCCGATGCGGCGGCGGATCAGGGCCAGGCGGCGCACGACGGTGGATTTGTCGCACTCGCAGTCGCGGGCGATGCGGACCGAGCTGCATTCTTCCATGCAATAAAGCCGGAATACCGTCATCAGGCTCGGGTGGGGCAGGGGCTTTTCGGTATCGAGTTTGGCGACCAGGGCAAAGGCGCTTGTGGCGACGTCCGCCTCGATTTCTTTGGGTTGCGGCGTGAACCGGGCGAAGAGTTCGCCGGGCGGGTGGACTGAACGCAGCGTGCCCTGGTCGGTGAGAACGGCGTGGGTGTCGAGCGGGAAGAAGCCTGCACCGTGGTTGTTGAGGATGCTCTGAGCGGGAGCGTCGAGGAAATCGGACGTGGGAGCGAACAGGATGAACGGGGCGCGCAGGATGGCGGCCAGTTCGGCCACGGCGCGGCGAAAGACCGAGTGCTGGACCTGAATGGTTAAAATGGCCGGGACGGCGTCGGTCGACCAGGACCCGACCTGGAAAGTGTTGGGCACCGGCAGATCGGCGTGACGGACGGCCAACCCGAAGGCGCGGCACAACGCGTGGCCCAGGCGAGGCCGGCTGACTTGCAAGGTGGCGAGGTCGGATGAGCGCAGGGGAATGTCCGGGCAGAGAGGCTCCTGGCAGCGGCACACGGCGACCGCGCCGGCCTCGTCGTGCCGGCGGAGGACGAGGTGATCGCAGCCGCACCGGCGCGGGCACCGCACGCTATGGACCTGGTACGAGCTGGGTTCGAGGCACAGCACCTTGAGCGCCGCGAACCGCGCGCCCAGCAGGGTTTGCCACTCGGCCTCGGTCGCCAGCAGGCCGGGGATGGATTGGAAAGAGTGAATAGTTTTTAGTTTTTAGTTTTTAGTTTTTAGTTCGGCCGGGGGGCGGTCAGGACTATCGCAGGGCCATGGGTTCACAAACATGCTCCATGAGTCGAACGGAGACCCGAAGGTTTTGGAGTGCGCCCGCTGTGCGGCGCTTTTCGGGACCACGCCGCGTCCGAAAGCGGCGCAGAGCGCCCGCACTCCAAGACGCTGACGCGCCCTCCTGGTATGTCCATCTGTGAGTTCGCTGTCTCCAACTTAAAACTTAAGACTTAAAACTAAAAACTAACTATCAGCCGCCGTGTCAGTAATTCCAGGATCTTTTCCCGGTCCTCGGCGTATTGAAACCTGAGGCCGCGCGGCGGGCTCAGCTCGACCCAGTGCGGGCCGGGCGAGCCGGTGAAGTAAAATTCCAGGGTGACGCCGGTCAGTTCGGCGTCTTTGGGAATGGGATCGTAACAGGCGCCGTCCTGCGCGGCGCAGGCGAACAGATCGTCGGCTTTGCGGACGGTCGATTCATTGAAGGCGTTGTGCCAGCGAAAGCCGGCTTTAACGAGGAGGATTTTGACGATGCCCAGCGCCGGTTCCGGCGCCAGGGCACTCAGGCCCTGGGCCAGTAGCGGAGCAAAGGCGATGGTAACGATCGGCGGGCCGGGCGACCCTGGCGCCGGCCCTGACGGGAGGGATTCTTTCACAGCTTGTATCGCCGCGCCGGGTCCGGGAGTGTAAGCCGCGTTGCCCGCATCCACCCGCAGACTCGCTTTACGGCGGTTGGAACAGAATAAGCTTATCGAATGCCAATGCCGGAGGGCAGGGCTGCGGGGGAGCTTCGGCTTTTTGGGTGCCTGTTTTTTGGGCAGCTTGCACCGCAATGGGACAGAAAGAAGTGACGAGTGACGAGTGACGAGTGACGAGTCCCCGGATTTCGGTCAGGGCAGAACTTGGAGGCGGAAGAAACGCTGGGTGGACTGGTTGAGGTTGTTGGTGAGGCTGATGTTGGCGCCCGATCCAAATATTGGGTTGCCCAATGGCGTCCAGTTCGCTGCGCGCAGGTCGTCTTTATACTCCAATTGATAAGATTGGCCGGAGGCGCCGATCCATGACAGCACGAGGTTGGTTCCCGTGAATTGGAAACCGACCGGCACCGAGGAGAAAGTGCCTTGAGCATGGGCGGAGAAGGTGAAGTTATCGATCGCCAGGCCCTGCGCCTTGCCAGTCGCGTCGGCCATTTCCCACACCAGCCAGAGGGCGGCACCTGAAGGCCAATTGGTGATTGCCTGGTTGCTGACGCTGAGGATGGTTTGGTTGAGACCCGAAGTGCCATCGACGGCTACGCCGCCGGTGGCAGCCGCGTCGACCGGGAAGTTCACGCTCAGCGCCGGCAACGTCGCCGTCGCGTTCACTGGAAACGCAGCGCTGCCGCTGGAATCGACGACGTAATAACATCGCAACGTCTTGGGCAAATTGGATTGGCGCCACAACTCACCCGTCAGATGCACATCAATGACGTTCAGCGTCTGGCTGGACTGATTGATGAACCTGACGCCGAAAGCAGCCGGCCCGGTGCTGCTGGTGGCGAGTAACCCCAGCGCGCGGTTCGAATCGCCCGGCGGACCAAAGCTGATTTGGCCGCCGGTGGTTTGATCCCCGAACGAGGCGCCGAATTTGGCGCTCAGGCCGGCCATCCCGTACCAGCCGGCGAGTTCCCGCAAACCCAGTCCACCCGGGTTGGCGCCTGAGAGAGCGGGGGCCGCAAGCGAGTAGGGATTGGCCAAAGAGTAAGTCACTCCGTTAATGGTGACCGGGTTATCGCTATTGACCGAGCTGCCAGACGGCGCCGGCAAAGTATTGAAGTCTTGGGAATAAATGCTGCCTTCAATCGAGTAAGGGACGAAGGTTAGACCGGCGGGCAGGGCGAGGCTATTTGAGCCCGACGGGGTTGGGTATACAAAAAGTTGCCGATCGAAGCTCTGGCCGTTCGGGAACGAGCCATAGGAATAATCCGGCGGCAGGTTGGTGTAATCGACAAAATCGAGCACTTGCGGGCGGCCGCCATATAAACGGCTTAGCGCAACTCCGCCCGCGCCGCTGGGCAAGCTGAAGCCGGCATGCAGTTCATTGGTCGAGGAAAGATTCGTTTGGCCATCGGTGAAAACGATCAGGTACTGACCCGGCGCGATGGATGAGCTCGCGGGGAACGGCCATTGCACCAGGTTCGAGTAATTATTGGCGAGCCATAGCCCGTTGAGAGGAACCGAATTGGAGCTCGGGTTGTACAGTTCAATCCAACTCGTGCGCCGGCCCGAGGCGTTGGTAATGCCGGTCAGATTGTCGGCTTGCAGTTCGTTGATCCACAGTGGTTGGAAGACCGGCAAGGAGGCGCGGACGCTATTGGCAGAACCGGGGCTGCGTGAGAGCGGCGGGTAACTGCCAATCCAATTGCCCACGCGCCAATTGTCCAGGCGCGCATCGACCAATTGCAACGAACTGCCGGTTCCATCGACCGCCACCGGCCAGGGCAACGAGCTTCCGGGCGCCACGGCGCTCACCACATTCGTGCCGGCCTTGACCAGCCTGAGCGTTGTGCCGGCTGCCAGAGGCGAAAGGTCCGCCGTATCAAAGACGGGGAGGGTCGCCCCGTATGCGGCCGCGAACACGGCGCGATTCGCCGCCAGAACGAGGTAACTCGCCGGACCGATGCTGGAACCCGGTGGGAACGTGTACGAAAGCCCTTTAATTTCCCAGCCGGAGAGATCCAGGGCGGTCGTGGTGGAAGGGTTATAGAGTTCCAGGTATTCGGCTCCCACCACATTCGGATGGTACATAATCTCGTTGAATACCACAGCTCCCGGCAGCGAAGGCTGAGTTCCGTTATAGACCGCCGAAACCGAACTGCTGGCCAGGACTTGTCCGTGCCGATCCACTGCCACAACGCTCAGGAGATTGGTGCCCGCGTTGAGCGGGACCTTGATCTGGAAATTCGTCACACTGGTCCAGGTCAAAGGATACGCCCCTCCATTGACCAGCACGGTGGTGACATTGAACGGGGCCGTCCCGGTCAGAGTGGCCAGGTTGAAGCTGAGTGTTACAGCCGGGTTGAGCTTGAAGGCGGTCGTGTTCTCGACGGCGATCTGAGCCGCGATGCTGTCATGGGCCTGTGACAGCCAGGTTTTAATCCCTGAATTTGGATTTTCCGGGTAGAGCCCATTGGCGACGAAGGCGTTGTATTTGGCGTCCAGCAACGGCCCGGTTACGACCGGATCGAGCGGACCGTTCACCAGTTCTTGCAGCGCGCGCCAGTACATCCGGCGGAAGGTCGGGTTGCTGTAGATGCTGTCAATATTGGGATCGCCCTCGCCGGTGAAGAGATTCTGTCCGGGCGCCCACGAGCTGTTCCCAAGAACGATATTGTAATCCCACATTATCAGGGAGTACTTGGTCCCCTGGGTACCGATATAGCCGTAGACATTCTGGCTGCCGCCCGCGCCGAAGCAGTCCCAGTTGCCAGCCGCATGATTGGCGGCAAACATCCGCATCCAGTTCTCCAGGTCGGCCATGTTTTCCAGATTGGCCACGTAATTGGCGCTGGTCGAAGAGCCAGCCGCATCTACCAGGGCAAAAACATTGGTAAAATCGCTCGCCGAACCCGGGCTTCGCCGCACCAGGTAATCATAGCGGTAACGGGCGATTTTCTTTGCGCCCCCGCTCGTGTAGGGCAGCAGCGTGCAGCCCGAAAATGCCTGGAACCCGATGGTTGACCCGCTCGGTTGCGGCGCAAACTCAAACCACGGCTGCATCTTGTACAACCACCCATCGCTGTCGTTGGGGAAATGCTCCTTCACCACGTCGGCATCGGGAGTCTGCGCATCTTCCATCAAGAGACCGCGCCGGTTGCCGTTCACGTAAACCGCCACAAATCGGCGATAGAGCCACGGCACCCCCAACGCCCGCAGAAAAGTGTGCGCCGTCTGTTCACGCTGTAAACTGGCATCGTCGCCCGCACCATTGCCGGGCTGGTGGATTTTGTTGAACGAAGTCGCTCCCAGGAATTTGTCATCATCCGGGAAGATCCATTTGTAGTGGCACAGGCTGCCGTAGGGCGTATCGAAATTCTGATGATAAGGACTGCCCGCGAAGCGCGCCTGGGCGTTGTAAATAATCCTCGTGCCATTGACGATCGTGCAGTCGTGCGCCTCGTTGCTCAGGTCCGACAATTGCGTCCACCGGGTGGCGTTGGTCTGGCTGATCCACAAATGGTAAACGCCAAAACTGCTGGCCGGATTGGCATCCCCGAACATGACCAGACACTCCGGCAATGGCGCGTTGTTCTTGGGATTCGCCGGAAAAGTGGAAGCCGCACCGCGCACATCCACCGCTCGGACTGCGAAAGCTACAATTGTGTTCGCCCCCTGCCCGGGAATGGTCGCGCTGAAGATGCCGTCGCCTGCGATCGCATCTCCGCCCGCGCCATCATCTTTCATGGCTATCACCGTATAGCCTGGCACGGGGTCCACTCGATACGCCAGCGTGACTGCGGCAACCCCATCCGCATCATAGACCCGCGCGCTGACCACCACCGGTTGCCCGGCCAACGGCAAAGCTGGATTATGTGTTACTGCGTAAAGGGCTGGAGGTGCGTCGATGACAAATCGACTGTTCCGAGCCCCGGGTGTGCCGAGATTGGCGGGCAAGGGCATCGGGCCGGTTGCTTCGAGCCAATTGCCATTCAGCCGGAGCAAAACTTCCGGCCAGCCATGCAGCCAACGCGCTTTAAATCGCAAGGTGGCGGTCTGACCTGAGCCCAGAGTGTTCGTGCTCAAGGCAACCTGGCAGGAGTTTACTCCGGTCCACATCCGGTCGCTGCAACGAATGTGCAATGAATGCGTGCTGTTATAGCCGCTGTTCTCCAAACTCGAACGGAAGTGATCCCCCTGCAATGACCAGTTGCCCAGCCCCGTCTCGAAATCCGGGTTCAGCACCAGGTTCGCTCCGGTCGTGCCCGAGCGCACCTCGATGTTGTCCATCAGGCATTCGCCCGCATCCAATAACCCGATTTGCGCATGAGCAATCGTGGACTCGTAATTGGCGCCGTTGTCCAGCACGCCGGTGGTCTCGATATTGGTCCACGTCGACTTCTGCGTCTCATCGCTGTCGGCCCAATTGGCCGCCAGCCGGTTGTTGCTGTTGGGATCCGTCAGTTCCAGGCTGCTGCCGCCTCCGGCCGACCATTGGCCCCAGCGCCCACCGGTCCCATAGGTCAGGTCATTGACCACGATATGAATCAGGTTGGTCTGCATCGCCCCCAGTTTGTTGGTCTGCACGACCGTGTCGGGCATGGTCAAAGCCAGGTGTTCGCCGTTATGCGAGAGTTTACCCGAAAAATCTCCCACGCAATTGGCTATTGTCAGATTCGAGTAATTGGTGCGCAACCGCGCGGCGTTGCGGCCGATCACAAGATAACTATCCGGTGCTAACAGCGTGTTGGTAGGAAAAGTAAAACTGACCGCATCGCTCAGTTCCCAGCCGCCCAGGTCGATGCGATTGGTGCTGCGGTTGTACAATTCGATGTACTGATCGTCGTCATTGCCGCTGATGGGATCATACATCAGCTCGTTAATGACGATGTCGCTTTGGCGAATCGGGCTGTTAGGCGCCCCGGGGGTGAGACTCTTGAGCCGGTAAAAATCGTTGGCGCCGTCCGGCCAGCGGCCGGTGGCCACTCCATTTTCCTGTCCACCAAAGACTACCGCGTCCAGGACCCGGCTCTGGTCGGGGTTCTTGAAATAGATGGCTTCGCCGGCGGCGTTAAGCGCGAAATTCATATTGGTTTCGCTGTAATAAACAAAGCCGGCGGCCGGGATAATCGTGCCGGCGGGCACGACGAACTTATTGGTGGCGGGGTCGTCGGTAAGGATGCAACCGGAGATGTCGACTGGTTGGGTGGAATGATTGTAGAGCTCGATGTAATCGTATTCGGGCGGGTCGGTGTGAGCCAGGAACTCGTTGATGACCACGTTGCGCAGAGGACTGGCGCGGTACGCTTCCATTTGGCCGGGTGAACCGCCGACGACGTCGCTGATGTCCCAGGCCCGTGGATCGCCTTCGCCGTAGGTAGGGCTGTTGAGGACCAGGGAATGACCCAGGCCATCCGCCGCCGCGGGCCAGGGCGGCAGGTTGGAATACGGGATGGTCAATAAGATGTTGCCCACTTCATCGAGCAATTGAAGCGTATCGGCTTTTTTGAGGCTGCCGGTATATGGGCCCATGACGTTGCTGATGCCATAAACGTTTTGGATGCTTTGCGGGGAAGCGGCAACGACCAGAAAGGCGCCGCCGGGTAGAACCGTGTTGGGCGGGAAAGTGTACGCGAGATTATTGGCTACCAAGCGATAGCCGCTGATATCGTGGAAATAAGGATTGGAATTGTACAACTCGATGAATTCGAGATTATTGGTATCGGCGCGGGGGGCCGGTTTATACATGATCTCGGTAATAGCAATGGGCGTTTTGCGGCTCGAAGGTCCCACAGGCTCGCGCGGATTACTGACCACGCCGACGACGGCATTGGTGACGTCGGCGCTATCGCGGAACTGGGCGGTAGTGGCTTGGACAGGGTTATGGCTGCTGACGGAATAACCAAAATAGACGAGGCTGGGCATGGCAATGGAGGCGCTGCCCAATTGGGCCCAGGTCAGGCCATCGTAACTGCCAAAACCGGTGAAGAGGTTGCCAGAGCGTTTAAGCCGCAGCCAGGTATTGGGATAATTAGCCGGCAGATTGCCGCTGCTGGTGCTGGTGCTGGCCGCCGGGTCGCGCGATTCGAAAAACATGCCGTTCATGGCGGGTGTGGCCAGCGCCGCGGCAAACCGGCTGCCGGGATCGAGCGTCTCGCGGGCCATTAAGCCGGCTTTGGCCCAAACATCCGAGGGACTCAAACCGGCGACGCGCACAGCGACGTCGAAATCGCCCGTGCGCAACTGGTAACTCAGTCCGAACTGATCGGCATAGCCGCCGATATCGCTGCCCGAAGCGCTGACGTTCAGTCCGTTGCTCACCGAGTTAATGCTG
>DASRFK010000116.1:0-4855 GCA_035651635.1 Verrucomicrobiia bacterium | reverse complement strand
TGATCGGCGTCCGACAACCAATCAGTGCGGTAACTGGGAATGACCACGGCCGGTGGTCGCGCCGCCATCATGTCACAAACCCGCGGGCCGCTTCCATTCAGAAAATTTTGGACGTTCAAGCCGTGGATGTACCATTGATAGTGAATTGTTGGTCGCGTGATGACCATGCCGATGCCGTCGTAGACGCGGTCGCAAGCTGGGTCAGTTAAGTCCTCAGCCAGGGCCATCAGTTGCTCCTGACGCCAGTTTAACATATCAACGTGGCGGCGGGTGGCCACCGCGAAAGGGACGATGTGCGCAAAGACCAAAGTACTGGCCACGACTGGCCGAAGAACAGGCTGCGCCCAGAGCTCACCCCAAATGCCGACCGCATAGCGAAATGCAAAAAGGAACAGGTAAGGCACCACATGCAGAAGGTTGTAAGCGTAAGGTGTGGGGTTGATCGCCAGCGCCCCCATTGCGCCAACCAACACCAGGAACTCCGGGACGATGCCATCCCAGTTTAGGGCCGCCCAACGGCGTCGGAGAAAGTCGGCCCCGACAGCAAAACAGGCCGCTGCGCCCGCAGCCAGCAAGAGCGGAGTTTGTCCAATTAGCCTGCCAAGAGTCGTCCACGGCGCAAACCCGGGAGCGCCACCGCCGCCCCCTGTCGAGTACCTGGCCACGCCATGGAAGACCGATAAATAAATCTGCCAACCACCAGAGTTGCCATAGGCGATTCGGATCCACAAGGTAGCCGCTACCGCGCCGGTCAGCCATGACAGGCCAAGTCGCCAGCGCGAGCGCGTAAAGCCCGGAGCAGGAAACAAAATCAACGCCAGAGACAGCGGAAGAACGTACACCACCGCTTTGACGGCGGTGAAAAGCATGACCATACAGACTGCTCCGGCTAGGACGTACGAAGCAAGGCCAAGTGGTTTAACCCGAATAGCCCACCAGGTAAGCAGAACTCCGGCGAGCACAAGATTGTCATGGCGCACTTCGAAGCCGTAGTCCCAAAGCGGAGCCAGGGTGGCAACGGCAAGCAGTGCAATCAAAGTCCGAACGGAATAAAATTTTCCACCCGCAATAGCTGCGAGCAGCAGCAGATTCAGCCAAAAAACCCCCAGAAATAACAATCGCGCCATGTCAAAGGCTTCGGTGGCTCGTGTTGCGCCGCGGGAAATCCAGGAAATTGGCCCAAGAAGAAACAGAGACGCATTCGTGAAGAACTCCGAAGCATGCCCAGTGGCGAGCACCCGCGCCATGTAAAGGTTTTGGCACTCATCGACTTGATAAATGCGCAAGGCAGCCAAGTGCGAAGAAAACCGTACCAGCACCGCCAACCCGGCGAGCAGAAGCCCGAACCAAAGGGTGCGACGCGTCCTTAACATTTGGAACATGGCCGTCTATTGTCTGCCAACCACTTGTGGGTGGCGTGCAGCAACTTCCTTGCTCGTCAACGGCCTTTGCACCAAATCGGGTGAGGACCGGAGTCTCGGCGATATTGCGGACGCAGGTTGCTGCGTTTCATCGGATGTGACTCTTAGCGGCTCATCCACGATGTACTCGGGTCTTCGTTTGACCTCGTCAAAAAGGCTGCCGATGTATTGTCCCAATATTCCGATCGTAAGTAATTGCACTCCGCCGAAGTAAATGGTGAGCAGGATTATCGACGTCCACCCTGAGACAATATACTGCGGGCTGATCAGTTTATTGATTAGGACCCATAACGAGAGTACCAAACCAGCAGCTACCGATGAAAACCCAAACGTCGTAGCGATCTGTAGAGGTTTCTTGGAAAAATAAAACACGCCCGTGGAGGCAAACCGGAGCATTTTTCTCAAGCTATATTTCGTCTCGCCGGCGTAACGTGGATCCCGATCGTAGTAAAAAGGGGTTTGCTTGAAGCCCATCCAGCTGATCAGGCCGCGAATGTATTTGTTATTTTCCTGAAGTGAATTGAAGGCGTTAATTATTTTCCGGTCGATCAACCTGAAGTCCCCGGCATTGACCGGGAGCGGCACGTCGGAAAGTTTGCTCAGTAACTGATAGTAAAGGCTCGCCGTAACCCGTTTGAAAAGGGTTTCGCCCTTCCTGCGATTGCGCACTCCATAAACAACATTGGAACCGGTTTGAGCCAATTGGCAAACCATGTCAGGAATGACCTCGGGCGGATCCTGTAAGTCGGCGTCGATAATCACCGCGAGCTCTCCGTGGCAGCGCCGAAGCCCCGCACTGACGGCCGGTTGATGACCGAAATTGCGAGAAAACCGGACCACGACCGCCCGAGGATCACGACGGGCAATCTCTTGCAGAATATGGGGTGTAGAATCTAAACTCCCATCGTCCACGAAGATCAGTTCGTGATGAAACTCCGTTCGGCCTTCGAGCACCGAGGTCAGTCGTCGGTACGTGTCCCATAGAACTGCCTCCTCGTTGAAACAAGGAATGATGACCGAGAGAAGTGTGTCAGGAGCAGTGGGCATGCGATTCGGCACGAACCATGCCCTTTGCAGGCGTGGGTTGCGTTGTGGGGTGAGGGTAAGCGAGGGATTGTCGCCAAATGAAGACGTTGCGAAGCAAACACCACGCTAACGACAGAACGTAAGCGCGGGCCAGGTCAAAGCCATCAACTCTATAAACAGGATCCTGCTGCAGATTTTTCATGAATCGTCTGAAGCAAGCAGCTTGACGAAATCCGACCGCCGTCGTCGCAGCCCCGCCGGAAACCCGAAAACTGGCCAGTACCTCAGAATCCACAAACGCGTCGCCTCGCCTGAGTATTTCCGCCCAGAGACTAAGGTCACTTAAGTAGGGATTGCAGGGATCGCACATTTCGCGCTTTGTCATTGCTTCCCTCCTGAACAACCCTACGGCAGGTTCTCCAATTATGTTTGAACCAGCCCGGAGGCACTTCTTGATTAGCTGGCGCCCGGTACTGACGCCAGGTTGGAGAGAATGCCTGGGGCCCAGGACGATTTGGCCCCGGGAATTGACAATATTGCGGTTGCAAACTGTCAGGACAACCGCCGAGTTCCTTGAGTCTTCCAGGATCGAGACCTGATGCTCCAAGCAACTGGGATGAAGCAGGTCATCTTCGCACAATAATTTGACATATTTGCCCACTCCTAAAGACAGCACGTGGTTCCAATTGTTGCCCATTCCGAGGTTGGCAGGGTTGCGAACCACCTTCATGCGTGGGTCGGTAAAGGTCTCGATGACGGCCAGTGTTTCATCAGTTGATTTGTCGTCGGCGAGGACCAACTCGAAATTCGTAAATGTCTGATTCAAAACACTTTCGACCGTCCGCGCAATAAACGGCGCGCCGTTGTAGCACGGAATGCACACGCTGACTAATGGTTGCGAGCTCATGGGTATCGGTTCAAAGCTCAGTCATGAAACCGAAGCTTAGAAGGTGCCAAAAGGGACCTGATTGCTTAGTGGGGCTTAATTAATTTAAAATCAACGCGCTTTGGACTCAGGAAGCCATTCTGGCCCGGATTTAGCTGCGCAGACGGTTGATTCTGCTGGCTCCCGGTCCTTCAAGGTCAGTGTCGGGCTGCTGCGCCAAGCAGATATCACAACCTGAAACTCAAGTGATTGAAATCGACACGAGCCATAAACGTTCGCGCATGAAGTCGCTCGAATTCTCCTTATCGCGAATCAAGTCGCACATCCCAAGCCGTAGCCGTTCGGCGTACCTCTGCAGCCGTTTGTTTTACAAATCTGTTCCAGAAAGCCTCCGTAACGGAATAGTGGCGAGCCTCGGCCAATCGTGGCCGTGTGTTTGCCCGGCGTGTGGGGACCGGGTGCCGCGGTTTTCGCCATTGCCCGAATTTTACGTCCGCGACCTGGAGTTACACGGTTCGGACTTGTTGGGCACGGATTTTGAAACATTGAATTCCGCCGCTTACCAATGCCCGCATTGTGGAGCTACCGATCGCGATCGCCTCTACGCACTCTACCTCGCAAGCCGATTGCCGGCGGCTGCTTCCGAACAACCGAATTTCGCTATGCTGGATATAGCACCTTCGGTCCCGCTTTCGGCCTTCATCCGAAATAAATTCCGCATTCATTACCGAACAGCGGATCGCTTCATGAAAAACGTTGACGACCGCATCGATATCACCTCGATGGGGTGCTACCCGGACGGGTCTTTTGATGCCTTCATTTGTTCGCATGTCCTAGAGCATATTGACGATGATCGGAAAGCGATGTCGGAATTATTCCGGGTGCTTAAACCCGGCGGTTGGGGAATTGCCATGGCGCCAATTTGCCTCGCACTGGACAAGATCAGAGAGGATTTCACCAAGACTTCGGAAGCGGAGAGGATCAAATATTTCGGCCAGGGCGATCACGTGCGGGTGTACTCGCGTAACGGCTTTATGCAACGGTTGGAGTCGGTCGGGTTCAATGTGCGCCAAGTGCGGCCACAAGATCTCAAATGTGAACATATCGAGAGGTATGGCCTCTCACCCAAGAGTGTGCTGTATATCGTCGAGAAACCTGTGGTTGCTCCCGCTCCGGCGCGGCGGGTGTCTCAGACTCCGCGCTATGACGGGACGAAGCTGGCAATCCTGGGTGGAACGCCACGTTTCTCGGAAAAGTTACACGTCGGCCGTCCCAATCTGGGCGATAAAGCACGGCTGATGCAGCGTTTTGAGGAGATTCTTGACCGCCGGTGGTTGACAAATGATGGCCCGATGGTGCGAGAATTCGAAAAACAGATCATTGGCATTACCGGCGCCAAGCATTGCATCAGCATGTGCAACGCGACGGTTGCCCTTGAGATCGCCATCCGCGCTCTGGAACTGCGGGGCGAGGTGATCCTGCCCTCGTATACGTTCGTGGCCACCGCCCACGCGTTGCAATG
>DASRFK010000115.1:0-14715 GCA_035651635.1 Verrucomicrobiia bacterium | reverse complement strand
CTCCTGCCCACGCGCGATGCGCCAACCGATCCAGCGTTGGCCGCGCAAAAAGCATCAGAAAAGTTCGACCGAGCCCCTTACCATATCAGTCCTCGAGGCAGCTGATGAATAATTACCGAAAGGCATTAGCCTTTAGGCGGTTTTGGAGCCCGGCCGCCTAAAGGCGGAACTCCAAACGCAGGCTCTCAGGGTTGTGGTCGTTTGTAGCTTACTGCGCGCGTGAGAAAGCAAAAGCGCCAGAGGCTCCCCGCTATCCTAAGACATTACCACGGATGGACACCGATAACCACGGATAAGGCGAGGCGCTACTTGACCTCGGGTTAACCTCAAGCGAACCGCAGCACAAACGGTGCTGGCTTCATTCTGATCCGTGTCCATCCGGGTCCATCCGTGGTGTTTTCTTGTTGGATTTGGATCACAGCCGCAGGAAAAGCTTTCGTTGGTAAAGAAAGCGGACCAACCCGAAACTCAAGGCGACCGTAGCCAGAGCCGTCACCATATCGCCCCATTGGCCGAATGCGCCGCGCACGGGTCCGCCCACCACCAAATTTGCATAGTGGCCAAAGCTGATCAGGTGGAAAGACAGGTAAATCGTGATCGGGTTCATGCCGATCCACACAAACGGCGTGCACCACTTGCGCCACTGCCAGATCTCAATCATCTGGTAAAATGCGGCCAGGAATAAGCACGCATAGCCCGCCGCCACCAGAACGTAGGAGGAGGTCCAAATCTTTTTGATCACCGGAAATTCCAAACCCCACAGAAAGCCGACCACCACACCACCTGCTCCCGCGATCACCAAATACGCGACTTTTTTCTGGTCCGATATCTTGCCGTTCCGCAGCAGCAACCCGGCGAACACGCCCAGCAGGCAGGTGCCGATCGCCGGCAGTGTGCTCAGAATGCCCTCGGGATCGTACGCGCCGTCCCATCTGTGCCCGGGCAAGTACTGGAAATCGATTTGTTGCGTCAGGTTCAGTCCATCGTCGAACTTGCCCCGAACCATGTTTGTGGTGCTGAGGAATCGCCGGTGTGTTTCAGGGCTGTTCGGCTCAAGGCCGAGGGCTTGGAGATGGCTGGTTTCGAGATTGAAATCACGGATTGGAATCAAACTCGTCAGCACCCAATAACCCAGCAGGAGTGAAGCGCAGGCGACCACCAGGCCTTTCGGGCGCAGCATGCAAAAAAGCACGCCGGTGAACAAATAACAGAGTGCGATGCGCTGCAGCACACCCATCCACCGTATCTCATCGATCCCTTTCGAAATGCCTCCGTACACCAGCAAACCAAAGCAATAGAGAATAATGCTGCGGATGAGAATCCGTTTCAGGGCTGCGGCCTTCCCAACTTGCTCGATAGTTTTGGTCAGCGAGAAAACGATCGAGGCGCCGACCATAAAGACGAACAACGGAAAAATAAGATCGTAAAAGTGAACGCCGGCCCAAGGCTGGTGATCCATCTGAACGTCCACCATACGGGTGAAACCGTTTGGCCAAGCTTTGTACAACGCGTGGATCAGTTCTTCGCCGCCCACAATCCAAAACATGTCGAACCCGCGCAGCGCGTCCAGGGACATCAGCCGCCGGGTGGCGGGCGGGGAAGCGGTTTGAACGGGGGTATGTGCAATCGTGGGAGAAACAGACGCTGTGCTCATGGTGAATAGGCGCTTAGCTTAAACAAGTCATGGGATGCGCGTAAAGATGGTTTCTATTACAGCGGAATTGCAGTTTTCGAGCCGGATAAACGAGGCGTACCGGTCTTCGGAACGCCGCATTGATGCGCCAGCGGTAGCCCACGCGCCGGCGCGCGGACTTGCAGTCCGCAGGGATCCGGGAACTGGGTCGGACGGAGGGTCGGGTTTGACGTCAGGTGGTGACCGGTCGTTGCTGCGGGCAGGATGCCCGCGCGCCGGCGCGCGGACTTCCCAGTCCGAAGAGATCCGGGAACTGGGTCGGACGGAGGGTCAAGTTTGAGGTCAGGTGGTGGCCGGTCGTTGCTGCGGGCAGAATGCCCGCGCGCCGGCGCGCGGATTTTTAATCCGCAGAGATCCTGGGACTGAACCCGGCGAAGAACAGGTTTGCAGTCAGCAGATGTTCGGACGTTGCTGCGGGCAGAATGCCCTCGCGCCGGCTTAGGCCGGGCGCAGCAGCCCCAGGCTCTCGATGGACGCCCGGGTCTTTTCTGGGGTTTCGTGCAAAATGGCCCGCCAGCCCCGCGCCATTCCCGCTTCGATGTTTTCGGGGCGATCGTCCACGTAGAGAATCTCGGCCCCGCGCGCACCAGTTCGGCTCTCGACCACCTCATAGAGTTTGGCGTCGGGTTTCATCGACCCGTGTTCGTATGAGAGGATGTAGTCGTCGAAATGATGAAAGAAAGGAAAACCCTGGCGAATGAACCGCACCGCCAGCTCGTTGGTGTTGGAAAAAATGTAGGTGGGAAAACCTTTGGCCCGTATTTGGGCGTGCAGGTCAATCATCGGCTGGATCGGCGTAAAAATATCCGCAAACAAGGACGCGAATTCTTCGAGGTCTCCTAAATAGCCGCTGGCGGCGCGAACTTCCTGGTAAAACTCCTGGCTGGTGATCAGGCCGGTTTCATAGCGGACAATGAGCGGCACGCTCACCAGGAATCGCCCTAGGTCGGCCGCGGCCATGGTGGCCCGCGACGCCAGCTTGCGCCCCGCAATGCCGTAATCGAAATCGACCAGGACCTTTCCCAGGTCAAATACGACGCTTTTGACTGGTTCCATCAGAGCTCCCGGCGCCCTTCCAACGCGCGGCTGAGGGTGAGTTCGTCGGCAAATTCCAGGCCCGTTCCGGCCGGCAAACCGTGCGCGATGCGGGTGATCCGCAGTCCGTCGCGTGCCAGGCGCTTGGCCAGGTAAAAGCCGGTCGCATCGCCCTCGACGTCCGTCCCGAGTGCGATCACAATCTCTTTAACATTTTCCCGCGTCACCCGTTGTTCGAGCTCGGCAATGCGCAAATCTTCCGGCTCGACGCCGTTGAGGGGCGAGATCTTGCCGCCAAGCACGTGATATTTCCCTCGGAAAGTACCGGATTTTTCCACGCTCAGGATATCCACGGCCCGTTCGACCAGGCAAATCAGAGAAGCGTCACGGCGCGGGTCCGCACAAATGTCACAGACGGGTCTTTCGGCCAAAGCGCCGCAGATTTCGCAAAATCTGACGCGCTCGCGTGCCTGAAGGATAGTCTCGGCCAGATGTTTAACGGAACCCGCTTCGGCTTGCACCAGGTACAAAGCAAGGCGTTCGGCGGAACGAGGGCCGACGCCGGGCAATTTGCTCAATGCACCAATCAGGGTGCTAATCTGTTCAGGCAGGACGGCCAAAAGAAGAGGCGCGGTGGTGGTGAGTGGTGGCCAAAATGAAGGGGTGCAGCGGGGCTTAGCCCAGCCCGGGCAAATTGAAACCGGCGGTGACCTTGCCCATTTCCGCGTTGGAGATTTCCTTCGCCTGTGCCAGGGCCTGGTTCGCAGCGGTCAGCACCATATCTTCCAGCAACTGGGCGTCGGCGGGGTTGATGGCTTGGGGATCAATCTTGATTGCGGCCAGGCTGCCATCACATTTGGCCGTGACTTTAACGGCGCCGCCGCCGCTGGTGGCTTCCACCGTGCGACTGGCCAGGCTCTGTTGAATTTGTTCCATTTGCTGCTGCATGCGAGCAGCCTGTTTCATGAGTTTGCCGATGCTGGACATAAGAGAGCGTGTTCTTGAGGTTTCAGGTTTGGCCGATCGATCAAGCGCGGACTTCGACGATGCGGCCTTTGAACAGTTCCAAGGCCTTTTGGATCAGCGGATCGTTTTTGAAATCGTCTTTGCTGAAAGCAATGGGAGCCGGTTTTTCTTTGGCGACCGGCTTTGGCGTGGCGGCAGGCGCGGGCACTGTGGCTTGAACCGGCGCCGCCGGGGGCGGGGCAGGGGCCGGCGCCGGGGCCTGTGATTGCTGATGCCATCCGGGCGGAGCTTCGCCCTTTACGAACTTGAATTGCGCGTTTGGATGGCCGAGTTCGGTCAATTTGGTTTGGAGCAGCGTATGGTTTCGGGGCACGTCAACCAAGGCTATGTGATCTTCGAATTCCGACTCGAAGCCAATGGTCAAAACGTTTTTCGAGAACGAAACGGGGTAGGCCTCCTGCAGGTAAGAGCGAGTGAAGGCGCTCACGCGGCCGACCGCCTCGATCAGATTGCGCCATAGTTCGTAAAGTTGTGGCTCGCCGGCCGACGCAACCGTTGGCGCCGGCTGCTCCTGCAGAATGGATGAGTGCGCCCGGTCCGGTGCTGGCTGGGTTGTTGTCTCGGCGCGGAAAGGTTTGCGCGCGGGCAGGGCCGGAATCGCTTGAGTGGCCGGTGCAGCCGCCGGAATCGTGACCATTTCAGGTGTCGGCGTTTGGCGCAAATTGCGGAGTTGCTCGAGAACCTGATCAAGACTCACCGCTCTGCGGGCCTCGATGGCTTTCAAGAGGGTAACTTCGACGAGGATCTTCTTGGAGGCGGCATCGCGCAGCCGCATTTCGGCGTCGGCGAGTACCTCCAGCACCCGGGTCAAGCCGTGAGCGTCGGCCATTTTGGATTGCTCGGCCAGGGCGGCGGCTTCGGCCTCGGACACCTCCAAGAGACGCAAGTCGCCTCCGGAGACCTGAAAAATCAACAGATTGCGGAAGTGGTTCAACAAGTCGGTTACCAAGCGGGCGAGGTCTTTTCCGTTGGTGGCCAGCTCGTGCAATTGGCGCAGGCAGAGATCGACCTCACCGGCCAGCACGGCGCGCGCGAGTTCGAGCAACTGGGTCTGGCCCGTCAAACCGAACATCGACAGGACGTCGGCTTCCTGAATGGAATTGCCGCAGAAGCTGATGAGTTGGTCCAGAGTCGATTCGGCATCGCGCATCGCGCCCTCGGCACCGCGCGCGATGGCAAACAGGGCGGGGGCATCGACGGTGACTTTCTCGTTGGTGGCGATGGCGGCAAGGTGTTTCGAGATCAGGTCGGCGGGGATCCGGCGCAGGTCAAACCGCTGGCACCGCGAGAGGATCGTGGGCAACACTTTCTCGGGGTCGGTGGTGGCAAACATGAACTTCACGTGCTCCGGCGGCTCCTCGAGGGTTTTAAGCAGCGCGTTGAAGGCCGCCGTGGTGAGCATGTGCACTTCGTCGATGATATAAATCTTATAACGCGAACTGGCCGGGACGTATTTGCAGGTTTCCCGCAATTCACGGACCTGTTCGACGCCGTTATTGCTGGCGCCGTCGATTTCGAGCACGTCGAGCGAGCGGCCTTCGGCGATTTCCCGGCAGCGGGGATCCTGCTCGTCAAAATCGACTTTCGGGCCGTCGGTGCAATTCAGGCATTTGGCAAAGATTCGCGCGATAGTGGTTTTGCCCGTGCCGCGTGGACCACAGAACAGGTAGGCATGGGCGATGCGTTTCTGTTGGATTGCGTGCGAGAGCGTTTGGGTCACGTGCTCCTGACCAACCACGTCGCTGAAGCGCTGCGGGCGATACTTGCGGGCGATAACCTGATAACTCATTGCCTGTGGCGATTCGAAAATGCCAGGGTGACCACGGCAGACGCAGAGCAAACTACCGTTGCTGCCTTCCGGCCCTGGCGGGGTTCGTAAGTCCACATTCCATGGGCCCTGGCAAGGCCCAATCTGCCGCAGCAAGCTGGAGCGTTCAAGCAGAAAGCCGATGGAGCGAGTCAGAAGAAGAAACGCAGGTCTCGCGTGAGGAATCCGCAATCCCTCGGTCGAATTCACTAAAATGCGGGTTCATTCTGGGAAAGCCTTCTTTTGCGCATGCAGATGTATTGCGACCATGAACCCAAACTGCGCTGCGAAAGCTCCACCCTCTCCTAGGGGAGAGGGCCCGGGTGTGGGCCCGGGTGAGGGCGGGCTTTTTCCGTTCGGTTCATGGAGAGAGGACCAATGGGGATTGGCTTACGGTCAGTGGCCTGGCGGAAGCGGACCGCATAAGCGCTCTCCGACGGGGAATGGTTGCGCAGCGGGCGTCACCTTGATCGAGTTGCTCTGCGTCATCGCAATAATTGGCATCCTCGCTTCCTTGCTGCTGCCGGCGGTTCTGCGCGCGTACAATCGGGCCCGTGAGTTCGATGAAGACATGACCGGGGCTTCGATCATTGAAATGATTCAGAATGAATCGCGCAATTATTGTGTGGGCCACCCTGACTTTCAATTCTCCAGCAAAACCGAATTTGCGCAAAAATGCCTGTTCGCTCCCAAAGCCAACGACTGGGTTTTATCATCAAAAAGCGAGTTTGTGCCCTTTGGATACCTGGACCCTACGAATAAGATCGTGCTGACTTTTCATTACGGCCGGAAACAAATGCAGTACCGGGCTTTGACCCGGGGAGAGCTATCACTGCCTCGAGAGTGATGGGGAATTACAGATTTGAGATTTCGGATTTCAAAAAGGATGTTTGTTTAGGCGCGGTTAACTGCGGTTAAGCGCGGCTCACATGCTGTAACGGTGGTTGGTCGACGGTTATCGATTTGTGGCGCGCGATCCGGCCTTCGACAGCTACCGCGCGGCGAGCCCCTTCGCCAGGGCTGCGCCGGAGCTTGGGGGGGGGAACCCGACGCATTCGGCGGCTTGACGTACCATGGCTGCGGGATGACAATCCGAGTATGAGTTTGGATTATCCAGTAATCTTGAAGAAGTCAGAGGAAGGCTATGCGGTTGGGTGTCCCGCCTTACCAGGTTGCTGGTCGCAGGGTGCGAGCGAGGAGGAAGCGCTTCAGAATATCCGGATTGCGATTCGCGAATATCTCGAGGTCTTGCAGGAGAAGTTAAAAGGTGAAGATGTGCGCTCCGTTACCGTTAGCGTGTAAACATGCCCAAGATTCCTGGCGTCAGCCATGCTCAGGCGATCCGGGCGCTCAGAAAGGCCGGTTTTGAAGTTGTTCGTGAAGGCAAGCACACGGTCATGTCCGACGGAGGTCGAATTCTGACGATACCGAGGCATAACCCGATTAACGCATTCACGATGGGAGGCATAGCCAAAGATGCTGGACTTACTCCGGACCAGTTTCGTCAATTGCTCTGAGCCCGTGCGGAACCATGCGGCCGCTGCCATCAAAAAGCGAGTGGCAGAAGCCCGGTCCACAACCAAGTGACCGGATGTTGAAGAGACCAGTATTCATTTCGAGTCGGTTCGGAGAAGAGACTATTTTGAAGATTCCACAAGACCGCGGTGCGCGGATGTACATTATAATCGACTGGAGGCACCGTCTTGGCGTGTAGCCCCGCACGCTTATAACCTAAGCCTCTTACAGTTCTTATCGGGGACATCCCCCGGTTGTTTCATATTTGAACCGAACTAGTGTCCTTGGCGGAAGTTGTCTCTAAGCTGGATTATATTTGATGTCGTTGGTCGGAGGTCTGCTCCCTTTGCTGCTTTATCATTTTCATTCCACTCTGCTCCTCCCGTAAACAGTAAACACAAACGAAATCAACCTATGAAAAATACCGTGATCGTAATTGGGCTGGCACTTGGTGTGTCAGCATCGTTCTTAGCCGCCCAACAAGCAGACAGCCAAGCTGGCCAAGCGCCGGCAACGCAGGCAGGTTCTCTCGGGGACCGGGCTGGTTATCACCTGTTTCAGCCTCGCTTTCAGGAGAGCCTGAAATTGAATCCTGATCAACAGAAGAAAGTCTCGGCTCTCGATGTTGATGTTAAATCGAAGCTGGGCCTTATCTTGACGGCTGAGCAATTTCAGCTGTTAAACCGGACACATCCGCGGCGGGGCCAAAATGCTCCCGCGGGCGGGCAAGGCGGTTCGGCTCCGGCAGGTCCTGACGGCCAGTCAGTCTCAGGCGGCCAGGGTGGCGCAGGCATCGACGAGAATAAGTCTGGCAACATACAATCCCGGGACCCGGTGGAACCATTAGGACAGAATGCCGCCAACATCACTCTGCCGAAGGTCAGTGGTTTTCGCCTGATTGCCCCGCGCACACAGGAGCTGCTCGCCCTTAACACGGATCAGCAGAAACAAGTGACGGCCTTGGAGATTGAAGTCAAGGGCAAGCTTGACACGATCCTAAACGCCGAACAGCTCAAGCAATTGGAGCAAATGCGCTCACCGCAGCACGCAGACGACCAAAGCATTTCGGGAGTCCGACCGGGTTCTGCGGACGCCACCGCTCCGACGCCTAACGCCGGTTCAGCCCCAACCCGCCCTTAGGCTGCGTCGCGCATCGTTTACTCCGTCTGCTGAAAATCCAGCAGGCGGTTTTTTTGGATAATGACGATGGCGCGAGGGCAACGCGCTGTTTACCGGTCCTGCTAAGCACCGCTACTTTCCCGAAGGCGTGGGTCAGCTAGCTCGGATTACGTGGTTCGGTTATCTCCATCGTCCTGGATGGCCTCAATGACGTCGCCACATCGTAACGGCTTGGGGATCGACCCATCAACAGCACATATTCGACGCGCGGATGAAGTTCGGCGGAGCGCTCGTACGCGTCGACGTAATTTTGGAAGTTTTTGGCGCACGAGAGGTCCTTTGACCACATTCCATTTTTGGTTAGGAATTCGCCGGACGATACGTTTCTGATTAGCCTTTGCATGCAGAAAGTATGGAGAGATGCGGGAATGTTTGACAGGCGGGGAAATCCCCGAGGGCAATTGGGCGCGGTAACGCGAGCGTTATTCGACAGCGGTTTGAAAGATGCGTAAACCAAGCTGGCAGGAAGTGTGTCCAAATCCGAATTACGCCATGCGTCGATTGAGAGAAATCACTCTATGTATAAATGCGCGGCACAGATGGATTTTGGCAAATAAGCTGAGAAACGAGTCTTTCTATAGGAGGTTGGACGCGGAGCCGACCATATCGTGACGCTCGGCCACCAACGACACAATGATCATGCAATATGCCCGATGCGGCAGTGTTGGCTGTGCAAATCGCGGCGCACTTGAATGCTCCAACCAGACTGCAAAGGGCAGTTATAGCTCAGCTGGGCTTGAACGCTAAAGCGGGGAAGAGCAAGTTTAGAGTTGGACTCGGATAAGCTAGAGCTCTAGCCAGGCAAGCAAACAAGCCTTATGCAAGAGAAGCAACAAATACACATTCGCAGAGCAGAGACACTTCTATAGGACAATGCTGGTTGACCATTCTTTAATGATGGCCCTCCACGTTTTGCGTTGATTCGGTGGGGTAATCCGATAGAATTGTAGCACTGACCGGAGGATCCACGACAGTTGATCAGGCGATGGGTGTGGTCAGCGGACCTGCAAGACACCCGATTCATGAGACCCAAATCTAAACCGAAGCTGGAAGGCAAAGGGCTCCACTACACATTGCGCCAGAAGGCGTCGCCCGCTACATCGGGGATTGGGTTTCCGGTGGTTGGCATTGGCGCCTCGGCTGGGGGCCTCGAAGCTTTAGAGCAGTTCCTGACGCATGTGCCTGCTGGAAGCGGTTTGGCTTTGGTGATTGTGCAGCACCTGGACCCGACTCATAAGGGAATCATGCCGGAATTGCTGCAGCGGGTTACAGACATGGAAGTCATTCAGGTCAAGGATCGAACCAAAGTTCGTCCGGATCAGGTCTACGTGATCCCGCCCAACAAGGACATGTCGATCCTCCATGGAATGCTGCACTTACTGGAGCCGGCGGCGCCCCGGGGGCTGCGCCTGCCAATTGACTTTTTCCTACGGTCACTGGCACAGGACCAGCAAGAGCGGAGCGTTGGCGTTATTCTCTCGGGAATGGGATCCGATGGCACTCTGGGGCTGCGCGCGATCAAGGAGAAAGCAGGCGTGGTATTAGTTCAGGACCCGGCGAGCGCGAAATTCGACGGCATGCCGCGCAGTGCCATTGATGCGGGACTGGCGGACATCGTAGCCCCGGCAGAGGAGTTGCCGGCGAAACTAATCGCGTACCTCAAACGCAGCCCGCTGATCGTGCGAAGTAGCGAGCCTTTGGAAGATAAAACTCAAAGCGCTTTGGAGAAAGCAGTCATTCTGTTGCGAGCCCACACGGGCCATGATTTTTCGCTGTACAAACGCAACACTCTGCACCGGCGGATTGAGCGCCGAATGGGCATCCATCAAATCGGGAAGATGGCCAGCTACGTACGGTATTTGCAGGTGAACCCACAGGAACTCGATCTGCTCTTTAAAGAATTGTTGATCGGAGTGACCAATTTTTTCCGCGACCCGGCGGCCTGGGACCAGTTGCGCGACCAAGCCATTCCCAATCTCCTGGCCAACCGGGAGGCCGGGCATGCCTTGCGGGCGTGGGTGGCGGCCTGCTCGACCGGCGAAGAGGCGTATTCGCTGGCCATGGTGTTCAAGGAGGCCCTCGAACGGGCGGCAGTGAAGGGAAACTTTGCCCTTCAAATCTTCGCCACCGACCTGGATCGGGACGCAATTGACAAAGCGCGTCAGGGCCTCTTTCCGCACAATATTGCCGCGGATGTCACGCCGGAGCGGCTGGCCCGATTCTTTTCAAAAGAAGACCATGGGTATCGGGTCAGCAAAGAAATCAGGGACATGGTGATTTTTGCGCCGCAGAACCTGGTCATGGATCCTCCTTTCACAAAGTTAGACATTTTAAGCTGCCGTAACGTGCTGATCTATTTGGCGCCGGAAGTGCAACAGAAACTCATTCCCCTGTTTCACTACAGCCTCAGCCAGGGCGGAATCCTTTTCCTGGGAGGCGCCGAGTCAGTTGGGCGCTTCACGGATTTGTTCGTTCCGCTCGGCGGTAAATCCAGGCTCTTCCGGCACGCGGCCAATTTACGAACGGAGCCCGTCGAGTTTCCTTCGTCCTTTAGCGGCAGGTCGCCGGCAGGACCCGAGTCGCGACCGGCGGTCAACCCCGCCCAAAGTCTTCAATCCTTGGCGGATCATCTCGTATTGCAGCGCTATTCCAATCCAGCCGTTCTGGTCAACGACCGGGGGGACATCCTTTATGTCAGTGGCCACACCGGCACTTACCTCGAACCGGCCGCCGGCAAGGCTAACTGGAACCTCTTTGCCATGGCGCGCGAAGGTCTGCGCAATGAAATTTCCAGCGGGTTTCAGAAAGTGCTCCGAAAGAAGGGACCATTGACGATGCGCCGACTCGAGCTGAGGAGCAGCGCTGGGGATCGATACGTGGATGTTACGCTGGAACGACTCGAAGAACCCGCGGCGCTGCGAGGCCTGGTGATGGTTGTTTTTAGGGAGGTCGAGGAACTCAAGCCTGCCAGGTCGGATGGCCGATCAGCCAGCGCCAACGCGCGCAACAAGCGGCTGGGAGAAGTGGAAAGGGAGCTGATGGCAAGCCGCGCCGAAGCTCGTGATGCCCATGAGGAAATGCAGACTTCGCAGGAGGAATTTCGGTCGGCCAATGAGGAGCTGCAATCGACTAATGAAGAACTGCAGTCCACCAATGAGGAGCTGACTACGTCCAAGGAGGAGATGCAATCGCTCAACGAGGAACTTCAGACAGTCAATGCGGAGTTGCAAGCCAAGCTGGACGAACTCTCGCGCGCCAGCAACGACATGAAAAACCTGCTCAACAGCACGGATATTGCCACCCTCTTTTTGGATAACGAGCTCAACGTGCGGCGGTTCACCCCCCAGGCGACCAAAATCATCAAGCTCATTCCTGCCGACGTAGGGCGGCCCATTACCGACCTGGCATCGGAACTGCGCTACCCGGATTTGTCCCAAGATGCACTCAAGGTGCTCCGGGAATTGGCGTCTTCGGAAAAATCAGTCAGCGCGCGGGACGGCCGCTGGTTTACGGTCCGGATCATGCCTTACCGCACCGTCGACGATCGGATCGACGGGGTGGTGATCACGTTCGTTGATATCACTGTCGCCAAGACGTTGGAAGCCAGGTTAAGGTCGAAACAAGCTGGCCTGGAAACGCGAATCGACGAACAGTCCACGGAACTAGCCCGGAAAGCACTGACAGCGAGCAGTTCCATAAAGAAACCAAAAGCTTTCGCTCGTCGATGAGCCCGTCACGGCATTCTCAAATAGTGAAGGCGACCGGTTGTGGCCGACCCAGGAGAGGCCTGGAAGCAGTTATTGTCGCTTCTGGCGTGAACTGTTGATGGGACTCTAATTTAAAATGGATCACAGTAACCATAAGACCAGCGTCCGCCCATTGGCCGCAGCCGAACTGCGCCGGCGCGCGGAAAAGCGTCTTAGGAAAAAGCTGTCAGGGAGAAACCCGCAGCGGACGGAGGCCGAAACCCGCCGACTGGTCCACGAACTGGAGGTCCACCAGATCGAACTGGAGATGCAAAATGAAGAACTCCAACTTACCCGAAATAAGTTGGAGGCTGCGTTGGACCAATACAGCGACCTCTACGATTTCGCGCCGGTCGGCTATTTTTCCCTGGATGCTCGGGGCCACATCTTGAAAGTCAACCTGAAGGGAGCCGCCTTGTTGGGCGTGCCCCGGCCTCAGCTGATAAAGCGGCTCTTCACGAGTTTTGTTCTTCCGGCGAGCCGGCCATTCTTTGTGACCTTCCTGGAACGGGTGCTGGCATCGGGCGAACAGGTTTGCGAAGCCGCGCTGCTGAGAGATGATGCCACCAGCTTCTGGGCCAGCTTCCATGGCACTCCCTCGAGCAGTGTGAAAGGGAACAAGAAGTGGTGCCGCGTGGTGGTTTCCGACATCACCTCACTCAAACAGGCTCAAGAAGCACAACGCCGGATGGAGGCCTTAGCCGCCGCAAACGAGGAGTTGCGGCAGGAAATCGTCCAACGCAAGGCAGCCGAGGCACGTCTGAAGGAAAGCAAGGAAGAGCAAACCCGGTTGCTGAAGCAGTCGCAGGAAATGCACCACGAATTGCGGCTGTTGTCGCGGCAGGTCATCTCGGTGCAAGAGGAGGAGCGCAAAAGGATCAGCCGAGAACTCCATGATGTCATTGCCCAAACCTTGACCAGCATCAGCGTTCGCCTGGCGGCCTTGAAAACCGAGACGACACGCAATCCGGCGAGCCTCGAACGAAGCATCGGCCGGACCCAGGAAGAAGTAGTGCGGGCGGTGAATATTGTGCATCGGTTCGCGCGCGAGCTGCGGCCCGCGGTTTTGGACGACCTGGGTTTGGTCCCGGCTTTACATGAGTTTTTGAAACAGTTCAGGACCCAAACGGGCATTCGGGTGAACTTGTCGGCTTTTTCCGATTTGGAACAAGTGAGCGGCGACAAACGCACGGTGCTTTACCGGGTCGCACTCGAGGCGCTCACCAACATTCGGCGCCACGCGCAGGCGAGCCTGGTCGAGATTGAGATCCAAAAATTGGCCGGGGGGTTGTCCCTGACCGTCAAAGACAACGGGAAAGGCTTTCAACAACGAGGTCCGCTTCACGCTCGAAGGGACAAAAGGCTGGGACTGTTGGGTATGAGAGAAAGATTGGAGATGCTTGGCGGTGAATTTCGGATTGTCTCGAAGCCTGGCAAAGGCACGACAGTGATTGCGCAGCTCCCCATTAAAGGCGGCCAGCTCAGCTAGCACACGCCGCTGTCCGTTCTTTTAAGTGCAACAGTATCAGAACATAGGGGATTTCCCCAAGTAGACCGAAGTGAGCCAGGGAACGAAACTCATCCAGTTGATCAAGGTAATTAATTCATGAAACGAATCACTGTTCTTCTGGCGGACGATAACAAAGGAGTGCGCGGCGAGTTCAGGGATTTAGTGGAACTCGAAGGTGATCTTGAAGTGGTGGGTGAAGCGAAGAACGGTCGCCAAGCCGTTGCCATGACCAAAAAGCTTCGGCCGGCGGTGGTATTGATGGATATCGCGATGCCGCTGCTAAATGGTTTGCAGGCCACTCTACAGATTCTTAAGACCCTGCCCGCGACGAAGGTGCTGATGCTTTCAGCGCACACGGAGGAAGCCTATGTCGAAGCGGCAACAAAATCGGGCGCGATGGGTTATTTGGTCAAACAAATCGCCGCCGAGAGCGTGTGCTCCGCCATTCGGGAGGTCCAAAAAGGGAACACGTTCTTCACCCCTTTATCCAGCCAGCTTCACACGGAGAAACACAAGCGGGCGGCCCGGCTGCTCTAATGGCGTCCTTTCGATCGCGCCTCCTGGCTTGTTCCCATCGGGTTGGATGGCAGATTGCAAATGGGAAATTTCAGTGCCCGGTCGGGCGGGGAAGAGGCTGTCAATGGAGGCGGGTGCGTTTGCGGCGCCGTTTGTGAAACCAGGCGTCAATCACTACGAAGACAAAGATCAGGAAGCCCGCAATTAACAGAATGATAGCTAACGGTTGGCTCTGCCAAATTGAATGGAAGTCTTTCGCGATCTGATCGAAATCCATGCCTAGTTCACTCTACACCCGGGCCAGCGAAAACAAAACAGTTAGTATTTCCGAACGATTGGAATGATCTTGACCTCGACGGCATGGAAAGAAGAGGCAAAGGCCGTGGGCACTCGAAATTGCCGAGGCGCGTTCGCAGGCGCTGGGGCTTCTGCCGGCTCTGGCGGCGCCGTGTGACAAGCAAAGACCGCGGGGTAGGCAGAAAGCACACCCTGCCGCTGCAACCCGCGGCGCGCGCTACGCCGAGAACGCGAGGTCGGGATTTTTTCTGACGGGCGCTGCTTCCGCCCCACTCTCAGCTTCCTCGACCGGCTGCGTCTGTCTGGGTTCATGGTGTTCCTCCCCTGTTGCCTGGGCTCGATTTGATTGGTCCGGCAAGACGGCTTCGATTACCTCGTGGTGAATGCCGGG
>DASRFK010000114.1:0-4491 GCA_035651635.1 Verrucomicrobiia bacterium | reverse complement strand
AAAGGGATCGGCAATCGCGTGGCCATCCTTGTCGAGCTTCAATTTCCCGGCGTCATCCTTTTGGAACACGGGGTAAGGATCGCCCACGCCCAAGCCCATAGCTGTCAAACTCGCTAGGACCACAGCATCCGTGTTCTTGGTCTTGTCGAGGTCATCGGCCGTAACCTGGCGATCCTGGGTCTTGAAAACCGGCTGGCCTTTGTCGTCGGTCTTCGGCGAACCGTCCGCCCAGGTGTCCTGGACCGGTTTGCCTTTGTCGTCGGTCACTGGCACCGAATCCACGTTATAATTGATGGCGGCGCCATTGGACAAATGGATAGCCTGGGCGCCTTCCTTGTGACTGGTGCGGTAGGAAATCGCCATGACCGAAAACACGACCAAGGCGCTGATTTGAATCACATTGATCCCCATGTTTACGGCGGTGGTACCATTCACTCCGCGAAAGGCGATATAACCGACGCCTAATGAGAAGACGATACAGAATAAGATCATGAACAACGGACTGTTATAGACACCGCTGAAGGTGTTCGGCCAGAATGTGCTCGCCAGGTAGCTGGCGATTAGCGCCGTTACACCCACCATCAATCCGGGATATACCCAGTAATAGAGGTGGCTGGCCCAACCGGTAAAAAACTTAACGATACGCGCAAATCTGAAGGCCTTTGTCTTGGAGGCGAATGCCTGCTCGGCATAAAGATACGAAGAACCCGCACCCGGGTAGAGCTTGGACAGTTCGGAGTAGCTGATCGCCGTCGCGAAACACAGCAACAACGCAGCAAGCAGCCCAAACCACATGGCGCAGCCGGCCAGCGGTGCGCCATATAGCGATTGCTCCTGCAGGGTCAGCCATAGGAACGCGCCGGGAGCAATCAGCGCCATCGCGTTAATGGTCAGGCCTGTTAAACCAAGCGTTGCTTTACTCGTTGAGGATTTATTTGTGGTTCCGGATGTTTTGTTTGTCAGTGTTGATTCGACGTTTGCCATAATTTCTGCTGCTTGGAGGTTCTCTGGTTATGGTTTTGCTTCTGCGTCCTGCCTCATCAGCGAGGAGTTCCACCAAGCCCGCTCGCGGCCACCACCATTGATTCCTCTAATCCGAATGGTCCTCATGGTAGTTGCGTCTCTGTTCATTTTGTCGGGTGCGGAACTAGCGCTCCTTTAGCACCCGTGATGCCACGACTTTGATCGGTTTTTATAAATAATTAACGGAAAGCGGCTTACAATTTTCATCTGCCAAATGCGTTTATGACTAATTTATGCCATTCGAATATCTATTTATGCCCTGTTAATTGTTTGGCTGCTTCAATTTAGCCATTCAGAGCAGTTAGGTTCAGAACCTTCGAGGCAGGTCCCGGAACGAACTCGCGAGTTCCCAGCGTGATTTAGCGAAAGAGCCTTGGACTCTCGCGCGAGGCGCGGAATTTGCTGAGGTCCCGCCGAATGGAACCCTCGGTTTTGCAGCCATCCTTGTACATGGCGGCGCCTTTCGGCATTTTGCTCGGGGCGATCGCGTTAGCGCCTTTGTTCTTCGCCGATTGGTGGGGGCGCCATTACCCGAAGGTCGCTCTCGGGCTGGGGATAGTTGTCATCATTTACTACCTGTCGGTTCTCAAAGCCGGGCCGCATGTGTGGCATACTGCCACCGAGTACATCAGCTTTATCTGCCTGGTTGGGTCGCTCTTCGTCATTTCCGGCGGGATTCACATCAATGTTAAAGGCGAGGCGACGCCACGCGTGAACGTGCTCTTCCTCCTCATCGGTGCCCTGACTTCCAACGTCCTGGGTACCACCGGCGCTTCCATGCTATTGATTCGCCCCTGGCTGCGGATGAACAAGTACCGTTTTACCGGTCACCACCTTTTGTTCTTCATTTTTATCGTTTCGAATGTGGGTGGCAGCCTCACGCCAGTGGGCGACCCGCCCCTGTTCCTTGGCTACCTGAAAGGCGTTCCGTTCTGGTGGGTGGCGCGCAATTGCTGGCCGATGTGGCTGACGGGCGTTGGCATTTTGTTGGCCATGTTTTTTGTCGTGGACACGCTGAATTTTAGGAAAGCCCCAGCGCGCGTGCGCGAATTGGAAACCGCCCATGAAGAATGGCGGTTTCTCGGGCTGACGAACCTTTTCTATCTCGCGGTTGTTCTCGGCGCCGTCTTTATCAATCGTCCGCCGTTCCTGCGGGAGCTAATTATGGCGGCGGCTGCTTGCGGGTCGTATTTCACCACCCAAAAACACGTGCACGACGCCAATGACTTCAATTTCAATCCCATCAAGGAAGTGGCCATTCTGTTTGCCGCCATTTTTGCGACCATGATGCCGGCCTTGGACTGGCTTCAGGCCAACGCGGCTCAACTTGGGCAGCCTAGCCCCGGTCTGTTCTTTTGGGGCAGCGGCGCGCTCTCGAGCGTGCTCGATAATGCCCCGACTTATTTAAGCTTTCTCAGCGCCGAGTTCGGCGCCTTCATCAACCCAGATGCGGCGGCCGCCATTGTAGCCTATGTGAAAACACACGGCGCCGACTTAAGCGCCTTGGCGGGGAGTCCTCATGCCGAACAAATCTGCCAGGCTGTCGGCGCGCTGAAATCGGCCCACCCGATTGAACTGAGCGCAAAAGCAATCACCTCCGATCATGCTGAAATGGCGATGATTCTGGGTCATCCGCTCTATTTGAAATGCCTCGAGGCGATCAGCATCGGCTCGGTTTTCTTCGGAGCTAATACTTACATCGGCAACGGTCCCAATTTCATGGTCAAAGCCATTGCCGATCAACAGAAGGCCCACACGCCAACTTTTCTCGGCTACGTCTTCAAATACACCCTGCCGTACATGCTGCCGATGCTGTTGATCATTTGGTTCCTGTTTTTCAGGTGAGGCGCTGGCCGCCTTATCTTACAGGTAAGCAGGCAGTTCTGTGATTCAAAAATAAGCTGCAAGCGGGAGCTCAGCTGGCGCAAGGCGCCGGCGCCAGCTCGCGCCGCGCGTCAACTCGAATGGAAAAGGTCCCAACGCCTCCCCAAATTGACCCTGGAGTGGGCGACGCACGCTATATGCCGAAAGCGTGACTTAGCTTTGCACATTTTACCATGAGCGGACCTTACACGAGGTCACGGCGCAAATCGGGTGCGATTAGAAGTGTCGGTCTTGGCTGGAAGCCGAAAAAAGCGGCAGAGGGCTGCCGCAGTCCAAAACGCAAGCGCGACACGGGCGCGGGCCTCGAGAGCCGAAGGTTTTGGAGTGCGGCAGCCCTCTGCCGCTTTTCTGCCGATCAACACAGAATGACCGACAGATTTAATCACACCCCTTTAAAACTCCAGCGGGACTCGGACAACGATGCCGCCGATAACATCGCCGATCTTCAAATCCTTTTTAGTGCTGCCCGAATGTGCATTGTGGCACTCAACACAACTGGAAACCGTCGCGCGGTCGGCGTACACCGCGGTGAGATAGCGCCGGCCACCCAGGGATTCCTCGGAATAGAAGTTGGTTTCGGGATGCTCGACCACGGCCTGGAGGCCTTTCCTCTCGGTGGCGGTCTCCGGGCCATTCTTCGGATTTAGAGGCCAAAGCGATCGGAGGATATAATGAAACTCGGCCCCGTTCTGCTGCACCTGTTCCGAACCGAGTCGAAGGACTTGCGCGGGCAAGGGCAGGGCTTTGTCTGCCTGCCAGTGCTCGGAAACTTTCACCAGCGTTTCGTCAGTTCCAAGGCGCTGCACGATATGGCGGGAATAGACCTCTCGATCCGCCGCAATGACGGCGTGCAAAGCATCGGCCATTTCTTGAGGTTTAAAAGTGACCTCCGGTGCCGCCTTAGTCTCGGTATTGGTTTGATGCTTGCCACATCCCGAGCCGCCGAGGAGCAAAAGAGCGAAAAGTATAGTCGAAGCGAACATTCTAAATGCCCGCCGAGAACCGACAATCGAAACAAAGAAAGTTTTGTGCATTGCAGTGGCAGTGTTTGCCGTTGAATTCTCGAAGTATCTCAATTTTACGGGTTCGCAAATCTCAGTGCCCATCGGACGGGGCGGCTGGTAGTCGAACTCACCTTTAACCGCAGCCAACCCTCTTCATTGCGACGGGCCGGTAATGCGGCAATGGCTACACCGGCCGTAGCATCTGAGTCAGAAACACTCGCCGAAACCAATTTCCAACTCTGGTGCTCATCCTGCAGCGCGGCGATGCGCAATTCATACGGATCATTGCTCACCATTTGACTGGTGCCAGTCAATGTTTTGGTCGCGGTCGACCATTTCTCTTCCGTCACGTCGACCATCCCCTGTGTGACGTGGCGCGAGGTGCTGACCAGGATCGGATGTCCTTCGGCCGCGCGTACTGCAATGACTCTGCAAGATTGCGCCGGAACATCGAACTTGAATTGACCACTGAACGAGTCGACCGGCGTTGCCGCCCAAAAATCGAATGCATGGTAAGTCTTCTTTGGGTCAAGCCCCGCTTTCTGAACGCCGCAGGCGATCGAACGGTTAGCGCTGTCCC
>DASRFK010000113.1:0-11796 GCA_035651635.1 Verrucomicrobiia bacterium | reverse complement strand
GCCCAGCTGCGGGCCCTGACAGGCCGCGCATCCTTCCGGGTCGCACTCGCCGATGATCACGGGTTTGTCCTTCAGTTCGGGAAATTCTGCCACAGTTCGAAAGCCGCCCTCGATGTTTTGCAGTTGGTTGGCGATGCCCATGCGGACGTGGCCATTCTCGAACACCGGATTGCCTTTGGCATGGAACGCGATGAAATCAAGCGGCGACCCGGTTTGGCCCGTGGCGTAATTGGTGCCGCGCAGGCAGTGGACCAGAAAATCGTGCAGGAAATGTCCGCCCGGGCCGCCGGCCGTGTGGGGGCCGCCGATCTGCGCTTGCGGAACAGCGCGCCGGACACCCGCAACGGCAAAGTCGTAAAGCTTGTCGTATTCCTCCGGTGTGCCTTTCCAATAGGAAATATTCGGCTCGTTCCAAACTTCCCAGCGCCATTGGGCCAACTCGAGAGCGCCATAACGCTCGAGGCAATGCCTGGCCCATTGGTAACACAGTTCGCTCCACTTGGCGTAATCTTTAGGCGGATAACTGAAGCCCAGACCCGGGCTGACCATTTTGTCCGGCGGCGGATGGTGCGGGTAATCTTGCGGATGGATGGACAGCGCCTCCGGCATGAAGCCGATCTCGACGAACGGTTTGAGCTTGTTTTGGACCAAGGTGTCGAAAATCCGATCGACAATCGTCCAATTGTAAATGGGTGCGCCGTTCGAGTCTTCGGTGTAAATGCCCGTCGATCCCCATTTCAAGGCAGGCGTGCCGTCGCCGCTGGTCAGCAGGTGATGAGTCCGGATATACACCGGTTGCGAACCGAGTCCGCTCAGTTCGGAGAGCAGCTTCCGGCCGTTTGGCGCGTAAGTGAAATTTGGCTCGTCATATCCAAAGAAACGCCAGATGGGCCGCAATTCACCTTTGCGGTCGCTGGCCTTGATTTCAATGGAGACGGGGAAAGCCTTTTCTTCGCTGCCCGGCGAAGGGTCCGCCGGCGTCCCGGCTGCGAGCACCGGCATCCAGCCAAACGCGCCGAGCGCAACAAGCCAGGCGAGGCTTTTGTTGTTTTCAGAACGGTGAAGCATAAAGACGAACCCCAGCACGCCGGTTAAGCTGCGGCGGCTGGGGTTGCAACAAAGTTTCTTACCGCGAGCGTCGGCTTACTTCTCCATTTTCTCGCCGGCGTCATGCCAACCGGAGATGCCCGCACTCAAGTGTTTGACGTTGGTGTAACCGAGTTTCTCGGCGGCTTTGGCAGCCGACTGGTAGGCCTGGCATTGCGGACCGCCGCAGTACGCGACGATGAGCGCGTTTTTGTCCTTGGGCAGGACTTTGGCGAGCTTTTCTTTGGAGGCATCGAAATTGATGGCGCCAGGAATGTGGCCTTCCTTGTAAGTATCCGTGCCATTGGCGTCCAGCAGCGTCACGGATTTGGAAGCCATGGCGCTCTTGAGCTCGTTAATGGTGATGTCCGGGTAATGAGCGGCGTAAACCGAGCCGGCCAGCAAGGCGGCGGCACAAATAGTCAGAAGCTTCTTCATGTTTATATTTTTTTGCTTATTTCTCGAATCAGGTCAACTGACCTTACGGCCAAAATGCCATAAAACCCGCCGGCGTCCAGTCCCGAAAAGAGAGCTAAATAGGTCGAATGCGGGAAATAGGTCCAATCAGACAAATAGGTCAAATAGGTTGATTTGTTGGACGAATTGGAAATGGATTGATAAAACGAGGGGCATGCCCATCAGCCCAACTTCGGAAGCCGCCAGCAGGTCCGAGAGGGGTTTGGGATGGCGGCGTTTGGTTCCCGGGTTGAGCGTGCTGAGTGAATACCGCGGCGAATGGCTTGCGGGTGATGTTCTGGCCGGGGTGAGCGTATGCGTGGTGATGATCCCATCGGTGATCGCCTACGCCGGGCTCATGGGCCTGGCGCCTCAACACGGACTGTACGCCGCGCTGGTGCCGTTGCTGATCTACCCCTTGATCGGCAGTTCCCGGCAAGTGATTGTCGGGCCGGACATCGCGATTTCACTGCTGATCGCCAGCACCATCGCACCGATGGCGGCAGGAAACGCCATTGGGTTGGGCATGTTGGCGGCGATGATTGCCGTGTTAAGCGGTTTGTTGCTCCTGCTGGCAGCGTGGGCCAGGCTGGGGGCCATTGCCGATTTCCTGTCCAAACCGGTCCTGGTTGGTTACATGACGGGCGCGGCGCTGATATTGGTGGCGTCGCAACTGAATAAGCTCTTCGGGGTGAACCTGCGAACGAGCGATTTCTTTCCGCGTTGCGTGGAACTGGTAAGCAAGCTGGGGCAAACGCATTTGCCCAGTTTGATGCTCGGGTTGGGCTGCCTGGGGATATTACTGGCGCTGCGGCGGCTGGCGCCCAAGGTACCCGGAGCCCTGGTGGTCTGTGCGGGAGCCATCCTGTTGTCCCGCGCATTGGATCTCCAGCACAAGGGTGTCGCCGTCGTGGGGTCATTTCCGCGCGGACTCCCTGGCTTTGCGATTCCCGTAGTGAACTGGCGTGAGCTGCATTCACTGGCGATAGCCAGCATTAGCATTGCCCTGCTGACCTATACCGAAGGCATCCTGTTGGCGCGCGCGTTTGCGGCGAAAAATGGCTACGAAGTTGCGCCCAACCAGGAACTGGTGGCCCTGGGTTTGGCCGACATTGCGACCGGCCTGTTTCAGGGCTTCGCCATTACCGGCAGCCAGGCGCGCACCACGATTAGCGATTCGACCGGCGGCAAAACACAAGTGGCAAGCCTGGTCGCGGCCATTACCCTGGCCTTGTTTCTGTTGTTTCTCACTCCGGTCATTGCCCAGCTGCCACAAGTCGCGCTGGCGGCGGTGCTGATCTTTGCCGGCTTCGGCCTGGTCGAGTTTGGAGTGATGGCGCGCATCTATCGCTTTTATCCGCGCAGCGCGGTGGTGGCGGCGCTGACCACCTTGAGCGTGCTGATCGCCGGGGTGGTCCCCGGAATCATTTTTGGCGTCGCGCTCTCATTGCTAGGCCTGATCAGCCGCATTTCGCATCCGACCGACGCCGTGTTGAGCGAAGTGCCCGGGCGCGGATTTCATGATTTAGGCTCCGACTCCGGAGGGCAAACGATTCCCGGTCTGGTTGCGTACCGCTTTTACGCGCCGCTGCTATTCCCGAATGCGGGGCATTTCGTGGAAAGGGTCCGCAAGGTCATTTCCCAATGCGCAACTCGGCCGCGCTGGTTTCTGCTGGATGCCCAGGCGATCACGGACATTGACGTCACGGCCGTCGAGTCACTGCACTCGATAAATGAAGAACTGCGGCGTCAGGCAATCGCTTTGAAGATTGCTCACGCCAATCCGCCGTTGCGCGCTCTCCTGGTCCGGACCGGCTTGGCGGCGGAAATCGGACCGGACAGCTTTTTCAGCTCGGTCCATGAATGCGTTGCCGCGTTCGAAAAATCCGCAACCGTGCCCTCACGGTAAAACAGCCTCCGGGTGCCGCGGTCGATTGAATTAGAATGCCGAATTTCAGATTCGGATTTCGGGTTTCAGCCTTCGGATCTCCTTTGAAGCTACTTCACCTGTAACAGTACCTTGCCCATCGGCCCCTGCGCAAGGCGTTGAAATGCCTTCGGGAGTTCTTCGAAAGAAAAAGTCGAATCGACCAGCGGACGCGCCTTTTGGGCAGCGAGCAGGCGCAGCACTTCCTGCCAGGCAGCGCGGCTTTCGGCGTTGGTGTAGGTGCCGACGGCAACGCCCCCCAAACGCAGGCGCCGGAAAAACAAAGTTGCCGTGTTAAAGTTTGGAACCGTGCCCGCCAAGCGGCCGACGAGGCTGACGCGTCCATTTTGGCCGAGGGTGTCGATGACTTCAGGGAGTAGTTTGCCTCCGACATTGTCGATGGCCAGGTCCACCCGGCGGGGGCTCAGGCGGGCTTTGAAGGCCTCGCGCCACTGCGGGTCTTCGGGATTAAACGTGGCGGCCGCGCCAAGTTGTTCGAGGCGTCGGCTTTTTTCGGGGCTGCGTGACAGCCCAACCACTGTGTATCCCATGGCGGCGGCGAGTTGGACTGCCGCCACTCCCACGCCACCGGAGGCGCCCGTCACCAGGACGAGCGCCGCGTCGGGTAATTTTCCCCACATTGTCAAAGCCTGGTAGGCGGTCAGGTAAACCAGCGTCGCTCCGGCGGCCTCTTCGTCCGTCCAGTCGGATGGCGCCTCGACCAGGTTCTCAATCGGGATCGAGACCCGTTGAGCAAAGGTGCCCCAGCGATTGACGCCGACCTCTCCACGCAGAACAACTCGCTTGTCTCCAATGCCCATCTCGCTGACACCGCTGCCGAGTTGCACGACGCGCCCAATGCCGTCCCGGCCGAGAACATGGGGCAGCGGCGGTTTCGCCGGATATTGCCGCTCAGCCAGATAGCGGTCGGCGGGATTCAGTGCGGCGACCCGAACTTCCAAAACCGCTTCGCCCGGTCCGGGCACCGGGTCTGCAACGTCGGCCAGACGCACGTGTTCGATGCCATTTAATTCATCCAGGAGCCACGCTCGCATAGGCTTTAAATCTCAAAAGCGCGACGGCTCGGGCATAGGCATCTCCATTTGCGGAGGGCTCCTTCTTTTCAAATTGTGTTCCCGCGCGGCCAGTTCGTCGGACATGGACTCCGGCGTCGGATATCTGGTGAAGCCATCCGGCGGAGCAAAGATCGTTGGTGACAAGGTCTCGAGGCGGACCTTGGAGAAAGTCAAAACGAATGGCATGGCATTGGTGGAGCTTTGGATTTTCAGGGGGAACCCGTTCAAATCCATGGCTCGCAGCACGTCAAAGGTTGCGCTGGAACCCTCAGCGGTCCGGGTCGTAACGCTGATGGATTCGCAGGGATGTCCGGCGATTCTTTGCGCCGGCGCCGCCCCGACGCCGTTCTCGAGATTGGTGACGTGCAAGGCCGAGGCAATCGGGGCGTATGCCTGGAGGGCATCGCTCAGCACGTAGCCTTTGTTTTCTGCCGCATCCCAGATGAAGGCGTACGTGCCGCCCTGGCGTGGCACATCAACCGCTTCCTCCGTTTGAGGCGCATAGAAGAATTTGCCGCCACTGCCCAGCAGTTCTCCGCCCGATTTGGCCGCCACACCCAGCGAATTCTGACTTTGCAGCTCGATGCGGGCGCTGAAGCTGGCGGTATTCGTCAAAAGGAGGATGGCCGGCCCGGTGAGGAACGCTGGCGGGGTGGGAGTCATTACGCGACTGTAACCGGCGCGACGGGCCGCCTGGCGGCGGCTGGAGCAACCCGTGCCGGCCAGCACGAATATAAGCATGCCGGCGCTCGCGAAAAAGAACGCTGCGGTCAGGGTCCGAAAAGCGTGGCGCACAGGTTTCATATCGGCGCGTACTTTGGAGCAATCGACACCGATTGACAAGGGCAGCCCGGCAGGCCCATTTTCTCCCGCGCGAAGATCGGCCTGAGTACCGCAGGCATTCTTGCCTGCTGTATCGCCGACTTTCAGTCGGCCAGGCGGCCCCCGCTATAGCGCGACGCAACTCAGGTTCGCGCAAGCTCCATGCCCCAACAGATGAGTGACCTGCGATACGGCAGACTTCCAGTGACACTGAAAAGTCTGCGGTATCCTAACGCTGCCAAACTTCGGGATTGCGTAAGCGCTGGCGCTGCCTTAGCCATACAGCCATATGAAACACCCGCTGCCCCTGATTTTGAGCACGAGCCTTTTGTTTGGTTGTTCAACCTCAAAATACGAAGGCGCTCACTCCCCGCCTCCCGGGTTCACTCCCTTGTTTAACGGCACCGACTTGAGCGGGTGGTGGGGCGCTGAGACAGAGGATCCGCGCAAGTACATGGCGCTGGACCCCGAGGCATTCAAAAAGAAACATGACGACAGCCTCGATGATATCCGCAAACATTGGCGCGCCGAGAACAACGAGCTGATCAATGACGGGCACGGGCTATATCTAACCACCGACAAATACTATGGCGATTTCGAATTGCTGGTGGATTATCGGACCGTGCCCCTCGCCGACAGCGGCATTTACCTGCGGGGTTGCCCACAGGTGCAAATTTGGGATTCAACCGAGAAGGACAAATTCAATCTCGGCGCGGATAAAGGTTCCGGCGCTTTATGGAACAATAGCCCCGGTGCGCCGGGCAAAGATCCGCTGGTCAAGGCGGACAAACCCTTTGGCGAATGGAATCACTTCCGGATCGTGATGGTGGGCTCGCGGGTGTGGGTTTGGCTTAATAACCACCAAACGGTCGATGGCGCGAACATGGAGAACTATTACGACCGTAAACTGCCCGTGCCGCCCAAAGGCCCTCTGCAACTCCAAACGCACGGTGGAGAAATCCGCTGGCGCAATCTGTATATCCGCGAGATCGGATCCGATGAAGCCGACAAGCTGCTGCGGGGCAGGGATCCGGCGGGGTTCGAGTCGGTTTTCAATGGCAAGGATTTCGAGGGCTGGGCCGGCCCCCTGGATAATTATCAGGTCAAAGATGGTGCGATTCTTTGCCGGCCAGGAAAGGGTGGCACGATCTACACCAAGCAGGAATACGGTGATTTTATCGTGCGGCTGGAATTCAAGTTGCCGCCCGGGGGGAATAATGGTTTGGCCATCCGTTATCCTGGCACCGGCGATACTGCCTACGGGGGCATGTGCGAATGCCAGGTCCTCGACGATAATTATGAAAAGGCGACCGGTGAAAAGATCGATCCGCGTCAAGCCCATGGCTCCGCTTATGGCATGGTCGCCGCCCAGCGCGGATACCAACACCCGATCCAGGAATGGAACTATGAAGAAGTCACCGTGAAAGGCCCGACCATGAAAGTCGAACTGAACGGGACGGTGATTCTGGATTGTGATCTAAGCAAAGTGACCGAGTACATGCACGGCTCCGCGCATCCGGGGAAAGATCGCACCAAAGGATATTTCGGATTTGCGGGGCATAATGACCCGGTGATGTTCCGAAATATATCGATTAAGCGGCTTGACTGAAGAGGCCCCCCGCAGATTCGGGGCAACCGCAGATGGTGAAAGAGAGGCCCCGCAGATTCGGGGCGACCGCGGATGGAGAAAGAGAGGCCCCGCAGATTCGGGGCGACCGCAGATGACAAAACAGAAACCTTTAGAATCGCCCTCTGGCAATTCTGAACAGATTTGCGGAGATCCTTTGACCTATAAGGTCATTGGGCTGGCGATGGGTGTTCACACGGACCTCGGCCCTGGTTTGGACGAAATATTCTATCATCGCCTGCTTGCAGCACGTCTGAATTCAGCGTGTATTCAGTATCAGTTCAAACCTCGATCCGAGCTGAGATATCATGACAAAGTGGCTGATATTTTCGAACCAGACTTGGTGATCCCTAGCCAACTTGTGATGGAACTCAAGGCTCAACGTGGCGGCTTCACGCCTGAATGCCTGACTCAACTTCTCTCGTATCTGAAGTTCTGGAAGGTTTCGGTTGGTTTGCTTTTCGACTTCGCCAAAGAGCGGCTCATTTTCCAGCGGGTAATCTATACCGAATCAGAGTTGGCCCCTTTTCCCAAAGCCGATGTACCCCCTTTTGTCTGCGACATCAGTTTGGCCGCCGCCCTTTTCCACGAGCTCGAGGCGATCTATCGGATGCACGCGCTGGGTTATCGAGATACCACGTACAGAGGACTTTTGCTTGCCGGGCTGCGAACTCTTGGGTTTGCCTGTTCAGATGGCCCGATCGTCTCGGTGGAGGAATTGGGTCCGACTCGGCTCCGTTGCATCGTGGTGAATGAGCACTGCGTTCTGACAATTTCCGCCTTGGGCGATGGACTTACGGCCGCCCAAAGAGCCATCACCCAAAACTATCTTCGTCTGTTGAAACTTCCCTGGGGACTGGAAGTGCACTTCGGAAGGCACGCGCTGGAGATTCAATTCGTGAACCAGCCTGTGCATCACAGTCGAACGGCCTCCACATTAGCCAAAACAAGCAAATCCAAATTCCTACGGCGTTTCAGCGTTGGAGTGGAAATGAACCACCGCCCTTTCGAACCGGCCCTTGATGAATACTCCATATAATCGGCGACCGCAGATGGTGAAAGAGAGGCCCCGAATCTGCGGGATTATCATTCGGTCATCTGTGGTCGCCTCGAATCTGCGGGGATTCTCATTCGGTCATCTGTGGTCGCCTCGAATCTGCGGGATTCTCATTCGGTCATCTGCGGTCGCCTCGAATCTGTGGGGTCTAATCTGTGGAGACTAATTTGATATGGAGCTTCATGCGCTGGATTGGGCAATCGTAGTTGTCACGCTGCTGATCTGCTTCGCGCCGGCGCTATTCTTCGGGAAGCGCGCGGGCAAGAACACGACTGAGTTCTTCGCTTCGGGGCGTTCGGTGCCCTGGTGGCTGGCGGGGTTGTCCATGGTCGCCACTACGTTCAGCAGCGACACACCCAACCTGGTCACTGACATCGTCCGTCGGCAAGGCGTGGCCGGCAATTGGTGCTGGTGGGCCTTCACCTTAACCGGGATCCTGACAGTTTTCTTTTACGCGCGTCTGTGGCGGCGTTCGGGAGTGATGACCGATCTGGAGTTTTATGAGATTCGTTACTCGGGGAAAGCCGCCGGCATCGTTCGTGGGTTTCGCTCGGTGTATCTGGGTTTTCTGTTTAACTGCATGATCATGGCGACGGTCATGTTGGCCGCGTGCAAAATCGCGGCCATCCTTTTTGGCCTGTCTCGCACGCAGACCCTCGTGTTTTGCGGTGTGCTCAACGTCCTGTTCGCGGCGCATTCGGGTCTATGGGGTGTCCTGGTGATTGATATGATCCAGTTTTTCGTGAAGATGACGGCGGTTATCGCCGCCGCCTGGTTCGCTGTGAAACATGTCGGTGGGCTGCACGCGATGGTATCGGCCCTCTCGGCGAAGACCGGTCCAGGTGGGATTAATTACTTGAATATTCTGCCGGATTTCACCAGCAACTGGAATATTGCGGTCGCCGTATTCATCATGCCGATCGCGGTGCAGTGGTGGGCGGTGTGGTACCCTGGCGCAGAGCCCGGCGGTGGCAGTTACATCGCTCAGCGCATGCTGGCGTCGAAGTCGGAGAAAGACTCACTGGGCGCCGTCCTGTTTTTCAATCTTGCGCATTATGTCTTGCGGCCCTGGCCCTGGATCCTGGTGGCTCTCTGCTCGTTGCTGGTGTACCCGGAGTTGTCGGATATCCAAAAGGCTTTTCCCAGGCTCGACCCGAGCTTGCTCGGCCACGACATCGCTTACCCGGCGATGTTGAAATTTTTGCCAGTCGGCTTCATCGGATTAATGACCGGGGGCCTGATTGCCGCCAATTCATCGACCATCTTAACCCATCTGAACTGGGGTGCCTCCTACCTGGTTCATGATTTTTACCGGCGATTTATCAACAAAACCGCTGGCGAAAGGCACTATGTCTGGATGGGGCGGGCAGCTACGGCCGGGTTGTTCATCTGCGCGGGTGCTTTGACGTTTGTGCTCGATACCGCTAAGAATGCATTCGATATCATTTTGCAGATCGGCGCTGGCACAGGACTTCTGTATCTTCTGCGTTGGTTTTGGTGGCGGGTCAATGCCTGGTGTGAAGTGGTGGCGATGGTCAGTTCCTTCGCAGTCTCTGTGATCCTGCTGTTATTAAACCGAAATGGCGCGAATATCAGCACCCAGGCAGGACTGTTGATCACGGTGACTGTGACGACCATTTGCTGGGTGGCCACGGCCTTTCTCGGGCCAAAGACCGAGCAAGAGGTCCTGGTGGCGTTTTATCGAAAAGTGCGGCCGTTCGGTCCCGGGTGGAGGCGCGTACGGATGGAGGCTGGGATTAGTGAAGCCGAAGCCCGGGCAACGCATGAAAACATACCGATGGCTTTGTTGGGCTGGGTAGCTGGTTGCACGGTGACCTGGTCCGGGCTTTTCATGGTTGGCAACTTTTTGTACGGTCGAACTGTCCCGGCATTGGTTCTTTTGGGAATTTTGATCGTTAGCGGAGCCGCTCTCGTCGCTGTCATTAACCAACTCTGGTCCAATGGCGGGGATGCCGACGCTCATCTCGAACTTGAGCAAAGCCGGGATGCCGTGACGAAAGCCCACTAAAGCCCGACTATGGACCCCAATTCGGAATCCTGCTCCAACCCAGGATGCGGGTGCCATTCACAAAAGCGGGCCGAGAGCTGGGACCGGCGGCAATTTCTTAAAATCGTGGGGCTTGGGACTGGTGTGCTGGCGAGCCACGCCTGGCAAGCGATGGCCGGACCTTTTTCCCGTGGAGATTTCGATCGCCTTGTGCCGGCGGATAAGAAGCTGCGGCCGGAATGGGTCGATTCACTCCGGGCACGAGGAGAGCGCAGTCTGTATCGCGGGGAAGATCTCAAGAAAATCGGTATGCCCATCGGCGGTTTGTGCGCGGGCCAGGTGTACCTCGGGGGTGATGGCAAGCTCTGGCATTGGGACATTTTCAACCAGCGAATCTCGACCGGTGCGGAGCATTATGCCAAGCCGCTGGCGCCTTCCGCGCCTTTCGAGCAGGGCTTCGGAATTCGGATAGCCCGGCATGGCACGAAGGAGTTTCGGCCACTCGATAGCGCCCATTGGCGAGTCGTCTCATTTATCGGGGAGTATCCGATTGGCTATGTCGAGTATCGCGATGCGGATATGCCGGTGCACGTGCGCCTGGAGGCGTTTTCGCCGTTCATTCCGCTAAACACGGAGGATTCTTCGCTGCCGGCGACCCTCTTTCAGTTCACCGTACGAAACGAAAGCGCGACGAAACTCGAGCTTGAAATTTGCGGTTGGTTAGAAAACCCGATCTGCCTCTTCTCGAGTCAACGGCGAGCGGGACAGCGGCTGAATCGGTTAACTCGGAACAGGGGCTTGTTATTGCTCGAGTGCAGCGCTTTGGATTCTCCCGCAGATCCGGTGCAGAGCCGGCCGGATATTGTTTTCGACGATTTCGAATCGCCCACGTACCAGGGATGGACGGTGGATGGCGCTGCGTTTGGCGGCGGGCCGATCGAGATGTCGAAGATCCCGGCTTACCAAGGAGATGTGGGAGGACATGGAAGCCGCGTTGTGAACAGTCATGGATCGGCGCCTGGTGAAACGGTTGAGCAGCGCGATGCTGCAACGGGCACGCTGACCAGCCGGTCCTTCGAGATTGCTCGGGATTACATTAATTTCCTGATCGGTGGCGGAGCGCATCCGGGGAAGACCTGTATGAACCTGGTCATTGACGGCAAGGTCGTCGCCAGCTCAACAGGCCAAAATGATAATCATATGAGCGCGGTCAGTTGGGATGTGCGCCGGTGGAGCGGCAAAACGGCCGTGATACAGGTGGTGGACCGGGAGACAGGGCCTTGGGGAAACGTGGGTGTCGATAATATCGTTTTTAGCGATTCACCGCATCAAGGCAACGGACGGTTGGCTGACGAGGCGGACTTCGGAACCATGGCATTGGCGGCGATCGATGCGGTCCGGCAAGATTATGGAAGCACCTGCGCATCTTCCGTGGGAGATTTGTCCTCAACAACGGAACCGGCGGTCAAGCCCTTTGGTGAAAAACTGATGGGTTCCTTGGCTCGCAAGCTCGAACTGGCGCCCGGTGCCTCGGCCAATGCGACTTTTATTCTGGCGTGGCACATGCCAAATCTCCGAATCAGCCGGCTGCCACCGGGCCGCCACTACGCCATTAGATTTGCCACGGCGGCGGATGTGGCGGCTTATGTGGCCAAAAACTTCAACCGCTTGAGCAGCCAAACCCGGGCCTGGCACGACACCTGGTACGACTCGACGTTGCCTTATTGGTTTCTCGAT
>DASRFK010000112.1:0-34028 GCA_035651635.1 Verrucomicrobiia bacterium | reverse complement strand
AAGGTGGGGAATCTGAAATTTTCAAAAGGGACCCCCATTTCGACCCGTGGGGGTCCCTTTTGACCGTCCGATGACAGGGAGCGTCGTTGATGCGTGCTGCGACCCCAATAGGGAAGGGCTTCACATGCAGGTGTCATCGCCGTGGCTTTGGTTCACGGGGTAACTATGGACTGGGGCTGGAGGGTGCGGAAGTGGGAAGTGATGTGGATCGCGCTGGTGCTATTCAGCCTCGGCGGGGCACAATGCTTATAGCAAGAGCACCAAAAAGATTCGTTTAGCCTAAGTTACTTCCTAAAGCCACCCTTCGCGACAAGTCCAGTCCTCGTGGCCGTGTGCTTTGAGAAAAGCCAGCAAGGCCCGAATGACAGCTCGCAGATCATTTTGGCGGATTCTGCTGCTGACATAAACCACTCCGCCGTGTGTTTCACCTTCACGCAGCCTCTCTTTGAGAAACTCGGGAATGCTGTTCACATCACGCGTCAGCAACGTCCTTTGCTGCAGGTCCAATGCCGCCAACAGCGGCTGGTCGAGCAGGCCCGTAAGATTGGTTTCGTGAATGCTTTGGATGTCAAAGTTCGGCATTTTGCGGCGGACCGCCTGGGCGATTTCCGCGGGAAAGTGTTCATCGGTGAGCAGTTTCACGCGCCGGCCTCTCGGCGCCTGCTTTCCGCCAGCTCGAAATCCGCGTCAATTTCCTCCGGGTAGGCCGCTGCATAATCCAGCGCCATTTGGACCAGCGCTGGCGGACGGTTCATGTGTTTGGCTGCGGCCTCTACGTTGTGCCCATAATCTTTGACTAACTCCACGATCAGCCAGACCGGCCAGCGAGTGCCCGCCAGGTGGGCCACCCGCCCCGGCGATCCATTTCGAAATTCCACGGCCGGGAAACGGCTTCGTCGCACGCCCTCCGCTATATAAGTCGCCGCCACCGTGCCGGTAGGCATTCCCTTCCGCCGAGCATCGGCCTCCAAACTGCGCTTTTCCGCCGCCGTAATGCGGACTGATACTGTCTCTTCTTTGGTCGTGTTTGACATACAATGTACACAATCGCATACGCTGCCGACCCAAGCAAGGAGAGTTCTCCACTGTTTGAAGAGCAACACAGGTGGGCTGTGGAAGAATGGCGGGGCTGCTCGTTTCGCCTCGGAGTCGCGCCTTTGGCGCTTGGGTTGCTTTTTGGTCATGATTCCCAGGCCTGCGGCCTGGGCTGGTATGAGGCTCGCCGTTGGCGTGCACAGCGCGACCGTCAGTTGGTTAAGAAGCGCGGGAGCTTGTCTTGCCATGGGCTCCGGGCACAATGGCCAATAAGAATGGAAATGAAAACTACATCAAAGTTCTGGCTCGAACGGGTGCGGCAACTCCTTATGCTTAGTGCTCTGATGGGCGCGGCGGCGTTCGCCGCGGGCGCGGCTGCCGTTCCCGATGCCTGGAAGCTATGGCAGGCGGGGGCGCTCCGAGGGGCCAATGTCATGCAGGAACAATGCACGCTTGAGGACCTGGCTGTGCTCCGCAGTTGGGGCGCCAACCTGGCGGAAATTCCCGTCTCCAACGTGTACGCGCCTACCCCTCCTTATGGTTTTGAGCCCGAAAACCTGAAGCAATTGGATCGCGCCGTCGCCGCCGCCGAGCAGGCGCACCTCTTCATAGCCTTGACCTGCCGGGAGGGCCCCGGCCGAGCGGACTTCAACCGAAGTCACGAAATTTGGAAGGAGGAAGCGGCCCAGGAGGCCTACGCCAAAATGTGGCGGGCCATCGCCGAGCATTATCGAGGCAGAGCCTCGATCCTCGGGTATGATCTGATGTGCGAGCCTCATCCGGACGATTACGCGAACAAACCGCTCGGCGATTGGAATGCGCTGGCGAAGAAGATCACCGCCGCAATCCGTGAAGTCGACCTGACCACACCTATCCTGGTCAATTCAATCGGTTGGGCGTATCCGCAGACGTTCGATGTGCTCCAGCCCACCGGCGACCCACGCACGGTTTACACCGTTCATTTTTATGATCCGCACTATTACACTCATCAGAAACCTGCCGACAAGGTCGGCTATCCTGGGTTTCGTGTGCCCGGCAAATCGGAAGTGGTCTGGGACAAGGCCGCGCTGGAAGCGAAGCTGGCGCCCGTCAGAGCTTTTCAACAAAAGCATCACGTGCCGATCTTCGTCGGGGAATTCGGATGCGCGCGCTACGCGCCGGGCGTTGAGGACTGGATGCGCGACCAACTCAATCTTTACGAACAATACGGGTGGTCCTGGGCGTGGTGGGCATTCCGGGAGTGGGACGTCATGAACATCGAGCGCACAGCGGATCCCGCCGACAAGGTGAATCATTCCGACGCACCGCTGCTTAAGTTATTCGAAGGTTACCTCGCCAAAGACAAATCATTCCCCAGCGGCGACGTGGAGAAGAATTCGACTCGGTGATGGGCCTTCTGGTTTGGGGAGCCTCTGCATGCACAGGCATTGGGACCGTGAACTCAGGAATAGCCCCAACCCACACCCCGCTCGTTCCTCGCGGGGCGCGGGAGGAAGACGGTTGCGCACCGATTTGCGGTAGGAGGACCTTCTCCCTCTGCTCCGCGAAAGGAGAGGACAAGGGAGAGGAGGCCTTTCGATGCACTGTTCATGGACAGCCTCGGATTCGGATTTTCCCATCTGCGGTCGCCCTGAATCTGTGGGGAGGTTCAGGAGAGACGCTTGATTGGCACATGCCTTAGCCTGAAACTAAAGGAGGCCCGCGCGGGCTCTCGAGCGTCCGCGGTTAAGCGGCCGGCAGATTCACAAATTCCCACAGGACGCTTTCAATGGCATCCAGCTGCAAGTCAGGGCGATTTTGTGAAAAGAGCGCCAGGCAGGCTCGATCCGGCCTCAAGGTCAAATCGATGCGCAAATGCTCGAAGGTCCAAACCGTCCGCACCGGCTCGATCTGATAGCGTCCGAGGGAGTCCTGGTTGTGGGCCAACTGAGCAATGGCCTGTCGGAGTTGGGCGGGAGAGAGCCAACGATCAAAGCATTGGTGCATCAGCATGCCGTCTGGCAGCCGGACCGCACAGGCCGCCAGGCCGGGTAAGGGCAGGCGGGCGGCTAAGAATTCCTCGCAAACCTGTCTCATGAATCCGGGTGCGGCAACGTGGCACTTCGAACAAACAAACGCATTTCGGCCTGAGCCTGGCAGAGGATCCGATCGGTCGAAGTGCGAATCTCGACCCGATCAAACCGCCCTGCCGGAAGGGTCCGGCTGAGAGTTGCGGCATCGGCTTCAAGTTGTTGTAACAGGTTCAAACGTTGCTGCGCGTCCGGGCATTGCCTTTCATACAGCAGCGTGCCGGAGCCTGAGGCGAGCAGAACCTCCTCGATCTGAACTGAAATTTGCGGAAATTCCTCCGTTTGCGAAGGAACATCCTGGACGATCTGTGGTTCGGGCAAAGGCTCGAGCACCGTCGGGGCGCTCGCTCCTGCTGCCAGGGGATTGGTGCCTTCGTCGGTAAGACGCGCCGCCTCCATGAGCAGGAACTCATAATGACCGGAAACAGTCCGTTGCGCCGGCTCTGAAAACGGTCGTAAATTGAACTCGCCGCCGCGCAACCCGAGCAGTCCATACAAGGCCATCTCTCCCTGCAACGACCCGGATTCCGCGTGAATGATATCACCTTCGGCGACGAAGATGCGGCCGCGGACTGAGCCGGTAAAGACTTCCAGGATGGATGATTTTCGGCCAAGACATTCCATCTGCAGCACTTCCTGTAACCCAACGCGGCGCATCATGCCGCGAAAACCGTCCTGCGGCGCGGCCCCGGCCAGCAGATCCAGCGACTCAAAAACGGCCCCAAAGCCTTCCGGGGTGATCAGTTTCTCCAGGAAAAGTGCCGCGCCACTGTCCAGACAAACCTGGCGTTTTTCGCCCGAGGCCTGGCCGGTGAGGATCACTACTTGCTGTCCCGGATAAGTCCGCGTCAGCAAACGCAAGAACTGCAAGCCGTCCATGACCGGCATATCGAGGTCCAGCACGACCACATCCATCGATTGCCCGCGCAAGAGTGCCAGCGCCTGCGAGTGGTTCTCCGCGGTGAAAATCTCCCATGAGCCTTGGGACATCTCCGTGAACAACTGGCGAAGGTCAGCAAGAAAACCGGTGTCGTCGTCGACGAACAAAAAGCGCTTTCGTCTGGCCGGATTGCTGCTCATGCGGGCGAAGGCTGGAAGTTCCGCAGAGCGAGGGTGGCCGAGCGGCGAACGCCCGGATCGGGATCCGAGCAGGCGCGTGTGAGAGGCAAATGTGAGCTCTGATCGGCCAACTGGCCCAACGCTTCGGCCGCCGCCTGGCGCAGGTCACGGTCAGGATCAGCCAGGATCTGCAAGAAGCATTTCACCGCCATTTTGCGGCGTTGCTCCGGCTGAAATTCACCGCCGGCGGCTAGAGGGACCGACGAGCTCTGCGCTCCGCTGATGGCAGCCAGCAGATGGCCCACAAAATGGCGCACCCCGGGGTCGTGGTCATGCAACGCGGGCTTGAGTTCCTCAGCTGCGGCGCGCGCCTCAGGCAAAGAGCTCCAATCTGTATCGATCCGCGACAAAGTGGCGGCGGCAATACGGCGTACACTGCTGCTGGGATCTTTGAGCGCCAGGACTAAAGGTCCTATAGCGCGGGCATCGCCCAGGTTTCCAAGGGACATGGCAGCGGCTTCTCGCACATCGCCGTCGGAGTCTGCGAGGGCGGCGCTTAACGGCCCAACCGCTCGAGCATCACGAAAGCGTCCGAGAGTTTCGGCGGCCTGGCGGCGTACTTCCCATTGGGAGTCCTGCAATAGGCCTGAGATGGCTTCGAGCGCTTCTGCCGCCTGGAGGCGGCCCAGGCCCTCGACCGCAACCGCCCGGATCTGGGGGTTGCGACTTTTCAACAGCGCATATACTGGCGCAACCGCCTCGGCCGCACCGGCTCGACTCAGCGCAGTGACGGCCGCAATACATATGGCTGGGTCGGGTGAGCGCAGAGCGCCGAAGACTGGCCGAATCGAGGTGGGGTCGTCAATATGCGCGAGAGCTTCGATCGCGGCGACGCCTGTTCCTGATGAACCGCCGGCTAGCGCCAGTTCTAAGGCGGGTACTGCTTCGACCCCAAAGCCAGCAGCTTGGAAAAGTTGTCCCTTGGCCACCCGATACCAGATTTCCTGCTCGCGATCACTGGGGCGCCACCCGGCGGCTTCGAGGCTTTGAGCCGCCTGCCCACGAACGGCCGCATCGGAATGTCTCAGTAAAGGTTCCAGGGCACAGACCACCTGTTCGGAACGCGCCTTTTTGAGTGCGGCAGCGGCTGCCTGGACGACCGTCGCATCCCGGTCTCGCAATGCGCGAATCAGTGGCTCGATTCGACGTTCGTCCTCCATTTTGCCCAAAGCCATCGCTGTCAGTCGTCGGACTTCGGCGTCCGAATCGTCGAGCATGGCCGCCAGGACGCGCGCAGCTCGCTCATTCGGGGTTTGGTACAGGAGCAGGACCGCCTTGCGCCGGACTTCTGGGTCCTTCGACTTAAGCTGGTGCAGCGTGTGCCAAAGCATCGGTGATTGTACTTACCCGCGAACGGGGCCTTTGTCACGACGGATCCGGCCCCATTGCCAGTCAGGACCGGTAAGGCCATTTAGCCCGCATACTAAGCCCAAACCAAAAGGTTCGGCATCAATCCTGCTTATAAACTCCTCGCCGGAAGAGTGGACACAAGGTTGCCGCCGTTAGCCCCGGTTAACAGGGGCAACTCAAACGACTTATGCGAAAGAAGCTGCTGATTGTCGAAGACAATACTGAACTCCTGGAACTGCTGCGCCTCGGTTTGAAGCAGGCGGGGTTCTCCGTTAGTACAGCGGCCAATGGTCTGGATGCGCTCAAGAAAGCGCGTTCCATTTCGCCAGATGTGATTGTTTTGGACTTAATCCTTCCGGAATTGGACGGTTTTGCGGTTTGCGAAGCCCTGAAGCGAGCAGACGATACTGCAACGATTCCAGTCATCATGCTCACTGGCCTGACCAGCGAGTTCACACGTTTCGCCGGCATCGAGTCGGGTGCCGATGAATATCTCACCAAACCAATCAGCCCGGATCAGCTTTTGCCTCGAATCAATCACTGGTTGCACCACCCCGTCACGAAAAAAACTGAAACTGCCAAAACATTGAACAAACCGTCGCGACTGTAAGAGGCCCCAGCCGCAAAGCTCTCGCAACGCAAGTACAATTTCGTCAAGGGAGAAATATTTCTCCCTTGAGAAAGCGGCGTCGATCGAGCAATGTAGTTCCAGCAAGCGCAGGTGGCGGAAGCCACCGTCAGAACCAAGCGCCAGTTCTTTGGAAGATGGGAGATTCGATTGTGATTTTGAATTTACCCTGCCTATGCACGTGATAAGAAACTATGTCCTTGAACCGTAGTAAATAATCCACGGAACTTTAGTTGCGGTTGTGGCCGACAGGCCTTAATTGGAAGTCGAAAGCAATCCAGCGGGTTCCTTCTGTTTCTAAATAAGTTCAAAGGAACTGTTACACACGGCAATGGCGGGGATTTTTTTGTACCGGTCCCGCTTTCACCCACGGCCGTGCAGTCCGAGCACGGGGGTCGCTCTTTGCTCGGAGCAACGCTCGCTGTCCTATCGCCGAGGAGAGTAATCCGTCAATGGCGGCGGAGCCTGGGGTCCGTGCGACACTTTTCACGGGGTTGCGGGCGAGAAAAGTGCGAACTGACCCCAGGCCCCGCCGCCACTGACCCGTTACGCCGAGGAAGCTCTGTACTCTTCCATTTTCCGCGACCGCTGATATGTTGGGCCTATGGCGCGCGATGACCTTTTCTCCCGGATTCCCTCCGGCGAGGCCGAGGCGCCAGACCCTGCGGAAACCCTCAAAAATCAGCCGCTCGCTGCCCGGATGCGTCCGCGCGACCTGAGCGAGTTCGTCGGCCAGGATCACATCCTCGCTCCGGGTCAACTCCTTCGGCGCGCCATCGAGGCAGACCGCATTCAGTCATTGATTTTTTACGGCCCGCCTGGAACCGGCAAAACCTCTCTAGCCCAGATCATCGCACGTCAGACCCAAAACAAATTCGAACGCCTCAGTGGCGTCGAGTCGAACGTCAACGACATGCGTCGTGTGCTTTCGGCGGCCGGGAATCGTCTCGAGAATACCGGCCAATCAACGATTTTGTTCGTCGACGAGATCCACCGGTTCAACAAAGCGCAACAGGATGTACTGTTGCCGGACGTGGAAGCCGGGGTCGTCCGGCTGATTGGGGCAACGACTCACAACCCCTTCTTCTTCGTCAACTCACCGCTGGTATCCCGGTCACAGATTTTCGAGCTCCGCCCGCTCAGTGAGCAGGACCTTTATCAATTGCTCCGCCGAGCCCTCACCGATTCTGAACGCGGGCTGGGCTATTTGAAAGTTGCGGCTGATGACGCTGCCCTGCGGCACTTGGCCAAAATCTCTGATGGCGACGCCCGTAAAGCGCTCAACGCGCTCGAAATCGCCGCGTTGACTACCCCTCCAGCGGGTGATGGCGCGGTGCACATCGATTTGGCGGTGGCGGAGCAAAGCATCCAGAAGAAGGCGGTTGTTTACGACGACGAGGATGCGCATTACGACACGATTTCGGCGTTTATCAAATCAATGCGAGGCAGCGACCCGGACGCCGCGCTGTACTGGCTAGCCAAGATGATCCACGCGGGCGAAGATCCGCGCTTCATCGCACGGCGGATTGTGATTCATGCGGCGGAGGACGTCGGATTGGCGGATCCCATGGCGTTGGTGCTGGCCAACGCGGCCTTTCAGGCCGCCGAATTCATTGGCTGGCCGGAGGCGCGTATACCTCTGGCCGAAGCCACGATCTATATCGCCACCGCTGCCAAGAGTAACAGCACCATTACGGCCATTGACGCCGCCCTCAAAGATGTCGAATCCGGACGCACCCTGCCGGTGCCCGAGCATCTGCGGGATGCGCATTACCCGGGAGCAAAACGGTTAGGCCATGGCGAAGGGTACAAATACGCGCATGACTTTCCTGAGCATTTCGTGGCTCAGGATTATCTTGGGACGGAGAAGCGCTATTACGAACCGAGCGACCAGGGAGTGGAGAAAAAAATAAAAGAGCGTTTGGCGAAATGGCGTGAGTTGTCCAAAAAACAGTCGGAGGGACAGGAGTGAGCCAGTTTTGGCAGGAACCCAAACTGCGCTGCGAAAGCTCCTCCCTCTCCTGGGGGCCTGGGGAAGAGGGCAGGGGTGAGGGCAGGCGTTTTCCGTTCGGTTCATGGAGGCCACGATAGCCAGATCCTGCATTGGGACCATGAACCCAAATAGCGAGTCCAATGTCATTCGGGGCGGGGACGTCTCGTCCCCCGCCGCTAAGCCAGACTGCGGCGACGAGACGTCCCCGCGCCTTTCTACCAGGTTCATGGAGAGCCTCCACGATCGCAAAATCCTCCATTGGGACCATGATCCCGCCACAGGAGGGCGCGTCAGCGTCTTGGAGCGCGGCGCTCTGCGCCGCTTTCGGACGTGGTGCGATCCCGAAAAGCGCCGCACAGCGTGCGCACTCCAAAACCTTCGGATTGCCGCACGGTTCATGGAAAGCCGTCACATTCCCGAAATTCAGCATTGGGACCATGAATGCGGGGGCTCCCGACGTTGCTTTCTCATGGAAGGGCGGGCGTAAATGATTCGCGACGTGAACGCCCTGAAGGCGGCCCTGCGCGAGCAAGTGAAAGCCCACCTGGCCGTATTGTCTGAGGAGCAAAGGGCGGCCCGTTCGGCGGAACTCAGGGCTCGGCTGCTGGAGCAGCCTATTTGGCGCAAAGCCCAATCGATTTTGATGTACGCACCGGTCAGCGGCGAAGCCGATGTTTGGCCGCTGCTGGCAACGGGTCTCCAGTTCGGCAAACGGGTAGCATTGCCTCGTTTTGATCCGATGACACGGCAGTATGTGGGTTGCCAGGTTACTAACCCGAGCCAGGACCTGGTCCTCGGCCGGTACGGCATTCGGGAACCGGCCGTTCACTGTGAGTCGATCGCGTTAAACCAGCTGGACTTTGTATTAGTGCCTGGAGTAGCCTTTGATTTGCATGGACGTCGACTCGGCCGCGGGAAGGGGTATTACGACCGGATGTTGGCGGAAGTGCGCGGGCAAACGTGCGGGGTGGCGTTCGATGAGCAAATCGTGCGCGAAGTTCCCATTAGCCCGCATGACTCAGACGTGAATTGCATCTTGACGCCGACGCGCTGGATCGAGCTGTAACTGGCGCGCGGTTCTGAAATGAGCTCGTTAGTAGACACTGTGGAGCGCGCCGGCTTTGTGCTGAGCGGCGCGGTCCTTTGCTATCTTTTGCTCTGGTGGAGAAAACACCAGACCGGCCAGTCCGAGGCGGCGCAAGCCCAGGCGCAGCTGGACAAATCGAAGCAAGAGGCCGAGGCCATTGTGCGCGAGGCGCGGCTGACGGCCAGCCAGGAGACCCTCAAAGCCCACGAGCAACTCGAACAGGCCCTTGCGAGCCGCCGGGCCGAACGGCTCGAATTGGAGCGCCGCTTGGCCGAACGCGAGAGTTTGATTAATTCCCAACTGCACCGGATCGTCCAGGGGGAACAGGCCATGGGAGAACAAAAGCTCCTCCTGGAAAAGCAACTGGCCCACTTGAAGGCGCGCGAGGAGGAGTTGTCGAAACTCGAAACGCGCGCGCGCCATGAGTTGGAACGCGCCGCCGGGCTGGACCAGGCCCAGGCGCGCGAATCGCTCTTGAAGAAGGCGGAGCAGGACGCGTTGCGCGACGCCAATACTCTCTCGCGCCATATCCTCGAGGATGCCCGGTGCAAGGCCGAGGATAAGGCCAAGCGAATTATCAGCATCGCCATCCAGCGCTATGCCGGCGAACACACCTTTGAAAACACCACCGCCAGCATCGCTCTGCCCGGCGCCGAGGATATCAAAGGCCGGATCATCGGCCGCGAAGGCAGGAACATCCGGGCTTTTGAGGCCGCCACCGGCGTCACGGTCTTGATTGATGATACTCCGGGATCGGTTCTGTTGTCGGGCTTCGATCCGGTGCGGCGGGAAATCGCCCGCGAAGCGATGCAGCGCCTCATTACCGATGGCCGCATCCATCCCACCCGCATCGAGGAGGTCGTGGCGGAGGTCACCCAGGAGATGAACGAGACCATTTTGCGCCTGGGTGAGGAGGCGGTGCAAAAGGCCGGATTGCCTCCGCTGGCTCCCGAGGTTGTCAAAATACTGGGCCGCCTCCATTTCCGGCACAGTTTTTCGCAAAATATCCTCGACCACTCGGTTGAGGTGGCGCATCTCATGGGGCTAATGGCTTCCGAGCTTGGGCTGGACGTCATGGCGGCCAAGCGCGCCGGACTGCTGCACGACATCGGCAAAGCAATCAATCACGAGGTGGAAGGGCCGCACGCAATCGTCGGGGCGGAACTCATTAAACGCCACGGTGAATCAGACGCAGTAGTAAACGGCGTGGCGTCGCATCACAACGATGTCACCCCCATCGGGCCCCTGGGAATTTTGGTCAGCGCGGCCGACGCCATCAGCGCCTCACGGCCGGGCGCCCGTTCGGAAAACATGACGACTTATCTGAAACGGATGGAAAACCTCGAAAAGATAGCGGCCTCATTTTCAGGGGTGGAAAAGGCCTTCGCGGTGCAAGCGGGACGCGAGTTGAGGGTGTTTGTGCAGCCCGACCAGGTGGATGACGAAAAAGCTTACGCGCTCGCCCGCAGCCTGGCGTCCAAGGTGGAAAACGAGTTGCAGTACCCGGGTCAGATCCGAATCACTGTCATCCGCGAAACGCGCTGTATCGAAGTGGCGAAATGACGCCGGCCTCAGCGCCCTTCCTGCAGTTGGCTGGGCAAACCATTCTCCCAACCCATCGGCGCATTCCAAGGCCGCACTGACGCGTTCTCGGAATCCTGCGTGCTCGCGCAGCCCGAGAGGGCCAAGCCGCCGCAGGCTAGCAAAAGCAGACAGAACCAACGCAACAAAAGCGGTCTCATGATTCAGGGTGCGCCGGGGTGACCTGGTCACCTTCCATCACTTCTCCCAATTGCCAGCCAGGCATGACATTGGCAATGCAGCGATCTTTCTGCGCACTGCGGATGATTACCTTGGCCACCAGCTTCCCATTGCGATTCACCAGCAACTCGCCGTACTCCTTGACCCCCTGGTCCAGGCCGATATTCAGCACTACGAAGTTCCACTTCGGATCGGTCACCAGGACTTTCCCGACCAGGGAAGCCGGCAGATAGACGGGCTTCTCCGGGCTAACATAACGGTCCAACTCCGTCTGAAGACGGCTGATTTTCTGGCCCAGAAGTTTCTTCTCATCCTGCGAAGCATCGAGTGCCGCCTGGAGGTTTTTGAAATTCTTGTTCATGGCCAGGATCTGATCCGGCTTGAGCCCGGTCCCGACGTAAGCGGCCAAATCGGCCTGCGCATCATTGCGTTCCTGGCGGATTTTATCGCGCTCCTCAGTCAACTGCGTGTTGCGCTTGGTTTGGGTGGCGAGGTCGGCCACCGCTTTGTCGCGTTCGGCAGTGGTGGCTTCCAAAGTCGCTTTGGTCGTCTTGAGATCGGCGGTGGTTTTCTCCAGATCCTTTTTCGTGCTGGCCAGTTCGGTTTGCGCCGCGACCTTGGCGCTTTTCTCATCCTCCCGCTGCTGCTGGATGGTGGTGATTTTTTCTTTGACCTTCAGGAAATTGAGGCCGCTGACCGCCAATCCGGCAACAACCGCGATAATCAGACTAATTCGGATCAACATGGTACCCTTATCGAGTTAACTTTTAGCTGAATTAAAAAGTAAGCATTCGCAAGCCGGGTGTCAACCTACCATTTGCCTGACCTCACCCGCTGCCCTATTCTGGGCTCAATGCAATACCGACGATTTGGCCGCAGCGGCCTTTCCATGCCCGTCTTTTCCTGCGGCGGCATGCGTTACCAATACAAATGGCAGGATGTTCGACCCGGGGAAATTCCGGCGGGCAACCAGGCCAACCTCGAGGCCTGCATCCATCGAGCGCTGGAACTCGGCATCAATCATATCGAGACCGCGCGAGGTTACGGGAGTTCGGAAATGCAACTGGGCCAGGTGCTGCCGAAGCTGCCGCGTGACAAGATCCTTGTTCAAACTAAAGTCGCTCCGGCCGCAAACTCAAAAACTTTCCTGCGCACCTTTGAGACCTCGCTCAATTATTTGAGATTGGATCATGTGGACTTGTTGTCGCTGCACGGGATCAATAATCGGCAACTCCTGCGGTACGCCTTGCAAAAAGGCGGATGTCTCGAGGCCGCGCGCCAACTTCAGCGGGAAGGCCGAACCCGCTTCGTCGGTTTTTCGACTCACGCGACCACCGACATCATTCTCGAAGCCGTCGAAAGCGGCGAGTTCGACTACATCAATTTGCATTGGTATTTTGTCAATGACCTCAACTGGCGGGCCATCGAAGCGGCGGCGGCCAGAGACATGGGGATTTTCATTATTAGCCCCAACGACAAAGGCGGAAAGCTTTATGAACCGCCCAAAAAACTGGTCGAACTCTGCGCACCCTTAACTCCGATGCAGTTCAACGCGCTTTATTGCCTGAATCGGCCCCAGGTCCACACCCTCAGCTGCGGAGTGGCCCGGCCCTCGGACTTTGACGAACACGTGGGCGCGTTGGATTTTTACGATCGTATTCCCGACACGATCGGACCCATCACGGCGCGTTTGGAAGCGGAGATGCGCCGGGTGCTCGGCGCGGATTGGTGCGCGCGCTGGTTCGAACGCCTGCCGCAGTATGTTGACGTGCCCGGCCAAATCAACATTCTGGAGATTCTGCGTCTTTGGACTTATGCCAAATCGTTGGACCTGCTGAGTTGGGGCAAAATGCGCTACAATCTGCTGGGCCAGGGCGATCACTGGTTTCCGGGAGAAAATGCCGCCAACGTGATGGACACCCAATGGAACGGCTGTTTGGATGGCAGCCCGTTCGCGGAGCGGATCCCGGCGATCCTGGCGGAAGCGCATCAGCTCCTGTTCGAGAAGCCAGTGCAACGCTTGAGCCAGAGCTAGTCAGAATGTTCCCGGTAGGGACGTCGCGCTGCGACGTCTCCGCCCGCGTTCAGCGGGCGGAACAAAGGCTCAGCGGCGCGGACATCGCAGTGCGCATTGCGCCGCTGAACGCGGCGCGGACATCGCAGCGCGATGTCACTACCCACATCGTTCACCGCCTACTTCTTCGAATCCTTTTTCTTATCGTCGGCCGCCGGTTTTTCGTCCGCTTTGAGCGCATCGGCAGGGGCGGTGGCATTCAGCTGTTGCAGCACCGAATCGGTGATGTCGTTTTCGGTGCTGGCATAGAGGAATACCGGTGTACTGTTGATGGTTTCCGCCGCCGTATCGATAACCAGGGAATAGCCCCCGGTTTTGGCCTTCGCATTCACGACGTTGCGTATTTCGGTGAGGATGTTCGAGCGCATACGCTGGCTTTGCTCGCCAATGGTGGTGCGCGCCTGCCGCTCGTACTGTGCGATGGTCTCTTCCATTTCTTTCATCCGGCGAAGCTTCTCTTCGGCGGCGTTTTTGCGCTTGTCACGCTCTTCGGTCGAGACGGCCTGGTCGTTGGCGCTGGCCAGGAGCGATTGGTAATCGTCTTTGACCTTCTTATAGTCATCGACCATGTTGCGGTCTTCTTTTTCCATGTCCGTCTGCCGGTCCTTGAGCGCGGCTTCCGCCTGCCTCTTTTTCCAGTAACCATCAAACACTTTGCGCAAGTCCACCGTGGCAATTCGTGTTTGTGCCAGGGCAGACCCGCCCAGAAGGGACATCAAAACCAACCCCACCAGCAAACGGCGTGATAAATTCATCATAAAAACAGACAACCAGAATTCGGGTTAACCGCCAACTTAAAACTACGGCCGGACGTCGCGCCGCGAATCCGCCAAAGGATGCTGGGACATCGCGCCGCCTCGCCATCGAGCCGCGTCAGTGCAGCTCCAATTCGTCTCTCGACGGAAATTTTTGAAATTTCTTGTGCGGCTCTTTTTGGTACCAGAACGCCACCGAGGCAATATCGTCCTGTAGTTGCAGGTACCGCCCGCCGGACTGCCAACCCAGGGCCTGAATGGTTACTTTGAGGTCCTGCTCGAAACGAACTGGGTCCAGGATGTGCCAGCGGTAGAGTCCAAATCTCTCCTGGGAATCGTACAGCCCGTCCGGCCGAATCACTTGCGCCAGCCCTGAGTACGGCGTGCTGAACTCGGTGTAGTGGCCTTTGCCATCCGCGCCCCGCACCTCGAAATCGTACGACCCACAGAAGTAGTCTTCGGTCCCCGTCCCGCAAATGGTCGGAAAGTCTTTGTCGCCATCCAGGTAAAATTTTATCTCGCCTTCGCCCCACCAACCCGTGCTATGCACGCCCCAGGCCAGGTAAGTGCCCACGTACTGTCCGGTCCCTTCGACCCCATCGAGAATCGTGTACAGTCCTTTGGTCTTGAGCGGATTTTCGCGGCGAAACTGAGCATGGAAATAGGCCGCATCCTCCGGCACATCGGTGAGTGTATAATTGATTTGGTAATAAATTGTCATCGGATTGTCATCAAGGTTTTCGATGGTGATCTTGGCCTTTTTGCGGAAAGGCATTTGCCAGTAACTATTGAAGGCGCTCCCCGGGTTCACGCATACCGGGAGCGAGCTGATCTGGCAGTAACGTCCCCAGCCGCAGGCGAAGAAATCACCCAACGGACATTCAACCGAGGGTTCGGTTTCATCGTCCCAATAAAAGCGCAGGATATCCCACCGCGTTTTGTCGAGCGGGGCCGGTGTCATCCAAATCTGCTGAATGGCTCCCGGGCCGGTAATCTCGGCCAATGTGAAGGTCGACTTGGCCGGTACGCGCACGAAGGGAGAGACTTTCCAGCCTTGTCCGAGATCTCGCGCCGCTCCTTTGGCCGCACCGTCCGTGGACATGCCGGCTTTGCCCTTTTCGCCAGTAAAATTCTCCGGCCCAATCGAGCGCGTCTTGGCTTTGGAAAGGCGGCTCAGGTTGCCCAGGGTTAAATCCAATCCGTTAAACGGAGCCTCGGCCGCGAACACGGCCGAGCACAGCCACACTGAAGCCGACCAGAGCAGTAAACGGGATGTCTTTTTCATACATTGGTTGTCCGAGTGTTTTTTGCCGTCGGGCCGCTCGGCGCCGACGCCCGCTATGCAAGCACGCCGCCCGCCCCTTCGTCACGTCTTTTGCGATGAGGCCCCTGCCAATTACTATTTTGATTCTTCGCGGCCAATAGCTTCCGCGAAAAAGCTCAAAATGCACAAAAATGAAAACGCAGTTCCTATTTCTATTTCGGCCCTCGGATTTCTTCGGGGGCTAAGGACTAACCACGCGGTAGTACCTCGCCTGTCCCGAAAGGATTGCATCCTCCGCGGCCGCGGTCGTGGCCGCCGCGGTCATCGGCGTTCCAAGATCACTCCACGCTCCGCTGCCAGCATCCGCGCTGTATTGGATGCGGTAGTTCTGCCCCGGAACGGCATTCCAGGTCAAACGCACCGTTCCCGTGCCGGTAAGGCTCGGCCCGGCGATGCGGATTTGTTGTGGCGGATCCCCGGTGATAACCAGGTTGTCGAGGTTAAGCCAATTCGAACTGTGTTGGGTGGAATCGTACTGCATCACGATTGCGCTGCGGCCGGCTGGAAGAGTGCAGGGCAGGGTGAGCGTATTATAGTTGGTCCAACTCCCAGTGCCGCGAAAGCCTTGGTTGGCCGCGAGCACGGTTCCATTGATGGTAATGACTCGGGAGGCGTCTCCCGCTCCAGCCGCGTACCGGAACACCAGGCTGTGGGCGCCTGCCACGGCGCTATTGACGTCGAACTCAATCCACTGGTTGTCGGCGTTCCACCCGGCGACATATCCCCAGCCGGTGAAACTGCCATAGAGGGCTTCGAGTTGGATATGGTGGAGCACCGCGTTTTCGGCTTCGTATTGATGGAGCGGAATGCCGGCGCCTGGATAGCCCCCGTAAATCTGGGCAAAACGGCTGAGTGCCGTGCACGCGGCGTTGTCCTGGGCCTGATCCACGCCGGTCTGTGGCGGCCCGGCCCAGTCCACGGAAAACGTGGTCGTACTCGCATCCTGCGCCAGTGCCCAAATGGAATCCGCGCTTCCCTTCAAGACGGAATAATACCTGGCTACACGGCTCCCCGAGGCGTACAGCAAGCTCAGATACCGGTAAGCCGGTCCTTTGAATTCATGGCAGTCGCCGCCGCATGCCGCGTTGGCTCCATCCGAAAGGATCAATCCGTATGCCGTGGCCGCGTCTTCACTCGTCACCATAAACCGCGCGATGTTGTTCGCGTTGGTTAGGTACGTCCAGTTGCCGGCAGCATGTTGCAGTTCCAAAGCCGCGCCCAGCATCAGACCTTCGTTATAGGTGAACTTCCACCACACCTTGGTGCCGTCCGTGTTCAGGTGGTCACAAACCTCATAGGAGCCTGTGGCGACCATGTTCGAGTACCAGAATGAGTAAACCTGCTCCGAAAAAGCGAGATAACTCGGATTCGCCGTTCGCTCATACAGCCGCGCGCCGGCCAGAGCCGCGCCGGCGTTGGCCGCTGTGGCTTTCTGCGTGTGCGCCCGATCCCACCAGAGTCCCCCTTTCTGCGGCCCGCAACAGGTCGTGTCCCACGCAGCCATAATATCTCCGTACAGATTCTCCGCTTGGGTGAGATACTTCGGATTCCCGGTGAGATCGTACGCCCGCATCAGCGCCAGCGTCATCCAGCACTCGTCATCATAATAGCCCGCCCACCAACCGCGTTCGTCTTGCCCGAGATAAAAGCTTTCGATCAGGCCCAGGTACTGTTCCCCGCCGGTTCGCTCGACCCCATCCATCAAAGCGTCCCAGCCATTGGCGTATGTCCAATAGCCGGTCAGGCCGCCGTTATCGGGAAAAGAACTCCTTAAATATTGCTGACTCCCGTTCCAGAACTTGAGCAGAAAACTTTGCAAGGCCTGGTCCGCCCGCGCATGATACGTCGCCGTCGTTTGCCCCAGACACAACGCCGCTTCAAGGAGCCAAACGGACAGGCCAACACAGATGCACACGAGCGCTCTTCTCACTGCAAGCACCACCTTATCACGTTATGGATTAAATGGGTGTTCAAAAGCGAAAAGAAAGGGGAGTTCGTGAAGAGTGCCATCTCAACTGAAGTTCGGTTTCGGGGCAATGCTCCGCTCAGGCTTGCGTCTCGTCAACCGCGACAGTCGCGAATTGTCTTAGCCTCGCCGGCCATTCGATATATCCTCAGCGGGCATGAGCGAGTTACCTCCATTGCTCCGGGACCAACGCAAGGTTGACGCAGATCACCTCAAACTCCTCTCGATTTTCCACTTCGTCGGCGCAGGCCTGGCCCTGCTTGGGATTCTTTTTGTGCTGGGCCATTTCACCATCATGAGCGCGGTCTTTTCTAATCCAAAAGTGTGGGAGAATCAGAAACAAGGGCCGCCGCCGGCGGAGATCCTGGCAATAATGAAATGGTTTTACCTTGCTTTCGGTCTCTGGTTTCTCACTTCGGCCATCCTCAACCTGGTCTCCGCCTTTTGTCTGCGGGCCAGGCGGGCCCGCACGTTCTCGCTGGTTATCGCGGCGATTAATTGCCTTCACATCCCGCTTGGGACGGTGCTGGGGGTTTTCACGCTCATCGTGTTGGTGCGTGATTCAGTCCGGGAGCTGTACGAAGCCGAAGCACATGGCCAATAAAGACATACTATTTCCGTGGATAAGCGCCCGTGACGGCGGGTACTTGTGATCTTGCCAAAGCCGCAGCCCGCAGCCATGTTGTTAGCTTATGAAGAACAGACTGGCGTTGATTGTTCTGGCTCTCCTGTGCCTCGGCCTGGGAATTGCCCTGATTACAATCCGCAAGAACGCAGCGGAACAGGAACGCACGGACACCGACGCAATCCTGGGTTTCTCCAACAAATGGGTCCAGACCAGCACCACTCTTGAAGATTATAAACAGACCAATGCCGAGCTGGAAAAAGATCTCGATGCCCGCAAAAAAGTGCTGCTCGAGCTGACGAACGAATTCACGGCGGTCTCCTCTAACCTGACTGAAACCAGCGCGAATCTGGCCAAAACGGAAGAGTCGCTTAAAGCCAACCAGGAGGAATTGGCCAAAAGGGATGCCAAAATTGCGCAACTTGAAACCCAAAACCAGGCCCTCGATAAGCAGGCGGTCGACTTGAGCGCCTCGATTACCAATCTAACTCTACAAATCGCCGATACCGAGAAAAAGCTCGCCGCTTCCGAGGGCGACAAGGCCTTCCTTGAAAAGGAACTGAAACGAATGATGGCCGAGAAGGCCGACTTGGAGCGCCAGTTCAACGATTTGACAGTTCTACGCGCACAGGTCTCGAAGCTCAAACAGGAGCTCAGCATCGCGCGTCGACTGGAATGGATCCGACAGGGGCTCTTCGCCCGGTCCGAAGAAAAAGGCGCTCAGAAACTCATGCAAGGCCTCGGGAGCCCGCCGGGCCAGGCCAAAGCCGCGCGGCCGGCCTACGATCTCAATGTCGAGGTGGGTTCGGACGGCTCGGTCAAGGTCATCCCTCCCCGGTCCAGCACCGAGACCAACTCGGCGCCGGCCAAATGAGCCAACCGGGAGCGTTGGTTGATTCCCACGGTCGCGTTTTGCGCGACTTGCGAATTAGTCTGACGGATCGCTGCAATTTTCGCTGTCTGTACTGTCTCCCGGAAACGGAAGCCGCGCAGAACTTCTATCGCGGCCACTGGGCGCACTTGCCCGACTCCAAGCCTGTTATCCAGGAATGGGTGCCCAAAAGCAATCTGCTCACCTTCGAAGAGATCGAACGGCTCGTGAAGATCGCCGTTGAGCTTGGCATCGAGAAGATCCGGCTCACCGGCGGTGAACCGCTCTTGCGGCACGACGTCGAAAAGCTCGTCAACCGCATTGCGGCGATTCCGGGCATCCTGGATCTGGCAATGACCACCAACGGCTTTCTTTTTCGCCAAAAAGCCCAGTCGCTGCGCCAGGCCGGCCTGCGACGGCTGAGTTTCAGTCTCGACTCCTTGAACCGAGAGAATTTCAAGAAGATTACCGGTCGTGACGGCCTGGAGTCAGTGCTGGAGAGCATCGGGCTGGCCCAACAACTCGGATTTCACCCTGTCAAAGTCAATGCCGTCGTCATTCGCGGCCTCAACGACCATGAAATCGAGGACCTCGCTCAATTCGGCCACGAACGCGCGCTGACCATGCGTTTTATCGAGTTTATGCCGCTGGATTCCGCTCGCGCGTGGCTCAAAGAACTGGTCGTCCCCGGACGCGAGTTGCTCGCCCGCCTCCGCGATCGTTTCGAGCTCCATCCCATCCGTGATGGGAACGCCTCTTCGACTGCCAAGCGCTGGGCCTTTGCCGATGGCCGCGGCGAGGTCGGGATTATTTCCCCCGTCAGTGAGCCTTTCTGCGGTCATTGCAATCGCATTCGGCTCACGGCCGACGGAAAGATTCGGACCTGCCTCTTCAGCGTCATTGAACACGACCTGCGCTCGCGCATGCGGGCGGGTGCCGACGATAACGAACTCAAACAATGGCTGATCTCTGTGGTGTTGCAGAAGGAAGCCCGGCACCATATCGGTGAACCCGACTTCGTGCCGGCTTCACGCTCAATGAGCTGCATCGGAGGCTGATTCGAGACGGATTTGCTTCGTCTTGACCCTCCTCTCTGCTCTGATTATTAAAATGTTAGCTAATTGCAATTACAGCCCGCGCTGGGCCTGCCGGGCTTTCCGGTTGGTGTCCCCGCGCCGCTTGATTAGCGCGTGACCAGAATTTATGCCGACTTACGTGTACGTTTGTGAAAAATGCGGACAACAGTTCGAGCAGTTTCAATCCATCTCTGCCGAACCGCTCTCGGTCTGCCCCAAAGAGACTTGCCCAAAGAAGCCGTGGGGCAAGGGCAAAGTGAAGCGCGCTATCAGCGGCGGCGGTGGTCTGATTTTCAAGGGTAGCGGCTTTTACATCACCGATTATCGAAGCGAAAAGTACAAGGAAGCCGCCAAAAAGGAATCCGCCACGCCTGCCGCCAAGCCCGCCACCGCTGATTCCAAGCCGGCTCCCGCCAAATCGGAGGGCAATGCCAAACCCTCGCCCAAGAAGACCTGATTCCTATCCGACTGGAAATCAGCGCGGTGGGGCACCGTCCACTCCGAACGCGGCCTGGTTGCTGGCATGGCTTGGGATACTCTGGCTCGGCGCCGGGTCCAGGCCGGCCGCCGCACAGTCCGCAGCGGGTTTTCTAGTTTCTCGCAGCGTCTCCGGCCAGTTCATCGTCCAGGCCGGCGGCAACTCCTTAGGCTCGCCCCTGGCGGCGCTGCTGCAGAACGACACGAATTTCGTTCGCCTCGATCCGACCTTGCTAACCGTCTCCTCCGAACGGATCAAACAACTGGTCTGGCGAACTCTGGGCGTCACGGCTCCGTGGACTGGCAAGATCTTCCTTCGCCTGTATTCAGCCGGTTCGGCCGATTCCCCCGTTGCGATTAACGCCGAGCAATTTCGCGACGGTTGGCAGTACGAGGTGCGCTTGCCGAACCTTTGCCAACGCGAACGCTATGTGCGCGCCATGGTCAGCGTCCTGCTGTTGGAACTCGCCAACCGCGAAGCTCCGGCGCACTCGGCCGAAGTGCCGGCCTGGCTGACCGAGGGATTGGGTCGGGAAATCTGGGCTTCCAACCAGAAGGAAGTCATTTTGCCATCGCCACAAATGTCGGAGGCCGGCTTGCGCATGACCACGCTGCTGGTCAACGCCCGAAGAGAAAACTCGCTCGAGCAGGCGCATCAGGAACTCTGCGCGGTCACTCCTCTGAACTTCCAACAGCTAAGCTGGCCTGTGCCCGACCGCGCCACCGGCGAGCCCGGCGAGCTATACCGGAGCTGCGCTCAAGTTTTCGTGCACCAATTGCTCGGCCTCCCTAATGGCGCGGCTTGCCTGCGCACTATGCTCCAGCAGTTGCCGCGCTATTACAATTGGCAGTTCGCGTTTCTCGACGGTTTTCATGAGCATTTTCACGAGACCCTTGAGGTTGAAAAATGGTGGTCGTTGCAGTTGGTCCATTTCACCGGCCGCGGCCTGGCCGAGAACTGGACGGCGGAACAGAGCTGGCAGAAGCTCGACGAATCCATCCGGTCGGCCGTGCAAATCCGGATCGGCACCAATGAACTGCCGCTCCATGCCGAGATCGCCCTCCAAAGTATCATTCGCGATTGGCCGCCCCCTCGTCAAACCCAGGCCTTGCAAACCAAGCTCAGCGAACTCCAAATGCTTCGTCCGCGGCTAACGCATGAATTGACCGACCTGGCGGATGATTACTGCCATGTCCTTGAGATCTATCTACAGAACTTGAACCATCCCGGTTTCATGATCCCGTTCCGCAAAAAAATTGTGGCCCGGCATAACGCTGCGGAAGTTTTGCAGAAGCTGGATGAACTGGACACTCGGCGAGCTTCCCTTCGGCCAGCATCAAAACCTGAGCTACCCGTGCAAGCCGATTCACGCTGAAGCCCACGCAGCTAGTCAGTGTGGTGTCTGGTATTTTTTACAGGAGGAAACGGAGAAAACAGAGTTCTTTACCTCTGTTCCCTCGGTTCTCTCCTGTTCAGATATAATTGGACGGTTTCGAATATAACTTCGGGTTTCGGCCTTCGGCCTTCTTTCGTTTTTCGGATTTCGGTCTTCGGATTTAGAACGCGCCCGTCAACCAAACTGGTAAGGTGGGGTAGTCTCCCCGGCCCGTCTCCGGTGTATACGCCACCTTCAATTCGCGATGTAAGATGCTATAACGAAACATCTTATTGGGACGATTGCGGTCTTCGACGACCCCCAGCTTGACACCCTTTTGATCGATTCTATAGTGCGGCTAATAAAATTAGGGAAAATGCAAAACCAATCTTCGGGAACCGCAGAGGAGCCGCCATCGCAACGCTGGCTAAAATCACTGAAAGAATTTACTCCCGCAGGTCGTGGTTTCTGGAGCGATGTTCCTGATTCGGACTGGAATGATTGGCACTGGCAACTCAAGCATCGCATTACCTCCGTTGAACAACTGCAGCGTTTGATGCCGACGCTGACACCCCAGGAATTTGCTGGCACGACCTTGGCCAATCACAAACTAGCCCTGGCCATCACGCCGTACTTTTTCAACCTGATCGATCCGACCGATGAGCTGTGTCCGATCCGTTGGCAGGTTATTCCGCGGATCGAAGAGACCCATACCGCTCCCTGGGAAATGAGCGATCCTTGCGGTGAGGATGCGCATTCGCCGGTTCCCGGTTTGGTGCATCGCTATCCTGACCGTGTGTTGTTCCTGGTGACCGATCGTTGCGCCGCCTACTGCCGGTACTGCACGCGTTCCCGGCTGGTGAGCAATGCGACCGGGTACGATTTTCATCCCGAATTCGACCGCCAGATCGAATACATTCGCAGCCGCCCGGAAATCCGCGACGTGCTCTTGAGTGGCGGCGATCCGTTGCTGTTCAGCGATGAGAAACTCGACCAGTTATTGAGCCGGTTGCGGGCCATCCCGCACGTCGAGTTCTTGCGGATCGGCACGCGCATCCCGATTTTCCTCCCCCAACGCATCACGCCGGCGCTCTGTGCGATGCTCAAAAAGTATCATCCCCTGTTCATCAGCATTCACTCGAATCACCCGCGCGAATTGACCACCGAAGTTCGCGAGGCGCTCGGGCGCCTGGCGGATGCCGGCACACCGCTGGGCAATCAATCGGTGCTGTTGCGCAACGTGAACGACTCGCCGGAAGTGGCCAAAGCGCACGTGCAAAAGTTGCTAATGTGCCGCGTCAAGCCGTACTACCTTTATCAATGCGATCTGATCTCCGGCTCGGCTCACTTGCGCGCCAGCGTGCGCACCGGTCTCGAAGTGATGGAACAACTCCGCGGGCACACCACCGGTTACGCCGTTCCACAGTACGTCATTGATGCGCCCGGCGGCGGAGGCAAAATCCCGGTGAATCCTGACTACGTCTTGAGTCGAAATGCCGATCGCGTCGTGGTCCGGAATTACGAAGGAAAGATATTTGAATATCCGGAGGCCGCCGACGGCACGCCGCTGGTAGAAGCGCCCAGGGAAATCGAAGAACCGGAATTGGCTTAGGTCCGTCCGGGGAACGCCGGCGCCCGTCGGCGAGGTCAAAAGACTGTGGGCTTCAAGGACGAGCCGGCTTTTGGAGTTTTGCCTTCGCACGGCTAGCTGCCAACAACTGGTCGCCGAAGGCGCCCTTCATATCAGCCTGGGGCGAAAGCCCCAGGAAATGACGCCAACAAAATCGTAAACCGCCAAAGGTGTATGAGCAACGCCTTTGGCGTTGGGGGTCCCTCACCCGTTTCATCGCGGTAAATGATGCCGCTGAAAATTCGCGGGAATCCGCGCTTCCAAATCCAAATCCGCCGTCAGATAGCCGCCATCCTTTAGCAACTCAACGCCGGCCAGGCTTGGGCAAAGTCTGACGTGAAATGGTTTCCAGTGCCGTGCGCGGCGCAATGCCGTGCTCAGACGCGTGGCGGTGTGCCCCAGGAAGGTAACCCGCGGCATACCTGCCAGCCATCGGCTTTTCCACAACACCAGGCCGGAGTGCAGATGGCCGATCACGGTTTGTTCAATCTGCGTCAACCTCTGGCGTACCGACGGTTCTTCCCACAAGAATGGCAATGCGCTTGGATCGTGGCAAAACAGCAGCACTCGCTGCTCGCTATTAAGCGCTTCGAAAGCTCGGCGGATTTCCGAAAAGTGTTCGGCCCGCAGTTTTTCCCATTCCGCTCGTTCCTCCGGCAGAGTGTCCGGTTCAAAGACCGGCAAAGCGACCAGAGACGAAACCACGCCCATTAACACATAGCGGCCGATTGACAGCTGCCAAAACGGTTTAAGTCCCAGCTCCTTTTGGGCCCGATGCCAACTGGCCAGCCGCATTCCACCGCGGCCGCCAAAGAAGCTCACCTTGCCGAGTTCGTGGTCGCCATAATTCAAGCGCAGCCGCCCGTCGTAACGGGTGCGCAATATCTCCAGGCACTCGCGCGCGCTCTGGCAGGCTGCGTCGTCGCTGACTCCAACGAACCTTGAATCGCACGAGTAATCGCCATTGGCTATCACGTAGTCCGGATTCGAGTTGTGTTCGAGAAACCGGTCCAGCAGATAATTTTTCTGGAAAGGTTCGTTTAGCCAAATGAACCGGCGATACGCATGGACGGCCAAGCGGAGCAGGGGATTGGCGACGGCCTGGCCCTCGTAATTGCCGCCGCGGGCCTGTTCGGCCGCGCTTGCATAATGTATATCGCTGAGAATTGCCAACCGGCACCTGCTCGGCATGGCGTATGGTGTCTCCGGCGCGTGCAGCCGTCAATCAGAGCCGCTTCGCCTCATTCGGGCGGGGACGCCTCGTCTGACGTCTCGTCCCCGAACCATGGCTGGCCTTGTGGCACACGTCGCGCGGGGATGCTGCCCGCAGCAACGTCCGACGCCTGCTGACGTGCGACTTGTTTTTGGTGACAGGAACAGTGCGTGGATCTCTGCGAACTAAAAGTTCGCGCGCCGGCGCGCGCGGCATGCTGCCCGCAGCAACGTCCGATCACCGGCTGACGTGCGACTTGATTTTTGGTGACAGAAACAGTGCGTGGGACCTCTGCGAACTGGAAGTTCGCGCGCCGCCCCCGATGGTTACCGGCGCCACCATCCAACCCGCAGCTCTTACCCCTGCTTGCGGCCAAGCATCGCCGTGGAGAAGCCGCCCAATTGCATCCCGGCGGCTTCCGGCACCAAAGGCAGGATGACTGAAAAGGTAGTACCTTGCCCTGGCTCGCTGCGAACCGAAATGGACCCGCCGTGCTCCTGGATGATCCGTTGCGTCACAGCCAGGCCAAGCCCGGTTCCGGCGGCCTTGGTAGTGAAGAACGGCTCGAACAATCGATCGGCGTGTTCGGGCAAAACTCCCGTGCCAGTGTCTCGGATGGTGATTTCGATTTGCGGTTCCTCCTGGCTCGCCGGCCGCACCTCGGTCGTGATGGTAAGTTTGCCGCCTTGTCCCATCGCTTCCAAGGCATTGAGGAAGAGATTCACGAACGCCTGGTGCAACTCATATTCATCGGCGCGGATGACGTCCCGCGCGGCCTTCAAGGAGCGTTCGAGAGATACCGAACTGGTGGCCATTTGCGGTTGGACCAGGCGCAATGCGTGTTCCAGCAGTTCATGAACGTGCAGCGGCTTCAACGAACTGGCGTTGGTGCCGGCAAATCGCAGCATTCGGCTGACGATGGCGTCAATCCGGCTGGTCTCGCGCCGCACGATTTGCACCAATTCTTCGTCACTGTTCTTCTCGAGGAGCAAATCGAGGAAAGTGCGCCCGGCCACCAGGGCATTTTTAATTTCATGCGCCATGCCGGCCGCCAGGGTGCCCGCATTGGCCAATCGATCCAGTTGTTGAATTCGCTGCAGGAATTCGCCGCTGGCATTCACCTGATGCAAAGTCAAAACGGCGATCGAGCCCGTCGTGCCGGCTTTGATCGGCACCGCGCTGGCGAGCAATAACTCGGCGGTGCTGCCTGCATCCACGGGCACCTGGCGCGCGCTGCCCGGTTTGCCGGACAAGAGGACCTCGTTCGCCAACTTGAGTAACGCGGCCGGCACTCGTTCGAGTGGTTGTTCGGGTTCCGAGTCTTTGGGCAATCCCAGAATTTCACTCGCTTCTGGCGTGAGCGTTGCCACCTTGCTTTCCGGATTGACCAGGATCACCCCCGAAACCAGGCTGGCGCGCAACGCATGGTCGAAAGCCGGTCTGGCTTGCGTTCGTCCTGTCTCGCCCGGCTTCTTCATCGCGTCAAGACCATGTCTGCGTGCTGCGTTAGGTGCGGGTGCGAACGCCGCACTCGCTCGGGACGCCGAGCTCAGAGCAGTGTTGCGCGCCCTCGGACATTTCAACTCTAAGTCCAAACTTGGTTGACAGCAACCCGGAAACGAGAATACCGAAAAATAAGACCGCTTTCTCGGAGACCTTCCATTTCCCGTGCCCGTCAAGGGGGCGGAACGAATGTGGAATGCTCCATTTCGATTTCTCGCACATTGTGACCATGAATCCGGTCGCGCCCGAACCCGCGCGCCAGCGTCTTGGAGTGCGGCGCTATGCGCCGCTTTTGGAACCCAACGACGGCTGATCCGCGAGAGAATCTCAATCATTGGACCCTGCTTAGCCCCAAAGCGCCGCACGGCAGGCGCACTCCAAAACCTTCGGAGTTCCTTTCGGTTTATAGAAAGCTTCCACGTGGATTCCAAGCGCATTGGCACCCTGAACCGTGAGCAACCTCTGCCCAACCTCGTCCCGCTCGCTCCTCGCAAGGAGGGAGGATCGTCCCAATCGATTACCGGAGGCCGTGCTGAGAGGCTTTCAGCGCCTGATCGATATCCGCCTTGATGTCGGCAGCATCCTCTAATCCAATGGACAAGCGCACATAATCGGCGGTAACACCGGTCGCGGCTTGTTCTTCCGCACTCAATTGCTGGTGCGTGGTCGAGGCTGGGTGAATCACCAGACTTTTGGCATCACCAATGTTGGCGAGGTGCGACAGCAATTTGGCGGAGTTGATAAATTTCTTGCCCGCCTCGAGACCGCCTTTGATTCCGAAACCGAGGATCCCGCCGAAGCCTTGTTTCAAGTATTTGGCGGCCATCTTATGAGTCGGATTCTCCGGCAGCCCAGGGTACGTGACCCAGGTGACCAGTTTGTGTTTGTTGAGGAACCGCGCGATTTCGAGGGCGTTTTTCGAATGCTGCTGTTGCCGCAACACCAATGTCTCCAATCCTTGCAGGAATAGAAACGAGTTGAACGGGCTCAAACACGCGCCCAGGTCCCGCAGCAACTGCACCCGCGCTTTGATGATGAACGCCACGTTGCCCAGTCCCGGGAAATTCCCGAACACGTCCCAGAACTTGAGCCCGTGATAACTCGGGTCAGGCTCGGTGAATTCGGGATATTTACCGTTATCCCACCGAAAGTTTCCGGAATCGACAATGACGCCGCCAATGGACGTGCCATGCCCACCGATGTACTTCGTAGCCGACGCGACCACGATATCGGCGCCGTGTTCAATCGGCCGGACCAAACCAACTGCAATCGTATTGTCTACCACCAATGGAACTCCAGCCTTATGCGCGATTGTCGACAAGGCTTCGAAATCCGGCACGTCCAGTTTCGGATTACCAATGGTTTCGGCGAAGAGCGCCCTGGTTTTAGGCGTGATGGCTTGGCGAAAGGCCTCGGGCTTGGTTGAATCCACGAATTTGACCACGCGTCCAAGTTTGGGCAGCGTGTAATGGAAAAGCTGGTAGGTGCCGCCGTAGAGATTATTGGCTGAAACAATTTCATCTCCGATCTGCGTGATATTCAGCAGCGCCAGCGTTGTGGCGGCCTGGCCGGAAGAGACTCCCAACGCGCCGGTCCCGCCTTCTAACACCGCCATTCGTTGCTCGAACACGTCGGTCGTCGGATTCATGATCCGGGTGTAAACATTGCCGAATTCCTTCAACGCGAAGAGGTTGGCCGCGTGTTCGGTGTTTTTGAACACGAACGACGTGGTTTGAAAAATGGGCACGGCCCGCGCACCGGTGGTCGGATCCGGAACCTGTCCGGCGTGGAGCGCCAGCGTACTAAGGTGGTGTGATGGCTTGTTCATGAGTGGGCACAGGATCCTCATTTCCTTCTTCGACGCAAGCCGAGAGGTGAACAATTTCATTGCCCCGCGCGTCTGATCACCGCAAAACTCGCTCGTCATGAAAACTCACCTCAATCGAAGACAATTCCTAAAACTCACCTCGGCCATTTCCGCGACCGCTCCGCTGCTCCTGTCCTCCGCGTGGGGTGGCACGGTCCGAAAGGGCCCTAATGATCGGATCACGCTCGGCTTCATCGGAACAGGCACCCAAGGCCGAGGGTTGTTGAACAATTTCCTTAACCAGCCCGACACCCAGGTCCTGGCCGTTTGCGATGTGGATACCACCCGGCGCGAGCACCACCGGAAGATCGCCGACGAATTCTACAGCATCAAACAAGACAAAGAATACAAGGGTTGCGCCGCCTACAAAGAGTTCCAGGAATTGCTCGCCCGCAAAGACATCGATGCCGTGGTCATCGCGGTGCCGGACCACTGGCACGCCTTTGTCGCGATCGCCGCCTGCAAGGCCGGCAAGGACGTTTACTGCGAAAAACCGCTTTCACTGACGATTCATGAGGCTCGAGCCATGGTTAAAGCCGCCCGCAAATATGATCGGGTGTTTCAAACCGGCTCCATGCAACGTTCCATGAGCGAATTCCGCAAAGCTTGCGAGCTGGTGCGCAACGGGCGGATCGGAAAAATCCAGCAGGTGATTGTTGACGTCGGCGGCCCGTCGCGTCCGTGTGATCTGCCGGAAGAACCGCTGGAGCCCGGCCTCAATTGGGATCTGTGGCTCGGGCCCGCGCCCCTGCGGCCCTATAATTCAGTTCTCAGCCCGCGCGGCGTCCATACTCATTTTCCGGACTGGCGCAATTATCGGGAGTACTCGGGCGGCATGATGACCGATTGGGGAGCGCACCATTTTGACATCGCCCAATGGGGACTGGGCATGGACGACAGCGGTCCGGTCGAGATCATCCCGCCGGAAGACCCCAAAGCCACCAAAGGCCTTCGCTACATTTATGCCAACGGGGTCGAGGTCTTGCATGGGGATAGCGGCGGCGTGCTGTTCGTCGGTTCGGAAGGCAAAATCCTGGTCAATCGCGGCAAGTTCGAAGCCACTCCAAAATCGATTGCCGAAGAACCTCTGGGCGATAAAGCCATCCGGCTGTACAACAGCTACAATCATGGCAAGGATTTCCTCGATTGTATGCGCTCGCGCAAGCGGCCCATCTGCGATGTGGAAATTGGTTGCCGCTCGGTCACTGTTTGCCACTTGGGCAACTTGGCTTATTGGAACCATCGCCGGCTCAAATGGGATCCGGCCAAAGAGCGCTTCATCGGCGACTCAGAAGCCAATAAGTGGTTGGACCGGCCAAAACGCGGTCCGTGGAAGGTTTAACCAGCCTTCGGCAAGACCGGTTCGCGCGCGACGCTGTCAACCAGTCCGTGGTGGAGTGCTTGTTGCGCGTTGAACTCGGCCCCTTCGGTGAGCCAGCGATGCACCTCTGATTCCGGTTGCGCGGTATCGCTCGCCAGGATCTGTACCAGCAGCTTGAGGTACGATTCATGCGTCGCTTCTCGACCGTTTTTTGTCAGTTCACTGGTCAGTGCCAGTGAGAAATGTGCCGCCGGATCCGCGGTGCGGAAACCTTTCAGGCCGTGAGCGGCAATCACCGCGGACACTCCGCCGATGGTTCCGCGGCAAAAGGTGGCCACCGGACTGCGGATCCCATTCATCGTTGAGATCACGTTCAACGCTTCCGGCACCGACCCCCCACTCGATTCGATATAGGTTATGATCGGTTTGTGAGTCTCCTCAGTGGCCAGCACCAGCAAACGCGCAATACAGCAACTGGCCAGTTGGTTCGTGATCAGGCCCCGCAGCGGTACGCGTCTCTCCAGATATCTGCTGGCCAAAAAACCTGTTGAGCGCCGTGACATTCTAGTTATCGCCTGGGATCGTTCGCTTCCGACTCAGGCCCAAACTAGCGGGTCCGCTCCCTCGACTCAAGCAGTGATAACTGAATTGCAATTTATAATCGAGCACGTATTTTTTGGTAACCAACCCACGCCTATGAATCCTCTCTTCTTTAAAGAATTCAATGGATACTTCGATCCCAGCCGCGCGCGCTTGAATCTCGGTTGCGGGCGCCAGGTCAGCATTGTCGCGGGCGTCGAGACCGGACAACTTGTCGGAAGCCTCAAAAGCCTCGAGGCCGTCGGGCAATACGCCACCCAATGTGGCGCCCGTTCCATGATGATCTCCAATTACCTGCTCAATGGACCCGGGCATGGCGAGAATGGCCGGATTAGCTTTCGCGATCCCAAAGAGATTAAACAAGTCCTGGGCGCCTTGGGAGTCGTCGCCCCCGCCGTCAGCGCCCACTGCGCCGCTTATGCGCACCTGAGCGCCAAGTGGGGCCTGGAATATGCCGAGAAGTTTGTGCCCGGCCCGGTCCTGGCCAAAGGCACTCAATATGTCGAGGACTGGTCGGAGGAATACCTCCTGGGCATGCTCGAGGCTGGCACCGCCGCGGGAATTCATATCTTCGGTTGGTTTTGGGGCCTGTGGGGTCATCCGGTCCTGCACGGCGGTTATCCCTGGTTTTTCGGATGGGACAAGCTGATCGAGGACGGGCTGGTTCGGTTCCGGGATAGAACCGCCAAGATCCGCGCCCGGGCAAATCGATTAGGCGCCTACCTGGCTCACGAGATTCACCCCGCAACGGGGGCCATCTGCGCGCGTGACTTTGGTTTGCTGCTGCTCGCCACAGACTATGACCGTTGCCTCTGTGTGTGGGGCGATCCCAGCCATTGCTGGGCCGGCGAAACCTGGACTCGTCGATTCTCCAGCCCATTCGTCGCGCCGCGCGTCGTGGGCAGTCACGCCAAGAACTTCAAATTCCTCGAAGGCGCCTCCACGCTCATGATCTCCGAGGACTGGACCCAGCGCGGCCACCAGTTTTGCGGACATGGCGAGGGTGAAGTGAACCTGGAGAGCTACACCAAGATGCTGCTCGCGATCGGGGCAGGGGACCGGTTCTGCGAAATTGTGGGCGGCGATCTCATGCCGATGTATAGTGAAGCCGAAGACAGCATACTGCCGCTGACTTCCCCGGGCCCGAACCTGCTTGGCTCTTGCAGCGCGGGCATTAAGTGGGTGAATGACCATCTGACCGGTATGTCCCTCACCAGCACGACCTTCACCGATACCATGGGCAGTGCCAACGCTGCTTCCTGACATTCCCATAATCTCGAAAGTATTCGGGATTTCGCTTTGCTTCGGGTTCTGCGCATTTGGCCGTTTTGCTTGCGCGCAGGATCAATCCAGCACCAGTACTCCTTGCCTGCCGTGGCCGGCGACCGATGCGCTCGGCCGTTCTCTGCCGGACGGTTCCGAAGTCGGCCCTCCTCGCTCGGACCGCTGGGTCGGCATCTTCTATTTCCTCTGGCACAATGAGCCGGGTGCCCGAAGCCCGCTTTTAAACGGCCCGTACGACGTCAGCCGGATCCTCGAGGCAGACCCCGACGCGCTGAAGAAACCAGCTTCACCACTTTGGGGCGGCATTGGGACAAGCCATTACTGGGGTGAGCCGCTTTATGGGTACTATCGGAGCACCGATCCATGGGTCTTGCGCCGCCACGCTCAATTGCTGAGCGCGGCCGGGATTGATACGCTCATTTTTGATACGACCAACGCCAGGACTTATGCCGACGTTTACCTTAAGTTGTGCGCGGTCTTTCGTGACATTCGCCGCGGCGGCGGTCGAACCCCCCAGATCGCCTTTATGGTCAATACCAAGGCGGCAGAAACCGCCGAGGAGCTTTATCACACTCTTTATCAGCCGGGTTTGTATCCCGAGTTGTGGTTTCAATGGCGAGGCAAACCGCTGCTGATTTGTGATCCGTCTCAGGCCTCTGAGGAACTGCGCCATTTCTTTACTCTGCGTCGGGCCCACTGGCCCTTTACTATGACCAACACACCTCTTGCCTGGCACTGGGAAGCGGCGTTCCCCCAGCCCTATGGCTATACGGAGGATCCGGCTAAACCCGAGCAGGTCAATGTGTCGGTTGCCCAAAACCTGCGCCAGGCCGACGGCAAAGTGACCAACATGAGCGCGGGCGACGCTCGCGGCCGCACCTTCCACGATGGCCGGGGGGATTCTGCGCCTGGCGCGGTGAACTGGGGGTTCAATTTCCAGGAACAATGGAACCGCGCCTGCGAGTTGGAAGCGCCTTTTGTCATGGTCACCGGCTGGAACGAGTGGATCGCCGGCCGATGGGGTGACGTGAATGGTCCGCCGGTTTTTGTCGATCAGTACAACGAAGAGTTTAGCCGTGATATCGAGCCGATGCACGGCGGGCACGGCGACAATTATTACTATCAGCTCGTGGCCAATGTTCGCCGGTTCAAAGGCGCTCTCCCTCTGCCGCAGGCCTCCGCCCCCAAAACCATCCATCTGAAACGCGGCTTCGATCAGTGGCAAGATGTGGCGCCGCAATTCCGCGACGATATCGGAGACGCCGAGTCCCGCGACTTCGAGGGTGTTGGCGGGTTGCATTATCACGCCAGTGGCGCTTCAAACGATCTGGTCGCCTTCAAAATCGCCACCGACGCGCGGAATCTCTATTTCTACGCCCGGACCCGCCGGCCCATCACCGCTCCGGCGGGAACGAATTGGATGTGGCTTTTAATCGATGTGGATCGCAATGCCGCGACCGGCTGGGAAGGCTACGACTTTATCGTAAACCGCACCTTGGAGAGTGGACCGAAGACCTGGCTCGAAAAGAACGAGGGCGGGTGGCATTGGAAGAAAATTGCCCCAGTGGATTTGATGGTCCGCGACAATGAACTTGCCCTGGCTATTCCCCGGCTGTCATTGGGCCTGTTGCAGGGCAAAGCCCCCGTCTCTTTTGATTTCAAATGGGCCGATAGTTTACAACGACCTGGGGACATCATGGATTTTTATTTGAGCGGGGATGTCGCTCCGGAAGGACGTTTTAACTACCGTTTTTCCAGTTCCTCCAAGTAAGGCAAAAAAAAGACGCACCAAACAGGGTGCGTCAATCAGTACGTAAAACCAACTCTTAAGCAGTAACACGAGTGAAGTTGCCGGCCACTGGGGTGAATACCCGCCCTATTCACGCGCGCCCTCGACATTGAGGTCTTCAAATGCACCCCGGATTTCCGGGAATCGAAAGACAAAACCCGATTCGAGCAAGCGGCCCGGAATCACGCGCCTGCTCTTGAGGACCAGCTCCGTCTCTGTTCTCAAGAAGAAGGCCCCGACCTCGAGCATCCAACCGGTGGCTGGCAGACCGAACGGCACGTGGCACAACTGACGGAGAGCGCGCATCATTTCCGAGTTAGTAACCGGATTAGGCGCGGTGACATTGACTGGTCCCGCGAAGTTTTCGTGCTGGATCAGCCAGTCGACCGCGGCGCAATAATCGGCTTCATGGATCCAGGAGACAAACTGCTTTCCGCTATCCACTTTGCCGCCCAGGCCGAATTTGGTCAGCCGGCGCAGGACCGGAAACACACTGTTTTGTCCCAACCCCAAAACCATCGAAGTGCGCAGAGCGATCTTGCGAGTACGCGGCGCGAACGCATCGTTCAGCGCCTTTTCCCAAGCCCACGCCACCTCAACGGAGAATTGATCCTTGGCCTCCGTTGAAGCCTCGGTTTCTCCGGTTTCATCCCACGCCTTGTCGAAGGTATGCCGGTACACCGTCGCCGTGCTGGCGTTGAGCCAGACCTTCGGCGGCTGTTGGCAGCGCCCAATGCCTTCGCCGATTACCCGCGTCGCGTTCACCCGGGAATCGAGGATCTCTTTCCGGTTTCGTTCCGTATAGCGGCAATTCACGGAGCGGCCGGTCAGGTTGACCACCGCATGCGAGCCCTCCAACTCCCTTTGCCACGGGCCGAGGCTAGCTGCATCCCAAGCGACCTGGCGCACGCCGCGGGAGGTTCCCGCCGGAGAACGCGTCAATATGACGACTTCATGCCCTCCTTTAAGGAAATGCTCCGCCAAGGCTTGTCCCAGGAACCCTGACCCGCCGACCAGCACAATGCGTTCATACATAGTTCTGTAATGTCTGAAATAACATAAAAGAACGTCAAAGTCAATTCGCTCTCCGTTATTGGGTGGACGAGATAAAAGTGGGTTTTGGCATTTCTCCTTGTTTTTGACCCTGTTATTGTAGTATGTATACTACAATATGAAAAAGAGCTCTCCCGATTACCCAAACCTCGAACAACAGCGACAGGGGCTTTTGCGCCAAC
>DASRFK010000111.1:0-26738 GCA_035651635.1 Verrucomicrobiia bacterium | reverse complement strand
CGCGGATTACCTGCTCTTCTGGTTGAACAATTCACAACGGTCCGGGGAGCTTAGTTCGAACACCGACTGGCAATTGCGCACGTATTACCTGCCCGCGGGCACAAACAGGCTGCGCTGGATTTATCAGAAAGGTGGAAACGAGGTTTCCGAATACATTAACACGCTCTACGCGCCGGCCGACGCGGCCTGGGTGGATGAAGTTAAGTTCGAGGTCTGGGCCGATCCGCTCAAGGATACCTATGGGGACGGTCTGCCGGATCTTTGGAAGTTACGCTACTTCGATACCCTCGACGTCAACCCCGCAGACGACCCCGACCACGACGGCATCTCGAACCTGGACGAATATCGCGACGGAACCAACCCGACAAGCAGCAGTTCTTTGCTTCCGAGGCTGACCACGACGTCGTCCGGTGGTGGCAGCATCATTCGCAATCCCGATCTGCCAAAGTACACATACAATCAGCGCGTTGGGCTGAATGCCGTGCCCGACACCAACAACTATTTCGTTATTTGGACCGGAGCTGTTTCGGGCACCAACACCACGAACAGCATTTCCCTGACTGCCAACAAGTCGATCACCGCCACCTTCGGCTTGCCCCTGTCGAATGCCCTCAATGCGCCATTGCTCACCTGGACCCGTAGCGGCGCGATCGGTTGGTTCGGCCAGACCAATGTTTCACACGACGGCGTTGCGTCCGCTCAAACCGGACCGGTCGATTCCCAACAGGACACCGGGATGCAAACCCCGGTTACCGGGCCCGGCGCGCTGAGCTTTTGGTGGAAAGCATCTTCCCATACCAATTTTGATTTTGCCCGGTTCCTGATTGACGGCAGTGAAGCCAACAAGATTTCCGGTGAGACCGACTGGGATCCCCAGGTTTATTTTCTTCCCACCGGCAGCCATACTCTGCGTTGGACATTCACGAACGTCGCGGGTTTCTTTTCGTTAACAAACGGCGCCTGGGTGGACGAGGTCCGATTCGACGCGGGCCCGTCCGCGCCTGTCATTCTATTGCAGCCTGCGAATCTGACTGTTTTGCAAGGCTCCAACCTTGTGCTCAGATTGGTGGCTTCAGGCAACCCTGCGCCAACCTACCAATGGTATTTCAATGGAATCAGCCTTGGCGGCGCGGGCACCAATGCCACGCTCACCCTGAGCAACGTGGCTCCAGCGCAAACGGGTAATTATTACGCCGAGATCCGTAATGCGTCTCGAACCAACACCTCGACACCATTTACCTTAACGGTCTTACCGGTCCCGCCACTAAACGACAACTTCGCGAATCGCGCGGTCCTTCCGGGCGTTGTTGAATCCGCCGGATACGATTTTGGGGCGACGGTAGAGCCGAATGAGCCGAACCACGATAACCAATTTCCCAGCTTCTCGGTATGGTGGAAATGGACGCCACCGGCTACTGGAAAGTACAGGCTCCTCGTGAATAGTCGCGGCATTTACTACGGGCTGTTTGCCGCACTCTATACTGGCACGACCGTGGACAATCTCGCCCCGGTCGCCAGCGCATCGCAGAACGGTGTTTCAAGCAACGGTGTTATCCTTGCAACCGTCCAAACGGTCTTCAACGCGACCGCCGGGTCTGAGTATGAACTTGCGCTTGGCCACAGTTTCGGCCCCGCGGGTTATCTTACCCTGCAAATGCTTCCAGTTGTCTCGCCGCCCAACGATGATTTTGCCAATCGGATCCCGCTTAGTGGTTCACAAGTCCTGACCAACGGTTCAAACCTCGACGCGACGCTGGAGCCCGGAGAGCCAGTCTTGCCGGGATTCCCGGGCGGTGCTTCAGTTTGGTGGGCCTGGGCGGCACCCCGCGCCGGGATGGTGGAGGTGACGATTGCGAATGCCGGATTCTCGCCACTTCTCGGCGTCTACACCGGTTCGGCATTGAACGGTCTTTCCCTTATCGCTCCAGGAGTTCCGAATACCAACAACCTCGCTTCGACCGCTGATTTTGCCGCAACCGCAGGGGCTGTGTACCAGATTTCAGTCGATGGGCCCGGCGGCCGGGGCGGACCGTTTCAACTGGAAATCGCCTTTAAAGCGCCTTTACTGGGCGGCTCAGGATTTAATTCCAGCGGCCAGTTCGGATTCTCATTTTCGGTACCGCCTAACACTGCCTATGCGATCGATACTTCCACGAACTTGAGCAACTGGTGCCTGGTGACTACGGGCACTTCTGCCTCGGGTGGAATAGTCACATACCTTGAACCGCCCGCTCAAGCCGGATTGATGCGGTTCTATCGGGTCCGCTTGCTTTAATCCTATCGCTTTGTCCCGCCGTAGACTTTGCAATTGGGGGAAATCGGTACGGCCTACGCGGGCACAATGCTGGCGCAGGAGCACGGAACAGGCCGTGCCAGATTGCCATATCTTGGGCACTAAATTGCGTTTTTGAAAGCCTGGGCCGGATGCGGTCGTGAAGCTCTGCAGAGGAGTCAGCGATACCGTGGCCGCACGGCTCCTTTGAGATTAGGTTTTGGCTTTGCCGGCCGCAAGCGCCTTGACGTCGGTGCTGGAGAGCGGGTTTCCGCCAATTCCCCACTCGCCGCTTTTCACCTCTTCAATTACCACCCAGGTCACAGGGCGCATGTTCTCGCCTTCAATGGCAACCATGGTGTCGGTCAGTTTACGAATCATCTCCTGCTTTTGTGCGGAGGTGAAGACGCCTTCGATTAGTTTGACGTTGATGAATGGCATAGCGTGTTTTGTTGCAGATCGGTGTCGGGTTAACTGCCGCAACCTTACGATCGAAAGAGATGGCATTCAATCCCCCGCAAAAACAACTCCGAACCGCATGGGCCGTTGATTTGCGCGTTGAGTTGCGCTTGCGCCGTTCCGGGAGGGCGTATTAGGCTCGACTATTCCAAAAATTAGAAGCCTTATGGCGCCGACCCGGAAATCGGATGAGGAATATCTTCGCAAAAATTCGAACGAGTGACGGTTGGAAATTCTTTGGGGTTTTGGGCCAGGCTGACCGCGGGCTGGCGCTGGCCTGGTGGGGCATCCTGGGATTGCGGGGTTTGTTGCCGGCGCTGTTTGCGATCGCAATGGGTGTTTTGGTTGGCGCCGTGCAGCGGGGCGGTTCGTTGGCCGGCCCCCTGTTCCTGATTGGGATCGTTTTTGTTTTGCTGCAAGTGCTTTCGCCGCTGCACCAGGCAGTAGGAAGCAATCTGGGGAACCGAACGGCCGCCTGGCTTTATGACCAACTAACCACCGCCTGCGTGAGGCTGCCCGGGATGGGGCACCTGGAAGATCCCCGGCTAACGACGGACCTGACGATGGCGCGCGATTTCGATCTGGGCATCAGTGGTCCGCCTCTGTTCATCTCGATGGGGTTCATTGCTTCGGGACTGGCTGAAATGGTCGGCGGGCTGGCCTCTGCGTGCGTTCTGGCCGCATATGCGTGGCAAGCGCCCATTCTTTTAGCCGGGGCGTGGGTGGCGACCCATTATTTGTTGCGAGAGAGCGCGGTATGGAAAGATCGCAACACTGAACCGGTGCGTGAAGCGGAACGTAACGCCGAGTATTCATATCGGCTGGCCGTTGAACCACCGGCTGCCAAGGAACTGCGGCTGTTCGGGCTGGCCAGCTGGACGACGGAGCGTTTCAAAGCCCAACGGCGTCGGCTTCATGAGTTGCGCTGGGAAGCGACGCGGCTGCGCGAGAAGCCGGTAATTTGGAGCCTATTGTTGGTGTTGGGCGCCAACGTCCTGGTGTTCGCCGCGATGGCAATGGATGCCGCCGCCGGCCGGTTGGACTTGCCCCGGCTAGTAACTTTCGCCAGCGCCGCCGTCGGCACCAGCATGATTGCCTTTGGCGGTTTGTCGTGGGCACTGGACAGCGCCGCGGCTCCAACCGGCGCCGTGCTGCGGCTGCACGAAAGCATGAAGCCGGCCGGCACTCTGATATCAGGCAAGCGCATGGCATCCCATATGCCCGCGCGCGAAGTGCGCTTTCGCCAGCTCCGATTTACTTATCCCCACACCAGCGAGACGGTATTGGACGGGTTTGATTTAACGATCCCGGCGGGCTCTTCGCTGGCAATCGTCGGTCAAAATGGCGCGGGCAAAACGACTTTGGCCAAGTTGTTGTGTCGCTTGTACGATCCTCAAGCAGGGTCCATCGAAATCGACGGGGTCGATTTGCGCGAGCTGGACCTGGCGAGTTGGCGCAGCCGGTTAACGGCTGTGTTCCAGGATTTCGTGCGATTTGAGTTGCCCTTGCGCGACAACGTTGCGCCGGGAGGCGCGCCGGACGAGGTCATTCGCGAGGCCCTGGCCCAAGCCGGGGCGGGCCAACTGGCGAGCCTGGATACTCCACTAGCCAAAGGGTACGAGGGTGGAACTGATTTGTCGGGAGGCCAATGGCAGCGCATTGCGCTGGCGCGGGCTCTGTGCGCCGTAAAGCTCGGCGCGGGGGTGGTATTGCTCGATGAACCAACCGCGCAATTGGACGTGCGCGGCGAGGCGGAGATATTCAACCGTATCCTGGAGGCAACGCGGCAAACCACCACGATTCTGATCTCGCACCGTTTTTCCACCGTGCGCCAGGCGGACCGCATTTGTGTGCTCGAACACGGAAAAGTTGTCGAGCTCGGTACTCACGATGAACTGATGGCTCGCGGTGGCAGATACCGGACGATGTTCGAACTGCAGGCCTCGCGTTTTGCCGGTGGATTGGACCAGGAAGGAGAGAAGCTGGATGCCGTCGGCTAACGACATGCCGGGAGCATGGCCGTCGTTGTGGCGCGCCTTGAAACGCGGTTACGTGGCCGAACCGCTGCTGCTGCCGCTGGCCTTGGGACTTTCGCTGTTGGCGGCGCTGCCGGACGCATTAATGGCGTTGTGGCTGAAATTGCTGGCGGATGGAGTATCGGCGAGCAATCGCCGCCTATTGATGGGAGCGGCTATGGGGCTGGGAGTTTCCGCGGCCGGCACCTGGTTTCTGCGGGTGATCAGTGACCGGATGCAACGGCGGTTTCGCGACCGGCTGACCATCGCCCTGGAAAGCCACGTCGCCCAGTTGCAGGCTTCGGTGGTGACGATCGCCCACCAGGAACGGCCCGAATATCTGGACCGTCTGTCGATGCTGCGCGACCAGGTCTTCGTGCTCGACCACATGTATATGTCCCTATTTTCCACGTGCGGCTGGATATTGCGCCTGGTCGTAACCGTGATGTTGCTGATGTCGATTCATCCGGCGCTGGGTTTGCTGGCGGTCTTTGCGCTACCGACCGTCTTAACGTCAACCTGGCGTCCGGGCGTCGAGCGGGCTGCGGAAGAAAAAGGGGCAGCTTCGCGCCGGCTGGCGCGGCATTTATTTGAAGTCGCCACGACGGCGCCGCCGGGGAAGGAAGTGCGGGTCACGCGTATCGGCGAGTTGCTGATTCAAAAGCGGCGGCAGACGTGGGAGCAATGGTACGGCTTGGTATCGCGCGCCCGCTGGCAAAGCGCGGTTTGGCATAGCCTGGCCTGGGCGATCTTCGGAGCGGGGTACGTGGGCGCAACGGTTTTCGTTTCGGTGATCCTGCATGGAACGGGAGCGCAGGTGTTGCTGGTGCTCGCGGCGGGGTCGCGCTTGTCTGCGTATATCGGAGCAACCGTCGGCGAGATTGGGTTTCTGCGCGGATTTTGGCTGGAGGGCTCGCGTCGGCTGGCATGGTTGGAGGATTACGCGGCGGCGCAAGCGGAGCACGGAGAGGCGCCGGTGCCGTCGCGCCTGGCGCGGGGTATTCGCCTGGAAAATGTTTCGTTTAGCTATCCCGGAAGCACGCGACCGGCTTTGCAGGACGTCAGCGTGGAGTTGCCCGCCGGAAGCGTTGTGGCGCTAGTGGGCGAGAACGGAGCCGGCAAGACGACTTTGGTTAAACTGCTCTCCCGGATGTATCAGCCAGATTCGGGACGGATCCTCGTCGATGACGTGGATTTGGCCCGCCTGCCCGCCGACCAATGGCGCTCGCGATTGGCTGGCGCATTTCAGGATTTCTTTAAGTTCGAATTCCAGGCGCGGCACACCGTCGGCCTGGGTGACCTGCCCCGGATCGAAGACACGCCGGCGGTAGCAGCCGCCGTGGATCGAGCGGGCGCGAGCGATGTGATCGATGGCCTGAGCTCTGGTCTGGAAACGCAGCTCGGCCCGACCTGGCCGGGCGGCGTCGACCTGAGTTTCGGCCAATGGCAAAAGCTGGCACTCGCGCGCGGATTCATGAGAGACGAACCGATTTTGCTCGTGCTGGACGAACCGACCGCTGCCCTGGATGCGGAGACGGAGCATGCTCTATTTGAGCGCTATGCGGCCGCTGCGCACCGGGCGCGCGGAGCAGCGGGCAACGGCAAGCCCAAATCGAACAGGACAAACGGCCGGATTACGTTGCTCGTGTCGCACCGATTCAGCACCGTGCGGATGGCGGACCTGATCGTGGTGCTCGACGGGGCGCGAGTAACCGAGGTGGGTAGCCATCAGGAACTGGTGGCCAGGAACGGCACCTACGCCGAACTGTATCGGATTCAGGAAGCAGCGTACCGGTCGCCCAAATCGGGGCACCCCGAAGGTGAAGGGCACGTCGCAACCCGGTTAATTCCTGAATGATCGGTCTTCCAGAATAACGCGAGGACTTTTGATTCTGGAAGCTCGCAAAACGCCCGCCGGAGTCACCTTTTCGAACGTGGCTTGTCGTTTGCGGCAGGTGGCGAGCATGAATTATACTGACGTGCATGATAGGTGACATACGAAAGCATTTAGGAGCAACCCCTTTCGAGCCATTCACCATTGTTACCAGCAGCGGGAGGCGATATCCCGTTCCCAGTGCCGATCATGCCAACTCCAATCCCCAAGGGACGCGCGTGGTCGTGTGGTTCGACGATGATGCCAGTGTCACGATTGCAGGACTGCACGTGGCGGCCATTGAGAAGGGGAAGCCTTCGGGTGGTGGGAACGGCGAAAAAACCACATGAGCCAATCTTGGTCGGGGGACCGGGCTTACCGGTTTGGAGTCCCGTCTTTAGGCGGCCCGGCGCCAAAACCGCCTGAAGGCGGGACTCCAAACTCAGGTGTCCACGCCCAAGCCGAGGTTTTAAGACACGCTCTTAGGGATTCTTACTTCGCGGAAGCGGCCAAGCGCAGCGCGATCTCGGCAACGCGCTTGCCGACGCCATGAACGGTGTTCAAGCTGCCTTCGTCTTTGGACAGTTCGTCGCCCTGCGATTGCATGGTGCCGCCCCAATGATCTCCGGGATTCCCATCGCCCACGAGGATCATTTCCTGCGACAGCATGAACATGATCAGTTGTTGGACGACGAGTTCCACGCCCGTGTTGCGCCCGCCGCCGACGGCGATGGCGCCTCCAACTTTATTTCGCAACGGAAAGCCGCCTTGCCGAAACGCGAGCATGCGCTCGAAGAGTTGCTTGAGCGGCGATGAGACGATCCCCATATAAACGGGAGAACCCATGATGATTCCGAAGACATCGGGAGCCACGAGCTTCTCGCGCACGGAAGGAAAATCGTCGGGTCGATCGGAGCTTTTGGAACCGACCGCGATGTAGGGGTCCAAATTGAGTCCGGAGAGCTCGATGATTTCCGTGGTGATGGCCGGGCTGATAGTCTTGGCCGACTCGAGGGCGAGTTCCACGGCTTTGTAGGTGGATTTGCCCTTTCGCAGGCTGCCTGCAATGCCGACGATCTTGACCGACCCGGCGGCGGGTTGGGCGGCACTGGTGAAAGCGGCCAAGGTCGCCGCTGAGGTCGCGGCGGCACCGAGAAACAGACGACGATTCATATCACGCATAGGAGTTTAAGGTGGGGTTGTTCGCGCAGCCTGAACCGCGTAAAGCCGCAGTTCAAGGCAAAACGGTGTCCGCCACTACCGCGTTCCGGCGCGCTGGCTTCCCAGTCCTCAGAGATCCCAGAACTGGACCGGGCGCAATAGGGGTTCTCATCGTCAGAAGAAGGGGTTTGTTGCTGCGGCAACGGAATGCCCGCGCGCCAGCTGCCGCAAAAATGCGCGAAACGATGTAGCTAGCGCAGATTATCCTTGGGCGGCGTTTTGACTCCGATTCGAGGACAAAGGTTTCTCACTTCGCATTGGGGGCAATCGGGGTTTCGGGCGAAGCAGCGGCGGCGTCCATGCCAAATCAACAAGTGACTGAAAAGGGTCCATTGTTCCTGCGGCACCAACTGCATCAGGTCGAGCTCGATTTTCTCCGGGGTTTTCTCGCGGGTCAGCCCCAGCCGTCCAGAGAGGCGCGCGACATGGGTGTCCACCACGACCCCGCAATTGATATTGAAGGCATTGCCCAGAACAACATTGGCGGTCTTGCGCCCGACGCCGCCGAGTTCGCGCAACTCCTCCATGGTCTGTGGGACTTTGCCGCCATGCTTCTCCAGCAGAGCCTGGCAGGCCGTTTGGATGCTCCTGGTTTTGTTGCGAAAAAATCCGGTGCTCTTAATTGCCAGTTCGAGCTCGGCCGTGGGTGCGGCGGCATAAGCAGCGGCGGTCGGATATTTTTTGAAAAGCCCGGGCGTCACGAGGTTGACCCGCTTATCGGTGCATTGGGCGGAAAGAATCGTGGCAATCAGCAGTTCGAGCGGGTTTGAATGGTCCAGCTCACAATGCGCGTCCGGATAAGCAGCCGTAAGGCCGGCGATGATTTGTTTCGCGCGTTGCTGTTTGGCTTGCTTGGATTCGCGAGGCATGAATGGGGAGGAGGTCCGCTTTGGGGAGAAGTTACGGTAGGAGGTTTCGGCTCAAAACGGCACTTGCTTGCGCCGCGCGGAGCCGGACTTTGATTTCTTGCCGTAACGAACCGGCGGCGAGGCGCCAGGTTTGGCCTCCGTTTTGGCGCCGCCATCCAGGGCGCGACGCAATTCGCGCACCTGGTCCCGCAACAGCGCCGCCTTTTCAAATTCCAGATTGTTCGCCGCCACGAGCATTTCCTCTTCCAGTTCTTTAATGGTCTGGCTCAGGTCCACATCCACCCCGGTCTCGGCCAGGAACGAGTGCGCCTTGCGGTTGGTCTGGTAATGCGAGGAGAGGCTCTCTTCGACGGCCCGGCTCACACTGCGCGGGGTTATATTGTGTTCGCGGTTGTAGGTGAGTTGCTTGTTACGGCGATATTCCGATACCGCCAGAAACTTTTGAATGCTCTGAGTTTTGACGTCGGCGTAAAGGATCACTTCACCATTCAGGTGGCGCGCGGCGCGTCCGGCGGTCTGGATGAGGCTGGTTTCGCTTCTCAAAAACCCTTCCTTATCGGCGTCGAGAATGGCGACCAGGGAGACTTCGGGCAAATCCAGGCCTTCGCGCAGAAGGTTAATGCCCACCAGCACGTCGAACTCGCCTTTGCGCAGCGCCCGCAGGACCTCGACGCGCTCGATCGCATCAATCTCGCTATGGAGATATTGCACGTTAATGCCGATGTCGCGCAGGTAATCGGTCAACTCTTCGGCGGTGCGTTTAGTCAAAGTAGTGACCAGGATACGCTCTTTGAGGTCGGCGCGTTTGCGGCATTCGTTGATTAAGTCATCGACCTGGCCTTGAAGCGGTTTCAAGGTAATTCTCGGATCGATCAAGCCGGTCGGCCGGACAATCTGCTCGGCCACCCTTGAACCGGCCCAGGCCAGCTCGCGCGGGCTGGGCGTGGCGCTGACGTAAATAGTTTGGTTTTGATGAGCTTGAAACTCATCAAAAGCCAGCGGCCGATTGTCCAGCGCGCTGGGTAGTCGAAAGCCATGCTCGACCAGGACGGTTTTCCGCGAGCGATCGCCTTCGTACATGCCGCCGATCTGCGGCACGGTGGCATGCGACTCGTCCACCACCAACAGGTAATCTTTGGGAAAAAAATCAAACAATGTGTACGGCCGCGAACCGGGAGCGCGGCCGGAAAGATGCCGGGAATAATTCTCAATCCCGGAACAGAAGCCCATCTCCTCCATCATTTCGAGATCGTATTCCGTGCGCATTTTAAGCCGCTGCGCTTCGAGGAGCTTGCCCTGCTTCTCGAACCAGGCTATCCGCTCACTCAGTTCCTCCCGGATCGCCAGCAAAGCCGGACGCAATTTCTCGGCGGGCGTGACGAATTGCTTGGCCGGATAAATCATGACCCCCTGCAGGGGCTCGGTGGTTTCGCCCGTCAAAGGCTCGAAACGCGTAAGCCGCTCGATCTGGTCGCCAAAGAACTCAACCCGCAAAGCGTCCTCACGGCCGGCGGGACATAACTCGACGGTGTCGCCCCGCACCCGGAACTGTCCGCGGGTGAATTCGATATCATTGCGCGTGTACTGCAAATCGACCAGCCGACGCAGGAAATGGTCGCGAGTGATCTCCAGATTGACCCGCACGGGAATGACCATGGCCTCGTAATCTTCCTTGCTGCCGATGCCGTAAATGCACGACACGCTCGCCACCACGATCACGTCGCGCCGCGAGAAGAGCGAGCTCATCGTGGAAAGCCGCAGCCGCTCGATTTCTTCATTCACGCTCGAATCCTTCTCGATGAACGTGTCCGTCCTGGGGATGTACGCCTCGGGCTGATAATAATCAAAGTAACTGACGAAATACTCGACGGCGTTATGGGGGAAAAATCCCTTGAACTCCGCATACAATTGGGCCGCGAGGGTCTTGTTATGCGAGATCACCAGGGTCGGTTTGCTGACGTTTTTGATGACGTTGGCGATCGTGAAGGTTTTGCCCGAGCCAGTCACCCCGAGCAGCACCTGGTGTTTCGCTTCCGCCAAAATGCCTTCGGTCAGCCGGGCAATGGCCTGAGGCTGGTCGCCGGCAGGTTCGTAGGGAGCAACCAATTCGAACATTTTCATAATGTAGGTGCTGCCGCCAGCTTCATCAAGGTTGCGCGATCATCGCCCGCCGAAGGGGATTGTATTCATGGCAGATCGGGGGCCGAGCCTGGTCTCTTTTTTAGGCTCTTCGCGCCAGTTACAGTTCGCTAAGGTGAATCCCGGTGTCAAAACCTAAACGCCAAAAGGCCAAAGCGCCGCCTCATTTAGGGCGAAACCCCCGACCAGGCTCTACTCCGGCCGGGCTCTCTCCAACGCGGAAGTGGACTTTTCGACTGGTTGCGGCCGTGGTTTTGCCGTGCCTGTGTTTGGGTTTGGTCGAGCTTATCCTGCGAATAGCGGGTGTAGGGTACCCGACTGCTTTTTTCCTGAGCGAGCAGATCCGAGGCAAACCTGTCTTCGTTGAGAACGACCGGTTCGGTTTACAGTTTTTTCCTCCGCTCCTGGCACGGAGCCCGTCGCCTCTGATTATGAGAGCCGAGAAGCCGAACAACGGCTGCCGGATTTTCATCCTGGGCGAGTCCGCCGCGCTGGGAGACCCCGAGCCGGCGTTTGGGTTCGGTCGCTACCTTCAAGTGCTGCTGCACGACCGCTTTCCGCAGACGGATTTTGAGGTGATTTGCACCGCGATGACGGCCATCAACTCGCATGCCATCGTTCCTATTGCCCGGGAATGCGCCAAGTACCAGGGCGATATCTGGGTCGTTTACATGGGCAATAATGAATTTGTTGGGCCTTTCGGCCCGAGCACAGTTTTCGGCTCGCGGGTCCCGCCGTTAAGCGCGATTCGACTTGGCCTTGCGTTGAAGAAAACTCGCCTCGGCCAATTGCTCTCGCAGCTGGGAGCACGACAGCCTAATCAAAAAACCTGGGGTGGCATGAAAATGTTTCTGGATCATCAGGTGGCGCCGAACGACTCCCGCAAAGCCAAAGTTTACGGCTATTTCCGGTCCAACCTCGAGACGATCCTGGGAGCCGCGCGCAAAGCGGGGGCCAAAGTAGTGCTGAGCACGGTGGCGGTAAATCTCGAGGACTGTTCGCCCTTCGCTTCCTCGCATACGAACCTTTTGGAGACGCAAAAGAAGGCCTGGCAGGGCTGTTATGATTCAGGAGTTTACGCTCAGGCAGCCGGCGATTTCAGCGCCGCGATCAGCAATTACCAGGAAGCCGCTCGATCAGACGTGTCGTTTGCCGAGTTGCAATTCCGGTGGGGCCAGTGTGCGCTGGCTCTGACCAATCCCCTCGCAGCCAAACTCCATTTCCAGTTGGCGCGCGATTTCGATAGTTTGCCTTTTCGCACGGATGACCAGCTTAACCAGGTGATCCGAGAGGTCGGGAAGGAGCATTCGATGGAAGGGGTTCTACTCATGGACGCGGAGGCGGCTCTGTTTGCCGGAGAGGCACCAGGAATTCCAGGCAAAGAGTCCTTTTTCGAGCATGTTCATTTGAACTTTGAGGGAAATTATAAAATCGCCCGCGTCCTGGCAGAGCAGGTCACGAGCCTGTTGCCCGAATCCCTTAAAAAAGCTGATATCCGGAACTGGCCATCCTTCCAGCAATGCGTTCGCGGCCTGGCACTGACAGATTGGATCGTCGCAGGATTTATGAAACCCTCCTGCGCCGGCTGGGGGAACCGCCTTTTGTAAATCAAACGGGCCATGCTGCTCAAGTTGAAGACTTACGTCAGGCAATCCTGGCCATCCGTTCCCGGCTGACTCCTCGGGGGCTCGAGGAGGCCCGGGCGGTTTATCTCGAAGCTACGGCAGCAGCGCCCGATGATTATTACCTCCATGCCGATTTCGCTAAACTCGAAGAGGACGTTGGCAACTTCGCGGAGGCAGCCAGCCAATGGCAAACGGCTCGAGACGAGATTCCCTTCGCGCCGGGCCCACATTATTACCTGGGCAAAGTGCTGGGCGCACTGGGGAAAACCAACGCGGCGTTGCGGGAACTGACGGAGGCGTTGGCGCTCCGTCCGGATCTTGCCGAGGCACTCGATGAGAAAGGCCGGCTGCTCACCAAAAGCGGCCGAGCCGAAGAAGGTTTGCGGAATTTTGAAAAGGCGGCCGAGTTGGAACCTGAAAACGCCCGCATACAGATCGGGAAAGCCGAGGCGCTGGCCACGCTTGGACGGCGCGCGGAGGCAGTGCGGCAACTCGAACTGGCTGTCCGGACACAGCCTGGGTTCTGGGAAGCGCATTACTTGCTGGGGATCGAACTGGCATTACAGGGGGAGTTCCGCCCGGCTCAAGAGCAATTTGCCGAAGCAGCACGGCTCAACCCGAATTACCCGCTGGCCCATCTCAACCTCGGGATCGCCCTCGCCAAATTAAACCAACCCGAGCAAGCCATGAACCAGTTTCAGGAAACCTTGCGATTGGATCCCCAAAACCAAAAAGCGGCGAAATATCTCGAAGCGCTGAAGACTGACCTATCCCGGCGTCAGCAAGTTCCACGTTGAAAGGTTCCCATCAACGAGCGGTCACAGCCGCCAGCGGCGCAATCTCAAGGCATTGCCAATCACTACCAGATCGGATAGTCCCATTGCCGCGGCGCAGAGAACCGGGCTCATAAAACCCAGGGCAGCCAGGGGAATGCCTAAAGCATTATAGAAAAAGGCCCAAAAGAGATTTTGGTGGATTGTTCGCAAAGTGGCGCGCGCCAGCCCCAGACTTTCAGGGACGGCTTCGATGTCGGATTTTAGCAAAATGATGTCAGCGGCCTCACGCGCGATGTCGCTGGCGCGGCTGACGGCAATACCCAGGTCGGCCTGCTCCAACGCCGGCGCATCGTTGATACCATCGCCTACAAAGGCGACGCGCTCGCCCGAACCTTGCAGCTTCTTAATCAACTCCGCTTTTTGCGCAGGGCGCACTTCGGCAAACACATTGGCCGATTCGATCCCCACTTTTCCGGCAACGCTCGCGGCGGTCAGCGCGTTGTCGCCGGTCACCAGGAAAACTTTCAGGCCGGAGTTTTGAACCAGCTTCACCACGTTGGCGGCGCCGGGCTTGAGCGCGTCTTGTAACGCGATCAGACCCATTAGCTTACTATCAATGGAAAGTCCTACGAGCGTGGCGCCTTCGCTCGACCACTTCCTGGTGAAATCGGCGCCCGTAGAAGTGTCGACGCCGCTTTCGGCCAGCCAGCGCAATGAGCCTAGCCGTACCTCGATCTTATGGCTCCGCGACTCCTGCATAATGGCTCGCACTCCGGAACCGTGAATCTCCTCCCAGTTGGTCAGGCGCGTGGCAGTATCGCCGAGTCCCGAAATGGCGCGGCTGATCGGGTGGCTCGATGGGCGAGCGAGCTCCGCGGCCAGTTGCTTCAAAGCAAGGTCCTCGGGTTTGTTTGAACCTGGAATCAATGGTGCGCCCAATTCCGGGGCGCTCGGATCGACCGATCCCAAAGCAACAATCTCCGCAACCGTGGGTTTGCCGGCCGTCAGCGTCCCGGTTTTGTCAAAGACTACCCCGGTAATACGACCGGCTTTTTCCAACGCCACGCCGTCGCGAATGAGAATGCCCCGCTGCGCGGCGGCATTCGATCCAGCCATAATTGCCGCCGGGGTAGCCAGTCCCATGGCGCACGGACAGGCGATGATCAGCACCGAGGCGGCAATGACAAACGCCGCGCCGATTCCGGCCTCCGGGGCGCCCGCATGCCAAAGGAAACGCCCCAGCCATTGATGCACGGCGGTGGCCGAAGCTGGCGCAAGTCCCCACCAAAGTGCCGCGCTCAAGGCGATAGCCACCACAATGGGCACAAACACGCTGCTGACCTGGTCGCCCAACCGCTGAATCGACGCTCGGCTGCTCTGAGCGCGTTGGACAGCGGCCACGATCTGAGCCAGCGCGGTCTGCTCGCCGGTCGCGGTCACCCGCGCGACCAACCGGCCGTTCAGGTTCATCGTCCCGGTGTAGAGCTGGCTGCCGCCTTCTTTATCGACCGGCAGCGATTCTCCCGTGAGCATCGACTCATCGACCGCGGAGGCGCCTTCCTCCACGATGGCGTCGGTTGGAATCCGGTCGCCGGGACGTAAAAGGATTACCTCCCCTTCATTGACTTCATTCACCGCGACTTCTTTGACCGTTCCGTCTGCGTTTTGCCGCCGGGCGACCGCCGGCGCCAGGTCGAGCAATTTGCGCAATGCGCTTGAAGCGCGCGAACTTACGCGCGATTCAATCCAGTGACCCGCGCTAATGAGCGTGATAATAGCGGCGGCTTCCATGAAATAGAGATGCCCTCCGTTCCCCGCCGCCAAAGCCCAGGCGCTATAAACGAAGGCTGTGGTCGAGCCCAGGGCCACCAGCGTGTCCATATTCGAATTGCCGGCTTTGAGCTGTAACCAGGCGCCGCGGTAGAAACGCGCACCGGCTACGGTCTGAACCAGGCCCGCCAGCAGGAAAGAGCACCACTGGAACCACCGAGAAGTTGCCAGCTGCAGACCCCATTCCCCGAGCATAAGCAGTGCTGTGACGGGCAGCCCAATCGCCAGGTTAAGTCCCCAGGTCGAAGCTTGATGAGCGTCGCCATCTCGAGCTGTGTCTTCCAGCAGGCGCGCCTCGAAGCCTTCCTTCTGAACGGCTTCGATAAGAGCCGTCACTTGAGGGGCAAGCTGCGGCTCCCACCGCACAGTGGCTTGATGGGCGTCCAAGCTGACCATTGCGCTGCGGACTCCCGAAACGCCTTGGAGAGCTTCGGTGACGTGTCGGGCACAATTTCCGCAGGTCATTCCCTCGATTGCAAGTTGGGTGGTCGCCTGCCCGCGTTTCTGCCCGACCGCTGGCGCAGCTTCAATGGTTGTCCCCGAGGTCGCCGCCATGCCCCAACATTAAGCCAAAGCCCCGGCCTGTCCAACCTCGACCTGGCGGTCGGCGTTCCGAAGTTTTTGGAGTGCGCCGCTGTGCGGCGCTTTTGGAGGCGAAGCAGTTTCGAACAACTGATATCTTTCGCGGCTCAATCGCTCGATGGGCTCCATAAGCAGCGCGCACCCCCGCGCAAAGAGGCTCCGCGAGAGCCTGGGCTTGAAAACGGGACCGCTTACGGCAAACTTGCCTCGGACAATTTCTAAATCTTATGGACTCGACAACGGCAAAAAAGCAAACGACGGCGGGATGCGCTTGGATCCTAATCCCGTTTGGAATTTGGATTCTTATTTCGCCCTTTGTGCTGGGCTATGATGGCCAAACAGCGGGGATGGCCAGCAATGTTCTGGTCGGAGCGGCGCTCGTGCTTATTGGCTTCGTCAGCCAATGGGTCAACCCGAATCTGATTGCCGTGAGCGTGCCGGTGGCCGCCTGGCTGTTCATCTCGGCATTTGTCCTCAATCTCTGGGGCTTGGCATTGCTCTGGAGCAACGTGATTTTGACATTTAGTGCAATGCTTGGAGCCGGAATCAGCGAAGGGCTGCGGCTGCCCTACGTCGCCGCGGGTGCCCCGACCCAAACGGGCTCTCCTCCACACCCAGCTTAAAGTGCGGTCCGCTCCAGGCAGTGGCCCTTGGTCCGGGCCTTACAGCGTGTTTTAAACTCGGTTTGGAGTCCCGCCTTTAGGCGGCCCGTCGCCAAAACCGCCGGAAGGCGGGATTCCAAACCCAAGTGCCCAGGCCCAAGCCGATGTTTTAAAACACGCTCGAAACAGAATCAGCTGGCGGGATATCGCCAGACCCAGTCGCCGGCTTCGGCCGGCGCGGACTCGATACCCCGCTTAAACTCACGTCCGCCCTCCGGCTTTCCGGGGAATTGGCCGCCATTGTCCTGGGCGTTCCAGCCCACGGAGTAGAGGGCAAATCGCTGGCCCTCCTTGCGGTACCGCAGCGGTTTGCCATCGATCACGTCGTTTGGAACTTTGGCAAGATATGCCGGGACCAGCAGGTTGAGCTCGTCAGGATAATGCCCTTTCTCGAGGCGAAATCTTTCCAGGCTGCAGGCGGTAACGGCCAAGTCGACGGCGGTTTGTGTTCGGGCAACTTTGGGCGCGAGATTGGACACAGCGGGGACGAGCAGACGGGCAAACAACCGGTGATGCAAAGTAAGCGTCAGGGGATCTCCTTCGAGGAGTTGTTGCAATTCGTGTTGATTGTGCGAGGCAAGCTCGGGAGAAACCAGGCGGTTTTTGGTATCGATCAGCGGCATGACCAACTGATCGTAGATGCGATTGTACTCGACCTGTTCCTGGTAAAACCAGCCGCTTGGGATCAGTCGCAGAAAGACCTCTGCAAATGGCGCGTACTCTGTGCCGGTGTTCGCACTGTCAAAAAGTCCGATGGCGTCCGCATGCTGGGAAGGGGCTCTACGCACGAATTCAATGCACGGATTACCCAGAGCGCCTCGGTCATCGTCAAAGGCTCTCCTTGCGTCGGTCAAAATATCGAACTCGGAGAGCTTCAGTTGCAAATCCTTGAGTTGTTCCGGGGTCCAACTACCGGCAGCCATACCTTCCCAGACGGGCTGCAGAACCAGCTGTAGTTCGGACATTCGGACCAACGTTGAGATCAGGATCGGTTCGTCCTTGATCGAGTTGGCAACCTTGATCGCCAGTTCGATATCCTCCAATGCCGGGGCGCTTTGGCCGTTTGCCAGCTCGGCCGAGGCGCGGAGTTTTAGCACCTGAACGTAGCGCTTCAGGACCGCCAGATGTGGCAGTAGAATACTGGGGGTGTTCTCCTCTTCGTAGCGGATGTTGAAGCGGGCGTAAGGGCGTTCACTGGCCCGCTGAATTTCCTTCAACAAAAGCGTCCATTCCTGTAAATCGACGAGCAGAGCCCTGGCGGCATCGGCACGATTCGTGAAAGCCGTTGGTTTCGACATAGTCGGCTCATACGCATTTGCCCACCCCGCCAGATCGATGCTTTGCCCCCGCGCCCAATCGCCTTCCTGGTGTTCCTTAACTTTTCCGCTGGCGTCTTTGTAGTCCGGGAGGGGATCCTGAACCGCCGTGACAGCGCTCTTGTCGCGCCATTGCTGCGTTCCGGGAACGAAATCAAAGAGCGGAGCCAACAACGGCGTCATGGCGAAATTCTGATCATCCGGAACTGGTTTCGGAATCAGTGGCGCCAGCCCGACCGGCGTGCCGCGGACCTGGAGCTGCTGCGAGTAATTCCGCCAGGCATGACGGCCACGCCAATCCTCTTCGGCATAGAACAAGGCAATCAGGGTGGCCAACCAGAGCAGCGCGAGCAAGCCGCGCCGAACGCGTGGCCAGGTAAAGAGTGGGCGGCCAGAACGCCAGAAACTGCTGGGCTGGCCCGAGGACGGTTTTTGTTCTGAGTTCATAAATTCAGCAATAATTCCATTTGGTTTCCAGCAAACCTCGGCGCGTTGACGGCTGCTTCGGCGGAACGGCAGGCGTGGATGCCGCGGTCGCCCCGCCGAATTCCAAAACCTGGCGGCGGTTTGCTTTCAAAGCCAGAATGACAGCCTGGGGCGGCGCTAATTTTGCCTGGGTTACTGGTGGGCTTTCGGGAGTTCCCGCTGATACCCACAACAGGCCCACCATCACCCACGCAGCGGAGAGGCCGACCAAATGCCAGTGGAGCCCTAAGATGAAGTCACGCCAGGCAGAACGATTCGAGTCAATCGGCCCCGCGCGTGGTGATCGGGATGGCTGGTTCAACAGGTCGGGAACCGAGGCGATGAAGTCCTGGCGCAAGGCGTCCAGCTTCGGTTGCATGGGAGCATGTTTTTCCAGCAAAGCGTCTCGAGGTGTTTTCATAACTCAAAACTGTTGAGTAGTTTCCGGAGAGACTTTCGGGCGTAATGGAGGCGCGATTTGACGGTGCCGATCGAGGTGCCAGTGACTTCGGCGATTTGCTCAAGCGAGAACCCCTCCAGATAATGCAGGAGCAGCACCGAGCGATGTGGCGGGGGAAGCTCGTTCAGCAGGGCCATAAACCTCGATTCGTCTTCTTGTTGGATGAGCAGTTCATCGGGTGTCGGGTCTTCATGCAGAGCGTCCTCAGGCAGCTCCCCAAAGGATAGTTGCTCGCGAGTGGATTTGCGCCAGCGCTGAATGACCTTTTGATGTGCGATCCCGAACAACCAACTGCCGAAGCGCTGATCCTCGCGCAGGGTTGAAAGGTAACGCGCCGCATTAATAAAGGTCTCCTGAACGAGATCGAGGCTGGCTTGTTCGTCTCGAACCAGCTCATATACATAAACATACAAAGGCAATTGGTAGCGCCGGTACAAGACGTCCCAGGCCTCGGGGTCCCCGGAGCGGGCTTGAGCGACCGGCAACTGTTCACGTTCAGCCACTGCCAGCATTTACAACCAGTGGAATGCGCAAAGCGAGAAAAGGTTCAAACGCTTCTGCGAGCGCCGGTGTCTCGCCCATAACACCAGGTTTTGACGGCGAATGTTGCGCCTTGGAGTGCGTGCGCTTTGCGCCGCCTTGGATTGGAGGGCCAGCGACGTGTAAACCTCCGCAATCGTTCAAACTCCTGTATTCCTTTCAAAAGCGCCGCAGCGGCGCACTCAAAAACCTTCGTGATTGCACAGTGGGGAACGGCTTCGGTTCAGCGGCTTCAACCGAGTTGACTTTAGGTGCCAGCTAGGGGAGGATGGTCTCGCCGCGGATAAGTCCTTCAATAGCTAAAGAGCAAACGTGAAAACATTTGTTCACCAATGTTCAGCCCGCCCTTCCGTGCTTCTGTGCCTCATTTTAGCAGCGTTCTATACAATTACCGCGACGGGCGCCCAGCTGCTGATCGACGTAGATTTCGGTGGCGGTTCATCAACAACCGAAGCGGGACCAGCCGCCATTGGCCACGGGCCGGCGGATTTTTGGAATTACTACACCCGGAACGACGCTAACGGCAGCTGGCGCAGCTTTGGGGCACTGACGAATCTCAGTTCCGTCGAGCAGGTGCCCACGAGTGCCGGACTCACCATCACCAACGCACCGGGCGCCTGGGGCAATGGTTCCGCTGACGACATGTACAACAGCTACGATTACCCCTTCGACGGGGGGAATGTGACCGTGGCGGTCACTAACCTGGATGCGGGCGCCTACGACGTGTATGTCTACGGGATCGATTCTTCTTACGAGATCACCGTGGCTGGAACCAGCTACGGAGTGCAAGCGCTGCCGGATGGGCCGGTGACCAATCCCGTGATTTGGCAAGAGGGCCTGCAGTACGTGGTCTTCCCTTCGGTACGGGTTAATGCGGGCGATTCCATGACGCTGACGGTGCGGCCAGGCTCGGCGGGCTATGCCACCATTGCCGGGATGCAGATCGCAGGCGGGGTGGCGACCAACCATCCGCCGGTCGCTCAGGCTCAGAACGTCGTCCTTGCCCAAAACACAAGCCAATCGGTCACGCTCACGGCCTCAGACCTCGATCGCGATGCGCTTACCTACACTGTTCTTACCCAGCCGGCCCACGGCAGCCTGGCCGGCGCGCCTCCGGATCTTACCTACACTCCTGATCCTGGCTATTCGGGACTGGACAGTTTCACCTTCAGCGCCGCAGATAGTCAGGTCGAGTCGGCGGCGGCTACCGTCACCATCCGCGTCGTTGCCCCGGGCACTGAAACGTTGATCGACATAGACATTGGTGGAGGCTCAGCCACTACCGAAAAGGGTCCCGCTGCGACCGGCCACACAGCGGCAGATTTCTGGAATTACTACACGCGCAACGACGGCCACGGTGGATGGGCAAGCTTCGGAACGTTGTCGAACTTAAAGACTGTCGAAGGCTTGCCCACCGGGGCTGGGTTCACGATTGCCAATGCTCCGGGCGCCTGGGGCCTCGGTTGGGCGGACGACATGCTTAACAGCTATGATTACCCATTCGACGGCGGAAATGTAACTGTTACCCTCACTAACCTCGGCGCCGGTGCTTACGACGTATACGTGTATGGCCTGGATTCTCGCTATGAGCTGTCCGCGGGTTCGTTATATTACGGAATTAAGCCGTTGCCAAATGCGCCCGTGTCCAACCCGGTGGTTTGGCAGGAAGGTGTGCAATATGTCCTGTTCCGGTCCGTACGCATTACTAACAACGCGCCATTGACCCTCACGGTCCATCCCGGCGCGGGCGGTTACGCCGCGATCGCGGGCCTGCAAATCGCTTCGGTAATCCCCACGAACCATCCGCCGGTGGCGAATAGTCAGACCATCAACATGCTGCAGGACAGCATCAGCTCCGTCGTGCTCACGGGCTCGGATCCGGATGGCGATGCTCTGACCTATTCAATTGTCAGTCAACCCGTGCATGGCACACTCAGCGGAACCGCTCCAGCCCTGCAGTACAGCCCTGCTGCTGGATTTACCGGCGCCGACAGTTTCGGGTTCACCGTCAATGACGGCCAGTTCGACTCAGCCCCCGCAACGGTTAACGTTTCAGTCGTGTCTACGAACACATCACTGCTCATCAACATTGATGTCGGAGGTGCGGATAGCACCAGCGAAGTGGGGCCCGCAGCGACCGGCCATACACCGGCAGATTTTTGGAATTATTACACCCGCAACGATGGCCATGGCGGCTGGCTCAGCTTTGGTGTTCTGACAAATCTTGCCACGGCCGAGCACATCCCCACGTCGGCTGGGTTCACGATCGCCAATGCGCCGGGCAGTTGGGGCAATGGATCAACCGACGACATGTTTAACAGCTACGATTATCCGTTTGACGGCGGCAACGTCACCATGAACCTGACCAATCTCTCCACAGGCGCTTACGACTTGTTCCTTTATGGCATCGATTCGAGCTATGAGGTGACTGTCGACGGGGTCAGCTATGGAAACAAATCGCTGCCTGCCAACGCCGTGACCAATCCCGTGGTCTGGCAGGAAGACGTGCAGTATGTGCTTTTCCCTGGAGTCCAACTCACTAACGGCCAGAACCTGACGGTGTCCGTGCGTCCGGGCGTGGGTGGATACGCCACCATCTCTGGTTTGCAGCTTTCCGGCACTACTCCCGGCAACCATGCTCCCCGGGCATATGGCCAGGAGGTGCTGGTTGGGCAGGACAGCTCAGCGCCAATCACCTTGAGCGGCTCGGACATCGATGGCGACGTCCTCACGTTCGTCGTTTCGGTTCCGCCCCAACATGGCACTCTCAGCGGCTCCGCTCCAAACCTGACCTACATACCGACTCCGGGGTACTCCGGACCCGATCGGTTCGCCTTCATCGTGAACGACGGTACCCTGGACTCCCCGCCGGCAACCATCCAACTGAACGTCTTTCCCAAAAACACACAGACTCTCATCGATGTGGATTTTGGCGGCGCGGCGGCGACCCAGGAAATCGGCCCGGCGGCTACCGGTCACACCTCGACCGATTTTTGGAACTACTATACCCGTAACGATGGGCACGGCGGCTGGCTCACCTTTGGCGCATTGACCAACCTGAGCACGGTCGAAAACGCGCCGACCGCCGCCGGCCTTACCATCGCCAATGCACCGGGAAGTTGGGGCAATGGCTCAACTGATGACATGTATAACAGCTATGACTACCCGTTTGACGGCGGGAACCTCGACGTCACAGTAACCAATCTGGAAACGGGGACATACGATTTCTACATCTACGGAATTGACTCGACCTACGAGCTGGCCGTGAACGTGCTCAGTTATGGGAGCAAGACCTTGCCGGTCGTAAAGGTCACAAACCCGGTCGTGTGGCAGGAAGGCGTCCAATATGTTCTATTCCACTCGGTGCAACTGACCAACGGGGATACCGTGAATCTTACGGTCCGGCCCGGCACCGGCGGTTATGCCACCATCTCGGGAATGCAAATCGGCTTGGCCTTGCCTGACGATGGTTCGCATCCGGTGGCACTAACGGTTCCAGCAGTGTTTGCGCCCGCGGCCACCACATCGGCAGCGACCGCGATTTCTTCCTCCTCCGCCGTGCTCAACTCCGTGATTAACCCGCGAGGCGCTCCCACGAGTGTGTGGTTTGAGTGGGGCACGACGACCAATCTAGGGAACAGCACGCCTCCGCAGCATCTTAGCGCGGTTTCTTCCAACCTCACTGTCACCGCTTCAATCTCGACCGGTCTGGGGCCGAACCAGCGTTGCTATTTCCGTGTTCGTGCAAACAATCCCGTCGGCACAGCCCAAGGCTCGGTACAGAGTTTCGAGTGGACCTCGGCGCGGCCGATTCTTTCCGGTGCGTTTTCACAAACGGTTGGAAATGTAGTGCTGCGTTTCGGCGGCGTCCCGGGACAGGTCTATCGGGTCCAGTTTAGCACGGAGTTGCAACATTGGAGCGATGCGGGCGTGGCCAACGAAAGTGCCGCCGGGACGTTTGAATTTGTGCCGTCCGGCAGCTCGGCCGCACCGGCGCGCTTTTACCGAGTGCTCGTGCCTTAAGGGGAAGCCGAGCGCCGGAGATGTTGGGAGCTTTCGGCCCAGGTCGTAGCGCGGCTGTTTATGGCCAGGTATCCTCGTGAGGTTGATGATCGATGTTCCACCTCGAACGGGCCCAATCGTTGGCACTGTAAAGCACACTTCGTTTTCCCAACTCGACGTGTCCGTCACAGAAAAGCGTATTAGCCAACTCGCCGTGAGCGTCCCCGAGACGAAGCAGGGTTGTATAATTCTTGGAGGTAATAAGATTTGGTGAGAGCACATCAAAGCCGGCGACTGAATCTCCCACAGCGACCATTTCACTCGGAGCCAATACCAGAGAATCACGAACGGCGGGCGCCAGACTTATGGCCGGATTCACCTGGCCGTCGGGTCCCAATCCCAAAAAATATGGACCGTTCAAAGAAGGCTTGCCGAACAGAGCCGTGCCTCCGCTGTTATAGCCATAGCTTCCAAAGGGGCTTTGCCAACCCTCCGGCACCGTTGGGTTGCGTTGGTAGTCCTGGGTCCAGGGCGCGACTCCATCGTATTTGTAGTCAGGACAAAGATACAGCGCGTTGGTCCAATCGTTGGCGGTGTAAGGCTTGAGGGCCTTGGCCCACGATATGGGCTGAATCCTCGGATCGTTTCGAAACCAAACCTGGTAATAAGGGTATCGCCCGAACTCCCCGGTATACATATTCAGGCCCAGACCAATCTGCCGAAGGTTGTTCCTGCATTGGGTCATTCTGGCCTGCGCCCTCGCTCGATTGAGCGCTGGCAACAGCAGCGCCGCCAGGATTGCAATGATTGCGATAACCACCAACAGCTCAATGAGCGTAAACGCTGGCTTTCCCGTGAACCTCGCGCGCAATCCGAGGCGAGTGCCGGACTCAAATGGTCGGCGCGGCCTTCGCATAAACCTGGTGCAGGAGCGAATTTACTCCTTCTCTGGGTCCTGGCAACCACCTTTACCGCGCCTTACGGAGGTGTTTTTGGAAACGTTTAAACGTTAAAACTTTGCTTACGGCCGAGCAGGCGAGCCATCACTTCAGACGCGCGGCGGTCAAGGGTCCCGCTTCGGGCAACGAAAGCGACAGAGCCATGGTGGCCCAACTGGTGCCGGCGGCGGACATCCACTGGTCGTAGCCGTGGGGGAACCCGGCATCGAAGTACGGTTGGAACCCGAGGGCGCGAGTCCTGGTGTACCAGGAACCATCCTCCTGTTGCGTGCTCAACAGCCGTTGGACGCCACGCTGGTAGGCGGGATCGGAAACGGGTAACCCGCCAAGCTGTAAGGCGACCAAACTCCTTCCAGTGGCGTAGGCGGCACTCGGCAGGGAAGGAAGATCAGACCAACCGCCATCCGCTCGCTGTGCGGCCAGCAGTTCCTGCAGGGCCTTCTGCGTGGCCGCTCGGTCCGTGCCCGCCCAGGCGAGTCCGGTTAAACGCCAACTCCGATCTTCGTTGTTGGAGGATTGGGCCTTGGCCAGCCACGATGCGGCGAGGCGAACTGATTTTTCGAATTTCGCCTTGCCGGGCTTGGGAGCGTAGAGCTGGAGAGCCCGCATCGACAGGGCGGTCTGGGCGATGTGGTCCAGGCACAGTGGCGGCCGCATATCGGCCTGCGGATAGAACCACTCGCCATTTGGCCTTTGCCGCGACTGGATAAAAATCGCTGCGGCGTCCGTGTTGAGATCCGGCTGGCAATTCTGCGCGTGCAGCCCGACTAATTGGTAACCAATAATGAAATCCGCGAAGAAATCTCCCACCGGGGTCGCATAAAAACCTTGATGCAGTTTATCGCGTCCAACCGCCAGTTCCTCGAGATTGACGCGGACCTGCGTCGATACGGTCTGTTCGTCGACCGGCAACCCGCGCTTGCGCGCCAGCCCGACGGCCATCGCCTCGACGCTGTTGTTATGACACGAGGTGCAGCCGGCATTTTTCGCAAAGTTGAAATCCGCCCGCTGCAACAAAGGCAAGCTGTCCTGGATCGCCTTCCGGATGGTGTTGTCATGGCGGGCGTGCAGCACCACAGGATTCTCCGGAGTGGTCTTTGCGCCGGATTGCACGAGCAACTCCACTATGGGTGTGTTGCCGTTTAATTTGGCGATATCCAGCACCATGAGCCCGGCGTCGCCGCCCTTCTCATGCCTGCATTTGGCGTTTACATCCGCACCGCGTTCAATGAGCAGTTTGACGACCTCCAGCGGAAACATGTCGGAGATGGCGGCGTACATCAGCGGTGTCTTGCCGAACGGGTCAAAGGCATTCACCTCGCGCCGTGATCCAGCATGAGGCGCACGGCTTTCAGGTTGCCAAACACAGCAGTATTCTGCAGCGCGATGGTGAAGGTTTCCTGGTTGGTGATTTGGGCCGCCATCAGTTCCAGCACCTGTTCGCACCCGGTGGTCACGGCCATGGTCAGCCCCTGTTCGGCGGTGGCTTTGGCATCCGCACCACGGCTAATCAGCAGTTTGGCCACGGTCTCATCTCCGGCAGTGAGCGCCTCCAGCAACGGGGAAGATTCTCCCACCGGCTTGGAGTTGGGATTCGGATTGGCTCCCTTATCCAAAAGGAACTTCACGATGCGCGCGGCTCCGGGGCGCCGAGCCGCAATCATCAGGGGCGTCCGAGGGTCATCGGAGCGCGCGTTCACGTCCGCGCCGTGCCCGACCAGGAGGCGTGTTTTTTCAAAATCCCTGGCCGCCCACATCAGCGCGGTGGCGCTGATGTCATTGCGCTTATTGGGATCGGCTCCCATTTTCAGGAGCCGTGCCAGCGTGCCGGTGTCCGCATAGAGCACCGCGTACATGAAGGGTGTTGAGCCCTCGGGTCCACGCGCGTTAAGAAGGCTTGGGTCGGCTTTGGCGGCCCGTATGAACGACGCGACGTCGTTATTGCGGAGCGCGTCGACCATGGCCACGGCCCTGGGGTTGAGCGGCGGCAATTCCTCCTCATTTGCCAATGAGTCCGGCCAATCCGCCCCTTGGTCGATCCACGCCTGGATGATCGCAATTTGCTCCGGGTGCAGCGCCGCCTTTGGCGGCATTTGCGGACCGTACGCACTGCCGATAAGGCGGTGATAAACCATGCTGTTGGCGCTGCTGCCCGGCACGACCCGCCGCGAAAAGGCTTTCAACGCCGAGCTTTTGCGGTCCAGGCGCATGCCGGCCTTTTGCTTGGAGGGGCCATGACAATCGAAGCAGTTCTCGCGCAAGAGCGGCTGCACCTCGTTTGCAAAATCGACTTTCGCGGCGGCCTGCGCCGTCGAGACTAGGGTGAGGGTCGATAATCCCAGCGTGAGCCAGATGCCAATTAAATCCGCCAGCTTTCCTTTTCGTCTCATACCCAAAGCCCTTTCATGCCCAACAGATCAGAGATTTCGTACTCGTTCCAATCAACAGCCGCAATGGGCCTGTAACTGGACAACCGGGGACAAAGCGAATGCTCAACAAATTAGCCTTGCTTGTCAAGCCAGTCGATCTAGCTGGGTGGACGAGATAAAAGTGGGTTTTGGCATTTCTCCTTGTTTTTGACCCTGTTATTGTAGTATGTATACTACAATATGAAAAAGAGCTCTCCCGATTACCCAAACCTCGAACAACAGCGACAGGGGCTTTTGCGCCAAC
>DASRFK010000110.1:0-11967 GCA_035651635.1 Verrucomicrobiia bacterium | reverse complement strand
GTTGGCGCAAAAGCCCCTGTCGCTGTTGTTCGAGGTTTGGGTAATCGGGAGAGCTCTTTTTCATATTGTAGTATACATACTACAATAACAGGGTCAAAAACAAGGAGAAATGCCAAAACCCACTTTTATCTCGTCCACCCCCGGAGCGCCACGAGCTTGCGCGAAATTGCGCGGCGCGGTAGTTTGCGCGCGTGCCCCGCGATTGTATCGAACAAAATGGTTTCGTGCGGCGGGTTGCGCCGATGGATTGAATGGCCAAAGAATCGGCACCTGAAACACCAACGGCACCGGGGCAGGCGTACCTGTTCCTGGGCACGTTGGTGGCGGCTTACATCGGGGTTTATCTCTGCCGCAAGAACATGTCGGTGGCAGTTCCGATTCTGCAACGGAGCTGGGGCCTGAATAAGGAGCAAGTGGGCACCATCAATAGCGTCAGCACGATTGCCTATGCTTTCGGCAAGTTCTTTTTCGGCCCAATCACGGATCGGCTCGGCGGCCGCACGGCCCTCCTCGGAGCAATGTCCATGGTGGCTCTGTTCGGGGCTCTTGGGGCGTTCGCGCCCGGTTTATCGGTGCTGGTTGTGCTTTACAGCTTGAACCGGTTGTTCGGGTCGGCTTGTTGGGGCGCAACGCTCAAGTTGGTGCCGGAATGGTTTGGTCCGGCGAAACTGGCCTTTGCTTGCGGGCTGCTCTCATTGAGCTTTGTCTTCGGCGGGGCGCTGGCCACCTCATTGGCGGGATTGATCGCCGGACTCACCCGAGACTCCTGGCAGGCGGTCCTGGGCCTGCCTTCCATCGGGCTCCTGGCGTTGGCGGGCCTTTGCTGGTGGATTGTTCCGGCGCCCAGCCGGACGCCGGAAGCGAAAGAAGCGCACGCAAAATTACCCACCTACAGCCTGAGCCGGACTCTCGCGCTGTTCACCGAAAGGAAATTCCTGGTCGTCATCGCGCTCAGCTTCACACTAACCTTGTTGCGCGAAACTTTTAATTTCTGGACCGTTGATTTTATCCGCACTGAAGGCGGCGCGGAAGTTTCCAACAAACTAGCGGCGTTTTTATCCACGCCCTTCGATTTGTGCGGTGCGGCCGGAATAATCCTGATGGGGTGGGTCTTCGGCCGGCTCCAACCGCCGGGGCGCCAGCGGCTGCTGGTCATTATTTTAGGCACGTTGGCGCTGCTCCTGGCCATCCTGCCCCAGCTGTTCCATTTCGGCCTCTGGATTTTGGCTGGTGGGGTTGGAGTGATAGGATTTCTGGTTTACGGGCCTTACAGCCTGCTGGGCGGCGTTCTCTCGGTCGAGGTGCGAGGCAAGGAATTCGCCGCCACCGTCTCGGGCCTGGTCGACGGCACCGGCTATTTCGCCGGGATTATGTCCGGAACGGTGTTCGGTAAACTGCTGATGATGGGCGGCTACCGGCTGGGGTTTCAGGCGATGGCGGGACTAACGCTTGTGGCTGCGGGGCTGTGTTGTTTCCTGTATCGCCGCGGTTCGCCATCAAACGCGGCCGGCATCGAGCTTAAGTCACCGGCAGCGGTCCTGGGCGAGAATTCGTGAGGCTGACGAAGGGCTTTGGTCCAACCCAACTACACATATGAGTATTGAACTAGTGATCTTTGACATGGCAGGCACGACCGTGCGGGATGATGACGCGGTCAATATTTGTCTGCGTGAGGCATTGGCGACCAAAACCGCCGTCACGAGAGACGAAGTCAATAAAGTGATGGGCCTCCCCAAGCCGATCGCCATTCGGCTGTTGCTGGAAGAGAAGCTGGGCGGTGCGCACCAGGTGTCGACGAGTGTCGTGGACCTGGTTTACCATGATTTTCTAGCTCGAATGCTTAACCATTACCGCACCGCACCGGGGATTGAGCCAATGCCTCATACCATGGATGTTTTTTGCCGGTTAAAAGAAGCCGGTGTGCACCTGGCCTTGGACACCGGATTCAGCCGGCCGATCGTCGACGCCATCCTGGAACGATTGGGTTGGAACGAAGGCGGCGTGCTGGATGCAACCGTGGCCAGCGACGAGGTGCCTCGGGGCCGGCCTCACGCCGACCTGGCGCTCCGCGCCATGGAACTGACCGGGGTGCGTGATCCCAACCGGGTGGCCAAGGTGGGGGATACCCCATCAGACTTGCAGGAGGGCATGGCGGCCGGATGCGGAATGGTAGTTGGAGTGACCAATGGGTCTCATACGCGGGAGCAATTGATGGCGCACCCGCACACACATTTGATCGCCAGCCTGCAAGAGCTGCCTGGATTGGTTTTGGGCAGTCCGTCGTTGGCACAGACCCGCTGAAACCTGCGAGCACGAGCGGCCAGTTGCTTGAATGCACATGCATGATCCTACATCGGTCGGGGCGCTCGGGCCCGCGCGTGACAAGCTTCTGTTCACGCCGGGACCGTTAACGACCAGCTTGAGCGTGAAGCAGGCGATGCTGCACGACGCCGGGTCGTGGCACTATGAATTCAATGAACTGGTTGCCTCCATCCGCGAGCGACTCCTGGCATTGGCGGGAGTGTCGCGGGCGCAGGGATGGGAAGCGATCTTATTGCAAGGAAGTGGCACGTATGGAGTGGAATCGGTATTCCAAACGAGTGTTCCCCGAGCCGGCAAGGTAGCGGTGCTGTCCAATGGCGCTTACGGCAATCGCATGGCTCAAATGCTGGCGCAAGCCTCCATCGAGCACGTAGTGCTGAAAACCGCCGAGGACAAACCGGTGGACGCTTCAGCCCTGGAACGACTGGTTTCAGTGGATCAACGAATTACTCATGTGGCGATGGTGCATTGCGAAACCACCACAGGCATTCTGAATCCGATTGAGGCCGTTGGGAAAGTCGCGCGAACGCATCAAAAGGTTTTCGTGGTCGACGCGATGAGCAGTTTTGGCTCAATCCCGATCGAGCTGGAGAACTGTGGGATCGATTTTCTCGTTTCGTCGCCGAACAAATGCCTCGAATCGGTTCCCGGCTTTTGCTTCGTGCTGTGCCGCCGCCAAAAACTGGCCGGCTCCGAAGGGCAGGCGCGCAGCTTGAGCCTGGATTTATGCGAGCAGTTGAAAGGCTTCGAGCGCAACGGGCAGTTTCGTTACACGCCGCCCACGCACGCGATTCTGGCGTGCGACCAGGCGCTGAAGGAACTTGAAGCCGAAGGCGGCATTGCGGCGCGGGGCGCGCGATATCGCGCCAACCACCAGGTCCTGTGCGATGGGATGGCCAAGCTGGGGTTGCTCCCGTACTTGGATGCGTCCGTGCAGAGTTTCATCATTACGGCATTTCCGTTCCCGGAGGCGCCAGGTGAGGCCGAGAGGACTGATAGGACCGATCGGACAAATGCTGCCGGAAAATTCTCGTTTGAAGCGTTTTACCGCGGCCTGAGCGAGCGCGGATTTATTATTTACCCGGGCAAGCTCACCCAAATAGACACGTTTCGCATTGGCACAATCGGCCGCTTGTTCCCGGCCGATATTGAGCAATTGGTCCAAGGCATTCGCGCGACGCTTGCGTCACTTGCCGAGCGCAATACTGTGGAACCACAGAGTTACGGTAAGCTCACGTCGCGGAAAGCCGCGGATCGCGAGAAAAAGTAAGACAAGGCTTGACATCTATTATTTTAGTGTCCAATCTAGTTCATCAGCCCGACTTGAGCTTGGCCAACCCGAGTTTTGTTCTTTGAGAGACGGCCCTTCGAAATCGAAGCCTTCCGGCGAAGCTTCAGCGTAGGTTAGTGCGAGGCAGCGCTCATGGTCTGCGGCTTGAAACTCCTGAGAAGTTCGCGACCGCGGGAAAGCTGCTCGCTTGACATTCTGCTTTTAAGAGCCGCCAGAGCTTGAGAAGCGTCGGGCAAGCCTTGAGCAGCGGACAGGCTGAGCCATTGGTACGCGACTGCCAGGTCGGGTGCGACACCGTGGCCTTCAGAGTAACGCATTCCGACATTATATTGGGCCAGCGAATCACCCTGGTTCGCCGCTTGAAGATACCACTTGAGCGCCTCGCGATTGTCCAGGGTCACGCCTCTACCTACGGCATAAAGCGCAGCGAGGTTGTATTGTGCTGTGGCGAGTCCGTGCTCGGCGGCGCGGCGGTACCAGTTTGCGGCCTGGGCGTTGTCTTGCGGAACACCTTGTCCTGCCTCGGAAAGTTCGCCCAGAGCGTTTTGGGCCACGGTGCTTCCCTGTGCAGCGGCTCGCTGGTACCAGGTGGCGGCTTGCCGATAATCTTGCTTTACGCCGTTGCCCAGGGCATAAGCGGAGCCCAGAGCGGTTTGAGCCGAGGCATCGTTTTGTTCTGCTTTGGCGATCAGGGCGGACAACTCACCGGCCGATAGCTTCGGCGCTTCGGCCGTAGTTTGGTGGCGGGGCCATTTAATGATTAGGCCGAATGCACCCAGAAGCAAACACACTCCGATAATCGTCAGGTTCCTAATTAATTTTGTTTTGTCGCTCATTTGAATTGTCGCATCAGAAAAATGCAGACCCAGTCTGAAGCTGCGCCTCGTCGCCGCATTTTCTACAAGCTGGCACGGCATTGTGCAAAGAATTCTTGTCGAACTTAACCATCCGGTCGAGCCAATTGGCGCCCCGGGGTGGACTGCCATGACCTCGTAACATTGGTCACCAGAACGTCACGTGACACCAAAGCAGAACCTGAGAACTTAGCACCAAGTCTGTCCGAATATGATTGTTACAAACGGTTTCGAGCGTGAAAACAAGTCGCGGCGGGGCATCCGGCACGTCGCGGATAAGGCGGTTGCGCCGCACAGAGCGCCTTGCCGCGGTTTCACGCTGATCGAGTTGCTGGTGGTGATCGCGATTATTGCGATCCTCGCCTCGATGATCCTGCCCGCGCTTTCCCGAGCCAAGGAAGCCGCCAAGGCGACTCAATGCGTGAACAATCTCAAGCAGATTGGCCTCGCCTCTCTCCAGTATGCCACTGACAATAAGGATAGCTTCTTTTACCTGAAAGACGGCAACGGCAACCCCTACCTCCCAAATGACGGACAATGGACACCCAATCCGCGCAGTCTGGTGCTGCTCCAGCCAACCGATGGGTACGCCTACTGGGCGCTCGGATACATGGATTATTTTGCAAAATCCCAAAAGCTCTTCCACTGTCCCGATTGTGTCCATCCGGATGAATGGCACGACACGGGCAGATATTACCCCAGCGACTTCTGGCAGAACTCCACTTACGGGATGTGCCAGTATTTACTCTTCGCCTCCACCTTCGACCCGAGCGAGCCTGCCATAAAAAAGACGAGTTTCTATGCGATCCCATCCAAAACAATCTTCTGTCAAGACGCGGCGGAACAATTGTCGGAGGGCGCGGACGACACCCTTGGCCTTTTCCCTGGCTCAGCTTCGATCCTGAGCCAATGGATCGGCTCGTCCGCTCCGCAGAGCTATGGAGGCCTTTCATCCCTTTACGGTGGCTATCATTTTGATCGTGAGTGGTACCGGCATAACTACCAGAACCAAACCATCTGGGTGGATGGCCATGTCTCGAAGATCAAGTTCACCGGATTTAAAGTCGGAATTGATTATCGCCATTACACTGGTGTTGCCCCTCTCAATCCCGTTCCCAACTGAACCTTCGGGCTGTCTTTCACTGTAATACAAGTCTCATGAATTCGTCTGGATCGGTCTCCGGTGCCGTGTTGATTCGTCCATCAGCGCAACGAGTTTTGCTGTCAATCTTTCTTTTGCTCTGTTTTTGTGGTTGCCGCAAAGCCGACGCGCCTCCACCCCCTTTGACACTTGAACAACTGCCTTCCGCAATCGAAAAAGCCTTTAGCAGGGCCAAACCCGAGGCAACCGAAAAGGTCAACGAACTCCAGGCGGCGCTGCGGGAAAAGGATTACGCGAAAGCGTTCATGGCGCTGCAAGCCGTATCCGCGATCCCTGGTCTCAACCGCGAGCAAGCCAATGTCGCGGGCGCCGGCCTGATCACGCTCAATAATGCCTTGCAAGAGGCCCAAAGCCAAGGCGACCAGAACGCCGCCCAGGCTCTGCAATCGTATCACGCTACCAAATAACACCCCCACCTACACAAACCTCCAACCAATCACAAACCATGCAAATAACGAAGTCGTTTCAGCGTTTTAACAAGCCCAGCATGCGCAACTGGGTCATCTTGACTGCATTGCTCGTCGCCGGCAGGCTGGCGGCTCAGCCCACCGGCCAATGGAATTTCACCAACGCCGATCTCACCGCCACCATCGGTGCCGATCTGCAATACGCGGATGGAAGCGGGGGCCCGACCCAATTGGGCACCGCGTTCGGTTCGACGACAAGTTTTGGGATTCCGGGCATCAATGGAACCGCGGTGCCGGTGATGAAGTTCCCGGCGGCGACCAACGGAGCGGGATACCTTATGACCGCTCCTCCAAGTGGGAACGGCGGAGGGGGTTTGGTTAACGATTATACTCTCATCTTCGATTTGCTTTATCCTCAGGCATCCAACTCGCAGCTGCGTCCTCTGATCGATACGGACGGTAATCTCTTCTTTGAAGGGCCGGACATCGTCGTGGATAGCAGCAATGGGGTGGGAACCACACCGGGAGGGCCGTTCGGAGGTACGATTGCCCCCAACACCTGGTACCGGATCGGCATCGTGGTGCAGCAGGACCAGAATCTGGTTACTCTATACGTCAATGGCGCTAAGGTAGCCAGCACCACCGTCACCGGGACTCAGTCCGGGAAGGATGGGCGGTTTGGGCTGCCGCCCGGTTCAACGGTACTAATCCTTGGGACCACCGATACCAATGCGGCTCCGGGGTATGTCAGCAGCATTCAAATTCGGGACGTGGCGCTGAACCCGGGCCAAATGCTCGCTCTGGGCGGCCCTTCGGCCTCCAAGATCCCGCAAACTATCCCGCCGGTGCCTGCTTTTATTCAATCGAGCACGCCCGGTGCCGGAGATACTGGAGTTTCGCCTTCCCCGAGCATCAGTGTTGTGCTGAATCAGGGAGACACGACCGTGAATTCCTCCTCGATTAAGCTTCTCTTGGATGGAGCATTGCTCCCAGCTTCGGTTGCCGCCACGCCACCCACCTTCCAAATTACAGCCTCGGTCACGAATATTTTGGATCCGCAATCAAAACATAATCTCAGCGTCGTATGGACCGACAGTGTAGCCGGTAATGCAACTAACACATTCTCGTTTACCGTGATTAACTATCAAAACGTCACTTTGCCAGCTCCGTTTTACCTGGAGACATTCGACGAGTTGTCAGAAAACAACGGCGGCCCGACTCCTTTGCCAGCGGGCTGGACGGTGACCAACCAGACCTGGACCGCGACCGAGGATCCAGGCGTGTTCAATCTGGACGATTTGAAGTCCGACAGCTACGCCGATTGGGTCCTGATCAGCAACACGCGCGAATTCAGTTGGGAATCGGGATCCGTCGGTGAACCTCACGATCGCGGAGATCTGCCGCCGATCGTTCTGAATGGTCAATTACTCAGTCTGAGCAATTTCATAAGCGGGAACCTCATGTGGGCGGAGTCGGATCAGCGTTGCAGTGGCTGCTGGGGCCAGTACCAGGAAATGTATACCGCCGATATCGATTGCACCGGTCGGACAAACGTGTTTGTTGCGTTCAACAGCTTCTACGAACAAAACCAGGACAACATGAACCTGGTTGAGTACTCCATCGATCAGGGGAAGAACTGGCTTCCGGTGCGGTACTTCTTCTGTACTTTGGGAAATGGCGAACAATCCGACATCTACTATACAAATAATGCCGCCGGAAAACCTGTCATTGACATTGGCCAGACCTTTTCTTTGCCAGACCCAAATCGAAACTGGGCGCCCTGGCCCGCAGGTTGCACCGACCTCACTGTTTGTCCTCCCCACAACACCAATTATGGAATTTATTTGAAAGCCCCGATATCCACTAACCTCATTCCATACATTGCCGGGTACACAAATGACGACACGATGAGCAGCAAAGAAATCGTCGTGGTTCGATTGGCGCAAGCGGACGGACAAAAGACAGTGCGTTTCCGCTTCTTAGACGATGGCACCTCGAGCTGGTTCTGGGGAATTGACAATCTCGGGCTTTACGAAATCAACACTCCGGTTATTAACACGCAGCCCGAGTCACAAAGTATAGACGCTGGAACGCCGGTAACGTTCTCGGTCGTGGCAGCCAGCAACTCGCCTTTGACCTATCAATGGCAGTTTGGCGGCGTCAATATCCCCGGGGCAATAAACTCGTCCTACACCATCCAAAGCGTTAGCCCCAGCGACGTGGGTCAATACAAGGTCCTGGTGAAGAATTCGGATGGGACAACCTCCAGCGATCCAGCTAATCTGACGGTGAACACCACTCCGGCTATAAGCGGTCAGCCGCTTTCCCAGGTAGCTTATCTGGGCGCCTCCGTCACTTTGAGCGCGACCGTCACCGGTGGTCGTCCATTAACCTCTCTTTGGTACCGCGGCGGTCAACTGGTTTCGAGCAGCACGGGCGCCTCGTTGACCCTAAATCCCGTACAACTATCAGATGCAGGGAACTACGTCCTGGTGCTGAGCAACTCATTCGGAACTAACGCCTCAGCTCCTTTCACTCTCTTCGTATTCTCGGGATCAATCAGCAACAGTCTGTTGGCGCACTTGAAATTTGATGGGGACTACAAAGACGTCTCTGGCAATGGCACTGACGGGTCCGCAGTCGGAACGCCGTCCTTCCAGACAGGACTAATCGGCCAGGCAGTGCATGTCACTTCCTCAGGCAGTCCGGCCGACGCACCCGCCACTAATAATTATGTAACCTTTGGAACCGGTCCTAATCTCCATTTCGGGACGAATGATTTTTCAGTTTCATTCTGGGCTAAGGTTCTTTCTCAAAATGACGACAAGCCATTCATCTCGAATAAGGATTGGAACAGCGGTAACAATCCGGGTTGGGTAATTTCCACAGAGGGCGGCGGGACGAAATGGAACCTGAAAGACGATCAATCAGGCCGTCGTGATAGCCCAAGCGTGGCGCCGAAACTTGAAGATGGGAACTGGCACAATCTGATTGTGACCTTTATCAGGTCCGCTGTTGCCACCATTTATGTAGATGGCCAGGTCGTCAACGTTACCAGTGTCGGGCCTGATGCCGGGAAGCCGGTGGGCAGCGCCGACACAACGCTGCCGGTCAACATCGGTCAAGATGGAACCGGTCACTATACAGATCACGGCAGTGGAGCCTCGCTGGATATGCTTATGGACGATTTGGGCATTTGGCAGCGCTCCCTGACTCCGAGCGAAGTGACCGCCATCTACACCGCCGGACAGACAGGCAAGGACTTGTCGCTGGCGCAAGTCTCGCTTTCACCGGCCAGGCCGAGCTTGCGAATCACTGTCACCGGCAACAGCGTGCAGCTCAGCTGGCAGGGGAGTGCGACGTCCAAGCTGCAGACTAACTCCAGCTTGAATCCATCGACCTGGACGGATGTGCCTAACACGACGGGAGCCAGTTCGGCCACCGTACCGGTCAGCGGCGCGAGCGCCTTTTTCCGGGTGAGCCAGTAGTCCTTTAGGTCGGATTTCAGTTCACATCCCGGAGCATGGGTTTCCATGCTCCGGGATTTTTTTTCGCCTTTTGGAGGATTATTTTGATTGATTTTATTTCGATAGTACAATTAATAAGTCGTATAGGTCATATAGGACCGATTTTATGGCAAAAGGCTTCATTCCGCCCCATGGAGGTTACCAGAATCTGCTCTCGTTCGAAAAGGCCCGGGTGGTGTTCGATGCGACGTTTTGCTTTTGTGAGCGCTTCGTGAAGAGGGGAGACCGCACACGCGACCAGATGATCCAGGCAGCGCGCTCGGGCAAACAAAATATTGTGGAGGGGTGCCAGGTCTCGGGAACTTCGAAGGAAGGCGAGCTAAAGCTGATCGGGGTGGCGCGGGCCAGCCTCGAGGAGCTGTTGGAGGACTACAGAGATTTCTTGCGAGTGCGCGGAGCGGTTGCCTGGGAAAAGAACAGCAAGGAAGCGCTCTTTGTGCGCCGCTTGGGTTGGAGACCAAATACGTCCTATGAGACCTATAGGGCCTATATTGAGACGCGACCACCTGAAATCGTGGCGAACATCATCCTCTGCGTAATCCACCAGGCGAATTACCTGCTTGACCAGCAGAAGCGGGCTCTGGAACGCGCTTTTCTGGCCGAAGGCGGGCTGCGCGAGCGCATGACGCGAGCCCGGCTGGCGGCGCGCCGTTGAATTTTCATTGACTCGCCAGATCGGTTTTGTTCTGTTCTGGCGCATGCTTGCGCGCTCGCGCTTCCAACTGATCAAACCCGCTTCTTTTGCCATCCACGCCTTTGTTGCTTATGCCCGCTAATCATTCACTCGACCGTCGTTCATTCCTGAAAACGTTGGGCGCGGCCGCACTGGCCACTCCTTTTCTCACCCGTGGCCTGATGGCGCGGTCACCTAACAGCGTGCTGCGCCACGCCAGTTTCGGCGCCTCAGGCATGGCCTGGTCCGACCTGAACGAATTCGCCAAATTCAAGGAGTTCGACCTCGTGGCGGTAGCCGAGGTGGACATGAACCGCACCGTCGAGTTGCGGAAGAAATTTCCAAGGGCCCGGATTTATCAGGATTGGCGCGAGATGCTGGACCAGGAACACAAGCGAATCGATTCGGTCAACGTTTCAACCCCCGACCACATGCACGCGATCATGGGCATGAGCGCGATGCAACTCGGGAAGCATTTGTACGGACAAAAACCGATGGCCCATGACCTATACGAGGTACGGCGCCTGACGGAATTCGCCCGCCAGTCCGGTCTGGTAACCCAAATGGGAATTCAGATTCACGCCACCAACCATTACCGCATGGCCAAACTCCTGGTCCAGGCCGGCACCATCGGCAAGGTCAAGGAAGTCCATTCCTGGTGCCCGAAGTCCTGGGGCGATCCCGAGCCTCGGCCTGACCGCCGCGATCCGGTGCCGTATGGGTTCGACTGGGATTTGTGGCTGGGGGTGTGCGAAAAACGCCCGTTCATCGGCGAGGGCTATTATCACCCGGCCAATTGGCGCAAACGGCTGGATTTCGGGACGGGCACATTCGGCGATATGGGTTGCCACATCTTTGATCCCGTCTTTGATTCGCTTGAGTTACATGCGCCCATCTCGGTCCGTTCGGAAGGCGCCGCGCCTAATCGGTGGAATTGGGCGATGAATTCAAAGATCCATTACCTCTTCCCGGGCACGTCGTTCACGACCGGCGATGTGAAGGTTAGCTGGTACGACGGCGAGCAGGCGTTACCTTCGGAGGTGACGGCGCTGCTGGAAGGCGACGAGCGCCCCAACACCGGCTCCATCTTTGTGGGAACCCAAGGAGCACTGGTGCTGCCGCATTGGGCAAGGCCGTTACTGTACCCGGATAAAAGGTTCAAAGACTTCAAATACCCGCAGGTGGAATCAGGCGATCATTGGGGCGAGTTTATCGATGCCTGCCGCGGCAAAGCCCGGACCGGCGCAAACTTCGCGTACGCCGGCCCGCTGACTGAAGCGGTTCTGCTGGGCGGCGTGGCTTCGCGATTTCCGCAGACCAGTCTTAACTGGGATTCGGCCAACCTGGAATTCGATCTGCCGGCAGCGAACTATTACCTCCGCCGAGAATATCGCCAGGGCTGGGCGGTCAAGGGATTGGGTTCGCCGGCGTGAGCTGGATGGTGTGGGACGTGAACCCATGGGCATTCGGGGTGACGGCAGGCGAGAGGCGAAAGTGGACCCGCAGATTCGGGGCGACCACAGATGCGGTAAAAAGCAGACTTTGACGGATGCTTTGAATAAGGCTCGCATCGTCTGCGGTCGCCCCGAATGGAGTCCCGCCTTTAGGCTAATGCCTTTCGGTAATTATTCATCAGCTGCCTCGAGGACTGATATGGTAAGGGGCTCGGTCGAACTTTTCTGATGCTTTTTGCGCGGCCAACGCTGGATCGGTTGGCGCATCGCGCGTGGG
>DASRFK010000109.1:0-5120 GCA_035651635.1 Verrucomicrobiia bacterium | reverse complement strand
TCGCCATAGCGCCGACGGATATGCCCGGTAACGAGCATTCCGCCCAGCGCTTTCAGCGCCTTAAGGTGGGGAATCTGAAATTTTCAAAAGGGACCCCCATTTCGACCCGTGGGGGTCCCTTTTGACCGTCCGATGACACTCTGCCGGTGGACCGCTCGAATCGTCGGAACGTTGCTGGTCTTTGCCGTTTTGGCCATTGCAGTCGGCGAAGGTATGCCCAATCCTTTCACCCAGCCGCTGTCGATACAACTGGGTTTCCTTGGCCTGGCTCTCGTCTTGGCAGGCATTCTCATCGGCTGGCGCTGGAACATTCCCGCCGGTATCATCTCACTCAGCGGCTGGTGTCTGTTTGTACTCACAGTAATGAAAGCACCCAAAGGGCCAAATGTGTTTGTTTGCGCCATGGCACTGCCGGCCGTTCTTTATCTGACGAGCGCCCTGTTGCAGCGATATAGCCGAAGGCCGCTTTCGACCTAGACCGTTTGAAAGCAAAGCCGTGCGCATAACGGAAGGAAACCCCGAAGTGTCCACTTCAATCTGGCAGTTTTCCGTTCAGTCGCTCCAAGTGCTTCGCTCGGGCGATCTCTTTGCCGTCCGCAAATAGGCGCAGGCCTTTTCCAACGTTCCATCGCTTGCCGGTCTCGTCGTATAGAATCGTCAGCCGGTGGCCGTGATAAGGCACGTTGTCCAGGCAGAAATAATCCCATTGCCCGGCCGGAACCAGAGGAGTGATTTCGACAATATCGGTGGCGTTGGGGCGCAAGCCAATCAAGCCAGTGATAATCAAATCACAATAGGTCGAATGATTATAGTCCTTCCCGCGTTCGGGAATCGACCAGCCGCGTTCTTTGAGCAAAGTGCGTGCAATCCAAATGCCGGTGTGCGGATCCAAGTCCTCGTCGATCCACGGCACGACCCTGCCATCCTCGCGCCTGAGGTGCTGGGACTTTGTGTAGATCCTGAGCAGATCGAAATAGTCCCGTCGGCTGACGAACTTTTGCTGATAATGGTTGAGCAGGTTGGCCAGCGCCGTGAGAGTCACCGAAGTTGCGTAGGGCCAACTGGGGCCGTTCCATTGGCATTCGTGGCCGCTGTAGGCGATGGCGAAGCGCGCGTTGCGTTGCTCGGCCGTTGTTAGACCATACGGGGCATAAAAGCCGTGCGGATCCATCAGCTGCCTCCAGGCAGCCGATTTATCCGGATCCGGCAGGTTGAAGTACCAGGGCGTGAACCCCAGCAATTCGCGGACGCCGGCCAGGTGCTCTTCATCGCGAGGCAAAACTTCGAAGAACTGATCATGCGCGTTCCAGAGTTTCTCCTGAACCAGTCGTTTTAGCCTGGCGGCCTTGGCGCGGTATTCGTCGGCGAGTTCGGGCCGGCCCGCGAGTTGGGCGATCCGGGCGATCGCGATCGCATCGCCGTACAGGTAACTGTTGATGGTTGGCCGGTACCCGCTGCCGCCCAGGGACACCTCCATGCCGTCGCGATCGTCAGTCTGCCAAAACAGGCCGTTGTCGCCGAGTTGGCTTTTTGTCCACGCCTCGTAATTGCCGACCAGATCCGGCAGGAGTTCTCTCATCAGGCGCGGATCGCCCGTGACCAGGTAGCGCTCCCAGAGGGCGTCGGAGGCCCAAAAACTGTAGCGTCGCGGTTCGCCGCCCTTGCGAAACCAGAACAGCGAGTAGTCGTCCAGGTAGCGAGGATCGGCCAGCCACCGGCCTTCATAGAAATGATGGCCGGCCGCGCAATCAATCGAGTTATCCTTTCCCGCCCAGGGCACCGGCGGCAAGAACTCCGAAATGATGAACCCCTCGGGAGTGCGCTGGATGTGCTTGCGATAGGTCCACCAGCGGAAATAGTACATGCTTTCAAAGTCACGGTCCGGACATTCAAACAATGGGATGTCATGCTTGAGGAAATCCCAGGCCGCCCCGTTAGTAATGTAGCCGGGGTAAAGCTCCCGGTCAGTGGCCGCGAATGAGTCGAAATAGTGCCTGAAATTTTGGCTTTTTAGGAACGCAGGCGCCGGCTGAGCGGCGCGCCGCGCCGCATCGGTGTGGGCTTGCCCGGCGCCTTCTGCCAACAGCGCGCGGTCTAGTGGGAAAATCGCGAGCAGTGCGGCGATCAAGGCACCCGGCAGTTTCATAAGCACTTGTTCAAACGCCGCAACATGTCAGCCGTGCAATAGCCATGAGCCATGGTCTTTCCGGACGAGGTTGCGGACAAGTGGTTTCTTCGTTGTGCGGCGTAAGCGCGGTCGACAATGACCCGGATCCAAACTTCCTCAATCCGCAGATCTACTTGCCTTGTGCCGGAGCGCCGTCGGCGCCGGTGCCGTCGAGGTCGATCAGAATGTCGCGCGGCTCAGCGCCTTTGCTCGGGCCGACAATTCCGCGATTCTCCAATTCGTCCATAATCCGCGCGGCACGGCCGTAGCCGAGGCGCAGGCGCCTTTGCAGCAAGGAGACGCTGGCTTTTTGCTCGCTGCGAATGACCTCAATGCATTGCTGGATGATCTCTTCATCTTCATCGATGCCGCTTGCCTCCTCGAGGCTGCTGCTCGGCTTGGAGAGCTGCTGATGAATTTCCATCTCGTAGCTGGGTTTGCCCTGGCGGGCGATGAAATCGACGATGCTTTGGATTTCCTGATCGGTAATCAATGCGCCCTGGGCGCGAATCAGTTTGGCCGAGCCCGGCGGCAGGTAAAGCATATCGCCTTTGCCTAACAATTTGTCGGCGCCCATCGCATCGAGAATGGTGCGAGAATCCACCTTGGCGGCGACCTGGAAGGCAATGCGTGCCGGGATGTTCGCCTTAATGACGCCGGTAATGACGTCCACGCTGGGCCGCTGCGTCGCAACGATACAATGGATCCCCGCTGCCCGAGCCATCTGCGTAATGCGCGCGATGGCCATTTCGACATCAGCCGGCGCGACCAGCATCAGGTCGGCCAGTTCGTCAATAATGACCACGATATAGCTGAGCTTCTCGGGGATGACGATGTCTTCTTCGCGAGGGACCACGATCTCCTCGTCCACTTCGACAGCGAAGCCGTCGGCGCCCGGCTCGACTTTTTCTTTTTTCGCCATGAGCGGCAGTTCGGGTTCTCTGGGCGGCAAGGGTTTGTTCTTGGGCCGGGCGTTGAAGGAACCAATGTTGCGCACGCCCACCCGAGCAAAGATCTGGTAGCGTTTTTCCATCTCATTCACCACCCAGCGTAGAGCGAGGATGACTTTCTTGGGATCGGTCACGACCGGCACGACCAGGTGCGGCAGCATGTTGTACTGCTGCAGTTCGACCACCTTAGGGTCGATCATCACAAACCGGAGTTGGTCCGGCGAAAACCGGTACAGCAGCGAAGAAATAATGGCGTTGATGCACACCGACTTGCCCGACCCGGTGCTCCCCGCAATCATCAAATGCGGCATTTCCGACAGGTCCGCCACAATCGGATTTCCGTAAACGTCCTTGCCCAGGGCAAGCGGGATTCTGGCTTTTGTGCTGCGCCATTCCTCAGATTCGAGGAGGTCGCGCATAATGACTTTTGTTTTGATTGCGTTGGGCACCTCAACTCCGACCGAGCTCTTGCCGGGCACCGGCGCCAGGATGTGGATGCGCTCGGCCTTCAAGGCGGCCGCAATATTGTTGTTAAGCGCCGTAATCTTTTCGAGCTTCACACCGGGAGCAGGATGCAGCTCGTATCGCGTAATGGTCGGCCCTTTGGTGATGTCGCCCAGGGAAACCTCGATATCGAATTGAGCCAGGGTTTGCTGCATCAGCCGCGCGTTGGCCATCAGCTCTTCCTTGGATTCCGTGGGCTTCAACGTCGCGTCCGGGTGCTGCAGGAAATCGATCGAAGGTAATTGATAATTTCCAATTAATGGAGTCGAGGCGACAGTGATGGGTTTGGGCTTTTTCGCGGAGGATTTGGGCTTGACCGCGGACGGTGCCGGTGGCGCGCCGCTCGCGTCGATTATGATCGGCTGTGGTGGTTTAGTTGATTCTTCACCATCTCGCGCAGAAACCTGCTCGGGGACTGCCGATTTCGGCTCGGGCCGCTTGGGCTCGGAGGCGGCGGCTGCCGAATTGGTTTTGCCCAGGACCTGGTCGGTCGTGGCGGCGGCGATCTCGCGCGCGGAGATCACCTCGCCTTCCTGAGGTGCTTCAGGCTCTTTCGAGGGTTCAGGCACTTTCCGCGCCTTCGCTTTTGCTTGCGGAATACTCAGGTCCCGAACGGTCGGTTCGGGCACCGGCTTGAGGTCAGCTCCTATCCCCGAGCGGGCGACTTCTTCTTCGAGCTCCTTTTTGCGCTTTTCCAAATCCTTCGCGCGCCGTTCCAAGGTCTCTTCTTTCTCGCTCTTCGCAGCGGTTCGCGCTGCCCATACGTGGTTGAGCCAATCACCCAGCCGGAAGTTCGTCAGGTATAAAACGCTGATAAAGCTGAACATCAGGAAGATGATCGATCCGCCCACCGTGCCAAAATAGCCAAACAAATGATAATTGAGCGTTTGGCCGATGACGCCGCCGGCGGGACAATTGAGATTGGTCGTCAGGCGGGTGAAATAGGGCTGGTACAGATCCATCAGACACATGCAGCACATGAATAGCACGAGAGTCCAGGGCCACCGGCGTCGAAGATAGGAGAACGGCGAAAAAAAACAGCCCAACCCAACCAGCAGCAGCAATGCCGGGGCCTCGTACGCCGTGGCTCCGACCGCTCCCAGCCAATAATAGGCCATCTTCGCTCCAAACGGGCCGACCCAATTGCGGACCGAGGGATTGGTCGGCAAAACATTGCCGGCCACGTCATGGCGATCGTATGAAAGGAGTGCTGCCAACAACAAAACAGCAAAACCCATCAGGGCCAGGCCAAGAACGTCATTCAGGCCGTGCGCGGAGTCGGAAGTATTGGGTGCTTTTCGCGCCATTCGGCCAGATTACCAGTTCGCGGCGAGTAGTGACAAGCGACGAGTGCCGGCGGGGTGGACGAGATAAAAGTGGGTTTTGGCATTTCTCCTTGTTTTTGACCCTGTTATTGTAGTATGTATACTACAATATGAAAAAGAGCTCTCCCGATTACCCAAACCTCGAACAACAGCGACAGGGGCTTTTGCGCCAAC
>DASRFK010000108.1:0-4157 GCA_035651635.1 Verrucomicrobiia bacterium | reverse complement strand
GTTGGCGCAAAAGCCCCTGTCGCTGTTGTTCGAGGTTTGGGTAATCGGGAGAGCTCTTTTTCATATTGTAGTATACATACTACAATAACAGGGTCAAAAACAAGGAGAAATGCCAAAACCCACTTTTATCTCGTCCACCCTGCCCAGCCCGTCCACTTGCGAACGTCAGGGCCATCTGCGACACTGAACCCCTCCCGCCGGTGTGGCGAAATGGCAGACGCACAGGACTTAAAATCCTGGGACCATAAAAAGTCGTGTGGGTTCGAGTCCCACCACCGGCACCAACGTGGTCGGTGTTAATAAACCTCCTGTCCGTCGACCACTTGGCCAGGAAGCAAAAACGTCTTGAGTAGCTCTCCCTGTCCACAGACAACGAAACCAGCAAACCCTTTGAACCATTTGCCTTCGGGAACTTCGGGTTAGGTGCCAACGAGCGAGCAGGAAAATTTGTTCCGATGAAACCCGGCGCTGCCGCATCCTCAGTAACAAATGCGCCAGTACCGGTTGAGGAACGGCGGATTCTCGGCATTACGCACCGCCATAGAATCCGCGCTGGATCTCGGCCTGCAAACGGTCGGCCTCTGCCGGATCTTTGGCTTCCGTCATTCGCTTGGCGAGTTGGCCAAGCTCTTCCGGCGTAAGTCGGCGGCTTTCTGCGAGCTGCCGAGCGAACTCGATTACCCGCGTCTGCTCCTCCTTGGGCAACCGCTTGATTTCGTCGATTATTTCGGCCGTTGTCACATTGCCATTATAACCCATCCAAACCCTTCGGCGCAAAGCGGTCAATCCGAAGGCCGTGTGGCGAAATGGGCAGACGCACAGGACTTAAAATCCTGGGACCATAAAAAGTCATGTGGGTTAGAGTCCCACCACCTGGCACCATCGTTGGACTAAGAGCGTGTTTTAGAATTCGGTTTGGAGTCCCGCCTTTAGGCGGTTTTGGCGCCGGGCCGGCTAAAGGCGCCTAAAGGCGGGACTCCGAACCCATACGCCCGCGCCCAAGACGGTATTTTTAAAACACGCTCTAGGCTGTCCGCAGCCGAAATGTCGGCCCGCTTGGTTGAAGCCGAGTGGGATCGAGTCCCACGACGGATGCTCGGCGGAACTTGACCAACCATCGAGACGCTCTACAGTTCAGGGACTCAATCACCCGGCCCCGATATATGACGAGCCCCGCAACGACGGCCAGTCCACGTTCTGGCGATCCGGCCCATGAAGCCGCGCTGAAAGACGCGACGGAGGTTCTCCAGGCTCTGGGGACTTCGGTGAACGGTTTGAGCGAAGAAGAGGCCGCACGACGCCTGGAGGAGTATGGACCAAACGAAGTGGGGCCCCAGAAACACGAGGGTTGGCTGCAGCGGCTCTATCTCGCCGGCCGCAATCCTTTGGTGATCTTGTTGACGGTGCTGGCGGTTCTGTCCTTTGCCACCGGTGATTTCCGCGCCGGCTCGGTGATGATGCTGATGGTGGTGCTGGGGCTCTCCCTGCGATTCGTGCAGGAAACCCGGGCCGACACCGCCGCCGCCAAGCTCAAAGCCATGATCAGCGTCACGGCCACCGTCGTGCGCGACGGCCAGCCCCGCGAGATCCCGCTCCAACAATTGGTGCCGGGTGACATTATCAGGCTCTCGGCCGGCGATATGATCCCGGGCGACGTGCGCTTGCTCTCGGTAAAGGACCTATTCGTGATCCAGGCGACCTTAACGGGGGAGTCGATGCCGGTCGAGAAAACCGAAGCGCGCGACCTGCGCCCAAACGTTTCTCCCATCGAACACACCAATATTTGTTTCCTGGGCACCAGCGTGGAGAGCGGCTCGGCGGTAGCCGTCATCGTGGCTACGGCTGGCCAAACGTACTTTGGGAAAATGGCGCGCTCCCTCGCCGGGCAGCCGGTCGAGACCGCTTTCGACCGCGGCGTGAAGCAATTCACCTGGCTGATGATCCGTTTCATGCTGGTCATGGTGCCGCTCGTGTTTCTGATCAACGGACTGACCAAGCACGATTGGAAAGAGGCGTTCTTCTTCTCGCTGGCGGTGGCGGTTGGGCTCACGCCGGAAATGCTGCCGATGATTGTTTCGGTGTGTCTGTCCAAGGGCGCGCTGGCCATGTCCCGCAAAAAAGTGATCGTCAAGCGGCTCAACTCGATTCAGAACTTCGGCGCCATGGACGTGCTCTGTACCGACAAGACAGGGACGCTCACAATGGATCATGTGATCCTGGAGATCTATTGCGACGTTTTTAAAAGCGAAAGCCAAACGGTCTTGCAGGACGCGTATCTCATCAGCCATTTTCAAACCGGCCTCAAAAACATCCTCGACCGGGCGGTGCTCCATCACCAGGAACTGCATGGCAAACTCGCCCTCGAAAAGTACAGCAAGGTTGACGAGATCCCCTTTGATTTTACCCGCCGCATGATGTCCGTCGTGGTCGAGGGTCCGGACGGAAAGCGCGAACTCCTGACCAAGGGCGCCCCGGAAGCGGTGTTCGCCAAATGCACGCATTTTGAAAGCGACGGCGAAGTTTTCCCGATGGAGCCGATCCTGGTGGGCGATTTGATCGAGCAGGTCAACGACTTGAGTGAGGATGGATTTCGGGTCCTGGCGGTGGCGACGAGAAAGGTGGAAAAACAGGCGGCCTACTCCAAGGCGGATGAATCGCAATTGGTCTTAACCGGCTACCTGGCTTTCCTGGATCCGCCGAAAGAAACCGCGGCCACGGCCATCACGGTCCTGCGGCAACACGGGATCACCGTCAAGGTCCTGACCGGCGACAATGACCTGGTGACGCGCAAGGTCTGCACCGAGGTTGGCATCAACGCTCAAAAGATTATTCTGGGCAGCCAGGTCGAGGCCATGTCGGACCCACAATTGGCCGAGGCGGTGGAGACCACGGATGTCTTCGCCCGGCTTTCCCCGGCGCATAAGCAGCGAATCGTCAAAGCGCTGCAACGCCGAGGACACGTTTTGGGATTCATGGGCGATGGCATCAATGACGCCCCCGCGCTGCGCGCCGCCGACGTTGGCATTTCGGTGGATAACGCGGTCGACATTGCCAAGGAATCGGCCGACGTGATCCTGCTGGAAAAGAACCTGATGGTGCTGGAAGAGGGCGTGCTCGAAGGCCGCAAGGTGTTCGTCAATATTCTGAAGTATATCCGGATGGGCGCCAGTTCCAACTTCGGCAACATGTTCAGCGTAATCGGCGCCAGTGCCTGGCTGCCGTACGTTCCGATGGCCCCCATCCAAGTGCTGTCCAATAACCTGCTCTACGATTTCTCACAGGTGCCCATCCCCACCGATAATGTCGGCCCGACCATGATCACCAAGCCGCGGCCTTGGAACATGGGTGAGATTGCCAAGTTCATTTGGTTTATCGGGCCGATCAGTTCGATTTTCGACTATACGACCTACGCGGTGATGTGGTTTGTGTTCAAATGCCGCGATCTGAATTTGGCGCCACCGCCCGAACTGGCGCACCGGTTTGCTAATGCCACGCCAGATAACTCTTATGCCGCCGCCTTGTTCCACACCGGCTGGTTTGTGGAGTCGCTCATGACTCAAACTCTAATCATCCATGTGATTCGCACCAGCCTGTTGCCGTTCATTCAATCGCGAGCCAGCTGGCAACTGACGTTGACCACCATCCTGATTATGATCGTGGGAGCCTGGCTGCCTTATTCGCCTTTAGCCTCGACGCTCGGCTTTGTCCCTTTGCCTCCGCTCTACTGGGCGATCCTGCTCGTCACCTTGATCTGCTACGTCGGCCTGACGCAGGTAATCAAAATGCAGCTGGCACGCCGGGGCTGGATCTGAAATCGGCCGCAAATTGGCCGCGAGACGAATTTGCGCAAATTGTCACCAAGCCTCATTAACGCCTGGCTTCAGCCTTGTGTGGAATGCCGGCGAAGATTGAAACCGCTTAAAACGGTTTCAATGGAGATGCAGCCCAATATGCCGCGCTAAAGCGGCGGTGTTAATGAATGGGCACGATATTGTCCAGGCGGTTGGAATGCGCGTCCAGGGCAAACGCATCTAATTCTGGCGGTAGGGATGGCGCGCTGCGCCGTCCGCGCCGCGTTAGCGGCGCAACGTTGGATGTGAACGTAACTCCTCTCGCATTCGTTCCGCCCGCTAAACGCGGGCGGGGACATCGCAGCG
>DASRFK010000107.1:0-2192 GCA_035651635.1 Verrucomicrobiia bacterium | reverse complement strand
GCAGATACCAGCGCACGCACAGCAGGATCACCTCGCCGGGGAAATGGCGCCCTTTAAACGGATTCGTCGAGGTGATTGGCATGGACCTCTTACCCTACCAGATCTCCTCTTCAAATTTCGCAACGGAACCGGTTTGCGGATCCAGTGAACCAATATCGCTCCCTATCCATGCATTACACCGGAGGCAAGCATAGGCGGAGTGATCTCCGAATCGCCTCTCTAGTGGTGAATTTGAGGATCGCTCTGCGCGAGGCGTGGATCACACATAAAGATCGAGTCTAATCAATTCCAGCCCCTTCGCGCGACTGAGGCGATAACGGCCGAGCTCCTGTTATTCGAAAATCGGTGCGAGCCTCGCCAGCACTTCATCCACGATGACGTCCGGCACGTTTTCCAGTTTCTTGCCGCTCCGTGCAGCGAGATCGAGCGCACGCGGCTGATCGCACCTGACAACACCCGTCGTTTGGGTTCCTGCCCCGGTCAACGGCACGGCAAACCCTGCTGTCCGTGCGAAATTCCCGCCTGTCGTGATGGGTAGAACCACCGGGACTTTAGTTGCCCTGTTGAAGGCTTCGGGCGACACGATAAGCACGGGACGCCGGCCTTTTTGCTCGTGGCCCGAGGTCGGATCAAGGCTTACGAGCCAGATTTCGCCGCGTTTCATTAAATGAGCTCGCCGCCGGTAGGTTTGCTGTCTAGCCAGCTCTGTTCTTCCCTGGCGCGTCTCCCCTTCGGGTGACATTCCGCAAGCAACTCGTCGAGAGTATAGCGACGGCGCTGCTGCGGCTCGACCACAAGGCGGCCGCTCTCGACCGCGATCCCCACCCTTGTCCCCGGGCCAAGGTGTAGAAGATCTAGCAGTGCGGGCGGAACGGCCAACATGACCGAACCTCCAACCTTGCGCAAATTAACTGTGTGCATGGCTCCTCCGTTATGTTATACATTAGTATAACATCTGCAACCTGGAAGTCAACCGCTTTCGGCTAACTCTCCCTCGCCTGCCCAATCCCGGGGTACGAACAGGATAAGCACAAAATTGGGACATAGCCACTCGACTTAGGGCGAAAATCGCTCCTGGTAGTGTTAGGGGTGGTATTCTCGATTTCGTAGAACAGCCGAAAGGCGAAGTAGAAACCGCCCGCGGGGCGTTCGCCATGAGAAAAGATCGCCCAAAGCGCCCTGATTTCGTATCGCCGGACGAAAAGGCGAAATCGGCCGCGGTTGCCCAATTTGTCCGGATGGCCCAGAAGCAGCGATTCAATTATGACGACTTCCTTTACGTTTGCCAGCAGGCGCGGCGGAAATTGGGGCTGCGCAAACCCAAGCGGGACCGCCGGCTGCCGCGGTTGTTGAGCGAAGTCGACCTAAAACGGTTCTTTCAGATCATTCAAGACTGTGGCGACGTTCAGCATGAGATCATGCTGAAGCTTCTGTTCTACACGGCCGTCCGCGTGAGCGAACTCGTGCGCATCGAGGTCAACGACATCGATTTGGATGCGTGCAAAATCTTCATCGACCAGGGCAAGGGGAGCAAAGATCGCTACATTCTATTTCCCGGCGGCTTCCGCCTTGTTCTCAAGAGCCACCTGCGCGCCAACCCGAAGAACCACTACCTTTTCGAAACCCGCCGCTTTGGCCCATTCACGCCGCGGCGCATACAGCAAATCATCCAGGAATACCGACGCCGTGCGGCTATTCCGCAGCACGTGCATCCGCATCTTTTCCGGCACCAAATGCTCACCTACCTGACGGCGCGAGGGCTGTCCGACTCCCAGATCCAGCTCATTTCGGGACACGCCAGCAAGAAGAGCCTGAAAGTTTTATCAGCACCTGTCTCTGCAGGCAGTGGCGAATGCCTATCAGGCCGCAGTCCGAAGCCTGGAGATTTAAGTACACGCCATTGCCCATGAGTTCGGCCCCGGCCTGCGGCATGCAATCGGTGGCCATCAGTCTGCCCCTTATTCGTCGTCGGCGCCAAGTCGGCGAGTCGATTGAGCAGATTCACCATGGAGATCATCCACGAGGGAGGCGGCAGGTTTCAGTCGCTTTCCGAAGGGACGCGTGAGATGGGTAGCAAAGGACGACGCGGTCGCACAAGCAGCCTTTATCGCTGAACTGTTTGGCCTCGCCGCGTAATTCCAAACTGCGATCCAAGCCGCACTCACCTCGGCGGGTACTCAAACCGAATTTCG